>CAUJSJ030000037.1:0-297356 GCA_963422775.4 uncultured Roseateles sp.
GAGATCGTCGAAGGCGGCATCGCCACCACCATCGACCTGCAGACCGTCCAGCCCCTGGCCTACCGCGAGCGCACCGTGTCGCTGAAGGCGGACGCGCTGTATTACCAGCTGGGCAAGAGCATCCAGGGCGCCAAGAAGTACGCACCGCGCCTGGGCGGCATCTACGTCGACCAGTTCCTCGACCGGACGCTGGGCGTCGCGCTGGCCTTCAGCTACTACGACCAGCCCTCGCTGGAGGACCGCGTCGACAACTGGGGCTTCAACGAGGACCACTCCGCCGACGTGACCGGCGACGGCAAGGTCGACAAGACGCCCTGGGGCTTCCAGAACGGCGTCAAGAAGGGCACCGACAAGCGCTCCAGCCTGCTGGGCAAGATCGAATACAAGCCGAGCAGCGCCGTCGCCATCACCGGCGACGTCTACGCCGCGCGCTCCAACATCCTGGAGCCCACCGTCGTTCACGTCGAAGGCAATGTCGGCAACTGGGACGGCTGGCAGAGCGGCGCCTACAGCAAGGTCACGACCGACGGCGGCTATGTGACTGGCGCGACGGTATCCGGCGTGAACCTGGACAACCTGAACGCGCGCTGGAAGCAGAACATGCGCAACTTCGCGGCCGGCCTGAACGGCAAGGTCAAGCTCGACGACTGGCAGCTGGATGCTGACGTCGCCCGCTCCACCGCCGCGCGCGACACCATGTGGTCAGCCGTGCAGATGAGCATGCTGCAGCCCGGCTCGGTCACGTGGAGCTTCCCGCGCGACGGCTGGATGACCTACTCCTTCAGCGGCGACACCGGCAACCCGGCCGCCTTCTCCACCAACGTCACCGAGCAATGGGGCCCGACCTATGTGGGCAAGCTCAATGACTCGCTGAACTCCCAGCAGTTCAACGCCAGCCGTGCGATCAAGTGGGGCGACGTCAGCAAGCTCAAGTTCGGCCTGCGCACCACGCAGCGCGACAAGTCCTATGCCCAGACCTCGTGGAACTACGCCGGCGCAGCCACCATCCCGACCAGCGCCTTCCAGCGCGTGCAGGTCGACGGCCGGCCCGACTTCATCGAGTTCACCGACGGCTTTGGCAGCGCGGTCGGCAAATACTTCGGCGCCACCACGCTGAGCGCCGACGGCCGCAGCCCCACCGCCAGCGACCTGGTGCAGAACAGCTGGCGCGCCAAGGAGAGCAGCAGCGCGGCCTTCGCCCAGGCCGACCTGAACGGCAGCGCCTTTGGCGACATGAGCTACCGCGGCAACGTCGGCCTGCGCGCCGTGCACACCCGCCAGACCGGCTACGGCATGGAACAGGTCAACGGCGGCGCGCCCACGCCCGTGTCGGCCGGCACCAGCTACACCCGCTTCCTGCCCAGCTTGAACCTCATCCTCAACCTGGATCAGGACGACGTGAACCAGCTGCGCTTCGGCGTCTCGCGCGCCATGGCCCGCGCGCCGCTGGACGTGATGAACGCGGCCCACACCGTCAGCGTCGACCCCAACGGCGTCAACCCGACGACGGTCTCCGGCGGCAACCCGCAACTCAAGCCCATGATGGCCAGCCAGGTCGACCTGACCTTGCAGCGCTATTTCGACAAGGACAGCCTCGTCTCCGTCGGCCTGTTCTACAAGAAGATCAGCGACTACATCGGCATCGCCTCGGTGGCCGGCACCTTCAACGGCAAGGCGGCGTACTACACGCAGCAGGTCAACCGCGACGGCGGCAATGTGCAAGGCGTGGAGCTGGTCTACCAGCAGGCCTTCACGGCCCTGCCCGCGCCGTGGAACAGCCTGGGCCTGCAGGCCAACTACACCTACAGCGACAGCAACATCAAGGAAAACGGCGACCGCAGCGGCAGCACGTTCACGCCTATCGCCACGAACGGCCTGATGAAGAGCAACGGCGGCCTGACCCTCTGGTACGCCCGCAACGGCTTCGAGGCCCGCCTGGCCGCCAACCACCACTCGGCCTACAACCGCGCGCCGACCTGGGACTCCACGGCCTTTCAATTGAATGGTGCGGAGACCTGGGTGTCGGCCAACGTGTCGCAGCAGATCACTTCACAACTGCAGGTGCGCTTCGGCATCGAGAACGCGACCAACCAGCGCGTGACCTACACCGACCCGCTCAACCCCTGGCACCAGTCGAACTTCCAGTTCGGGCGGCGCTTCAACGTGGGGCTGACGTACAAGCTGTGAGCAAGGCGGAGCGGCACGGCGCTTGTCAGACAAGCGCCCGTTGTGCCGGGCCTGCGCGCGCACGCAGGCTCAGGCCGCTATCGTTCCCGGACTTCCGAGATCGACCTGCCGCCCATGACGCCACCGGCCCCGCCCGACAACGCCCCCACCTTGTTCGTCGTGTTCAACCGTGCCTCGGGGCATGGCGACCGCGATGAGGTCGGGCCGGCCGTCCAGGCCGCCTGCGCAGCCCAGGGCCGCCGCTGCGAGCTGCTGCCGGTGGAAGAACCCGGGCAGTTGGCTGAAACGGCGCGCGAGGCCGTCCGGCGGGCCGGTGCGACCGGCGGCATCGTCGTCGCGGCCGGTGGCGACGGCACGATCAACGCCGTCGCCCAGGCGGTGCTGGGCAGCGGCTGCAGCTTCGGCGTGCTGCCGCGCGGCACCTTCAACTACTTCGCGCGCACCCACGGCATTCCGCAAGACCTGGACGGCGCGCTGCGCGTGCTGTTCACCGAGGCCGCAGTGCCCGTGCAAGTCGGCCAGCTCAATGAGCGCATCTTCCTCGTCAACGCCAGCCTGGGCCTGTACCCCCAGCTGCTGGAAGACCGTGAGTCGTGGAAGCAGCAGTTCGGCCGCAGCCGACTGGTGGCACTGGCCGCCGGCATCAACACCCTGCTGCGCGGCCACCGCAGCCTGCGGCTGAGCATCGAGCTGGCCGGGCAGACGCGCCAGGTCCGCACGCCGACGCTGTTCGTCGGCAACAACGCGCTGCAGATGGAACAGGTAGGCCTGCCGGAGGCACAGGCCATCGACGCGGGCTGCCTTGCGGGGGTGACGCTCAAGCCCATCGGGCGCTGGTCGATGCTCGCGTTGCTGGCGCGCGGGGCCTTCGGCCAGCTTGGCGAGGCCGATCAGGTGCAGAACTTCGCCTTCCGCCGCCTGACCGTGACGGCCCGCGCCCTCGGCTCGCAACGTATCAAGGTCGCCACCGACGGCGAGGTGCTGCACCTGCCGCTGCCGCTACGTTTCGAAGTGGCGCCTCGTCCGCTGATGCTGATCCGCCCGGCCGGGCTGGCGCAAGAGCGCCTGGATGCGCAACAGGCGCCGGAGCCCCGCGCATGACGGTGGTTCTGCAGGTCTCCGACCCCCATTTCGGCACCGAGAGGCCGGTGGCCATCGTTGCGCTGCAACGGCTCGCCGCCGAACTGCGGCCCGACCTGCTGCTGGTCACCGGCGACATCACCCAGCGCGCCAAGCCCGCCGAGTTCGCCCGGGCCAAGGTGGTGTTCGACCAGCTCGGCGTGCCGGCCCAGCTCATCATCCCGGGCAACCACGACATCCCCCTGTTCGACGTCTTCGCGCGCGCTTTCCATCCCTACGGCCGCTACGCCCGCGTCTTCGGCACCGCGCTGGAGGGCGAGTTCGAGCGCGACGATCTGCTGGTCATCGCGATCAACACCACGCGACGCTACCGGCACAAGAACGGCGAGGTGTCGCAGGCGCAGGTGGAGCGCGTGGCCGAGCGTCTGGCGCGGGCCAGGCCGCAGCAGATACGCCTCGTCGCGGTGCACCAGCCGGTGGCCGTGACCGAGGAGGTCGACGTCGACAACCTGCTGCGCGGCCATGAACACGCGGTGCGGCGCTGGGCGGTGGCAGGGGTCGATGCGGTCATCGGTGGCCACATCCACCTGCCCTATGTGCTGCCGCTGAAGCAGAGCTGGCCTGACCTGCCGCGCGCCGTGTGGGCCGTGCAGGCGGGCACCTCGCTCAGCCACCGCCTGCGCGGGGGCCTGTCCAATTCGGTCAACGTGATCCGTACGGCACCCGGCCCCAGCGCCGTGGTGGAGCGCTGGGACCTGGACGAGGCGGCGGGCATGTTCCGGCTGGTGCAGTCGACGCCGTTGGCGGTCGAGCGCTGAATGCGGCGCGAGTGCCCAGGCCCTGCACCAGGCCGCATCGGCAAGGAGAGGTCAACAGCTCAGAAGAAGATCACGGGCAGGGAGACCTGCACTTCATCCGCACCGCCCGCCGTGCAGCGCATGCGCTTGACCGGTGCCTGCACGTACTTGTGGTACCCCTTGGGGCCGGACAGCGTCGCGACGTCGACGACCTGCCTGCCGCGGATTTTGATCAACGTCTGCACGGTGCCCTTGAGCCCGACGCGGTCGATGGCTTCCTCCAGCGCCGAGGCCAGCACGGCCTCGTAGCCGGGGCAGGCCAAGCTGATCTCGCGCTTGACGACGGGCGGCGCGGCGGGCGGCGCCGGCACGGGCACTGGCGCAGGGGCCGCGGCGACCACGACGGGCTCCTTGGGCGGCGTGGCCTGCACGACCTGGATGGGCGCGGGCGGCGGCGTGACGACGGGCACGATCTCGGGCGGCGGCACGTAGGCCGGCGGCGGCACGATCTTCTGCATCGGCTCGATCTTCACGACCTTGGGCGGTGGCGGGGGCGGCGGAGGCGGCAGCACCTCGGGCAGCAGCGCCATCTCGATGGGCTTCTTGATGGCCTCGGCGGCCTTGGACGCAAGGCCCGTGCTCAGCCCCCAGCCCAGCACGATATGCAGGCCGACGACGACGGCGATGCCGGTGCCGCGGTTGGCGTTGGCCGGCGGCTTGAGTTGCGAGCGCAGCGGTGCCGCGATGGACACGGCCAATGGCGGCGGCACGAGGCGACGTGGCGCGGGGCGGGTGTCGTCCAGCGTCAGGCCACCGGAGATGCCGGGAGAAAGGACTGCACTTATGGATCTCTCCTACTGCTGATCGTCGAGAAATTGCTCGCTGCCGGTCACGCCGAGCTTGTTCAGGCCGGCCTGGTGGGCGGCCGTCATGACGGCGGCGAAGCGGTCGTACTTGGCGCCCGGCTGCGGGCGCACATGCACCTCGGGCTGGGTGGCCTGCTGGCCGGCGGCGATGAGGCGATCGTGCAGCGTGGCATCGTCGGCCACGGCCTCCCCGTTCCAAAGCACGACGTCGCCCGGCGCGATGTCCAGCCGCACGACCTCGGGCGGCACCGGCGGCGGCGCGCTCGGCGGCGCGATGGGCAGGTTGAGGTTGACGCTGTGCAGCTGGACCGGGATGGTGATGATGAGCATCACCAGCAGCACCAGCATCACGTCGATCAGCGGCGTGGTGTTGATGTCGGGCACCGGCAGCGCCGACGTGATCTCGAGGCGCGCGCGGGCCGCCTTCTTCAGCGGTGACGAACTCATAGCGATCGGGCCGGTGGCTCGGTGATGAAGCCCACCTTGGCGATGCCGGCGCGCTGGGCGGCCAGCAGCACGCGGCCTACCGGCGCGTAGTCGCTGCCGGCGTCACCGCGGATGCGCACCTCGGGCTGAGGCTACTGAACGGCGATACCTTTCAGGCGCTCGAAGAGGGCGTCCTTGCCGGCCACGGGCGCGTCGAACCAGTAGAGCTTGCCCTCGCGCGATACCGTGATGACGACATCCTTGGGCTGGCTCTCGCGCACTTCGTTGCGCTGGTGCGGCAGCTCCACCGGCACCGAGAAGTTCACGACCGGGATGGTGATGAGGAAGATGATGAGCAGCACCAGCATGACGTCGACGAGCGGCGTCGTGTTGATGGACGAGACGGCCTCGTCGGCGCCTTGAGCAATCTGGATGGCCATCGTGCAGCGCTCAGGCCAGGGCGGGGCTCAGGCCGACGCCTTGCTGCGGCTGCTCGGCAGCGGCGGGCTGCTCATGCCCCGAGCCCAGCAGCACGGAATGCAGTTCGCCGGAGAAGTCGCGCACGTCGTCCAGCACCAGGGCATTGCGGCGCAACAGCGCGTTGTAGCCCAGCACGGCGGGCACGGCGACCGCGAGGCCGATGGCCGTCATGATGAGCGCCTCGCCCACCGGGCCGGCCACCTTGTCGATGGAAGCCTGGCCGGCCACGCCGATGGCGGTGAGCGCGTGATAGATGCCCCAGACCGTGCCCAGCAGGCCGACGAAGGGCGATGTGGACCCGACCGTGGCCAGCAGGCTCAGGCCCGTGGAGAGCTGGCGCTGCACGCGCTCGGTGGCGCGGTGCAGGGACAGGTCGACCCAGTCGGCAAAGTCCACCTTGGCACGCAGGCCGTGGTGGCGTTGCGTGGCCTCCAGGCTGGCCTCGGCGATGTAGCGATACGGGCTCTTGGGCGACAGCTTCTCGGCACCCGCCTTGACGGTGCCGGCGCTCCAGAAATCCTTCTGCGCAGCACGTGCCTGCACGCCCAGCTTGGCCTGCTGCAGCAGCTTGGTGATGATGACGTACCAGCTGCCCGCGCTCATCGCCACGAGGGTGAAGAGCACGGCCTTGGTGACGGCGTCGCTCTTGTCCCAGACGGAGCCGATGCCGTAGGGGTTGTCGCCGCCCTGGGCCTGTGCGGCCGTGGCAACGAGGAGCAGCACGAGGGGCGCGAGCGCGCGGTGGGCAAAGGTGGAGGAGTTCATCGGTGTGTTGGCTGAGATCTGAGGAACCTGGCCAGTGTGCGCAGCGGCGGCCGGGGCGAGGAACGAAGGATTTCGCGTCAACTCATGCGGCGGCGTGGATGCGCAGGGGCGGCGCCGGCTCGTGCCCGATCTGCGGCGTCACCGCGCGCGCTGGCGGCAGCAGGCCCAGCCGCTTGAGCTGGGTGCGCAGCACATTGCGCGTGATGCCCAACAGCGCCGCCGTGTGCACCTGGTTGTGGTGGCAATGGCGGCAGGCCGCGCGGATCGGGGCGGACTCGACGCGCTCATGCAGGGCCTGCGGCGCCTCGTCGAACAACCGTTCGAAGACGCGCTCCAGCACCTCCTCTTCATCGCCGACGTTGCCAGTCGATGCGGGCGGCATGAGCTGCGGCCCCGAGACGGAACGGAGCTGCAGGTCCTCGCGGGCGATGCGGCCGTCGCGGCAGATGATCAGCGCGTAGTGGATGACGTTTTCCAGCTCGCGGATGTTGCCGGGCCAGGCGTAGGCCAGCAAGGCGTCGCGCGCGTCGCTGCTGAGGCGCACGTCGGTGAGGCCCAGGCGCCGGCTGTAGACCTCGATGAAATGCTCAGCCAGCGCAAAGATGTCGCCCGGCCGCTGGGCCAGGTGCTGAGCTGCAGCGTGGCAACGCTGAGGCGGTAATAGAGATCAGCGCGGAAGTGGCCGGCCGCCACCGCCTGCTCCAGCCGCACATTGGTGGCGGCCACCAGCCGCACGCGCACGTCGATGGGCTTGCGCGAGCCGATGCGCACGACCTGGCGCTCCTGCAACACGCGCAGCAGCTTCACCTGCACCGAAAGCGGCAGGTCGCCGACTTCGTCCAGAAACAACGTGCCCTCGGCCGCGGCCTCGAACCAGCCGGCGCGCGCGCTGGTGGCGCCCGTGTAGGCGCCGGCCTCGTGGCCAAAGAGTTCCGCTTCGACGAGCTGCTCGGTGAACGCGCCGCAGTTCACGGCCAGGAACAGCCCGCGGCGGCCGCTGCTGCTGTGGATATGGCGGGCGATCAGCTCCTTGCCGGTGCCAGTCTCGCCAATGATGAGCACGGTGGCATCACTGGCGGCGACGCGCTCGGCCTGGGCCAGCAACGCACGCGAGGCCGGGTCGTCGAACACCAGCGCCTTGGCGCGGATCGACAGCACCTGGTGCTGGGAGTCGGGGAAGGTGAGCAGGCGGGTCATTGGCCGGCACTCTAGGCACCGCCTCCCCAACAGGGAACGCCTCTTTGCACAGATGGATATGCGTTCGGTCGCACCTCGGTTGTTGCCGCATGTCGGCGGCAGCGCAGCCAAAGGAAGAACGGTGCCAAGCCCACAATCCTTAGGACGCGAATTCCGACGTTCGGCACTAAGCTGCAGCCGCCCACACGCTGGCGCACCGGCGAGCTGTTCAAGACCCAGCAAGACCGGACGGCCCAGCGCAGGCGGGCACGAAAGAAACCGAAGAAATGGAGGCGCCATGCGCTGCTTCGTGATCCGGGGGTTTGGCGACAAGAAGGACAGCAAGGGCCAGGACATCGACTTCGAGCGCACGCACACGGAGCTGATTGCACCGGCCCTGCGGGCCTGCGAGATCGCCGGAGACACCACGGTGGAGGTGGTGGGTGCCGGGCAGGTCCATCAGGACATGTTCCAGCTGATCCTGCAGGCCGACCTGGTGGTGTGCGACATCACGGTGAACAACGCCAACGTGTTCTACGAGCTGGGCGTGCGCCACGCGCTGCGCAAGAAGTACACGGTGTTGATCAAGGGCAAACCGTCGGGCGATGCGACGCCGTTTGACATTGCGGGCGTGCGCTACGTGACCTACGCTGTCGACGCGCCGCAGAAGGCGCTCCCCGATCTCGTCAGCGCAATCAACGCCACGCTGGCGCGCGATCGCGAGACGGACAGCCCGGTGTTCCTGATGCTGCCGCAGCTGCCCGAGGCGGACGCCACGCGCGTCACCACGGTGCCACTGAGCTTCACCGAGGAGGTGCAGTTGGCCGCCGCGCGGGGCGACAAGGGCTGGCTGCGACTGCTGGCCGAAGACGTGCGCGGCCAGCCTTTCGAGCAGGAGGCGCGCCGCCTCATCGGCCAGGGGCAGTGGCAGGTGGAGGACTACGAGGTGGCCGCGCGCACGTGGGAGCTGGTGCGCGAGGGCGACAGGCAGGATCTGCAGGCCAACCTGGCGCTGGCCAACCTGTACGAGCGGCTGTACAAGCAGGCCGCCGATCCCCTCAACCTGGAGCGCTCGAACCAGGCGCTGGTGCGCGTGCTGGCTCGCAAGGACCTGTCACCCAACCAGCGCTCCGAAGCACGCGCGCTGCAGGGCCGCAACCTCAAGACACTGTGGCGTCTGGAATTCGCCGGCCTGGACAGCCAGGAGCCCCGCCGCCAGCGCGCCATCGACCCCAAGGCCAAGGCCTGCTACGAGGCTTACCGGGATGCCTACGACGCCGACCTGAACCACTTCTCCTCCGGGCTGGCGGCCCTGCAGATGGGGCGCATCCTGCTGTCGCTGGCCGCGTACCCACGCTTCAGGAACCTGTTCGGGGGCGATGAGGACGACACCGACAGCTACGTGCGCTCACTCGGCAAGGCGCTCACGGCGCTGGCGCACGTGGTGCGCGCGTCGATCAAGCGAGCCCTTGCCATCGAGCAAGGCGCGGCGCTCGCCTGGGCCCAGATCAGCGCCGCGGACCTGCTGTTCCTCGACCGGGCCGACGCGCCCCCGGAGGTGGACCGCTCGGTCGTCGTGGACGCGTACCAGGGCGCCGTGCCCAGGGAGCGGGGCTTCTACTGGAATGCCGCGCGCGGGCAGCTGCAGCTGTTCGAGCAGTTGGGCATCGACGCTGCGACCGCGCGTGCGGTGATCACTTCATTCGACGGCCCCGCACCGGCGCAGGTGCCCTCGCCCACGGCTGCACCCAAGCGCCAGCGCCACCTCATCCTCTTCAGCGGCCACACGGTGGACCGGGAAGGCGCCAACCCGCCGCGCGCGCCGCGCTTCCCTGCCAACGCGCAGGCCCGCGCCCGCGAGCTGATCGAGGCCGAGCTGCGGCGTTTCAAGGACACGGGCGACGACATCACCGTGCTCGCCTCCGCCGCGCCCGGGGCCGACATCCTGGCACTGGAGACCTGCCAGGCGCTGGGTATCCCGACCTGGCTGTGCCTGCCGCTGGAGCGCGCCGCCGTCGCCCGCGAGGTGTTCCGCAACTACGACGACGACTGGCGCAATCGCTTCCTGGCACTGGCCGACACGCACGGCCAGCCGCCGTCCCGCATCCGCGCGATGAGCGATTCCGAGCAGCTGCCGACATGGCTGCGCGGGCGAAAGGAAATGGCCCCGGACGGCCGGGCCGAACCCATGACGCCCTGGTCGCGCGGCAACCGCTGGATGCTGCACCAGGCTCAGGCCTGGGGGGCGGACCGGCACACGCTGCTCGCGCTGTGGGACCGCAACGAGGCCGACACCTCCCTCGGCGGCACCGCCGCCATGGTGCGCCTGGCCCGCGACGCCGAGTTCTTCATCCAGTACATCGACAGCCAACCGCTGACACGCGACTGACCCGCGCATCCTCCCCAGCACTGCCCCGAACGGAGACCTTCATGGCCAACACGTACCGCAGCTTTGACCAACACCGCAAGGCCGACGACACCCCCAAGCGCATCCTGTCGCTGGATGGCGGGGGGCTGCGCGGCATGATGACGCTGCAGGTGCTGTACCGCATCGAGAGCCTGCTCAAGGAGCGCTTCAACGATGCGGAGCTGCGGCTGTCGGACTACTTCGACCTCATTGCCGGCACGTCCACCGGGGCCATCATCGCGGCGGGGCTGTCGCTGGGCATGAGCGTGCAGGAGATCGAGGGCCACTACCTGCGGCTGGGAAACAAGGTCTTCAAGCGCAGCTTCTGGCGCCGTGGCGTGCTGCAGGACGCTTACAGCGCCGACGACGTGGCGCAGGCGCTGAAAGACGTGTTCGGCACCGGCACGCTGGCCCGCAAGGACTTCCGCACCGGGCTGCTGGTGGTGGCCAAGCGGCTGGACACCGGCAGCACCTGGGTGCTGACCAACAACCCCGACGCCAGGTACTTCTACCCCAACCCGAACCGCCCGGCCACCATCCCCAACGGCGAGTACCCGCTGTGGCAGGTGGTACGCGCCAGCACCGCAGCGCCCACCTTCTTCGCGCCGGAGATGATCAGCATCCATTCCCAGGCCAGCCCTGAGCGCGAGGACCTGGACGGCTTCTTCGTGGACGGCGGCTGCAGCCCGCACAACAACCCCTCGCTGCAGGCGCTGATGGCCGTCACGATGGCGGGCTACCGGTTCAACTGGGAGGCCGGCGCCGACAAGCTGCTGCTCGTGTCGGTGGGTACCGGCAAGGCCAACGCCGCCGTGAACACCGGCGGCAAGCTCGCAGGCCTGGCCGCAGGCGAAGGCGTGCTGGCGCTCAAGAACCTGATGGAGGACTGCTCGGACCTGGTGGAGACCATGCTGCAGTGGGTCTCCTCGCCGGCCCGCGCCAGGGAAGGCGAACAGCCCGCCCCGCCCAACCCCACCTCGCGCGAGATCGACCGCGAGATGGGGCACTGCCACCCGGCGTTCGGCAACCAGCCGCTGGTGACCTACCACCGCTACAACGCGATGTTCACCAAGGACTGGTTCAAGAAGGCGCTGGGCCGCGACGTGACCAACGACTACCTGGACAACATGCAGGAGATGGACAAGCCCGCGAACATCCCGGCGCTGCGCGAGCTGGGCCAGGAGGTGGCGCGGCAGGTGAAGCCGGAGCACCTGCCCGAGGCGTTCGACAAGGGCGTGCGGGTGGCGTAGAGATGGAGCACCGTTGGCGCCCGCTGCGGGTTCAGGCATCGAACACCAATCAAAGAGGGAAGGGGCTTCCATGAGTGCACCGCGGCTTCACCGGGTTCTGGCCCGCGTACTCGCCCTCGGGCTTGCCGCGGCATGGGGCGTGGCGGTGGCGCAGTTCGAAAGCGACGAATCCGTAGAAGTCTCGGGCGTGGTTTCCATCGAGGCCAAGAGCAACACCTTCAAGGCCTGCGGCTACAACAATGACCCGGTGGCGCTCTGGCCACCGAATGCAGCGGCAGAGTTGATCGAGCGGGCCAAGCGCGAAGGCAAGTACAACTGGGCGGCATCGCAGCACTTCGTCTACGCCAAGGTCCAGCTGACCTACGTCCGCGATGCCAGGCAAAAGCAGGCCTGCATTGGTGAGTTGCGTGGTGTTTCCAAGTGCGCCACGCTGGGGCCAACCTTCACGCTGTACCGCGGAGGCACGCCCGGCTCGTGCAGGTTCTGGTGAGGCCACGCCTGTACATCTCCTGGGGCGCCTGGCTCGGCGCGCGGGCTGCTGCGCTGGTGGACGCGGCCACGCGCGCCGCCTACGACAGCCACGCAAGCTGCTTCTACTCCGCAGAGATCAGGTACGGCGAGCACTGGTTCGGGCTCAACGAAGGCGAGCTCGACAAGGCCAGCGCCGCTGCCGTGCTCATCACTTCCGACGGGCTCCAATCCCATTGGCAGGCCTATGAGCTGGGCCGCCTGCGCGGCCGCGGCGTGCCATGCGTGTTGCTGCTGCTCGACGTGAGCGCCAACGCGCTCGGGCCGACGGCCTACACCCACTTGAACTGCGCCTCGGCGACGAACGATGTGCTGCTCCAGATCATCCGCGCCGGGTTCGACGCCAACGGCGCGAGCGAGGACTCGCGCGGCCACCGAACGGAACAGCAAGCGGTGCACGAACTCGGCATCAGGCTGAGGCATCTGCTCGACGCGTTCGCGCACCTGCAAAAGTACAAGTCCGTCACCGGTCGATCCAAGGCCGACCGCATTTCCAGGAACATCCACATCGAGAAAGCCGTGTACGGCTTTTGCTCAGCCGGCCTCAGCGAACAAGAGATCGCCGACAGGCTGGTTGTGGAAAATGTGCCTGGCGCGGCCTACATCGATCTCTTCGAGACATCGCCCTGCCGGGCGCTGCCGCGCACGGACTCGTCGCAGGCGGGCGTCTAGAGATGGCTGCCAACGCCCCGCCGGATCTCGCCGCGCCCAAGCCACGCGCCAGCACGGCGGGCGGCTGGGCGCGCTACTTCGGCTACGACATCTTCATATCGTTCGCGCTGGGCCCGTTGCCGCGTGGCTGCCGGGCCTATGCATCGGACCTGGCGCGGCGGCTGCGCGAGCGTGGCTTCACGGTGTTCTTCAGCGAGGACGAGGCGCCCGTGGGGGCCGAGCTGGATGGCACGCTGCGGCGGGCGCTGCGACGCAGCCGCATCCTGGTGGTGGTGGCCAACCGCGGCACGCTGGCCGACCCGCGCTGGGTGCGCGTGGAGATCGAGGCCTACCGCGTCGCGCGGCCGCGCGCGGCCATCGTGCCCATCAGCGTGGACGGCGCGCTGCAGGAGCCGGCACTGGCAGAGCAGACACAGCCGTGGCTGCCATTTGCCGGGCGCATCTGGATCGACGAGAGCGCGCAGGCCTGCGAGACCGGCCGCGTGAGCGACGAGGTGGTGGAGCGGCTCGTGACGGCGCCGCACGCGGTCCGCTCGGTGGTGCGGCTGCGTGCGGCAATAGCCCTCACGCTGGCCGGCTTTGCGCTGCTGGCGGCGTTCGCGCTGCTGCAGCGCAATGCCGCCATCGACGAGCGCGACCGCGCGCAGCAGCGGCTGCTGTCGTCGGCGGCGCAGCAGGCCTTGCTGCTGTCGCGCGACGGCCGTGCGCACGAAGGCTGGGACGCGCTGGTGGACGCCCTCGCGCAGGCCCAGCCGCGCGTGGACGGGGCGCTGCCCGAGGGCTTCCTGGAGGCCGCCCTTACCGCGCTGGTGGAGAACCGGCGTGGGCCCACGCTGGCCTTCGACACGCAGGCACCCACGCCCGCCGCCCGCGAGGAAGGCGACGTCACGCCACCCGTGTTCGCCTTCGACGCGAACGGCGCCCGTGTGGCCGTGGCGGCGGGGGCCCAGGTGGCCGTGTGGTCCACCGCGGACGGGCGGCGGCTGGCCCAGGTGGCGCTGCCGCTGCTGGCCGAACAGCTCACGTTCGCGGCGGGCGGCGCGGTGCTGGTGGCCGAAGGGCCTGAGCCGGCGCCGCCGAAGAAGGCCGGACAGGACGAGGCGCCCGAGGCCGTGCGCGTGCCACGCGCGGCGGCCGTGGACCTGGCCCCGGGCACCAGGCTCGGCCATGTGACCGCGCTGCCGCTGTCGCTGTGCGAGGGTGGCATCCCCTGCATCGGCGGTGACGCCACCACCACGAAGCTGCTTCGCCTGAGCGAGCTGCCGGCCCGCGCCCGTCCGCCCGGCACGGCCTATCTGGCCACCGCCGCGGGGGCCGTTCGTGTGTGGGCCACGTCCGGGCAACGCTTCGTGCTGATCTCGCGCGACGAGCCGGGCGCGCCCCGCAGCTGGCAGCTGCTGGACCGCCAGGGCGGCGGCGTGCTGGCGCTGCAGATACGACTGCGCGACGGCGAGGGCGACGCGGGCGCCACCGACTACAACCTGGCCAGCGACGCGCCGGTGCTGGTGGCAAGCGCGATGAACGACTCCGCCATGACGGTGTACCGCATCGAGCCCGGCCCGGTGCTCGTGCCCACGCACCGCCTCCTGGCCCGCCAGGCCAGCGCCACGCAGGGCGTCCACCTGGACGCGCAGGGCCGCACGCTGCGCTACCAGAACTTCCGCTACGGCACGGGCACCGGCGTGGGCGTGGGCCGCACCGTGGTGCTGGACGTGGACAGCGGACGCGAGACCTGGGCGCGCGGCGAGGGCGAGGTGGCCTGGGGCGACACGCTGGTGGCCTTGCAGGAGGACTGGGCCGAGACGCAGGTGCTGGCCGCCGACACGGGAGCCACCTGGTTCATGGCACCGGGCCGGCCGCTGGGGTTCGACCCCAGCGGTCGCATGCTGCTGATGTGGGACCGAGCCCGCAACGGCACGCCCACGCCGCCCTGGCCGCGCGTGCGGCTGCTGGAAACACTGCCCGTGCGGCAATTCGCACGCGACCCGCGCGGCCCGGCCAGCACACGCAGCGCCTGCCTGCCCTTCGGGGAGCTGCACTTCCTGACGCTGGCGGAGCGCCCGGACCGGCTGTGGAACCGCGACGACTGGCACCGTCTGCCCACGGTCAAGGCCGCCGGGCCTGCCGCATCCGCCGCGCTATTCGCCGCAACGCCGCCCAGCCAGTCGGTGCACCTGCGGGCCCGCGGTCCGAAATGGCGGCTGCTGACGGACGATGAGAGCAAGCCCGCAAAACCCGTGAAGCCCGTCGACATGGACCGTGCCCAGGTGGCGCGCGCCTACCCGCTGCTCGCCGCGGACCTGCGTCCTGGCAAGGACCTGGAGGCGGTGCTGACGGTGTCGCCCGACGGGCGCTGGACGGGTGTCGTGACGCGGCTGGACGAACCCGACGCGGCCAGCCCGGACCCCGCCTGCAAGACCGCCTGGGCGCGCTGGCGCCTGCACCGCGGCCAGGAGCCGCAGGCCGTGCAGTCGGGCTGCACGTCGGGCGACCAGGCCGGGCCGGGCCAATTCCCCGAGGTGCAATTCCTGCCCGCCGACGCCCAGGCCGGCGCGCCCCTGCTGGCGGCCGTGCCGGCTGACACCTGCCGCGTCGAGCTGCTGGACCCCGAAAGTGGCCAGGCGCGGGGCACGGTGATCCCGGCGTTTGGCAACGGCCTGAAGCTCGCGCGCATCGCGCCCGACCTGCTGGCCGTGAGCTCCACGGACTGGTACGGCGCCACGCTCGCCTACCAGTTGCACCGGCTGGGCACGCAGGCGCCCGGCCCCATGTTCATGATCGCCGACCGCAACGCAGGCGATGACGACAACGCCCCGGCCAAGGCGGCACCGGCCGCGCAGGCGCTGTACCCGCTGTCCGCGGCATCAGAAGCCGACGCCGTGGCCGCCATCGAGGCCGCCTTCGAGCCGGGCGGCCGCGTGCTGAAGGTGGCAGGCCCGGGCGGCGCCGCAGCCGTCGGCGTGCCGCCCTGGGGCCAGCGCCTGCGCGAGCAGCTGAGGCAGGCCGTGCAGGCGCATATGGCAGCAACGGCGGCGGCGGCGAGCGCGCCGCGCTGAACCGGCCGGCCCCGTCAGCCCGCTATCCTGAATGCCAAGCCCTGCGGGAGCACGCATGTCCATACGCCCACACGCCTTCGTCGCCATGCCCTTCGGGCGCAAGCCCGGGCCCGACGGCGTCGAGGTCGACTACGACCTCGTCTACACGAAGCTCATCGCCCCCGCCATCGACGCGGCCGGCTTGACCGCCTTTCGCGCAGACCAGGAGCTGGCGGGCGGCAGCATCCTGAGCGACATGTTCGAGGAGCTGCTGATCGCCGATCTCGTCGTCGCCGACCTCTCGATTCCCAACCCCAACGTCTGGTACGAAGTGGGCGTGCGCCACGCACTGCGGTCGCGCGGCGTGGTGCTGCTGTTCGGCGGCAAGGCACCCAGCGCCTTTGACCTGTACACCGACCGCAAGCTGCGCTACTCACTGGCCGGCGACGGCCCTGACGCCCAGACGCTGCAGGCCGACATCGCAGCCCTCACCGCGATGATCAAGGCCACGATGGCCGCCTGGCACGAACGCCGCATCAGCCCGGTCTACCAGCATCTGCCCCAGCTCCAGGAGCCGGACTGGAAGTCGCTGCGCAGCGCGGGCAACGTGCGCGAACTCTGGGAAGCCCACGACCGCTGGGAAGACCGGCTGACCCTCGCCCGCGAGGAGGGGCGCATCGGCGACATGCTGGTGCTGGCCGATGAAGGCCCGGTCGCCGCGTTTCGCGCCGAGTCCTGGATCAGGGCCGGCATCGCGCTGCGCAAGACCGGGCAATACCTGCTGGCGCTCGACTATCTCGGCAAGGGGCTCGAGGTGGAGCCCGGGCACTTGGTCGGGCGGCGCGAAACCGGCATCTGCCTGCAACGGCTGGGCAGCCAGTCCGCGCCGGGACATTCGCTGAACCGGGCCCGCCGGCACTACGAGACCCTGCTCGACGACCACCCGCGCGACGCCGACACGCTGGCCCTGCTCGGCCGGGTGGACAAGGACGCCTGGGTTGCGGCCTGGCGACGCGAGGGCAGCGACGCTGCAGCCCGACGTGCCGACGCCAGCTACGAGTACGCGCTGCTGCGTGCAGCGATCCGAAGCTATGAACGCGGCTACCGGCTCAACCCGGGGCACTACTACTCGGGCATCAACACCGTCACGCTGCTGCACCTGGCGGCCCACCTGGGCGTGGACTGCGGCGTCAGCCCGCAGACCCGCGACAACATGGCTTGCGCTGTGCGCTTTGCCGCCGAAAGCGAGGCCGACGAAGCCCAGCGCTACTGGGCCGCGGTGACGCTGGCCGACCTCGAACTGCTGACCGGCACGCCTCAGGCGGTGGAGCGTGCGTATCGGGAAGCCGTCGCCCTGCCAGGCATCACCGGATTCGATCTTCATTCGTCGCGCGCGCAACTGCAGATGCTGGCCGATCTGGCGTTCCGCCCCGAGGCGGTGGCCGCCGGGCTGGCCGTCTTCGACCGCCAACTGCAGCGCCTGCCCACGCCGCTGGACGGCTGGCAGCCGCGCAAGGTGGTGCTGTTCAGCGGCCACATGGTGGACGCTCCCGGGCGCAAGGTGCCACGCTTCCCCGCCTCGGCCGAGCCGCTGGCGGCAACGGCGATCGCCGAGGCGCTGGAGGCCCTCGGCACCGACGAACGCGACCTCGCGCTCAGCCAGGCCGCCTCGGGCGGCGACCTGCTGTTCATCGAAGCCTGCCAGCGCCGGGGCATGCGCTGCCAGGTGCTGCTGCCCTTCGAGCAGCCGGAGTTCATCGAACGCTCGGTCATGCCCGCGGCCAATGGCGCAAGCTGGCGCGACCGCTTCTATGCCGCACTCGGCGCTGCCAACACCTCGCTGCGCGAGATGCCCGTTGAACTCGGCCCGACACCGGCCGGCAGCGACCCCTTCGAGCGCTGCAACCTCTGGCTGCTTTACAGCGCGCTGGTGCACGGCGTGCAGAAGGTCAACCTCGTCGCCCTGTGGAACGGCGCCGGCGGCGACGGCCCGGGCGGCACCGCGCACATGGTCGCGGAAGTCAAGCGACTGACCGGGCGCGTCACGCATCTCGACACGCGCGAACTCTTTCGCGAACTGCTGCCGGCGGACCCGCGCTGATGACCATGACCGTCACTCGCCGCGTCAACGTCATCCTGCCCATCGACCACTGGTGCAGCCCGGCAGAAAACGAGTTCAAGTGGGCCATCGTCGAGCGCATCGAGGCGCTAGGCATGGTGACAGAGATCTTCCACGACACGCGCGGCAAGGCCAGCCTTTGCGAGGCGATGGCCTGGTCGGCCGCGAACGCGGAGTACGTCTCGCGGCGCTGCGTTGGCGTCGTCCTCATCGGGTTGCCGCGCTGGCGCTTCGACGGGCCTCGCGGCCCGGTTCGGCTGCCGACCGAGTTCACCCACTTCGAAGCTGCGCTGGCCACCCAGCTCGGCCTACCTCTGCTGGCACTGGTGCAGGAGGATGTGGAGCGACGGGGCGCCTTCGACAACAGCTTTCACGGCCGCGTCGGCGTCTTCCCAGCCGGGGCGGACCGGGCCTGGCTTGAAGCCGGCAGCTTCAAGGCGCCTTTCGACATCTGGCGGCGGCAGGTTGAAGCGCGCCGCGACGTGTTCATCGGCTACTGCGGCGCCTCCTCGGCGACGGCGCTGGCCATCAAGGCCCACCTGACCGACCTCGGCGTGACCGTGCTGGACTGGCAGACCGACTTCCAACTGGCCGGCAACATCCTGGACCAGATCGGCCAGGCCAGCGACCGCTGCAGTGCCGGCATCTTTCTGTTCACCCGGGACGACGAGTTGGCTTCAGCCGGAGCCGGCCACAGCGCCGTGCCGCGAGACAACGTCGTCTTCGAAGCCGGCTACTTCATCCACGCCAAAGGCAAGGATCGCGTGCTCATCGTCAAGGAGCAAGGAGCCAAGATGCCGGCGGACCTGGGTGGGGACATCTATGCGGAGCTGCCGAACGGTGGCGACATCGGGCCGCTGCTGGAGAAGCTGGGGCGGTTTGCGGCGACGCTGTAGTCCGCTGCCGCGCAGATGGGCGCAAGTGGGAGTCTGCCAGCGAGGGTTGCCACTGATCAGGCAGGTAAAGGAACTTCGCCCGGTTGGGGGAAATCAGCTTCAACTCATGCACTTGCCTAGCCAATCTCTGGCGTCGGCACCCGCGGCGGGGGCCGCGCGAGCTGGCGTGTCTGCCGGTGCCTGGGCCTGCGCCGGTGCCACCGGTGCCTGTGCCACGGGCGCGCTGCTGCAGGCGGCCAGCAGCGCCGCCAGCAGAGCCAACAGAAGCGTAGGGGCAGTACGGGCCTTCGGTTGCTGTGTCACATCCGCTGCCGGCGGTGCGCCCACAGGCCCGCCAGCCCCAGCCCGCCCAGCATGAAGGCCCACGTGGCAGGCTCCGGCACGGCCTGCGCCGTCAGCAGCAGGCCCGTGCAGCCGCCGGTGGCGCTGCAGCCGTAGGCGGCAATGTCGCCGCGCTCGTTGATGGCTTGCGCGGCGACGATGGTCCAGTTGGAGGAGGCGGGGACGAGCAGGTCGTTGAGGTCGTTGAGTTGCCCGTCGCTGTACAGGAAGGCGTGGCGGCTGCCGCGCTGGAACCAGGAGTAACCCACCACCTGGCCGGCGTTGTTGACGTCCAGCGCGTAGCTGCTGTCGCCCGCGCCCAGTTCGGGGGCGCTGCTGTTCAGCACGCCCAGGTCCATCATCTCGCCGCCGGTGTACAGAAAGGCGTGCTCATGGAAGAAGTCCACCCGCGCGTTGCCGACGATGAGGCCGTTCTGGCTGATATTGGTGGCCACGCTGCGGTTGTTGCCGTAGAGCGTGCCCAGGTCCGTCATGTGGCCGTTCTGGAGCAGGAAGGCGTGCGTGTCGCCCACGAGGGTGTTGGACAAGCCCACCACCTGGCCCGCGTCGTTGATGGCGCCGGCCACCGTGTCGTTGCCCGGGGCGCCCAGGTTGCCCACGTCCACGCTGCCGCTGCCCGGCTTGTAGACAAAGCCCTGGTACGCGCCCGCCGGGCTCCACAGGCCCACCACCTGGCCCAGGTTGTTGATGCCGTTGCCCCAGCCATACGCGCCCCCGGCGGGTGTGATGTCGGTCAGCGTGCCATTGCTGTACAGCGCGGGGCGCCCGGTGCTGCTGTCGCGGCCCGCCAGCTGCCCGGCGTCGTTGATGCTGTAGCCCATGAAGCCGTCCAGGCTCTTGAGCGTGCCGTTGTCGTAGACAAAGCCGAACTGGTTGCTGTTGGCCATGTAGGCCACGCCCAGCACCTGGCCTACGTCGTTGATGTCCACGCCCGAGCTGAGCACGCCCCAGGCGGCCACGGTGCCCAGGTCGGTGACGGTGTAGCGGGGCGTGGCAGCTGTGGCCGCAAAGCATGCGGCCAGCAGGGCCGCGCCGGCGGCGGTGCGCAAGGTGTTCATGGGGCTCCTCCCGGGGGCTGGATGGGTGCGCCGAGCTGCATCGGCTTCGCTGCGCGCACGCTAGCGGAGGCGCCTAAGGGCAGGGAAGGGGAGCTAACCCTGAAAGGCACTTGTTGCGGGCGGAGTGACCGATTGACCTGCAACCCGCCATCCGTACCAGGGCAATAGAGAAGAATCCGCGCAACCGAGAGGAAGCGCGATGCGCAAGAGCAGATTCACAGACGAGCAAGTCATCGGGTTCATCAAACAGGCTCACGCCGGCATGAGCGTGGCGGACCTGTGCCGCCGAGAGGGGTTCAGCTCGGCGACCTTCTACGAGTGGCGGGCCAAGTTCGGCGGCATGGAGGCCAGCGACGCCAAGCGGCTGCGCGAACTCGAATCGGAGAACAACCGGCTCAAGAAGCTGCTACCGGCGGGCGTCGTCGCCCAGCTCATGGGGCACAAGCCAAGCGCTACGGCGGAGAAGCACTACACCGTTCGGCCGCTGGACCTGCTGCGCATGCATCACGAGCGCATTGAGGCGTGGATGCCCAAAGAGACCGGGCGGCTGCTGAATAGCGAGCGTAGAGCCTTGGGGTTCGCCTCGGACTCGTGTCAATAACTGTACGGAGCGATCGAAGGCCGAGCATGCAGAACTCGGAACGGGAGCATTGCCCGACGAACACGGCATCCCAATTTGCCCGCCGTGCGCCGCAGGGCATCCAGAACCCGTCGACTGGCCATTGGAGGCTCTGCGAAGTCAGGCCGCTTCAAGCGCCTCTTCTCGCTCGTAGAGAAATCCCTTTCCGGTTCCCGGATGGGGAGCATGGTCGCCAGCAAGTGCAAGGTACTTCGAGGGCACTCGGGCTACGCGCTCAGGCGCCGGGCAAGGCAGCTGTCGGCGTACTGCGAGGAGCGGTGTCTCGGTAGCAGGGGAAATGCCGAAGAACTGTTCTCGAATGGCGCGAGCCAAAACCTCAGCGAGCAAGCTTGGGACGGCGTTACCGGCCTGGCGCTGCACTTCGATCCGTCCTCCTGTGATGAGCGCGTCATCAGGGAAGGTTTGCAGTCGAGCAAGTTCTTCAGAGCTGAGGCGACGGTTCTTCCAATGGAAGGGCCCCGTCGAAGGGCCAGGTTGAGCCTGAATCGTCCAAGCGGGACGGTTTTTGGCTAGCTTCAACAGGAAATTCCAGTAGCGGCGTCGCCAACCGAAGAGCGGTGTCCCGCCCATCCGGTCGGTATGCCAAAGGTAGTTTTGCCCCTCTGGGATTGAGGGGAGTAAGCCCGCCCACTTGCCCGATACCTTGGTGTCATCGTCACTGGTGTTCTCGAGGTGGCCAATAGCGTCCCATGCAGTCATCCAAGGCTCGCCAGCAAGCTCATCGTCGCTCGGGTCATGGTGCGTTGCGGTGGGCTTAGTGAAGACCGTGCCCTCGCGAGACGCGATGACAAACACCCGCGTCCGAGTTTGCGGAACACCGTAGTCCGCGGCGTTCAAGGTGATCACAGTGGGCTTGTATTTCGTCTTGGCGGACTTGTTGATTCGCTTCACCGCGTCGAGCAACAAACTAAGTCCCTCGTCCTTGCCGCCAAAGGCAAGACCTTCCACGTTCTCTAGCAAAAATGCCTTAGGGCGCACCTCTTCGACCACGCGCAGGTATCCCGCCAACGTGTTCGCGCGCGGATCCTCAAGACGGAGGCTATCGCCAAATTTCCACCAACCGCTTTTTGAAAACGGTTGGCATGGCGGGCCCCCGATCAACATATCCACTGAGCCCGCCCTCAAACGCCCAGCGCGGAGGATCTCACTAGTCGGCGTTTCTAGAAGATCGGCTTCGATGACAGGCCAGCTTCGACTCGCGCGCAGGCTTTCGCAGCACTGATGGTCCCATTCCAGCGCGACGCGCGTCTCAAAGCCGGCAGCCTCAAATCCGTAGTCAAGCCCTCCAACGCCTGTGAACAGACTGAGAACGGAAAGCTGCTTGGTCATGCTGATGCGGTCACTACGTCAAAGGCGGCAGCAGGATTTTCATGCCAAGCCGCACCTACCCGCAGGTTGGATTGGATTCGCCCTGGGCAGCGCGCGTGAGGCGGCAAGGCCATCGTCGGGATAAATCGGTACTCCCAGCGTTCGGTCACTGCATGCAAGCAGGCCGCAAGGATTTGGAAGTCTCCCGGCCGGTAGTGGCGTGAGCATGGATCCCCCTTCGACGCGCGTGTGCGCTGGAAGTCCACTCGTGCACTTCCGTCGGCCGCCATCACACGCAGCACGTTCTTGCATTCGACCAGGATCGGTCTGCTTCGCTTGAACCGCAATTCGATGTCGGGCCGGCCCTCTTCGTCCAAGCGTCGGCACTCCGTTACGTCCGGAATGGTCTGTAGGAACTGTTCGAGGTGATGCTCGGCGACCCAGCCACGAACAGCCATCTTCAGGCGACTTGCGCCTTGGATGAGATTGAGGACTTCGCGGCCGGACATGCTCAGTTCCTCGGTCAGCGCATGCGGCGTTGTCTCCGCCAGCTGTGGATTACCGAGTAGCTGCTCAGCGAGAAGCTGGCGATGACCGGCATCGAGGCCGAAAGCAAGGCGTTCGAAGCGAATGAAGTCGAGTACACGATGCCGAGCCACGCCGACCAATACCTCGACAGGCTCTCCCTCGCGCCGCAGGCTCTCACGCTCCCAAGCGTGCCACCCCATCGCCTGCACTGCCTCAGCATGGGCGCGCTTGAACTCCAGGCTGATGAACATGCGCGTGCCGTCATGAAGAACCGGATCAGCTCCGACCATGAGCCCGCGCTCAGGATCGATACCGACGAAGAGCGTCGTCAGCAAACGGGCTGGATCCTGCTCAAGCGGCAGTAGGGCCTTGGGATTCCCTCCGTACTTGATCTGGAATCGGTGCTCGTCTTCAGGACGATTTTTGGTCAACTGGGAATTGGCGAAGAAGGCGTACACCAATACCCCATGACGTTCGCCAAGAGGCGTCTCGAAAGTGATGAGGAACGGTGCAAACGCTGCGTCGCTAACGTGCAGGACGGTGCACCCCGAGGCCCTAAGCCCCTCTACAGGGACTTCCCGGTTAATCAAGCAGTTGGGTTCGGGCTGTTTTCGATAGTCGCCTTTGCTGTTTTCCTCAATACCTGAGTTCGGGTTCGATGCAGCACCACAGAGAACAGACTGCACATCTACAGGCGGCCTTGTTGCACTCGGGTTTCGGTGCGGGCCCAGATACCAACCGCTCAGCAGGGCTCCATTCGTTCGCCGCCGTCGCCACCATGGGCGCGGCACAGGGTTAGTCGAGCTTGCCTGCTGCCGGTCTGACCTGTGTGATGCATCTTCGAACGCACGTCTTCGGGAAGAACTTGTTCGTTGGGAAGGGGGTTTTCAGGCCGGCATCTCGACGGGTAGCGCCAGCAGTTCACCCGGCTTGACCGACACGTAGTTCGGGTCGAACACGCGCCCCTTGGCCAGTAGCGCCCAGACGATGCGGGCGTTCTTGTTGGCCAGCGCCACCACCGCCTTCTGCCAGCCCACGCGGGCCAGCAACTGCACCAGCCACTGCGAGATCTTGTCCGTGCGTTTGTGCGCCGTCATCACGGCCGACTTGGCGCCCTGGATCAGCAGCGTGCGCAGGTAGTCGTCGCCACGCTTGGTGATGCGCCCCAGCACCGTCTTGCCACCGCTGGAGTTCTGCCGTGGCACCAGGCCGAGCCACGAGCCGAACTGTGCGCCATTCCTGAACTGCTTGAAGTCGCCCACGGTGGCCACCAGCGCCGACGCGGTGACCGGGCCGATGCCGGCGAGTTGAGCAGCGGCCTTGGCCTGCTCGTCCGAGCGCACATGCGCAGTGATGCGCTCGTCGCAGCGGGCGATGTGGCACTCCAGTTCAATCCAGTGCAGCCGGGCTTCTTGAATCGCCAGTCGGGCAATGCCGGGCAACTCGTTGCTGGCGTCCTCCAGCACGTCAGCCAGGCCCAGGCGCAGCGCCTCGGGGCTTTGCGCAAAGACGATGCCGAACTCGGTGAGCAGGCCACGGATGCGATTGATGCAAGCGGTGCGGTCTTCCTTGTAGCCCTCGCGCAGCCGGTGGATGGCCAGCAGGGCCTGCTGGGCGGGCGTCTTCACCGGCACGAAGCGCATGTGGGGCCGGCCTGCGGCCTCGCAGATCGCAGCGGCGTCCGCCGCATCGTTCTTGCCGCCCTTGCCCGCCATGCGATAGGGCGTGACGAAGTGGCCGGCGATGAGGCGGACGTCCAATCCGAAACCGCGCAGCTTGCGCGCCCAGTGGTGGGCGCCGCCGCAGGCCTCCATCGCCACCAGACAGCCCGGCGGCAATTGCACGCACCAGGCGGCAAACTTGTCGGCGGGCAGGGCTTTGGCGGCAACCACGCGGCCGGCTGCATCAATGGCGTGAATCTGGATCACGCGCTTGGCCAGATCGACCCCGACTCGGGTAATCTCGTTCATGGGCTTCCCCTTTCACAGGCTTGCAGATTGACGATTCGCACCATCAATCTTGGCGCCTCGACGCCGTCAGCCAGAAGGTGGGAAGTCCCTTCGTATTCGATCAAGAAGTCGAGCAGTGGCTGCTTGGCCGAACGCTTGACACCCCACTGCCGGTATTCGAACGATGCCATGCCCCTGCCGCCTATGGCTGTATTTGCATCCAGTATACGGACTACATGCCACCAGTTCGAATTCTGGCTACATGGCGGCTACATGGTCCACGTGACGCTTTCGATGTGTGCGAAAAATCGACGTAACCCATTGATTTTATTGGTAGGCCGTGTTGGACTTGAACCAACGACCAAAGGATTATGAGACCGGCGGCGGCCTATGGAAAGCGTTATGAATCAGTCACTTGCGGCGCTTGCCCCTCCGCATCCCCAGCCCGTCCCGGCACACTCACGGCACAGTCAAGCCTGCTCAGCCACAAGCGCGGCGCACCAGCTCCCTGCCCTGCTGCAAGCGCGTCGATCCGTGCCGCATTGTCTGCGCCTCACGTTGTCATTTCGTAGACAACGCGACTTGTCAATCTGTCTGCGCCGTCACCTCTTGCGGCGACCGCTTTCAACGTCAACAGTGATCGGCTTGCCGTACCGCTTGAAGAGCATTGTGAGCGCCTCGGCAAGCAGTTCTTGATTGTCCTTGTCCTGCTCGGCGGCCAGTAGTCGCAACGCTTGAGCCACCTCAGGACGAAAATGTCCGGCGACTTGGCGCGTGTTTGCTCTGGTCTGCGCTGTCCGATAGCTCGGTTCAGCCGTGTTCTGACGTTCCGGCAATGGGGTGACGACAGTCGCAACCGGCGCGCTGCGGTCAACCAAGGATTTGAGGGAAGCCTTCATGCTGTCTCCTTCTCTTGTTGTTGCGTTGTAGACAAGTCGAGCTGTTGAGCAACCCACATGTAGAGGGCGCGAATTTCAGCAGCGGCAATGCTGTCTGGATCGGTTTCCTGCGCGGTTTTCGTGGTGATGCTGGCCGTGCGATAGGCGGCACGCTCATGAAACACCACGGGGGCGACAGCGCACTGCATGGCGGCCACGGTTTCGCGTGCGTCAGCTTCGGCGCGATGTGCGCCCGGTCTCATGCCGTTCAAGATGACGTAAGGGGTCTTGTGGGCGAGACGGCAAATATCGAGCGTGCGCGTCAAAGCGCGGTAGTCGAAGCCGCCGGGCTGAAGCGGTATCAAGACAAGATCAGCGCATTGCGCGGCTGTGTACGCGGCGTTATTGGCCTCGCGAGGGGTGTCCACGATCACGAGGTCTACGTCATTGCCTCGCAGCTCACTCAACAATTTTTCGAGCCGTGCCGGTGGAATAGTCACAGCTTCAGGCGCACCTCCACGGCGGTCACACCAGTCTGCGGCGCTAGCTTGAGGATCAAGGTCGATAACGGCAACCTCCTGACCCATAAGCAGGGCGGCAACGGCGATATGAATAACCGTTGTCGTTTTTCCAGCACCACCTTTTTCACTAAGTATTGCAAGCGTCTTTGTTCTCATGTTGTCTACAACTCGAATAATCTAGGATGCGAGTTTCGTACCACATGACAAACCAGACTTCAAACCATTTACTTTCTCGCCAAGCCCCTTGCAGCCGTTAGGCTGCGTCCTTCCTGATATTCTTTGCGCGGCGGCGTAAGCCGCGCTCCATTTAGGGCAGCTTTCACAATAAGGAGGCATTCTTCGAATATGAAGAATGGTCAAATTTCTTAACTCTTGAATTGATTGCGCCCGATGAGGGCGCTCAATTTATTTTTTCGTGGGTTCGATGGGCAATCCTCTAAGAATAAGTAACTTGGTATGGGTTCTTGGCACAAGCTGCACTCCAGTAAATCACTGGCGTTGTAGGGCAAACAAGGTGCGGCCAAGGGCGGCAAGCGCCGCCGCTGCACGGTTGCTTGGGTCATCGTCCAGCCGCGCCAAGACGGTCTTGATGCCGTCGCCGTTCTGTTGGGCGCTGCGCGCTTGTTCAATGACTGAGGGCAGTGGCGGCATTGCGCCCCACGCCGTTGGATCAATCTCTGGCTCTGGTGGTTCGATAAAACCGCGCCATTGCGAGGGCGGCAAGATGGCGTAAGCGTTGGTGTCCTGCTTGAGCTGGAAGCGCCCCGCTGCATCGCATTCCTCGGTGCAGCGGCGTAGCCAGTTCAGCACACCCAGCGTCTTCAGCCGACTAAGGGCAGCGGCAACCGCTCGGCGGCATACCCCAGCCTTACGGGCGATGCCTTCATAAGACGGGTCAGGCGACCAGTGCGATAGTCCAAGAACTCGAAGAGCAAGGCATACAGCACATTCAGCGCGGTGCGGCCTATCGCGCCGCCGTGCTTGCCGTGCTGGCGCGTCTGACGATCAAAACGGCGGGCTTTGTGCCAGATTCTGGCCGCCTGTTTCTTGGGCAGCGGATTAAATCTGGCTTCCTTGGTCGTGCTGTCCTTCCATATCGGCCATGCGGCATAGGTTTTCTCCCAATGACTGTCGGCAAAGCCGGGCAAGGGCGCGGCATTGGAATAGCTGGCAAATTTAGGCATAAATCCTCCTTCGGTTGCAAACAGCAACCCGTCAGGAAGGCCGGAAATCGGCGCGAGTCTGCCCGTGGCAAGAATCCTCTTGCAATCAGGCCTGATTTTGGGGAAACTGGGTTTGCACATTTCAGTTATCCCCGACCTCGGTCGGTATGCACGACCCGCCTCTGGCGGGTTTTGCTGTTTCTGGGGCTAGTTTTTCTCCCGTTCATTTCTCGATGCCGTGTGCGAATCAGCGCGGCAACTTCTAAACTTGCCGCAAAATCAATCCACAGTCGAGCGTTTGCAAAAAGAGCGGCGCAGCGCGTTTTTGCTCGCCATGCTGCAAGGCATGGGGATCGCCCCGCCGATAAGGGCGGGGCGCATTTTTTCATGCGGCTTGCGCCTCCTGCTGCTGGGTGATGCCGTGCAGGAAGTCGGCGGCGCGCTGTGCCTGTGATGCGGCGGTGAAGATGGCGCGGTTATCGGCCTTCAACACTTGCAGCCAATGCGCCAAATAGGCGGCGTGGTCGTCGCGGGTTTCCGGTGTGATTCCAAGGTCGGCGCAAAGAAAGGCTGCACCCAGTTCGGCGATTAGCTCTTCAGCGGCATAGGCATGGTCACCGAATCGCTTACCGAGTTCGCGGGCAAGGCGTGACGGGTGCGAAGTCCAATGCGTCAGCTCATGGGTGAGGGTTGCACAGTAGCTTTCCGCATCTTTGAAGCTCTCACGGGGTGGCATTTGCACCAAATCACGGGAAGGGGCATAGAAAGCCTTGCTGCCGCCGTGCTGGATGGTCGCGCCAGTTGCTGCAAAGAACGCCTCGGCCTGTTCGATACGCTGCACCGGCTGCGGCGGGGTGGGCTTGCTGGTGAAGTGCGCCGGTAGGCCGTCAACCTGTTCAACGTTGAAGACGGTATAGCCCTTCATGAACGAAATAGCGCGCTCGGATTCTTGGCCGTGGTCGTCGGTTTCGGTTTTGCTGATGCTGTTGGCATAGACGACCAGCGAACCATGCTCACCCTTGCGGACTTGCGCACCCATGCCTTCGGCCTGTTTGTAGGTCATCCAGTGCGGCGCGCTGTAGCCCTTGGCGAGGGCTTCACCCCACAACAACAGGACATTGACCCCGCGATAAGGCTGGCCGTTGGCGCGCAGTGGGCGGGTGATGTGTTCGGCGGCATGGTCGGCGCTCCACGGCTTTTGCCAAGGGCGCACGCCCTGTTCGAGGTCGGCAATGATTTTTGCGGTAACGCGGGAATAAACATCAAGGCGGGGTTGGCTGCTGGTGGTCATGGTCTCTGCTCCTTAAATCGGCTTGTTGAGGTCAGCACTGCGCTGTGCTGGCCTCTTGGCCGTCGCCGAGACCGGGGAGGCAAGGCGCAAGGGCGGACGGGGGGAAGGGGGCTCACCCACCCCGAAGGGGCGGCCTCTGGCCGTCCTGCAACGCAGTGAAGGATGGGGAACACCGCCGTCCGGCGTAGCTCTACCCTTGCGCCGCGCTAGGGGCAGCGACCCTTAGGGCTGTTCCGGCACGGGCTGGCGGCGTAGCCGTGAGGCCGTGCCGTTGTCACGGACAGGTGGTGACGTACCCGTCACGTCCTGTTCCTCACGGCATGGGCTGCAAGCCGATGCCGCTGACTACGGCTGTTTGCATCAGGGATCGTTACCGGATGGCCGAGACCCCGCCGCGCAGCGGCTCGGAACGACAAGGGGCTTGGGGCGCTATGCGCCTAGAGCCCGTCCTGTTGGTGGTACGCCACGAACAGGGATGCCCAGCGGGTAAACTAGGGATTTGCGCTTACACCCATCTGGTGTAATGTGGTGCATCACTGACAACAGGAGTGGCTGAACATGGCGACTAAAACCAAGCAGCCAGCCAAGACGGACAGCAAGAGCATCCGCACTTCCGTCAGTCTGCCCCGCGACCTGCACGACACCTTGGCTAACCTCGCCAAGGGCAAGAAAGTGTCTGTGGCATGGCTGATTCGCGATGCGGCGGAAAAATACGTCGGCGAGCAGTGGCCGCTCTTGCACCAGAAGACTGCGTGATGGCGACAACCCCAACTTTCTATGAATTTTTCGCTGGCGCTGGCATGGCGCGGGCGGGTCTTGGCGCGCAATGGCGCTGCCTGTTCTCCAATGAATTCGATGTCAAAAAGAGCGTCGTCTATCAACAGAACTGGAAGAAGCCCGATGTGCTGAAGGTGGCCGATGTCGGCACACTGACCACGGCGGACGTGCCCGGCATCGCGGATCTGGTCTGGGCTTCCTTCCCCTGCCAAGACCTGTCACTGGCAGGGGCAGGGGCTGGCCTCAAGGGCGACCGCTCCGGCACGTTCTGGCCGTTCTGGCGGCTCATGCAAGGTCTGATTGAAGCTGACCGTGCGCCCAAGCTGATCGTGCTTGAAAACGTCTTGGGCACGCTCACTTCGCACGAAGGCAAAGACTTCGCCGCGATCTGCTCCACCTTCGTAAAAGCGGGCTACTACTTCGGCGCGGTCGTTGTCGATGCAGTGCGCTTTGTGCCGCAGTCGCGCCCGCGCCTGTTCGTGATTGGCGTTCGTGATGATCTGGCGCTGGCCGCCCCCGCGATCACTGCCGAAGGCGCCTCCGCCCTGTGGCATCCACGCGGCTTGCTCAACGCCTATGACAAGCTGTCAGCGAAGGTCAAAGAAAAATGGTTGTGGTGGAATCCCGCCGCACCGGCGCTGCGCACCACCACCTTCGCCGATCTGATTGAAGACGAACCGGTCGGGGTCGAATGGCACACCGCCAGCGAAACGGCGAAGCTGTTGAAGATGATGAGCGACCTCAATCGTGAGAAGGTCAACGAAGCCAAAGCCTCCGGTCAACGGATGGTCGGCGCGGTCTATAAGCGCACCCGCCTCGATGAGGTTGGCCGCAAGGTGCAGCGCGCCGAAATTCGCTTTGATGACATTGCCGGTTGTCTGCGCACGCCCGCCGGTGGCTCAAGTCGGCAAGTGATCGTCATTGTTGACGGCAAGACGGTGCGCTCACGGCTGATTTCTCCGCGTGAGACCGCACGCCTGATGGGTCTGCCAGAAAGCTACGCGCTGCCAACGAATTACAACGAGGCCTACCACTTGACCGGTGACGGCGTGGCTGTGCCGGTGGTGCGGCATTTGGCGCAGCACATTTTTGAGCCGCTGCTGAAAGCGCGGCTGCCACGATCACGGGTCGCTGCATGAGTGTCATTCCTTGCCAACAAAACGCCGATCTACAAGTCAAAATTCGTGAGTTCGCTGAAGTCCTGAAAACCCAGTCGCACCAGCTCGGCGACCACGGGCTTGATGAACAAGAGTTCTATAACAGCGGCGTCTTTCGCGGCGCGATTGAGCGCATACGCGGTCAGTTCGCCGCCACGATGCGCGACAAGCGCGAGTTCGTGCAGCACGTCTTGAACCACATGCAGGATGGCAATTTCATCCGCGATTGGAATTCAGCGGGAAGCGAGAACCGCCACGACTACACCGTGACGATGCCGAGCGGCCGCATTGCGGTGATTGAGTTGAAGGGTTGCCTTGACGGCAACAACACCAACATTTTCGAGCGTCCGCCGCACGCTCAAGAATTCATCATCTGGAGCGTCTGCACCAATCCGGGCGCCGATCCGCAGCACAACGCCTGGTCAGGCATTCATACCCGCCTGAGCGCCGAAATCATCTCGCGGTCGCAGCGGGTGGACGGCATCATCATCTGGGACATGGTGTGCGGCACAGTTGGCCGCCCCTGTCCGAAACTCACCGGCGAAGACGATCCACGCATTACCGCGTTGGGGCACTACCGCTTGCCGCCGCCGTGCATCTACCTGCTGCCCGCGACAATCCCATCCCCGCGCAACAACCCGAGCCCGAACCCGCAACAGCTTCAGGAAGTCGAGTTGCTGCAAGCCTTCGCTACCTGCTTCCACACGAACGCCAACGAGCTGAACACGGTGAGCTTCACGGTGTCGCATGACGGCGCAGAAACCGTGCGCTCCACCACGATCACCCGCGATGGGGTAGTGCAGCGCCAATCCGGCCAGACGGCTATCCGGCGGTCATGACGGAAGATGCCGCCGTGCGCCGCCGCACGATGCAGGCAGTCCGCAGCAAAGACACCGCGCCGGAACGCGCCGTGCGTCAGCTCACCACGCAACTCGGCTACCGCTACCGGCTGCACCGCAAAGACTTGCCGGGCACGCCTGACCTCGCTTTCATCGGGCGGCGCAAAGTGGTGTTTGTGCATGGCTGCTTCTGGCACGGCCATGACTGCGCCCGAGGCGCCAGAACACCCCAACATAACAGCGCCTATTGGGTCGCGAAAATCGCGCGCAACCAAGCGCGGGACAGTGCGCATTTGGCGACGCTGGCCGCGAATGGCTGGAAAACGCTGGTAGTCTGGGAATGTGAATTGAAATATCCGGCGGGCGTGCGCGACCGGCTGGAACGATTCCTGAAAGAAAACAATGACTGAAAAGAAATCTGCGCCCGCTACCGTTCCGACATCCCGCAATGGCATGGCCGCAATGGCGCAAGACCGTGCGGCAGGCGGCAGCGAAATGCGCAAGATGCGCACGAAGTCCGGCGAGGTGGTGACGGTCTCGCTATCAGTATCCGGCACGGGCGAGAAGCTGCGCGTGATCCTGCGTTTCAAAACCGGCGGCGCAACGGTGCAGCGTCCGGTGGCGACCGTGACGGCCACCTCACAATTTCAGGCGCTCAAGCTCGGCTGGGCGCTGATCCGTGAACAAAAAATCGTAGAAAAAGACGGCTGGTCGTGGGTCACGCTAACTCCATAAAAACATGGCCATCGACTTCAATTTCAGAAAACAGGCAATCAAGAAGCTCACCAACGAAATCGGTGTCTATGTCCTGTGCGACTTGGATAACGTGCCCATCTATGTTGGGCAATCGGTGGACGGCATTCGGGCGCGGGTCAATCGCCACCTCACTTCGGCGCGCTCTGACATCATCGCTAACCGACAGATTGATGTTTGGGAAATCGCCTATGTCTGGGCGTACCCCGTGGCGGACAAGGCCGAAATCAAAGCCCTCGAAGCGCGGTTATTCCACCACTTTGACAGCAAGTCGGAACTGATGAACGGGGCGCTGTTGGCGAAGCCTCCACGCGCCAAGCTGCCCGAACCAACCCAGAAGATTCAGGTGATGGCCGATGAAGAAATCGCCGAGAAGAAAGACCCGACCCAACGGCTGCCACGGCAAGCCGCGCATTACGGTCAGATCATCGGCCACTTCCTCGCAGTCAAGAACTCACGCCAGATTGCGCGCTCGATGAACGCGCATTTTGAGCGGCTGCAAAAGTACCATGCCAAGCTGTTGAACAGCGCCACCGATCAGCCCGAAGAAGAGGACACCTAAGGGTCACGTCCAGCACCATGCCGAACCCAAGAACAGAACAGCAAGATGTGGCGGCGGGTGGCGCCGCCTTCAGGAAAGTGCGCCTTGAAGATGGCGGCGCGGCCACGGCTTCTGTTGAAATCGTCACGCTGCCCAAGAAGGGCTATCAGGAATGGGCTTTTCTGCGCTTCAAGACTGGCGGCAAAACCCGCAAGCTCTATGTCGGCAAGGTCACGTCAGAGACCCGCGAACAGTCGTTGGCGCTCGCTTGGAAGTTGGTGCATGAAAAACAGGTTCTTGAAAAAGCTGGCCTCGCTTGGCTGACTCCGGTGAAGGCTCAAGCCACGCGCAGCAAGGCGCGGTAGACGGTCGCACGGTCAACGCTCAACAGTCGGGCGACATCAGGCACGGGCTCGCCTTGGTCGATCAACTTACGCGCATGGGCAACCTGCTGCGCCGATAGCGCGGGCTTGCGCCCGAACCGCACCCCACGGCTTTGCGCGGCCTTCACACCGGCGCGGGTGCGCTCGGTAATCAACGACCGTTCCAGCTCGGCCAGCACGCCAATCATTTGCCACATAGCGCGGCCTGTCGGGGTTTCGGTGTCTATCGCCTCGGTGAGCGATTGGAAGCGCACGCCACGCCCTTGAAGGTCATCCAGCATCGCGATCAGGTCACGCAGACTGCGGCCTAGCCTGTCCATCTTCCACACGATGAGTGTGTCACCCGCCTTCAATATCTTGAGGCAGCGCGTCAGCGCGGGGCGCTTGGTGGTCGCGCCGGATATACCCTCATCCTTGAATACGGTTTTGCAACCGGCCTTCTTCAGCGCCGCCAGTTGCAAGGCGGGGTTTTGGTCATCGGTCGAGACACGGGCATAACCATATTTCATCGACCATTTATGCAACAGACATTTGCGACACGCAAGCCATTGAATTCATTGGGGCGAAAAACCGTCGCAAAACTTAACCTTTGTGCGACAAAGAAATATATTCACGAAACCTGATACAGACCGACGATTATTTCTCGTTCAATTTTTTCTTAAGCACAAAATCATACATAAGAAACGCGACCCCTAACACACAAAGAGATATTACCGCGATCTGACCCTTGATGCTGTGCGCGAGAGGCTCTGAATAGAAGATTACAAGCGCAAGAGCTATCGACAAGTTAAGACTGCCCACAATAATCCTTTGTTGTCGCCTCAAACGCGATAATTCTTTAGCGCTTTCAGTACCCCCTGAACTTGCAGCCATCCCTGATTGAATGCCACGCAATTGAGCGCGCTTCCTCTTATAGAAAAACCTCATGATAAAAATCAATACTACAATCTCACATACATACACTGACCATCCGAAATAACCGAACCTATCAGCACCGCGACCGCTCTCTATGAGATAAAGAGATAGTTGCCAGAATGAAATTAGTATGGCGCTTACTGCGAACATCAATGTACCAAGTCGCTTCTTGAAAGACCTCACCGGAAATTTCTCCCAGTAGGCAAAAGACCAGATAACAAGACCCCACAGAACTAGCGCCAAAAATATTATCCAAAAGAAATTCGCGGGAAAATCTTGCACGGTTGCCTCTATATTTCTATTTGACAATGGGACACGAGTTCGCCGAAGCGGACTTCGGTTCGCATAGAAATCCTCCAATGGCTGGTATTGAAATTCCTGGTATTGCAGTAACACCACCGACTAGGGAGTTTCCAGCCCATTCGCCGAATCCAAGTCTTGTCACCAACGGAGTCAGTGCGACGGTTTGCGCCCCAACCAAGGCTCCCGCAACTGCTGAAACAGCGACAGTACATCCGTTAAACGGCTTTGGTGTTTCTCCTATATTTATGGCTCTTTGAGCTACGATTGCCTGAGCCGCAACATCACCCAAAGCACCGCCTGTAGCACCAATGATTGCGATAGTCGCCAACCCAAGTGTTGGATCAAAGAATCCAATACCCCAGCCGATGAGACCTCCACCTAGTCCGACAGCAAAGGCATCACCGATAGATGCACCACCAATTAAAGCACCAACAGATGAAGATACCCCACCCACTATCCCACCAACAGCAGCCCCAACAAATGGATCAGTCCCCATTGGATCAACCCGCATTGTTGGGCTTGAATTCCCATAGCCGTAGTCGTGCGCCGCAATTAGATCGCGGGTGAGCCACTTACCGTTAACTGGGTTGTAGGCGCGGATGGCGGAGAGATAGAGTCCGGCATTCGCATCCCAAAGCAATCCAGCATATTGGTAGGCGGGGCTGACCGTGCCCCAGCTTCTGGCAATGCCGCCATAGGGCGTGTAGTCCTGCGCCCCAACCAGTGTGCCAGTGCTGGCATCCACCACATCGCGCACGCTGCCGAGCTGATCCTTCAGCGTCACCAGTTTCTGCGCGCCAGTGAGGGTGAACTCGCCTTCTGGATAGAGCCGCTTTTGCACAATATCCGTAGCGTTGCGGATTTGGCAAATTGTGCTGCCGCACCACAGATACCGCGTTTCGGTGGTCACGCCTGCGTTGGTGAACAGGCTCTTCACCCTGCGGCCAAGCCCATCATATTTATACTCAACCTTCTTGACCGGCGTTACGCCCGTGAAGGTCACGCTGATGAGCCTATCGGCGGCATCGTAGGCATAAGTCCGCGTGCCGTCGTTGGTCAGATTACCGTTGGCATCGTAGGTGTAGGCTGTGCCGCCGAAGGTGCTGATTTGATTGAGGCCGTTATAGCTACCAGTTACACCGCCGAAGTTGGTGGCGTTATCGAGCTTGTCATAGGCAAAGGCCTTGCTGTTGGCCGTGGTGGTGCTCGTTGTTGCCAACAGCCGGTCGGATTGGTCATAGCCGTATGTCCAACTCTGCCCCAACCACGGATGGGTGGCGCTGGCGGTTTCATTTAGGCTGCGAATGTTGTAGCGGTCAGTCTTGGCCGCACCGAACGCATCGGTATAGCCGTAGCCCAACGCATAACTGCGGGCTACGCCGCTGTTGGTAATGCTCAACAGCCGCTGATCATTCGTGGCGGTGTCATAGCCATAGCTGGTGGTCAGCGTGGTGCTGCCATTGGTGACAGTGCGGCTGGTTGGCAATCCGGTCTGACCGAGATAGCCATACGTGAAGCTGCCCAGCTCGGTGGTGTGATTGGTGGTGCGTCCCAGTGCGTCATAGCCGAAACTCTCCGCTGCTGCTCCCGCAACAGTACGGCTGTTGACCCGACCAAGCGCGTCATAGGCATAAGCAACAGTGTCGTTGGTGAACGGCGCATCTTCGGTATCAAGACTGAGTGCGCCGTTCGTGCCAATCGGCTTATAGGTCAGGCTGCTTGTGCCAAACTGATCCACCATCCCCGTGCGGCGGGCAAAATACGGGTCATAGGTGAAGCTCGCCCCCGCTGTGGCGATAGCCGCATTGGTATAGGCATAACTGGCAGTGCTGTTGTCCTTGTTGTACACAAAGGTCGTGACCTGTCCTTTGGCATCGGTGCTGCTTTTGACGCGGCTGGTGGTGGTTTCATACACCGTGGTCTCGGTCTTCGCCGCCGCTGTGCCATAGCCATAGGTCTTGCTGATCGGGCGGCTCTGAAGATCAATTTCCCAATGGGTGACATTGCCGTTGGCATCGGTCAGGTTCTTCAGTGCGCCGTTTTCGTAGTAACTATATTGGGTCGTGCGGGTGGTCACTGCGCCATTGACCGTTACCGTTTCAAGCTGCGCCACTTTGCGCCGATTGGCATCGTAGGTATATTCGGTGATACGACCTTGACGGTCGGTGAACTTCCATAAATCAAGGCTCTGTGCTCCCGCCACCCCAAACAACGCCGGTTGCTGCAAGCCGCCCGCCGCTGGAAATTTATAGCTGTAAATATCCGTTGTACCATCGGGGTAGGTGATTTGCGTCACACGGTCGAGCGCATCATAATCATAGGTCAGGACATAGCCCTGACTATCGGTGCGGGTGCGCACGCGGTCAAACCCATCATAGGTCAGCTTCAGCACATCGATATTATTGGTATTACGCACCGTGGTGAGGCGTTTGAAGCTGTCATAGAAATACAGCGTATATTGACCATTCGGATCGGTCTTGCTCGCTAATTGACCATCGGTGTTATAGGTCGCATACCAAATCTTCCCCGCCGCATCGGTATATTGCGCGGGTAGGTGCTGCGCGTTGTAATTAGCGAATGCGCCGGTGGTGGTATAGGTGCTGGCGGCGGTGAGCTGCTTGGTTTGCAGCACATCCACCCCGTTGGTGTCATAGACCAACTGCGCGATCCGCCCCACAGGGTCAGTCACCATTAGCGGTAACCCCTGCGGGTTATAGGTGGCTGTGGTGATCTGGGTTGTGCCGTCATCAAGCACCCGAGCGATAGCGGCGGGCGCGGCGAATGTACCAACCTGCGCTGAGTTATAGGGTTGGCCGGGGTAGTTTATGATAACCGGACGCTCCAACGGACTTTGCACCGCAGCGGGGGTGGAGGTAACCTCCATACTGGCATTATGTAACCAGTGTGTGGATTGCGCCTTGGTGTAATCTTCCGCCGTCACCGTGCCGCCAGCATCCTTAGTAATGGCGAGCGGATAGCTATGGGCATCCCACACATAACTATTATCATTCATGAAATCACTTGGTCCACCCACAACGGCTGGCCACGGGGTCGGCCAAGCCGCGACACCAGTGCGACTACTGATAAACTTAATCCGCTGCGTATTGCCAAGCGGGTCAGTCATTTCCAGCCAGCGGCTGCGGAAGTCAGTTGCCGCTACCGCTGTTGCGCCGGTCTTGAAGTTCCGTGTGCCATAGGGCGTGGTCATCGCTGTGATAAAGCTAGGGTCGGTCGTGTCATAAGTAAAGGACGAGGTGATACCGATAACATCGGTAATCGCGCTCAAGCGACCACTGCCGTCATAAGCCAAGGTTGAATAACGGGCGAACGGGTCAGTAATGCGCGTCACCAGCAGCGGGTTGCTGTTGGTATAGCTCAGGGTGGTGACGCGCCCGACCGCATCGGTCAGGCTGGTCAGGCGATTGCTGCCGTCATAGCTGAAGGTCAGTGTCTTGCCCTGTGCATCAATGATCTGGCTCAAGAATATCCGGCGTGGCTTGACCGTTGCCCCATCAAACTTCGCATAAACATGCACAGTGCCGTCGGGATACTTCACTTGATACGCGGTCGCTGCGCCACTGGCCGGAATCCGGACAATCACGCCCTGCGATTTATCTTCAGCCGCAAACACCCCCGTGGTGGTGTTATAGAGCGTGCTGCTTGGCCGCAGTACGCCACCATTTGGCACCATGTGCTGAATATCCTGCCCGACATTGGCGGGATCATCCTGAATGAAGGACAGCACATTCATTGTCCATTTCTGGCCAACATTGAAGTAATTGAAGGTCGCGGGCTGCGATGCTTCCTTATGGTTATAGGTCAGACCAACATAAACCGCCGGACCAATAGCAGGCTGATAACCCACCGGCGTATCATTGAGATTAAGGCTCACCATCATGGTGTGGGCATTGGCCGCGCACATGCCATGCGCCATCTTCGTATCGGTTGGATGCGCGGCGAGTTTCATCGCCCCACCCGCATCGGCAACTTGCCCTTCGCATAGCTTGTTATCGAGCGGGGTTACCTTCTGTGTATCATCCGGCTTCGGCAATTCATCGGTGCATACGCCTTCAGCATTTACATAGCCTTTGAGGCAGGTGGGGCAAGGATTATGAAATTGATTCCAATTATTAACATACTTTCTAAAACACTTGGTGTCTGGTAGGCAAACGGTGGTTATTGGGTCTCCGCCCAAATTCACACAAGCATTGGTATCGTTATCTACGGAGACGCACCGTATACCACTCGTCGGTCGATCCGACCAACCAAACGAACATTTCGCTGCAGTTAGTACATCAGAAGAATAACAACTAAGTTTCTCCTGTGGACTGACTTGATAAACCCATCCCCAGCATTTTTCAGATTGCACGCCAAGGATAGGCGCTAACGCAGCATGAGCTGACATCGGGGCGGCAACGCCAAGCGCGAAGACTGATAGCAACACGGCACATAACAAAACTCGCAACCGCGCAGCACCAGAGAAACCGCGCAAGCGCGCCGCGCCAAACCCAAACTTACCCATAATCTCGCCTTACTATCGCTTGTCAGTAATAACGAGCGGTAGCAAAGCATTCGCAACCCTGCGTGCCTATGGGCATTTATGGTTTACGGGCATGATTCGGCAGATCACCATTAATTTCCGCTGCAAAACTGGGGTTTTATGGAGATTGGCGCAGGGAATACGCCAAAACTGCTTACCAGCAGCACAAGCCAATCCACCCGATTGGCAACAAACTACCCTACAGGCCAGTGCTATCGCAGCCGAGTGGCTCGCCCTGATCGGTGAACACCCGCCCGTCATGTAGACGGAAGCACACGCGGTCACTGGCATCGCGGTGCATGTCGGCCACGTCCCGCGCCGAGAAGCTGTAGGCAGGGCGCGGCGCTCCGGCGGTGATGGCTTCGCGTTCGGCCAGCTTCATCAAGTGGCGCACGGCTTCAAGGTGGGGCAACTGTTCAACATCAACGCCGGTGCTGGTCGCAGCGAAGCGGCCATGCCGTTCGCGCAGCGCCGACAGCTTGGCGAAGTTGTCCAGCAGTTGATAGCCTGACTTTGTGTAACCACGATGCCGCGTCATGGCAAAAACCTAGCGCAACGGCAAACCGCTGGCAATGGGGCGTGTTTGGTCTTACCCCAGCCCGTGATCGGCGACAAAGCGCTCCCATGACAGGCCACGTCCGCGATACCACTGCCACAGTGCTGCGCGACTGGTCGGCCTGGTCGGACGCAACAGCTTGCGGGTGGTATCGGCCTTGGCACTACCGAGCTGCGCGGCGGTCTGACGGATCAACCGCTGCACCCTCTTGGCCTGACTTGCTGCTTGCTTGAAGGACGCGCTGACCGCCACGGTTTTGCCAATGGGGAAGATCAGCGCAAGAATTGGCGCGGTGGCGCTGCGGGAGGCCGCACCCCACAGCGAACCCGAAGCAACCTTCAAGGGACGAACGGCGGCGCTCCCCGTCCGTGACTTGGCTGCCTTGTCATGCCGTAACACACCCCGCTTCGCGCTGGCGACTACACCGGCGGCATGAATGCCGCCGCCGCTCTTTGCTTTGGCCGGTTTGGTGAAACGGCTATGACGCGCACGGTGCGTCTGCGGAATGTCGTGGGCTGGTTTCCGCTTGCGCCGTGCTGTCGCCGGTGGCGGCTTACTGGCCTTTGGCGGCGTCGGACGGCGCGGACGCTGTGGCCGTTTGGCTTTAGGCAGCGGCTTCCTGCGCCGCTGGGTGCGGGGGATGGACGCGCCGCGTCCACCCTCACTGCCCTTTTTGCCTTTGCGCTTGCGTTTGGTGTCAGGGGCTTCAGTTCCGCCAGCCGAAGCCCGATCTATCGGTCTCGGTCGCGCTCATCATCTTCGCGTTGGCGTTCTTGCTCAACCTTGCGCCGCATCGCCTCCACAATCTCCGGCCTCACCCCAAGGGTGTAGGTCGTGGCCTTGGCTTTGAAGTCGGCGCTTTGCACTGCCTCTTCCGCCGTGGTCATCCGCATTTGCTGCACGGATTTCTTCGCCTCGGCATGCGGCGCTGTCGTAGGTGAGGTCACAGGGGCGGGCTGCTGGCCTTCACCCTTGGTGCTGCCGAACAGGAAGTGCTCCAACCCCGTCGCCAACCCTTCAATCGCCCCCGTCACTGCCCCAAGGCCGGTGGCAATGACCGTTTCGGCCTTACCGGCGGCGCGCTCCACGCTGGCTGCCACGTCAGGCATTTGGAGCGGACGTTCTGACTGCTGCGCCCGCGCCTCGGCGACCGTGGGCAGGGTGTTGCGGTCAATGTCGGCCAGCCGGTGACGGGTCTCGGCGGCGGTCGTGCCAAGTAGCCGCTTACCAAGGGCGTGAATGCCGCCGTCCTCATCGAGCACGATGAAGTCGCGGCGTTCGCCACGACACAGGGTCATGCCCTTGTCGGCCAGTGCGGCGGCGAACGCCTTGCCGCTATCCGCCTGTTCATAGGCATCGCGGATATTGCCGCGCACCCCATGTTCGTCAGTATCAAGGCGACGGCTCTGTTCCTGCTCGGCGCGACTGGATGACAGAATATCCGCCCGTGGCCGCTCACTGCTGACGCGGGTAATATCGAACTCGTCTTCGAGTTCGCGGCAAACTTCCTTCAAACGCAGTTTGAAGAACGGTAACGGCTTCGCCGTCATCGTCTCCGCATCAATCCGTGACCATGCCACGTGCATATGTTCATGGCCGGTCTTTTGGTCAATATGAAAGGCGATAGCGCGGGGCTGGCCGGTTAACCCGTTAATCCGCTCGATGCGGTCGGCGGTCTGCTCCCACTGTTCCGGTGTCAGGATCTCACCTTCAGGATTCCGCACCTGTGTGTGGAACATTGGGTTATCGCACTTTGTCCCCGCCGCCAAAACCGCAATACTTTGAAAGGCCTCGCGTATATCGTTCGAGGCAAAACCACGCACCTGATACAGCTCGGCCTTCTCACCAGCCTTGCCCGTCACCATGTAATCGGCGAGTTTTGCGCCGTGGGCGTGGGTATTACCCTTGGCGATCACACCTCGCCTTTGCGACCCGTGAGGGCAATGATTTGTAGGACGGCGGCGCGGGTTTCATGCAAGGTCTGCACCGTTTCCGCCGAACCCGCCGCGTGACCGGCGTTCAGGTGGTGCGCAATCTGATTAAGATTACTCCCCGCCTTATTCAAGGCCGCGACCGCTTGCGCCAGCAAAACCGCGTTCACCGTGGGCGCACGCTTGGCGCGGATACCAGCATCCCCAAGCCCTGCGAGCCGCAGATAGCTGCCGACACTGAGACCTGCCGTCGCCGCCCGAAACCGCAAGGCTTCGCGTTCATCCGATGAGCATCGGACAGGAACGATAGCGTCACGCTGGCGCTTCTCGCTGCCGCTGCGGTTCTGGCTTAGGGACGCTGGGTCGGCTTTAGCACTCACGTCACGGCCTCCCGAAGGTGCGGAAACGGCTTGCGGTTTCTGCGCTGGCCACCGGCCAGCTCAGGGGGATCAAACGGGGGAGCGCGTCAGCGTTCCCCCTTTGCAAGGTGAGGCTGCCGCGCTAGCGGTGGCCGTGTCGCGGTAACACCGCGAACAACTTGCTATCTTCGATAACCGTGAGTCTGAATCAATCGCCGCCGCTCCGCAACCCCAAGACGAAACTTATCCACCACTTTCGCGCTGACTACGGGCGTGTGCTGCCGCTGCCATTGTCCGCCTTCATGCAAACTTGTCTTTTCGCACCCGCACCGAGACACTGAAGCCCATGACCAAACCCCGCACCTTCCGCAACTCTGCCGCCTTCGGCAAGCGCATTGAATACTGGATCATCGGACGCATGCTCAAAGAAGGCATTGATGTCTATGTGCCACTCGTCGATGACCATGCCGTCGATGCCATCATCAAACGACCAGACGGCTCGACCGCCCTCATCCAGATCAAAGCCCGCTCCAAGGAAGTCATCGCGGGCGACGCCGCTTTGTTCGCTGCAATCCCCCACGACGAAGTTCGCCTCAATTATTGGTTTGTCTTCTATTCCGAGCGGATGGATATGGTCTGGATCATGACTTCCGAAGAGTTCGACCGTGAGGCCGTCAAAAACAAGACAGGCAAAAACATCGGGCTACGGTCAGTTTGGTTTAATGGCAAACGCAAGAACAAACAAACCGGCATCGTCGAAGAATACTGCAAACCTCAATGGGAAAAGTACATCGCGACGGATTTCAGCCGAATTGCCGCTGACGCAGCCTAATACGCCGGTTCTTCGCCGCCAGCACAGAGTTTGATTAACCCAGTATGTGCTGCTGCATCCGTCTTCCCCTTGGGGGGCTTATCGCCACCCCCCAAACCCCCGCTAGGTCAATGTGCGCGCCGCTCATTTGAATGCCCAAGCGGGCATTCATCGCGGCGCAAGTTATTTTCAATTGGCTCGGCGGCGGAAGGAAAAGCGGCTGCATGCAGGGGTATGTGGTTGCAACGCAGTGGCTTTATGCGGTATTCATTTTTGGCACATAATTCCGAGGCGGATAATGACAAAAAAAGAACAGTTACTACAAATAAAGCTTGATAAACTTGCAATACAAATCGCAAAAGCTAAAGCTAGCCTCAAATCTGAGAACACACGTCTTCACGCTGCTATAGGCAGAGCACTGCTCGAATTGACGAAGCATGACAAGGCGCTTGGCGCATTCATCCTGCCAAAAGTCCAAGCAACCATAAAATCGCCACACGACAGAGTAAAGGCGGCGCACTTTATCGAAAAAGTAGTAGGAAGATAGCTCCGCGCCAGTCAAGCCTCAAGAGTCCGTCATGCTCACCCGTTCTCGCCTTCGGCTGCGCTGCGGCCTCCGCTTGACCGCTCCGCGCTCTTGACCCTTGCCCGGCTCTCCGCAACACGGCTTTCTATGCGCTTAAGCCTTCTTAGGTCGCCTTCGGCAACCACGGCTTAACCGCATCAACTGCCCCCCAAGCAAGCCCAAGGCGGCTATCATTGTTGGCTAGTCATCTGATCAGTTGCCTGACCATGCCCCGCACCCCCAAGACCACCGAAAAGCCTGTTGCGTCCCCGCTTGCACCCGCTCGGTCTGCGCCTCAAATTAAGCAACCGATCAGCCACGCTGACGCTTTGATCGATGACAGCACCACATTCTTGGTTGATCGTTTCGATGGCGCGTGGCCGCTGACTGACAAAGCCAGCATTCTTGACTTCGCCTACGCCCTCGACATTGATGTGGCGTCCCGCTGTATCAATGCACGCTTGAATTTTCAATTTGTCCCGCTCAGCACCCAGCCAAAGCTTGGCAACATCGTTCAACTCATCACGTCAAGCGCCGGAACCCCAGACGAGTCATGGCTTGAATTTGTTGATAGTCCGGCCAGCGTTTTTATCAAGCAGTCCCTTGGCTTGCCGATGACGCCGGACGAATGGGCAACCTATGAGAACGCCAAGCAGCTCGCCGAAAAGGGTGAAAGAACTTGGCGGTACGGGACGACGGCCAATCAGCAAGAACACAGCACACAGGCAACGGCGGCCACGGGCTACCTTCAGCCTGGTCGTGCTGGCAAAAAGCTGATCGGGGCATACATCGACAAAGCGGACGCTGCCCGTCTCAAGTCCCTCTTGGCCGCCCAAGGCGTCACCGTGCAAGAGTTCTTTGCCGATGCCGTCACCAAAGCCCTGACCGCCGATACCAGCTCCGCCCAGCGCGAACGCCTGATTGAAGCCCAAGTCGAACGCTTCCGCGCCAATCTGCGCGCCAACCTCAAGTAACCCCGTTTGACAGCTTGTTGCCCCAGCCCTTAGACTCGCCTCATAAGTTAACTTGTTGCCTTGTTAACTCACCATCCAACATCCGCCACGCCTTCCCCACCAGCGCGGCCTGTCAACGGTTCTTCAACTCCGTAGGAGGTCGTTCATGTCCAGCCCTGACACCCGCCCCGTCACCCCGCCGCTCGGCTTCAAAGCCCAGCTCGAAAGTTGGTTCATCGCGTGGGGGGCTGGCGGCATCGTGCTTACCTATGGCATCGCCGCCATCTTTGCGCTGTTCGTCTTGGCCGTCATGGCCATTCTGGTGTTGGTGCTGCTGGTCGAGAGCGGCTTGATGAAGTGGATCGTGCTGTTCGCCATCTGCGCCGCCGTGCTTGGGGTTTGGATACACCGCAACATGACACCAGACGCGCCGCCCGCCCCTGTCCTGCGCCAACGGCAAGCCGGTATCTACGGTGACGCTGCCTACGCCAGTGCCGAAGAGACCGCCGCCCGTGGGCTGTTTCCCGAAGCTGGCGACTTCTCCGACTGCATCTATCTCGGTGAGTTCCTCAACTGGTACACCCCTGTCGATGAAGCCATGCAGCGCAGCGGCTCATACATCGGCTATGCCGGTGAGAACAACATCCTGACCGTTGCCCCTGCCGGTTCAGGCAAGTTCACCACCAGCATTGCCCAGACCCTGCTGCTCAACCGCGAAAGCATGTTCATCGTTGATGTGAAGGGCGAAAGCTTCGCCGTCACCGCCGCACACCGGCAACAGCGCCACGGCCATACCGTCGTCCCGATCAATCCGTTCAACATGTTCGGCGACATGCTGGGGCTAACTGACAAGCTCACGGCCTACTTCAACCCACTCGCCAGCCTCGATCCCGCCGCCCCTGACTTCACCACCCAGATTGACGGGCTGGCGGCGGCCATGATTGTGCAAGAAGGCAATGACCCGCATTGGCCGAACCGTGCCCGTGACCTCGTGGCCTGCCTGATGGCGCATGTCTGTAGCGACGCCGATGAACTGGCCGCTGGCAACAACACTTTGCCCCGCGTGCGCAGCTTGTTGGGCTTGCCGCGTGATGAGTTCGCCGCCTACATGATCGGCGCACGCGCCAATCCAATCGCCCGTGTCCAAAACATTGCCGGTGGCTTCACCGATCCGGCCAGCAAAGAAGTTGGCTCAATCATCAGCACCGCCATTGGGCAACTGTCGTTCCTTGACCAGCCAATGATTGCTGACTTCCTGAGCCGTTCGACCTTCAGCTTTGCCGAACTGCGCACCAAGCCGATGACGGTGTATTTCATGCTGCCGCCCAATGAGCTGAACACCTACTACCGCTTCGCACGGCTCATCGTGCAAGCCTGTTTCAACGCCCTCTCGGTCGAACCCAAAGCCGGTGACCGCCGTGTCCTGCTGCTGCTCGATGAACAAGCGCAACTGAAGTACATGGAAACCGTCGCCAATGCGATTGCACTACTGCGCGGCTACCGCGTCCGCATCTGGTCAATCTTCCAAGATTTGAACCAGCTTGAAAGCATCTACAAAGACCGCTGGGAGTCCTTTGTCGCCAATGCTGGCATCTTGCAAGTCTTCACCACCAATGACGAGAAGACCGCCAAATACTTCAGCGACAAGGTTGGCGCCTACACCGGCAAAGCCCTGAGCGAGACCACCAGCACCAACACCGGCAGCAGCAGCGGCCACAGCGCCGGTGGCGCAAACAGTGGCAGTAGTAGCGGCAGCAGTTCGGGCACGAGCCTCAACCTTGCCGCTGTGCCCTTCATGCCTGTGCATCAGTTCTACAGCTTGCCGGACTGGCAAAGCGTCCTCTTCGTGCGTGGCTCACGCGATAGCATCCCTGCCTACAAGCTGCCCTATTGGCAGCAATCGTTTCTTGATGGCGGTCACCGGCCTAACCCGTATCACGATGCTGCTGGCTTCAAGGCTGCGTTCCACGCCTCTTCCCACGGGGGGGATGCAGCATGAAAACCGCACTGCGCATCCTCCTGACGGCAGTGCTGGCGGCGATAGCCCTTACAGCCTCGGCGCAAGACAAGCTCCCGATCTGGCTTGAGGCCACCACCCAAGACCTCGTAGGGCAAAAGCTAGTCGGCCTCGTCCGTAACCAGCTCAGTCGCTCGAATGCCGTTGCCCCTGCTGTTGATCCTGCCCACGCCGTCATGGTGGTGCATCTGGTGAGTGTTCAAGGCCAAAACAGCCCCGACACCGCCTATGCCGTCAGCCTCACCATGACCGACAGCGGCGCTTTCACTGGCGAAGCCCAATGGGACACCGTGGTCGGCCTATGCAGCCCTGCTTTGTTGCCGCAATGCGCCGCCTCGCTGGTCACCACCTTCGAGCAAACCGCACGCGCCATTCAAGCCGAACTGCGCCGCCGCAATCAGTCCCAGCAGGGGCAACCCAAACGAGGCCAGCCATGAGCCAAGTCACCATGCGGATGCTTGATGGCGGGGTGGTTGAACATGACTACGGCCTTGGCTCGTGCCTGTCCTGTGGCGGCGCGGTGTGTTCTGTGTTTAGCGATAGCACCGGCCTTGAAAACGCCCAGTGCCCCCACTGCGGCACGGTCGAATATGTGGTCTGCGTTAGCGACACCGGCGAACCCCTGCAAGGCTTCATGACCTTGGCCGAACGCAGCACGCTGACCGGCTGGCGCAGCCCTCCCGACATTGACGAAGCCGACGTTCCTTATTGAGGCACAGCACCATGCCGCGAAAGAAAACCCCATCTGAAGCCTTTGCGGCGCTGCTCTATGGCTGCACTGCACCGTTCCTCGCGGCTTCGCGCAGCGGTGAGATTGAGACCTTCACCGCTTTGGCGGGTTGCTTGTCGTGTGGCGGTGATGTGCACTACCCGTGGTTTGACGGCATGCCGAAAGACAACGGCCTTGGCTATATCGGCGACACCGGCCACTGCATCAACTGCATCACTGTGCGGCTGATCGTCTCGCGGGATGGCTATGTGCATCGTTGGATGCAGCCCGAAGTCAATCCGTTTGAAAGCCCGTCATGAAGATCACTGTGACCATTCCGGCAACGGACGCGGACTTGATCCGCCAGTTTCTTGCTGCGAACCAAAACCTAACCGCCAACACGCACGGCGCGCTGACCCTGCAAACGCTGGCGGCGCTGCTGCTCGAAGACGTGGCGTTGATGATGCGCCGTCCGGGTTCATGGGAAGGCTCAAACATGGCGACCGTCTTGCAATCGCATGGCTACGAAGCTGATTAACCGGAGCACCCACCATGACTACCCGTGTCCTTGAAAACCAGCCCGAACCGCCACTGCGTGACTTCGCGCCGTTCGCCCCCTGCCCGATGGAAATACGCGCCGTGCCGCAAGGCTGTCCCGTGTGTCAGGGCACGGTCTTTGTGATTGTTGATGCCGATTGGGGGCATGAAGACATTCACCGCGAAGGCCATTGCAATCACTGCGGCGTGCTTGAGCGCATCAGTACTGACGATGAACCGCTGCTGCGCTTTGCCCTGTTCCAACTGCCCCAAGCAGCGCAGCCCGTTATGCCGCCGCAAGGCACGCCGGACAAGCCGCGCAGCGGCTCGTCTGTTACGCCTGACGAACCGTCTTCGGCATGACGGCCTATGCGGACGCTCACCCTGACCGAGGCCGCTGCTTTCTTGAAGATGCATCAGGAAGAAGTGCGGATGCGCGCCAAGCGCGGTCTGTTGCCGGGGGCGAAGACGGGCAAACGCTGGGTCTTCCTCGAAGAAGACCTCATCGCCTATGTGCGGTCGCTGTATGCTTTGTCTCGGCAAGCGCTGCGGGTGACTCCCCTCAATGAAAAGGAGTCTGTATGTCACTACGCAAGCGAGGAACGGTCTGGTGGATCGACTTCACCACCCCCAACGGGGAACGTGTACGCCGATCTGCTGAAACCGAAGTTAAAACCCAAGCGCAAGAACTTCACGACCGGCTGAAGGCCGAGGCTTGGCGCATAGAGAAGTTAGGTTTTCGTCCCTGCCGCACTTGGAATGATGCGGTTGTCCGTTGGTTGAAAGAGACCAGTCACAAAGCCACCCACGAGCACGACAAAGCGAAACTGCGTTGGCTCGACCAGCATCTGAACGGCAAGCCGCTCGACACCATCAATCGCGCCATGATCGACAAGGTAACCAACGCAAAGCAAGCAACCGGCGCGGCCAATGCCACGGTCAACCGGACGCTGGCGCTTGTGCGGGCAATCTTGCGGCGTTGTGAACGTGATTGGGAGTGGATCGACAAAAGCCCCGCCGTCCGGCTGCTGAAAGAACCAACCGTGCGCATTCGCTACCTGACCCGCCCTGAGGCGGACAGGCTGCTGATTGAGCTGCCCCCTCACCTCGGTGATATGGCGCGCATGGCGCTGGCAACAGGGCTGCGCTCGGCCAACATTACCGGCATGCGTTGGGATCAAGTTGATCTTGAGCGCCGCATGGCGTGGGTGCATCCCGATCAGGCCAAAGCCCGCAGAGCGATACCAGTGCCCTTGAATAGCGAAGCTATGGCCGTGCTGCAAAAGCAGCTCGGCAAACACAAGGAACGGGTCTTCACCTTCCGAGGCAACCCAATCGCGGCAACGACCACGAAGGCTTGGTATAGCGCAGTGAAACGGGCGGATGTCTATCCGCTGCGGTTTCACGACCTGCGCCATACCTTCGCAAGCTGGCATGTGCAGCAAGGAACGCCGCTCTCGGTGTTGCAAGAACTGGGCGGCTGGCAGTCGGGCGCGATGGTGTCACGCTACGCCCATCTGGGGGCGGAACACCTCGCGCCGTGGAATGACCGGCTGGCGGCACACGGCACGAATCCGGCACAGCAGCCGGAAACGCCGGAAGGAAAAACAGCCTGCGACTGACGCAAGCTGTTGGTACGAAAGAAGAAAATTGGTAGGCCGTGTTGGACTTGAACCAACGACCAAAGGATTATGAGTCCTCTGCTCTGACCAACTGAGCTAACGGCCCCCGGTTGGAGGCGCGGATTCTAGTCAGCCCTGCATCAACGCTGGGACAACGCCTGGCCGACCATCCGCGACGTGATGTCGACGATCTGGATCATGCGGTCGTAGGCCATGCGCGTGGGGCCGATGACGCCCAGCGTGCCCACCACCTGGCCGTCGACCTCGTAGGGCGCGCTGACGATGGACAGCTCTTCGTAGGGCACGACCTGGCTTTCGCCGCCGATGTAGATGCGCACGCCCTCGGCGCGGCTGGACGTGTCCAGCAGCCGCATCAGCTGCGTCTTCTGCTCGAAGAGGTCGAACAGGCGGCGCAGGCTGCCCATGTCATGGCTGAAGTCCTGTACCGTCAGCAGGTTGCGCTCGCCTGACACGATGACCTGCTCGTCCTGCTGCGTCATCGCCTCGGTGCCGACCTGCACAGCGGCGCTCATCAGCCCGGCGATCTCGCTGCGCAGGGCGTCCACCTCGTGGCGCAGGCGCTCGCGCACGGCTTCGAGCGAGAGCCCGGCGTAGCTGGCGTTGAGCCGGTTGCTGGCCTCGGCCAGCTCGCCCTGGCTCAGGTCCTGCGCGGTGAAGATGACGCGGTTCTGCACGTCGCCGTCGGGCGACACGAGGATGACCAGCACGCGCCGCTCGCCCAGGCGCAGGAATTCGATGTGGTGAAAGACGCTGGGCTTCTTGGGCGACGTGACGACGCCGACGAAGCTCGACAGGTTGGACAGCATCTGCGCCGCGCTGGCGATGACGCGCTGGGGCTGGTCGGGCTGCAGCTGGGCAGTCTCCACGCCGATGAGGCCGGGCTGGGCCGTCAGCATGGTGTCGACGAAGAGGCGGTAGCCGCGCGCCGTCGGAATGCGGCCGGCGCTGGTGTGCGGGCTGGCGATGAGGCCCAGCTCCTCCAGGTCGGCCATGACGTTGCGGATGGTCGCGGGGCTGAGCTCCAGCCCGGAGGCCTTGGACAAGGTGCGCGAACCCACGGGCTGCCCATCCGCGATATAGCGTTCGACCAGGGTTTTCAGCAGGGATTTGGAGCGCTCGTCGAGCATGAGGCCATCTTATGTCTTGCGTGCCGGACAGCCCGAGCAAAGCGGAGCGGCGCTGGCACCAACGACCTCAAAACCGGCCTCTTTCCTCGGGAGAGGGGCAATACCCCTGTGGTGTAATTTGCCGCATGGCCGAGCGCTTCAGACATGTCGCCATCGTGGGCAAGCATCAGGCGCCAGGCATCAAGCCGGTGCTGGAGGAAATCGCCCAGTTTCTGTGCAGCAGCGGCCTGGAGGTTTCCCTCGAAGCCGACACCGCCCTGAACACCGGCCTCACGGGCTACGACGCGCTCTCGAATGACCAGCTCGGCCGCGCCTGCGACCTGGCGGTCGTCGTCGGCGGCGACGGCACGATGCTGGGCTTTGCCCGCGAGATGGCACCCTACGGCATCCCGCTGCTGGGCATCAACCAGGGGCGGCTCGGATTCATCACGGACATCCCCATCGAGCGCTGGCGTGAGTCGCTGGCGCCGGTGCTGGCGGGCGACTACGAGGTCGAGCCGCGCGCCATGCTGGAAGGCGAGGTCTGGCGCGACGGCGAGGCCATCTTCACCGGCCTGGCGCTCAACGACGTGGTGGTCAGCCGTGGCGCGACGGCCGGCATGGTGGAGCTGAAGATCGAAGTGGGCGAGCAGTTCGTCGCCAACATGCGGGCCGACGGCCTCATCGTCGCCTCGCCCACCGGCTCCACGGCCTATGCGCTGTCGGCCGGCGGCCCGCTGATGCACCCGAGTATCGCCGGCTGGCTGATCGTGCCGATCGCGCCGCACACGCTGTCCAACCGGCCCATCGTGCTGCCCGACCTGGGCGAGGTGCGCCTGGAGATCGTTGCCGGACGCGACGCCTCGGTGAACTTCGACATGCAAAGCCTCGCGAGCCTCCTCCACGGCGACACCATCACCGTGCGCCGCAGCCAGCATCAGGTGCGCTTCCTGCACCCCAAGGGCTGGAGCTATTACGCGACCTTGCGTCGCAAGTTACGTTGGTACGTCTAGATGCTGCGGCACCTGAGCCTGAAGGATTTCGTCATCGTTCCCACGCTGGAGCTCGACTTCGAGCCCGGCTTTGCCGTGCTGACCGGCGAGACTGGCGCAGGCAAGTCCATCCTCATCGATGCGCTGCAGTTGGCCCTGGGCGGCCGCGGTGACGCCGGCGTCGTGCGCGAAGGCGCGGCCAAGGCCGAGATCTGCGCCGAGTTCGACACGCCGCCACATCTGCGCGCCTGGCTGGACGAAGCCGGTTTCGATGCCGACGACGCCCTGCTGCTACGCCGCGTCATCGACGCCGCGGGCAAGAGTCGCGCCTGGATCAACGGTGGTGCCGCCACGCTGACGCAACTGCGCGAGCTGGCCGACCACCTACTGGACATCCACGGCCAGCACGCCTGGCAAGGCCTGACCCGCCCCGCCGCCGTGCGCGAGCTGCTGGACGCCTTTGCTGGCCTGGACACCGCACCGTTGGCACGCGCCCACGCCACCTGGAAGCAGGCCGCCGAGGCGCTGCAGAAGGCCCAGGGCCAGCAGGCCGACGCGCTGCGCGAACGCGAGCGCCTGGCCTGGCAGATCGGCGAGCTGGACGGCCTGGCCCCTGCCGAAGGCGAGTGGGACGAACTGAACGCCGAGCATGGGCGCTTGGCGCACGGCCAGTCCCTCATCGACGCGGCCAAGTCGGCGCTGGACGCGCTGGACGAGGCCGAGCCCAGCGCCCAGTCCCTGGCCGGAGGTGCGCTTGACCAGCTCGAGCGCGTGCTCGACCACGACGACCGCCTGCTGTCCGCCGTGCAGGCACTGCGCGATGTGCAGGCCCAGCTGCAGGACGCCAGCCACACGCTGTCGGCCTATCTGCACAAGGCCGATCTCGACCCGGCGCGGCTGGCCGAGCTGGACGAGCGCGTGTCTGCCTGGATGACACTGGCGCGCCGCTACCGGCGCCAGCCGCAGGAGCTGCCGGCCCTGCTGGCTCAGTGGCGGGCGGAGCTCGCAGCGCTCGACGCGGCCAGCGACCCGGCCCAGCTCGAAGCCGCGCTTGCCACCGCACGCAAGGCCTTCGATGCCGAAGCCCAGACCACCAGCCGAGCCCGCAAGAAAGCCGCACCCCAGCTCGCCTCGGCCGTCACGGCCGCGATGCAGCAGCTCGGCATGGCCGGCGGCCAGTTCGACATTGCGCTTCAAGCCACCGACGGCCCGCAGAGCTTTGGCGCGGAGTCCGCCGAATTCCTCGTCGCCGGCCACGCCGGCAGCACGCCGCGGCCGCTGGCCAAGGTGGCGTCGGGCGGCGAACTGTCGCGCATCGCACTGGCCATCGCCGTGACGGCCAGCCAGGCCGCAACCGGCAACGCGCCGGGCACGCTGATCTTCGACGAGATCGACGTCGGCATCGGTGGCGCCGTCGCCGAGACCGTGGGCCGGCTGATGAAGCAGCTGGGACGCGACCGCCAGGTGCTGGCCGTGACCCACCTGCCCCAGGTGGCCGCCTGCGCCGACCGCCACCTCGTCGTCGCCAAGACACTGCGAGGCAGCAGCACGGCAAGCTCCGTCAGCCCCGTCGCGGGCGAGGCGCGCGTGGCCGAGATCGCCCGCATGCTGGGTGGCGAGCGCCTGTCGTCCACCAGTCTGGCGCACGCGCAGGAGATGCTGGACGCGTCGACCGCCATCAAACCGCGCAAGGCCAAATCGTGAATCTGGACACCGAGCTGCAGGGCGACGTCGTGCTGCTGACCGGCATGTCCGGCGGTGGCAAGTCGGTGGCCATGCATGCGCTGGAGGACGCCGGCTATTTCTGCGTCGACAACCTGCCGGCCGAGCTGCTGCTGGACTTTCTGAAGCTGGAGCAGCAGCGTGGCGAGCGCCGCGTCGCCATCGCCGTGGACGTGCGCTCGGCCAGCTCGCTGCCGTTGCTGCTGCCTCTGATCAAGGAGCTGCGCGCCAAGGGTGTCGCAGTGCGCTCCATCTTCCTGGACGCGAGCAACGACGCGCTGATGCGCCGCTTCTCCGAGACGCGCCGCCCCCACCCGCTGCGCGAGGACCGCGATACCGGTTTCGGCACGCTGGACGGCGCCGCGGAAGACAGCCACCGGCTGCTGCTGGACGCCATCAAGCTGGAGCGTGAGCTGCTGGGCGGCCTGAAGGCCCAGTCCACCGTCATCGACACCAGCCAGCTGCGCCCGGCCCAGCTGCGCGTCTGGCTCGCCGACCTCGTCGGCCCCAACGCCGGCGCCAAGCTGACCCTCGTCTTCGAGAGCTTCGCCTTCAAGCACGGCGTGCCCAGCGACGCGGACTTCGTCTTCGACGTGCGCGTGCTGCCCAACCCCTACTACGACCGCGAGCTGCGCCCGCTGACAGGCCGTGACGCGCCGGTGGCGGCCTATCTCGCGGCGCAACCCGAGGTCGGGCTGATGATGGGCCAGATCGCCGGCTTCCTGTCGCGCTGGCTGCCCAACTTCGCGGCCGACCAGCGCAGCTACCTCACCGTCGCCATCGGCTGCACCGGCGGCCAGCATCGCTCGGTCTACCTCGTCGAGATGCTGGCGCGCCAGTTCAGCCACCACGGCCACGTGCTCAAGCGCCACCGCGAGCTGGACGCCCGCTAAGACTCGGCTGCCAATTCAGAATATTTGTTCTAGACAACATGTTCTAGAACGATTATTCTGAACTCATGGATCAAACACCCCCCGCCAAACCGACGGCGGCCGAGCTGGACCTGTTGCGCGTGCTCTGGCAGCACGGCCCCGCCGACGCCAAGGCCGTGCATGAGGCCCTGCTGCCCGACCGGCCCGACGCCAGCTACGCCACCGTGCTGCGCCAGCTCCAGGTCATGCACGGCAAGGGCCTGCTGAGCCGCGACGAGAGCCAGCGCCCCCACCTTTACGCCCCCGTTCAGGCCCAGGACAAGCTGCAGCAGTCCCTCGTGAGGGACTTCATCGCCAAGGCCTTCGCCGGCTCGGGCAAGGCCCTGGTGCTGGCGGCCCTGGAGGGCCATGTCAGCGCCAAGGAGCGCGCCGAGATCCGCCAGCTGCTGGCCAGGAACGGAGCCGACGAATGAGCCTGGACATCGCCATGAATGCCTGGGGCTGGGCCCTCGTGAACTTCGTCTGGCAGGGTGCCATCGTCGGCGGCGCGGCAGCGCTGCTGCTCGCGTTGATGCGCGGCGCATCGGCGCGCCGGCGCTACGCGGTCTGCGCGGCCGGCCTGGGGTTTTGCCTCGTCCTGCCGATCGCCCAGTGCCTGGACCTGGCCCCGGCCGACGCCGAGTTCCTCGGCGAACTGCCGCCGCTGGCCGAGCAGATGCCGGCCCTGGTCACGGCCTGGGCACTGGGCACCGCACTGATGCTGGCCCGCCTGGCCCTGGGCCTCGCCTGGGTGGGGCGCGCACGGCGGCGCAGCACACCGGCGCCTGCCGAATGGCAGGCGCGCCTGGATGCCCTGGCCCGCCGCCTCGGGCTGAAGCGCACCGTGCCGCTGCGCCTGCTGCCCGGCCTGGCCGGCCCGATTGCGCTGGGCCTGCTGAAGCCCTGCGTGCTGCTGCCGGCGGCGCTGCTCGCCCGCCTGCCCGTGGACCTGATCGAAGCCCTGCTGGCCCACGAGCTGGCCCACGTGCGGCGCTGGGACTACCTCGCCAACCTGCTGCAGAGCGCCGTCGAGGCCCTGCTCTTCTTCCACCCCGTCGTCTGGTGGCTGTCGGCCCGCATGCGCGCCGAGCGCGAACTCGTGGCCGACGAGATCTCGGCCGAGCTGCTCGGTGATTCACGCCGCCTGGCTTTGGCCCTGCACGCCCTTTCTGAACTGGAACAACCCGACATGCCCTCCTCCCCTGCACTCGCCGCCCGTGGTGGCGACCTGCTCGCCCGAATCGAGCGCCTGCTCGCCCCCCGCCCCCAGGCCACCGGCTGGAAGCTGGCCCTGCCGGCCCTGCTGATCGCCGCGACCAGCTTTGTCGTGCAGGCCAAGGGCCGGGAGGCGCCCCAGGCGCCTGACACGCCACCTGCCGCCGCTGCCATCGACGCATCGCAGGCTTCAGTGCCCCCCGCCCTGCGCCTGCCCGTCAATGCCAAGCATGTCCTCGTCATCGACGACGCGACCGGCAAGGTGCTGATGGCGCGCGATGCCGACGCCGTCGTGCCCATTGCCTCGCTGACCAAGCTGCTGACGGCCATGGTCGTGCTCGACGCCAAGCTCGACCCGACCGAGAAGCTGCGCATCACGAACGACGACGTCGACACCCTCAAGCACAGCCGCTCGCGAGTGCGCGTGGGCACGCAGATGACGCGCCAGGCAGCGCTGGAGATGGCGCTGATGGAGTCCGAGAACCGCGCGGCCTATGCACTGGCGCGCACCTACCCCGGTGGCGAAGCGGGCTTCGTCAAGGCGGTCCAGGCCAAGCTGCGCGCGCTGGGCCTGAGCCGCACGGCCATCACCGATCCGACGGGCCTGTCGCCGGCCAATACGTCCACCGCCACCGAGATGGCTGCGATCACGGTCGCCGCGGGGCACTACCGCGAGATCGAGCGCATCACCAGCGTGAAGAAGGCCAGCGTCGGCGTCGACGGCCGCACCCGCGAGCTGCACAACACCAACCGCCTGGTGGGTGCCAAGGGCTGGGACATCCGACTGTCCAAGACCGGCTACACCGAGGAGGCCGGCCGCTGCCTGGCCATGCGCATGATGAACGGCAAGCAACCGGTGACCGTCGTGCTGCTGGACGCCGACGGCTCGGCGCATCGGCTGCGCGACGCGGCGCTGATCCGCAAGTCCCTCGCCCGCCAACCCGCCTGATCGACGCCGCCATGCAAAGACGCCACTTGCTCGCGGCGGGCAGCGCCGCGCTCGCCTTGCCTGCCCACGCCCTCGATTTCGCCACGCCCCGGCTGCCGGCCGCGATGCGCGCCAGCGTCGACCGCATCATCGACATCGCCGTCGGCATCCGCCCCTTCCGCGCGCAGGGTCCACGGATCGAGGCCGAGCACCGCTTCGGCAAGACCCTCGTCCACCACTACGGCCACGGCGGCAGCGGCTGGTCCTTGTCCTGGGGCTCGGCTCGACAGGCGCTGGCCCTCGTGAAAGCCAGCGGCGTGAAGCCTGGCGAGCGCATCGCCGTGATCGGCTGCGGCGCCATCGGGCTGACGACGGCGCGCACGGCCCAGCAGGCCGGCTTCAAGGTGCGCCTCTACGCCAAGGACAGGCCACCGCGCGTTCACTCGTCAGCCGCGACGGGCCTGTGGACGCCGGACTCGCGCATCGTCACCGAGGCTCACGCAAACGACACCTGGACGGCCGGCTGGGAAGAGATGGCGCGGGCCTCCTTCAAAGTGCATCAGAGCTATCTCGGCCTGCCCTCAGGGCCGGTCGAATGGCATGACGGCTTCGTCGTCGCAGAGGAGGATTTTGACCAGCCGCTGGCGGGCCATGTCGGCGAGCCCGACTACCCCGATCTGGGCTCGCGCATCGCCGACCTGCGGCCGCAAGGCAAGGCGCTGACACCCGCCGAGCATCCGTTTCGCACGCCCCATGCGCGCCGCTTCACGCAGCTCGTCTTCAACATCCCGGCCTACCAGCGCCTGCTGCTGGACGACTTCGCACGCGACAGCGGCGAGCTGGTGCAGCGCGAGTTCCGTGCGCCGCGCGAGTTCGCCCGTCTGCCCGAACGGGTGATCGTCAATTGCACCGGCGACGGCGCACGCACGCTGCTCGCCGACACCAGCATGACGCCGGTGCGCGGCCAGACGGCCCGTCTCATTCCCCAGCCCGAGGTGGACTACGCGGTGATCTACCGGGGCCAGAACGTCGTCGCCCTGCCGCGGCGCGACGGCCTGCTCGTGGCCGCCATGGGCGAGCACGACTTCGGCAACGACGATCTGCGGCCGGACCGCGCCCACTCCGAGGACGCCGTGCGGCGCCTGGCCAGCCTGTTCTAGAAGGTCTCCCATTCGCCCTCGGTGGTGCTCGGCGCGGGCGCTGCAGCCGAAGCGCTCACCGGCGCCGGCCTCGGCTGAGCCGCGGGCTTGGCGGCGGGCTTGGATGCCGGCCTGGCCGCGGCGGGCCGAGCTGCCATGGCGGGCCGCGGGGCCGCCCTGGGGCTGCTGCGTGCCGCTGCCGCTGCCGCTGCCGGTGCCGGTGCCGCGTCAACGCGGAAGGCCGCCACGGCCTCGCTCAGCTTGGTCGTCTGCATGCGCATGCTCTCGGCCGCCGCCGCCGTCTGCTCCACCAGCGCGGCGTTCTGCTGCGTGGCCTGGTCGAGCTGGCTGACCGCGGCGTTGATCTGCCCGACACCTTCGCTCTGCTCGCGGCTGGACACCGTGATCTCCCCGACGAGGTCGGTCACCTTGCGCACCTCGTTGACCATCTGGCCGATGGTCTCGCGCGCAGCCAGCACCTGGGCGCTGCCACTCTCCACCTTGCTGACGCTGTCGCCGATGAGGCTCTTGATCTCCTTGGCCGCCTCCGCGCTGCGCTGGGCCAGCAGCCGCACCTCGCCAGCCACGACGGCAAAGCCGCGACCCTGCTCGCCGGCCCGCGCCGCCTCGACCGCCGCATTCAACGCAAGGATGTTGGTCTGGAAGGCGATGCCGTCGATGGTGCCGATGATGTCGGAGATCTTGCGGCTGGAGGCCGAGATCGCGTCCATCGTCGTGACCACCTCGCCCACGGCAACGCCGCCGGCCCCTGCAACTTCGGACGCGTGGTTGGCGAGCTGGTCGGCCTGGCGGGCGTTGTCGGCGTTGGCCTTGATCTGCGCGGCCATCTGCTCGACCGACGCTGCCGTCTGCTCCAGGCTGGAGGCCTGGCTCTCGGTGCGCGCCGACAGGTCGGCATTCCCCTGCGCGATTTCGGAGGCGGCGACATTCAGCTGGTCGCAACCCTGGCGCACACCGGACACCATGCGCGCGAGGTTCTGCGTCATCTCGTCCAGCATCGTCAGCAACTGCCCGAGCTCGTCGCGCGCCGTGCTGTGCAGGCGCTGCGTCAGGTCGCCGGCGGCCACCGCCCTGACGGCTTCGGAGGCGAGCTGCACCGGCCGGGTGATGGAGCGCGTGATCGCCAGCGCCGCCAGCACGCCGATGACGAGGGCTGCGATTGACGCGACGGCGAAGGTCCACAGCACGCGGCGGTAGGCGGCCTCGGCTGCTTCGCTGGTCGCGGTGGCCAGGGTTTCGTTGTACATCCACCATTTGTTGACGGTCTCGCGCACCGGCGTGAAGGCCGCGCGGGCGGTGCCGAAGGTCATTTCCTTGGCCGCCGTGCCCTGCGTCGGATCGGCGGCACTCTCGTTGGACGCCTTCAGCACCTTGTCCTGCTCCGCCAGATAGGCGTTCAGGCCATCGGCCACCTGCTTGAGCAGCGCACGGTCGGTGTCGTCGGCCACGAGCGGCTCATAGTCCTTGAGGCGCTGGCGCAGGTCGCTGCGGGCCTTGGCGATGCGCGCGTCGAGCGACTTCTTTTCCTTGTCGTCATCGGTCAGGATGTGCTGCTGCTCCAGCCGTCGCGCGTCGGAAATGGCGCCGTCGATCTGATGGATGTAGCGAAGCGACGGCAGGATGTTGGTGGGGTAGTACTCGGCGTAGTAGTTGATCGACTTCGCCAGCAGCGTTCCGACGCCGGCCATCGCGAGCATCAGTGCCAGCAGGATGACGAACGCGAGACCGAGACGCGCGCCGACGCGCAGGTTCTTCAAGGCATCCAAGGCAGTCCCCTCGTTGTTGTGCGATGCACTGTGCCCCTTTCCCCTGGGCCAGGCAATGCGGGAAGGACGCGGCTTTCCGTCGCTTTGTCAGCTTTTTGACGCCGGCACATCCTGGTCGGGATGCGGCCAATGCGCCGGGCATTGCACCGCGGCGCGTGTCATGCGCTGGTGCTCGCCGCTGGCACGCAACTGCGCCAGGCCGCGGTTGAACGCGGCGCGCAGCGTCTCGCTGTCGGGCCGCGAGGGAGGGAACAGCACATGCGTCGTGAAGCGGTCGTTCAGCGGCCGCGGATGCGCGCTGAGCGCCTGGCCCTCGGCCGGCGTGAACTGGTGCGCCAGCGTGTCGCAGGCCACGTTGCGGTCCAGGGGCAGCACGTCGATGCGGCCCAGCAGCAGCATGCGCAGGCTGACGACGTCGTTGCGTGGCTGCTCGTAGCGCAGCAGCCCGGCGCGCGCCGCCTGCCAAAGCTCGGGCGTGTAGGTGTACTCGGCCACCAGCCCCAGCCGGTAGGGCCGCAGGTCGTCGATGCTGCGCCAGTCCAGCGCCATGTCGCGCCGGTGCAGCAGCAGCCAATGCTCGGTGTAGAGGTTGTCGCTGAGCAGGAAGTCGCGCCTTCGCTCGGGCGTGACGCCCCAATGCGCCGAGGCGTCCCAGCGGCCGTCACGCGTCTCGGCCAGCGCGCGTGGCCAGGGCAGGAAATGGAACTGCACCTGCCGCCCGGCCAGCTCGAAGGCGCGCCGCACGACGGCCAGCGCCAGTCCCTGGTCGGGCCGTCCGGCAGTGGCATAGGGTGGAAATTCGCCGGTGGCGATGCGCAGCGGCGGCGCTGAAGCGGGCGAGGACGCCGGCTGAGGCTGCGTGCGCGCGACGGGCGCCGACACGGCCAGCGCCGCCGCCGCAGCCAGCATCCGGCGGCGGCTCGCCGCTCGGCCCGGGGGCGGTGCATCCATCGCGGGTTCCTCCCGTCGTTTCGAACCACTGTGCCCGTTTCGCCACGGGCAGGCAATGTGTGTCCAGCCCTGGTTTTGTCAACTTTCCGACGGCTCGGCCTCGCCCAGCAGCAGCGCCAGCAGCACGGCCGTGCCGATCGGCGGCACGAGCACGATGGCGACGAACCACAGCGCGAAGGAGCGCCCGGTGCGGCGCACCAGCTGCATCATGAAGACGCAATGCATTGCGGCCGACACGGCCAGGCCCAGGCCCAGCAGGGCCAGCTTGCTGGCCGGCGGCTCGCCGTCCTGCGTGCTGCTGATGAGCTGCCACAGACACAGGCCGGCGACGAGCAGGGTGATCACCGCGTACTCGATGCCGCTCTTGATTGCGGGTTTCATTCAGCTTTCCTCGATCAGTTTCTTCAGCGGCGCGGGCAGCGCGTAACGACCGAGTTTCTCCCGCGCCACCCAGGTGCCGCCAGGCAAGATTCCCTCGGGCGCCGCGGCCCTCAGGGTGTGCAGCACCCAGTCGAAATGGGTCAGCGCATGCTCGATGCGCGGCATCGTCTCCAAGGCGACATCGGGCAGGGCCGCGCGAGCGCCAGCCTCGTCGTCGAACATGGGCAAGGTCCACAAGCCAGCCCAGACGCCGGTCGCGGGCCTTTGCTGCAGCAAGACCTGGCCCTCGGGCCTCTCCACCCACAGCCACCAGTTCTCGCGGTGGCCGCGCTTGAGCTTCTTCGTCTTGACAGGAAAGCGCGTCGGATCGCCCTCATGCCGGGCGCGGCACATCGGCTGCACGGGGCAGAGCAGGCAGTCGGGAGAGCGCGTCCCGCAGATGGTGGCGCCCAGGTCCATCAGGCCCTGGGTGTAGCGGTCCACGTCCTGGGCGGGCAGCAGTTCGGTGGCGCAGGCCCAGAGCTTCTTCTCGGCCGCGCCGCTGCTGAGGTCCCCGTCGAAGGCCAGCACGCGCGACAGCACACGCTTCACATTGCCATCCAGGATGGCGACGCGCTCGCCGAAGCAGAAGGCCGCGATCGCCGCGGCGGTGGAGCGACCGATGCCCGGCAGCGTCTGCAAGCCGACGGCCGTGCCCGGAAACTCGCCGGCGTGCAATGTCGCCACGGCCTGGGCGCATGCGTGCAGGTTGCGCGCCCGGCTGTAGTAGCCCAGGCCCGCCCACTGCGCCAGCACCTCGTCAAGCGTTGCCGCGGCCAGGTCGGTGACCCGGGGCCAGCGCGCCAGGAAGCGCTCGTAATAGCCCAGCACCGTGACGACCTGGGTCTGCTGCAGCATGATTTCCGACAACCAGACGCGATAGGGGTCGCGCGTGTTCTGCCAGGGCAGGGTGTTGCGGCCATGGTGGCGCTGCCAGGCGACGACGGTCTTGCCGAAGTCCAGGATCAGCGCTTCTGGCATTGGGGGCAGAAAAAGGTGGAGCGCTGGCCCTGCACGATGCGCTTGATGGCTGCGCTGCAGCGCCGGCAAGGCTCGCCCTCGCGGCCATAGACCTGGGCCTGCATCTGGAAGCTGCCGGCCACGCCGTGGGCATCGCGGAAGTCGCGCAGCGTCGTGCCGCCGGCCTCCAGCGCCTGGCCCAGCACCGTGCGCACGGCGGCGGCCAGCTTGTCTGCCCGCGGGCGGCTGAGCTTGCCGGCAGGCAGGCGGGGGTCGATGCCGGCCATGAACAGCGCCTCACAGGCGTAGATGTTGCCGGCACCCACGACGATGTCGCCCGCCAGCAGCGCCTGTTTGATGGCGACGCGCCGGCCGCTCAACGCGGCGTGCAGGTGCCGTCCGTCGAAGCGTTCGTCGAAGGGCTCCAGGCCCAGGCCGCCCAGCAGCGTGGCCACCGGCTCGGCCTCCAGCGCCGCCGCCCAGACGACGGCGCCGAAGCGGCGCGGGTCGGTCAGGCGCAGCAGGCCACGATCGGTGTGCAGGTCGAAATGGTCATGCGCGCCCGGCGCCGGCGTCGTGTCGAGAAAGGCCAGCGAGCCCGACATTCCCAGATGCATCAGCAAGCCACCGCTGCTTCCGAGCGGAAGCCACAAATATTTACCGCGTCTTTGCACGTCGCCGACGTGGCTGCCGAGCAGTGTTTCGGGGTCCACGCCTATGGGCCAGCGCAGGGGTTTCCCCAGGCGCAGACCGGTCACCCGGGCTCCGTGGATGGCGCCGGCAAAGCTGCGGCGCGTAACTTCTACTTCGGGTAACTCGGGCATTTGGCGGAAATCATAATCAGGCCCTGTCCCTGGAGTTCGAATGCCCTTGCCCTATCGCCGCGTGATCGCCGCCACCGCCCTGCTGGCGGCCGCCCTGCAAGTCCAGGCCCAAGACGACGCCATCACGACCGCGCCCACCGAAGCGCCGACGAACTCGGCCATGGATGCGCCGCTGTTCTACCAATTGCTGATCGGCGAGATCGAGCTGCAGAACGGCCAGGCCGGCGTCGCCTTCCAGGTGCTGCTGGACGCCGCACGGCGCACCTCCGACGAGGAGCTGTTCAAGCGCGTCGTCAACATCGCCATCCAGGCACGCGCAGGCGACCAGGCCCTGATGGCCGCGCGCGCCTGGGCCGAGACCGTGCCGACGTCGACCGACGCGCTGCAGAGCGTCGTTCAACTGCTGTCCCTGATGAACAAGCCGGCCGAGGTGGCACAGCCGTTGTCGGACCTGCTGCGCATTGCCCCTGCGCCTCAGCGCCCCGGCTACATCCTTGCGCTGTCGCGCCTGTTCCAGCGCTCGCCCGATCCCAAGGCCGTGCTTGCCGGCCTGGGCCCGGTACTGCGCGCCCAGACCGGCCCGCTCAAGCCTGCCGCGCTGTACACCGAGGCGCGCCTGTCCATCAACGCCGGCGCGAACGCACGCGCGCTGGCACTGACCCGCGAACTCAACCAGGCCGTGCCCGATGGCGACGATGCGATGCAGCTCGCTGTCGACCTCATGCCTGCGGAACCGCTGGCCGAAGGCCTGATCGCGGAGCGGTTGCAGAAGAAGCCCGACCAGCATGCGCTGCGCCAGGCCTATGGCCGTGCACTGATCCAGGCCCAGCGCCCGGCCGAGGCGGCGCGCGAATTCCGCCTGCTGACCGAAGCAACACCCGAAAACCCCGCCCCTTGGCTCGCGCTGGGCGCCATCGAGCTGGAGCTCAAGCACCCGGCCGCTGCCGAGACGGCGCTGCGCGAAGGCCTGAAGCGCCTGGACACGCCGGCCTCCGGCACCGATGCCGAGATCAAGGCGCGCGCAGACGGCCGTCTGCAGGCCTGGCTGATGCTGTCACAGGCGGCAGAGCAGCGCGGCGACTTCAAGGCCGCCGAAGCTGCGCTGCAGAAGGTCGACAGCGGCGGCCTGGACGTGCGCTACCGCCGTGCCAGCCTGCTGGCCAAACAGGGCAAGCTGGCCGAGGCTCGCAAGCTGCTGCAGCCCGCCGCCAATGCCGGCGATGCCGAGGCCCGGGCCTCGCTGCTGGCCGAAGCCCAGCTGATGCGCGACCAGCGCGACTACGCCGCCTCGCTCACCGTGCTCAAGGCCGCGGCGGCCCGCTTCCCCGGTGACGCCGACCTGATCTACGAGCAGGCCATGATGACCGAGAAGGTCGGCAAGTTCGACGAGATGGAGACGCTGCTGCGCAAGGTCATCGAGATCAAGCCCGACTACCACCACGCCTACAACGCGCTGGGCTACTCGCTGGCCGAGCGCAATCTGCGCCTGCCCGAGGCCAAGCAGCTCATCGAGCAGGCGCTCAAGCTGGCGCCGGGCGAGCCCTTCATCGTCGACAGCCTGGGCTGGGTCGAGTTCCGCCTCGGCAACCTGCCCGAAGCCGCCAAGCTGCTGCGCCAGGCCCACACCGGCCGGCCTGACGCCGAGATTGCCGCCCACCTCGGCGAGGTGCTGTGGGCCAGCGGCGCCCAGGACGAAGCCCGCCGCGTGCTCGCCGACGCCGCCCAGCGCGAGCCCGGCAACGAGGCGCTGCGCGAGACGCTGGACAGGCTGAAGGTCAAGCCTTGAGGTTCGCGCCGTTTTTCCTGGCGCTTGCGCTGGCTGGCTGCGCGCAACTGCCTCAGACACCGCCGGCCACGAACGAGTCGCGCCTGAGCGGCCGCATCAGCGTGACCGTGGCCGGCGACGTGCACAACCGAGGCACCGGCGGAGCGGCCAGCTTCGAACTCTTCGGCGGCCCGACTGCCGGCCGGCTGGAGCTGACCTCACCGCTGGGCTCGCTGGTGGCCCGCGCCAGCTGGCAACCCGGCCTCGTCACCCTGCAGACGCCCAACGACGAGCGCCGCTTCGACGACCTCGATGCGCTGACCCGCGAGCTGCTCGGCGAGACCGTGCCCGTGGCCGCTCTGTTCGACTGGCTGCAGGCCCGCCCGTGGCCGGCGGCTGCCCACAGCAAGACGGCCAGCGGCTTCGAGCAACTCGGCTGGCGCATCGAGCCCAAACTGCCCGCGCTTGTCGCCACCAGGTTGGCCAATCCCGTCGTCACGCTGCGCGCCCGTCTGGACGGAGGCGATGAAAGCTCTCCATGACCTGGCCGCGCCGGCCAAGCTGAATCTCTTCCTGCATGCCGTCGGCAAACGGGCGGACGGCTATCACCTGCTGCAATCGGTCTTCGTGCTGATCGACTGGGCGGACACGCTGCATGTCGAGATGCGCAGCGACGGCCGGCTGCAGCGCCACGACGTCCTTGGCGGTGATCTGCCGGCAGACGACCTCTGCCTGCGCGCAGCACGCGTACTGCAAGCCGAGACGGGCTGCCCCCTCGGCGCCGACATCCACCTCGAAAAACGCCTGCCTGCCGGCGCCGGCATGGGCGGCGGCTCGTCGGACGCCGCGACGACGCTGCTCGCGCTGAACCGCCTCTGGGATCTGCGCCTGCCGCTGGAGCGCCTGATGGGGCTCGGCCTGAAGCTCGGCGCCGACGTGCCATTCTTCCTCGGCGGCGGCCCGGCCTTCGTCGAGGGCATTGGCGAGATCTTGCACCCGCTGACCCTGCCCGAGCAGCGCTTTGCCGTCCTCAAGGGCCCGGCCGGACTGGCCACCAAGGACATCTTTTCGAGCCCTCTCTTGGCAAGGAGCGAAAACCTGGCTATAGTCGCGGGCTTTCCCGCCCTGGCTGGAACTGCAGAAAACTTAGCGCGAGGTTTCGGTCGCAACGACCTTCAACCTGCCGCCGAAGCGATCAGCAGTGAAGTGCGAGACGCGTTGGCCCAGTTGTCCGAAGTTTTCGGCAACGCCCGGATGACGGGCTCTGGAGCAGCAGTCTTTGCCCGGCTCGCCGGGGACGGAAAAAATGGCAAGGACGACCAGTCCCTGGCGACATTGCTGCAGGCAAAACCTGCGGAGTGGACCGGTCGAATTTGCCGCAGCTTAGGCTCTCACCCGCTCGCGGGCTGGGCCGGCTGACAAGGTTTATAGGGTTCGGCCGCTCGGCCGGGTCCTGTGTAGGGGAGTCGCCAAGTTGGTCAAGGCATCGGATTTTGATTCCGACATGCGAGGGTTCGAGTCCTTCCTCCCCTGCCAAATGTTTTCTGTAATTCGCTGAACCGGCTTGCGCTTCAGCGAGCCACTGACACCAGAGGCTCCCAGTGCTGCTCAACACGGTTCTCTTCACCGGCAACGCGAACCCGGTCCTCTCCCAGGAAATCGCCACCCATCTCGGACTCGAGCTGGGCAAGGCCGTCGTCGGCCGCTTCTCCGACGGTGAAGTCACCGTCGAGATCCAGCAGAACGTCCGCGCCCGTGACGTCTTCGTCGTGCAGCCGACCTGCGCACCGACGAACGAGAACCTGATGGAGCTGTTGATCATGGTGGACGCGCTCAAGCGCGCCAGCGCGCGCCGCATCACCGCCGTGGTCCCCTACTTCGGCTACGCCCGCCAGGACCGCCGCCCGCGCAGCACGCGCGTGCCGATCTCGGCCAAGGTCGTCGCCAACTGCCTGGAAACCGTCGGCGTCGAACGCGTGCTGACGATGGACTTGCATGCTGATCAGATCCAGGGCTTCTTCGACATCCCGGTCGACAACATCTACGCGTCGCCGGTGCTGCTGTCGGACCTGAAGAGCCGCAACTATCAAGACTTGGTCGTGGTCAGCCCCGACGTCGGTGGTGTGGTGCGCGCGCGCGCCCTGGCCAAGCAGCTCGGCTGCGACCTGGCCATCATCGACAAGCGCCGCCCGGCCGCCAACGTGTCCGAAGTGATGCACGTCATCGGCGAGATCGACGGCCGCAACTGCGTGATCATGGACGACATGATCGACACCGCCGGCACCCTCGTGAAGGCGGCCGAAGTGCTGAAGGCGCGCGGCGCGAAGAGCGTGTTTGCCTACTGCACCCACCCCATCCTGTCGGGCCCGGCCATCGAGCGCATCGCCGGCTCGCAGCTGGACGAAGTCGTCATCACCAACACCATTCCGCTGACCGACGCGGCCAAGGCCTGCAAGAAGATCCGCCAGCTGTCGGTGGCCTTCCTTTTTGCCGAGACCATCCGCCGCATCTCCGATGGCGAGTCGGTCACCTCCCTTTTCTCGGAACAGAACAACAATTTCTAATCAGTCCGAGTAGGGCCCCTCCCGCAAGCGGGGCCCTCCCAATCTCGGAGCAGAACAACAATTTCTGATCCGAATTCGCCGCGGCCGCAAGGCCGCATTCCCAACGGCGCCTGGTCGCGGGTGCCGTTTCTCTTTTTGGAGAAAACCATGAAGTTCGTCGCTTTTGAGCGCAAATTGCAGGGGACCGGAGCGAGCCGCCGCCTGCGCGTGGCCGGCAAAGTGCCCGGTATCGTTTTTGGCGCCGGTGAGCCCGTCATGATCGAACTCGATCACAACGCGCTGTTCCACGCCCTCAAGAAGGAAGCCTTCCACAGCTCGCTGCTGGACATGGAACTGGCCGGTGCCACCACGCAAGTGCTGCTGCGTGACTTCCAGATGCACCCGTACAAGCCGCAAGTCCTGCACTGCGACTTCCAGCGCGTGGACGCCACGACCAAGATCACGAAGAAGGTGCCCCTGCACTTCATCGGTGAAGACACGTCGCCGGCCGTCAAGACCGACCACTGCACGGTCAACCACGTCGTGACCGAGCTGCTGATCACCTGCCTGGCCCAGCAACTGCCCGAGTTCATCGAGGTGGATCTGTCCGGCATGACCCAAGGTCACTCGCTGCACGTGAACGACATCAAGCTGCCGGAAGGCATCAAGGTCGTCACGCACGGCAAGCCGAACCCGGTCATCGCGACGCCGATCGCGCCGGCTGCTGAAGAAGTCATCGTCGTGGCCGCTCCGGTCGTCGACGACGGCAAGAAGAAGAAGAAGAAGTAATTTCTTCCCGGCTTCAAGCCAACAACGAGGGGCTCCGCAAGGAGCCCTTTTTTATTGCCGCGTCGTCGTCGCCGGCGGCACCCGCCCGCCGAGGTTCTTCAGCAGCAGATTGGCCGCCACGAGCTGGCGGTTGCGCGAGCTGAGCAGACTGCCCTCGGCCGACAGCGCCGTCGTCTGCGCCGCGCTGACGTTCAGGAAGCTCACCGTGCCGGCGCGGTACTGGGCCAGCACGATGTCGAGATTGCGTTGCGCGGCCTCGAAGGCGTCGCGCTGCAGCGCCAGCGCGGCGCCGGACTCGGCGAAATCGACGAGGTTGTCCTCGACCTCCTGGAACACGGTCAGCACGGTCTGGCGATAGTTCGCCGTCGCAGCGTCGGCAGATGCACGGGCCTGGGCGCTGGCAAGGCGGCGCTGGCCGCCGTCGAGGATGGGCGCCGCCACCGCCGCACCGAGGGACCAGACCAGGTTGGGCGCGGAGATCAGGTTGGACCAGGACGAGCCGCGGTAGCCCGCGCTGGCCGACAGGTCGACCGACGGGAAGAAGGCGGCGTCGGCGATGCCGATCTGCGCATAGGCCGCCGTCTGGCGGGCGCGCGCGGCGGCAATGTCCGGGCGCTGGGCCAGCAGCGTCGACGGCACGAGGTCGGGTACCGGCGGCAGCTCCGGCAGGCGGGCGCTGGGAAGCAATTGGAACTGCCCCGGCAGCTTGCCCAGTTGGGCGGCGATCGAATGCTCCAGCTGGGCACGCTGGCTGCGCACGTCGCTCAACTGCGACTGCACGCTGCGCAGCTGGGTGCGCGCCTGCAGCACATCGGACTGCGCGACGACACCGCTGGCGTAGCGCACCTGGGTCAGATCCAGCGCCCGCTGGTTGGCGGCCGCCGTGCGCTCCAGCAGCGCCTGCTGCGCCTCGGCCGTCCGCAGCGAAAAATAGGTTTGCGTCAGCGTCGCCTGGGCCGACAGGCGCAGAGCGGCGAGATCAGCCTGGCTGGCCTGGTAGCTGGCGCCGGCGGCCTTGACGCCCTCGGCCAGCCGCCCCCACAGGTCGATCTCCCAGGCAGCGTTGGCCGTCAGCGAGTTGTTGGTCGACACGGTGCGCTGGCCGTTGTTGTTCTCCGCTGTCGCGGAGCGCGTCGTGCCGGCGCCGACGGACAGCGTCGGGAAGATGGCCGAGCCGCTGGCCCTCAGCACTGCGCGCGCCGACGCGACCTGGGCCAGCGCGGCAGCGAGGTTCTGGTTGCCGACGACGAGGTCAGCCTGCAGGCTGTCCAGCACCGATCCTGGAACATCGTCCACCAGGCTTCGGGCACGACGACGTCGGGTGCCACGCGCTTCCATTCGGTCGAGCCTTGGAAGCTTGCGGGCGGTGCAGGCTCGGCAGGTGGACGCTGCGAGGTCACGGCACAGCCAGCGAGCAGCAGGGCCAGGGAAAGCGGAGCGAGGGCAGTCTTGCGCATGGCTTCAGGTCGCGGTCTGGAGGGTGGCTGCTGGCGCAGGCACGGGCGCGCGCTTGTTGCGGCTGAGCCTGTCCATGCAGCAGAAAACGACGGGCGTGGTGTAGAGGGTCAGCAGCTGGCTCAGCAGCAGCCCGCCGACGATGGAGATGCCCAGCGGCACCCGCAGCTCGGCGCCTTCGCCCTGGCCCGCGGCCAGCGGCACGGCGCCGAAGACGGCGGCCACCGTCGTCATCAGGATGGGCCGCAGCCGCAGGAGCGCCGCACGGTAGATGGCAGCGCCAGCGGTCATGCGCCGGCCGCGTTCAGCGGCCGCGCGCTGCGCCGAGATGGCGAAGTCCAGCATCATGATCGCGTTCTTCTTGACGATGCCGATCAGCAGGATGACGCCGATCAGCGCAATGATGGTGAAGTCGGTCTTGAAGGCCATCAGCGCCAGCAGCGCGCCGACGCCCGCCGAGGGCAGCGTCGACAGGATGGTGATCGGGTGGATGAGGCTCTCGTACAGGATGCCCAGTACCAGGTAGATGGTCACGATGGCCGCGAGGATGAGCAGCGGCTGCGACTTCAGCGACGCCTGGAAGGCCTGGGCCGTGCCCTGGAAGCTGCCGCGCACCGACACCGGCGCGCCGCTGCCCGCGACCGCATCGTTGACCGCGTTCACCGCGTCCGACAACGACACGCCGGGCGCGAGGTTGAAGCTGATCGTGCTGGCCGGCGTGCCGCTCTGGTGGCTGACGGACAGCGGCGTGGCGGTCGTCTCGACGCGCGCCACCGCCGACAGCGGCACCTGCTGGCCGCCGCTGGCGGTGAGCATCAGCCGGTCCAGCGTCTGCGGGCTCTGCAGCCAGGTGGGCGCCAGCTCCATGACGACGCGGTACTGGTTCAGCGGGTTGTAGATGACGCCCACCTGGCGCTGGCCGAAGGCGTCGTTGAGCGTGCTGTCCACGGCGCTCATCGTCAGACCCAGGCGGGCCAGCGCGTCGCGGTCCACGACGAGCGAGGTCTGCAGGCCCTTGTCCTGCTGGTCGGTGTTCACGTCGGTGACCTCGGGCACCTCGGTCAGCGCACGGCGGATGCGGGGCTCCCAGGTGCGCAGGTCGGCCAGGTCGTCGGCCTGCAGCGTGTACTGCCAGGACGCATTGGACTGCCGCCCGCCGATGCGGATGTCCTGCACCGGCGCCAGGAACATGTTGGCGCCCGGCACCTTGGCGAGCTTGCCGCGCAGGCGGTTGATGACGTCGTCCACGCTCTCCTTGCGCTCGCTGCGGGGCTTGAGGCTGATGAACATGTTGGCGCTGTTGCGCTGGCCGCCGCCGGTGAAGCCGGTCACGTCGGACACCGCCGGGTCGGCGCGCACGATGTCGTGGAAGGTGCGCAGCTTGCCCTGCATGGACTGGAAGGAGCTGGCCTGGTCGGCCTGCACGCCGCCGATCATCAGGCCCGTGTCCTGCTGCGGGAAGAAGCCCTTGGGGATGGTGATGTACAGATGCACGTTCAGCGCGACGACGCCGGCCAGCGCCAGCAGCGCGAGGGGCTGATGGCGCAGCGTCCAGCGCAGCGAGCGGCGGTAGCCCCGCAGCAGCGAACGCTGGATGCGGGCCAGCACCCGGCCGAAGCGCCCGGGCTCGCGGGCGGCGACGTGGGGCTTGAGCAGCGTGGCGGCCATCATCGGCGTGGTGGTGAGGGACACCACCATGGACACGAGGATGGACACCGACAGCACGACGGCGAACTCACGGAACAGACGCCCGACGATGCCGCCCATCGCCAGGATGGGGATGAAGACCGCGATCAGGCTCAGCGAGATGGACACGACGGTGAAGCCGATCTCCTTCGCGCCCTTCAGTGCCGCCTCGCGCGGCGGCACACCGCGCTCGATGTGGCGCGAGATGTTCTCCAGCACGACGATGGCGTCGTCGACGACAAAGCCGGTGGCCACCGTCATCGCCATCAGCGACAGGTTGTCGATGCTGTAGCCCAGCAGGTACATGACACCGAAGGTGCCGGCCAGCGACACCGGCACGGCCACCGCCGGCAGCAGCGCCGCACGAAAGCGCCGCAGGAAGATGAAGACGACGGCGATGACCAGGCCGAAGGCGATGAACAGCGTGCGCTGCACCTCCACGATGCTGCCGCGGATGGTGGCCGTTCGGTCCATGACGACGTCGACGTTGATGGCCGGCGAGATGGACGCGCGCAGCTGCGGCAGCAGCGCGCGCACGGTGTCCACGGTCTTGATGATGTTGGCCGACGGCGCCTTGTTCAGGATCAGCAGCACCGCCTGGCGGCCGTTGGCCAGGCCATCGTTGCGCACGTCCTGCACGCTGTCCTGGATGTCGGCCACGTCACCCAGGCGCACGGCCGCGCCGTTGCGGTAGCTCAGCACCAGCGGCAGGTAGTCGCTGGCCAGGCGCGCCTGGTCGTTGGCGCCGATCTGCCAGCTGCGGTCGCCGCTTTCCAGCTGGCCCTTGGGCCGGTTCGCGTTCGTCCCGACGACGGCCGCCCTGACCTGCTCCAGGCCGATGCCTTGGGCGGACAGCTTGTTCGGGTCCAGCTCGATGCGCACGGCCGGCAGCGCGCCGCCGCCCACCGACACCTGGCCCACGCCGTCCACTTGCGACAGCCGCTGCGCCAGCACGGTGGAGGCGGCGTCGTACATCTGGCCGCGCGTCAGCGTGTCCGACGTCAGCGACACGATCATGATGGGCGCGTCGGCGGGGTTGACCTTGCGGTAGGTCGGGTTGCTGGGCATGCCCGTGGGCAGCAGCGCGCGCGAGGCGTTGATGCCGGCCTGCACCTCGCGCGCGGCGCTGTCGATGCTGCGGCTCATGTCGAACTGCAGCGTGATGCGCGCGCTGCCCAGCGACGACGAGGATGTGATCTCGGTGACGCCGGCGATGCTGCCGAGAGTCCGCTCCAGCGGCGTGGCGACGGTGGCGGCCATCGTGTCGGGGCTGGCGCCGGGGAGCGAGGCGCTGACGGAGATGGTCGGGAACTCCACCTGCGGCAGCGGCGCGATGGGCAGCAGCAGATAGGCGATGGCGCCGGCCAGCGCAACACCGCAGGTGATCAGCGCCGTGCCGATGGGGCGCTCGATGAAGACGCGCGACATGTTCACGCCGCGGCCTCCGCCGATTGACCGTCCTTGTCGCGGCCACGCTTGAGCCGCGCGGCCAGCGCCGAGAAGCCGAGATAGATCACCGGCGTCGTGAACAGCGTCAGCAACTGGCTCACGATCAATCCACCGACCATCACGACACCCAGCGGATGGCGCAGCTCGCTGCCCACGCCCGTGCCCAGCATCAGCGGCAGCGCGCCGAGCAGCGCGGCCAGCGTCGTCATCAGGATGGGCCGGAAGCGCAGCAGGCAGGCCTGGTAGATCGCATCCCGCGCGCTCATCTTCAGATCACGCTCCGCCTCCAGCGCGAAGTCGATCATCATGATCGCGTTCTTCTTGACGATGCCGATCAAGAGCACGATGCCGATGATGGCAATGATGTCCAGGTCCAGCCGGAAGGCCAGCAGCGCCAGCAGCGCCCCGAGGCCCGCCGACGGCAGCGTGGACAGGATGGTCAGCGGGTGGATGGTGCTCTCGTAGAGCACGCCCAGCACGATGTACATCGTCACGATGGCCGCGAGGATCAGCAGCAGCGTGCTGCTCAGCGATGCCTGAAAGGCCAGGGCCGCCCCCTCGAAGCGCGTCTCGACGCTCAGCGGCAGCTGCAGCGCGTCGACCTCCGTCCTGATCGCCTTCACCGCTTCGCCCAGCGAGGCGCCGGGCGCGAGGTTGAAGGACACCGTGGACGAGGGGAACTGCGCGACGTGGTTGACCGCCAGCGGCGCCAGCCTCTCGCTGAAGCGCGCCACCGAGCTGAGCGGCACCTGCGTGCCGCCCGCGCCGGGCACGTACAGCCGCCGCAGGCCGTCCAGACCCGCGCGGAATTCGGGCGCCACTTCCAGCACGACGCGGTACTGGTTGCTCTGCGTGAAGATGGTGGAGATCAGCCGCTGGCCGAAGGCGCTGTACAGCGCGCTGTCGATGGCCGCCACGCTGACGCCGAAACGCCCCGCCGCGTCGCGGTCGATGTCCACATAGGCCTGCAGGCCCAGCTCCTGCTGGTCGCTGGCGACGTCGGCAATCGACTTGATGCCGCGCAGGCGCTCCAGCACGGCGGTCGTCGAGCGGCTCAGCTCGGCGGAGTCCGGCGAGCTGAGCGTGAACTGGTACTGCGTCTTGGCGATGCGGTCCTCGATGGTCAGGTCCTGCACGGGCTGCAGGTACAGCGCGATGCCCGGCTCGTCGGCGGCAGCGTCGGCGATGCGGCGCGACACCTCGGCGGCGCTGGCGCCACGCTCGCCCTTGGGCTTGAGCGTGATCTGCAGCCGGCCCTGGTTCAGCGTCGTGTTGCCACCGTCCACGCCGATGAAGGACGACACGCTGGCCACGGCCGGGTCCTTCAGCACGCGCTCCGCCAGCCGCTGCTGGTGCTCGGCCATCGCGCCGAAGGACGTGGACTGAGCGGCCTCGGTGATGCCCTGGATCTGGCCCGTGTCCTGCACCGGGAAGAAGCCCTTGGGCACCAGCAGGTAGAGCACGCCCGTCAGCACCAGCGTGGCGAGGAAGACGACCAGCGTCGCGGCCGAACGGTCCAGCACCCAGTTCAGCATGCGGCCATAGCCGGCGATGGTGTCGTCGAAAACCTTGCCCACGCGGCGCCACAGCCGGCCGTGGTCTTCCGGGTGCTCGTGCTTGAGCAGACGCGCACACATCATGGGCGTCAACGTCAGCGACACGAAGGCCGAGATCAGGATGGACACGGCCAGCGTGATGGCGAACTCATGGAAGAGGCGGCCGACCACGTCGCCCATGAAGAGCAGTGGGATCAGTACCGCGATCAGCGACACCGTCAGCGAGATGATCGTGAAGCCGATCTGCTTGGAGCCGGTCAGCGACGCGTCGTAGGCGCTGACCGCCTCACCGGCCTCCTCCATGTGCCGGGCGATGTTCTCGATCATGACGATGGCGTCGTCGACGACGAAGCCCGTCGAGATGACGAGCGCCATCAGCGTCAGGTTGTTGATCGAGAACCCCGCCATGTACATCACGCCGAAGGTGCCGACGAGCGACACCGGCACCGCGACGGCCGGGATGATGGTGGCCGGCACGCTGCGCAGGAAGACGAAGATGACGCCGATGACCAGGACGATGGCGAACAGCAGCTCGTGCTGCACGTCGGTGACGGAAGCGCGGATGGTCGTCGTGCGGTCGCTGAGCAGCTGAACGTCCAGCGACGCGGGCAGGCTGGCCTGCAGCTGCGGCAGCACGGCGCGCACGCGGTCCACGGTTTCGATGACGTTGGCGCCCGGCTGGCGCTGCACGTTCAGGACGACGGCGGAGACTGAAGACTTCTCCGCCTGGCCCGCCCACGCGGCCAGCCGCAGGTTCTCGGCGTCGTCCACCAGGTGGGCCACGTCCTTGAGCCGCACCGGATTGCCATTCTTGTAGGCGATGACGAGGTTGGCGTACTCGCTCGCGCTGCGCAGCTGGTCATTGGCGTCGAGCGTGGAGGCGCGCAGCGGCCCGTCGAAACTGCCCTTGGACTGGTTGACGTTGGCCGCGGAAACGGCCGCGCGCACGTCGTCGATGGACAGGCCCAGTGTGGCCAGCGACCCCGGGTTGGCCTGGATGCGCACGGCCGGCCGCCGGCCGCCCGCGATGCCCACCAGCCCCACGCCCGGCACCTGCGAGATCTTCTGCGCCAGCCGGCTCTCGACGAGGTCGTGAACGCGCGTGATCGGCAGCGTGGTGGACGACACCGCAATCGTCAGCACCGGCGCGTCGGCCGGGTTGACCTTGCTGTAGACCGGCGGCATCGGCAGGTCGCTGGGCAGCAGGTTGCTGCCGGCGTTGATGGCGGCCTGCACCTCCTGCTCGGCCACGTCCAGCGCCAGGCTCAGCTCGAAGCGCAGCGTGATGACCGACGCGCCGCCCGAACTGGTGGACGACATCTGCGCCAGGCCCGGCATCTGGCCGAACTGGCGCTCCAGCGGCGCGGTGACGGAGGACGTCATCACGTCGGGGCTGGCGCCAGGGTAGAGGGTCGTGACCTGGATGGTCGGGTAGTCCACCTCGGGCAGCGCCGACACCGGCAACAGCAGGTAGGCCAGCGCGCCGGCCAGCACGATGGCCAGCATCAGCAGCGAGGTGGCAACCGGCCGCTGGATGAAAAGGCGTGACGGGTTCATCGGGCTACTGAGCGGGAGCCGAGGCGCGGTGCTGCTGGATCCACGCGCGGCGGTCTTCCTCGCTCATGGCCTTGAGCTTGTCGACCATCTCGGGCGGCACGCGGTCCATCCAGCGCGGGCGCTCGCCCCCACCGGCGCTGCTGGCACCACTCGCTGCGCTGGCGCTCGCATCCGCGCCGCGACGGCCACGCCCGCCGGCACCCGACGCGCCAACGGCCGGCGCCCTGATGACCTCGGCCTTGCCACCATCGCGCAGCCGGTCGGCGCCGTCGGTGACGACCTGGTCGCCCGGCTTCACATCGCCTTGCACCGCCGTCAGGTCGCCATCCGTCGCCAGCAGCGCCACCTTGCGCAGCGCCACCTGGCCGTCCGCGATGAGATAGACGAAGGTGCCAGGCGCGCCGCGCTGCACGGCCGCCGTCGGCACGACGAGCACGTCCTTCAGCCGGTCCAGCTGCAGGCGCACGTTGACGAACTGGTTGGGGAAGAGGCCGCCGTCCTTGTTCGCGAACAGCGCCTTGACCTTGATGGTGCCGGTGCTCGCATCGATGGCGTTGTCGGTGCTGGCCACACGCCCTTCGGCCAGCATCAGCTTGCGCTCGCGGTCCCAGGCCTGCACGGGCAGCGCCTGCTTGTCGGCGAGTTGCTGGCGGATGCGCGCCAGGCGCCCGTCGGGCACGGCGAAGACGACGGCGGCCGGCTGGGTCTGCGCGATGCTGAGCAGCCCGTTGGCGTCGCTGGGCGTCACGGTGTTGCCCAGGTCGGCCTGCTTCAGGCCCGCCTGGCCAGCGATGGGCGCCGTCACGCGGGTGTAGGACAGCTGCAGCTTGGCGTTGTCCACGGCGGCCTTGTCGGAAAGCAGCGTGGCCTCCAGCTGGCGCACCAGGGCCTGCTGCGTGTCGAGCTGCTGGCGCGGAGCGGCCTCCTGGGCGACGAGGTCGCGGTAGCGGGCCAGGTCGGCGCGGGCGTTCTCCAGCTGGGCCTGGTCGCGCGCCTGGGCCGCCAGCGCCTGGTCGCGCGCGATCTCGTAGGGCTTGGGGTCGATCAGCGCCAGCACCTGCCCGGCCTTCACCGGCTGGCCTTCGTGGAAGTAGATGGCCCGCAACTCGCCGCTGACCTTGGCCCGCACGACGGCCGTGTTGGCCGACGCGATGCTGCCGATGGCGTCGACGGCGACATTCATGTCGCGCCGCTGCACCGTGCCCACCGAGACCGGCTGCGGCCCGCTGCGGCCGAAGCGCCCCCCGGCGCCAGCACCGCTGCGGCCCGCACCCGACGCCGCGGACGCGGCACTCGCAGGTCCGTCAGCGCCGGCGCCCGCGTCGCGGCCCTTCCACCACCACGCCCCAAGGGCGATGCCAACGACGGCCACAACGCCCAAGACCCACGCCTTGGCAGCGCCCGCCGAACGGCTGCGCCGGGAAACCTTGTTCTTCATTCGAGTTCACTCCGTGCGGTCAGTTTCCCAGCCGAATGTAGCTACAGCGTTGCTGGGCTTGAACAGGTTCACAAAGCTAGGATGACGGCATGATCCGTTTGCTTGTCGGCCTGGGCAACCCAGGCGCTGAATACGAAGACACCCGCCACAACGCCGGCTTCTGGTGGATCGATGGCCTGGCCCGGGGCCTCAAGGTTTCACTGGCTCCCGACAAGGCCTATCACGGCCTCGTGGCCAGGGCAAACAACGCGCCCGGCGCCAGCGGCCCGATCTGGCTGCTGCAGCCCATGACCTACATGAACCTCTCCGGCAAGTCGGTCGCCCCGCTGGCGCGCTTCTTCAAGATCGCGCCGGAGGAGATCCTGGCCATCCACGACGAGCTGGACTTGTCGCCCGGCGAGATGAAGTTCAAGAAGGGCGGCGGCAACGGCGGCCACAACGGGCTGAAGGACATGCAGGCCGCTTTGGGCAGCGGCGACTTCTGGCGCCTGCGGCTGGGCATCGGCCACCCCGGGCACAAGGACGAAGTGGCCGGCTACGTGCTGCGCAAGCCGCCGCTGGCGGAGCGCCAGGCCGTGGAGGACTGCATCGAGAAGAGCTACGGCGCCGTCGAACTGATGCTGCGCGGCGAGATGGACAAGGCGCTGGCAAAAATTCACGCCAAACCGCCGCGGCCCAAGCCCCCCAAGCCGGTGCCGAGCGAGCAAACTCCGCCGTCATGATGAAGCTGCTGCCGGCGTTGTTCTGCACCACCCTGTGCGCCCTCCTCGCCCTGCCCAGGTGGCGGTGGCGCCAGCGGCGTCAGCTACGACCAACCCAGCACGGCCGACAGCCGCGCCGCCCGGGATCGGCACCTGGCCGATGCCAAGGAGGCCGCGGTGCTGGCACAGGCCCGGCGCGCCAGCGAGGCCGAAGCCCGCCACCAGCGCGCCGCGGCGGTCGGCCTGCAGTCGCTGCCGGCGCCGGCCCAGGCGGCCAGCGGCCCGGCCGTGGTGCACCTGAAGCCCCCGAAGACGGCCAAGCCCCGCAAGCCCGCGGCCTCGGCCAGCAGCGCCCGATAGAATCCGGGCCGTTGGTGCTCGCGGCCGTCTTCATGGCGGCCGCAGTTCAACGGGAATCAGGAGGGGGAACCACGACGTGGCCAACCTAACCTGAGCTGTCCCCGCAACGGTAAGTGGACGGAGCCGCCGCGCTCCTGCCTTCGACTCAAAGCCACTGGTGCTGCACGCACTGGGAAGGCGTCGAAGGTCAGTCCATCAGCCCGGATACCGGCCAACGACGGGGTCGCCTCGCTTCAAGCGAACGGCCGTTTTCAGCCTTGCTGCGGGGGTCAGCACGGCTGAGTATTCGTTTGCGTTCCTCTTCCATGTCTCACTCCCTCCTCGCGGCCCGTCGGTCGCTGCTCGCCCTGGCCACCCTCGCCCTGGCTGCCTCCGCCCACGCCCAAAACAAGCTCGACACCGTCGTCACCACGGCCACGCGCACGCCGCAGCGCCTGGCCGAGGTGTTGGCCGACCTGACCGTCATCACCCGCGCCGACATCGAGCGCCAGGCCGCCGCCAGCGTGGCCGACCTGCTGCGCAACAACGGCTGCGCAGAGATGGTCCGCAACGGTGGCGCGGCGTCTACCACCAGCCTGTACCTGCGCGGCGCCGACACGCGCCACACCCTCGTCCTCGTCGACGGCGTGCGCATGGATTCGCAAGCCTCCGGCGGCGCGAGCTGGCAGGGCATTCCGGTCGCCCAGGTCGAGCGCGTCGAGGTGCTCAAGGGCCCGGCCAGCGCCATCTACGGCTCCGACGCCGTCGGCGGCGTCGTGCAGATCTTCACCCGCAAGGGTGGCGGCAAGATCAGCGCCGATTTCGGCGTGGCCCTGGGCACCCAGGCCACGCGCAAGGTCGACGGCGGCCTGTTCGGCAGCGCCGGCCTCATCGACTTCGCCTTCACAGGGGCCATCGAGGAGAGCGACGGCTTCAACGCCACCACCGACGTGCCCGGCTCCTTCAGCTACGTGCCCGACCGGGACGGCTGGCGCAAATACCAGAGCACGGCCCGCATTGGCGCCCAGCTGGCCGAGGGCCATCGTGCCGAGCTCATCGTCATCAAGAACCACACCAACGGCCAGTACGACGCCTCCAAGTCCAAGCCCCTGGTGGACGACCACACGCTGCAGGACACCGACGCCACCCGCCTGGCCTGGACGGCGCAATGGACACCGGCCCTGCAGACGCAGCTGAGCTACGGCCAGTCGCGCGACCGCTACGAGACCAACCCCTCGCCCTACCTGACGATCACCAAGGTCAGGAACCTGGCGCTGACCGGCTCCTACGCCATCGCCAAGGGCCAGCAGCTCAACTTCCAGGGCGAGCACATCGAGGACGAGCTGGAGAACAGCGGCCTCGTCACCGCCAGCGTCGGCAAGCGCCACCGCAACGCCGTGGGTGCCGGCTACCTGCTCCATGCCGGTGCGTTCAGCCTGCAGGCGCATGCCCGCCTCGACAACGACAGCCAGTTCGGCAGCGTCGACACCGGCACGCTGCTGGCCGGCTTCGAGGTCATGCCCGGCCTGCGCATCGTCGGTTCGATCGGCAATGCCTTTCGCGCGCCGACGCTGTACCAGCAAGGCACCGTCTACGGCCCCGACCTCAGCAAGCCCGGTGTCAAGCCACTGGACGCCGAGCATGGCCGCAACGTCGAGTTCGGCCTGAAGTACGGCACGGGCGACAGCGAGTTCACGGCCACCGCCTACCGCAACCGTGTCAGCAACCTCATCATCTTCGGCGCGGCCGGCAGCTGCCAGAGCGCCTTCGGCTGCTACCAGAACGTGTCCGCGGCCAGGCTGCAGGGCCTGAGCCTGGCGGGCGCCACCAAGCTGTCCATCGTGAACCTGCGCGCCACGCTGGACGTGCAGAAGCCGACGGACGCCAGCACCGGCCTGCTGCTGGCGCGCCGCGCCAAGCGTCTGGGCACGATCAACGCCGACACCGAGCTGGGCAACTGGCTGCTGGGCGCCGGCGTGCAGGCCTCGGGCACGCGTTTCGACAACGCGGCCAACACCCGCAAGCTCGGCGGCTACGGCCTCGTCAACGTCAACGCGCAGTACAGGGTCAGCCGCGATCTCAGGCTCCAGCTCAACCTGGACAACGCCTTCGACCGCGAGACGACGACGGCCTACGGCTATGCGTCCGCGCCGCGCACGGCGCTGATCAGCCTGCGCTGGTCTCCGCAGCTTTGAGCCACTGACGATGAGCGCGCACGAACTCATCGTCGGCGGCCAGCGCAGCGGCAAGTCGCGCCAGGCCGAGAGGCTGGCGCTGCGCTGGCCCGGTAATGTCGCCGTCATCGCGACGGCGCTGGCTGCCGACGATGAGATGCGCGCGCGCATCGCCCACCACCGCGCCACGCGGCCGGCAGGCTTCGACACGATCGAGGCACCGCTGGGCCTGAGCGCGGCCCTGCAGCAGGTCGACGACGCAGGCACCCTCGTCGTCGTCGACTGCCTGACGCTGTGGCTGGTGAACTGGCTGATGCCGATGAACGGCGTGCCGGACATGGCCGGCTGGCAGGACGAGCGCGCGGCGCTGCTGGGCCTGCTGCCGCACCTCAACTCACACGTCGTCTTCGTCTCCAACGAGGTCGGCTGGGGCGTGTCGCCCTTGGGCCGCGAGGTGCGCCACTACGTCGATGAACTCGGCCGCCTGAACCAGGATGTGGCTCGCCTGTGCGGCCAGTTGACACTGATGGTCGCGGGCCAGGCCTGGACGCGACCTGTCGAGGATGCCCCCGATGCATAGATTTCTTGCCCTGCTGCTGATCGCTTTGGCGCTGCCGGCCAGCGCCGTGGAGATCAAGGACGACCTTGGCCAAGTCACGCAGATCACCACGCCGCCGCAGCGCATCGTCAGCCTGCTGCCCTCGCTGACCGAGACCGTCTGCGAGCTGGGTGCCTGCACCCGGCTGGTCGGCGTGGACCGCTACTCCAACTTCCCGGCGAGCGTGAACACCCTGCCCAAGGTCGGCGGCATGGAAGACACCAATGTCGAGCTGATCGCCTCGCTCAGGCCGGACGTTGTGCTGGTGGCCGTGTCCTCGCGCGTGGCCGAGCGGCTGCGCGCCCTGGGCATGAAGGTCATCGCGCTGGAGCCCCGCAGCTACAAGGACGTGCAGCGTGTGCTGAACATCATTGGCCAGGTGCTGGGCGTGCCGGACGCGCAGCGCGTGTGGCGCCACATCGAGGCCGGCGTGGCCGCGGCGGCCAGCAGCGTGCCGGCCAAGGCGCGCGGCGTGCGCGTCTACTACGAAGTCGCCAGCGGCCTGTACGCCGCCGGCACGGTCTCCTTCATGGGCGAGACGCTCGCCAGGCTGGGCGCCGGCAACATCATTCCGCCCGACCTCGGCCCCTTCCCCAAGATCAACGCGGAGTACGTCGTCAAGGCCAACCCGGCGCTGATCATGATCGGCCAGCGCGGCTCCGAGGGCCTGGCCGAGCGCCCGGGCTGGGGCCGCATCGACGCCATCCAGCGCGGCCGCATCTGCGTGTTCAAGCCCGAGGAGGGCGACATCCTGGCGCGCCCCGGCCCGCGCATGGCCGAGGCCGCGCAGATCATGGCCCGCTGCCTGCGCGAGAAAGCCGCCTCGTGATGAACGTCCGCCCCGGCCTGCTGCTGGCGCTGCTGCTGCTCGTCGGCGCCGCCGGCGTGGGTGCCGGCGTGCTCATCGGGCAGCACCGGCTGGGCCGATCTGCAGGACGGCAGCATGAGCGTCATCCTGTGGGAGATCCGCCTGCCACGGTCGCTGGGCGCCTGGTGGGCCGGCGCGCTGCTGGGCATGGCCGGCGCGATGGCGCAGGGCCTGTTCCGCAACCCGCTGGCCGACCCCTATCTGCTGGGCAGCGCGTCGGGCGCGGGCCTGGCCGTGGCCGTGGCACTGGCGCTCACGGGCATCTCGCCGCAGACCTCGTCACTGCTCGCCCGCGTGGGGCTGACGGGCATCGCCTTCGTGGGCACGCTGGTGGGCGTGGGCCTGACGCTCATCCTCGCTCGCGGCGTGGAGCAGACCTTGCGGTTGCTGCTGGCCGGCGTCGTCGTCGGCGTCGTGCTGAATGCGCTCACGGGTCTCGCCACGCTGTGGGCGCCGGACATCCTGCGCGCCATGCAGGCCTTCCTGCTCGGCAACACCGGCCTGCTGGGCTGGAACAGCGTCGGCGTGATGGCGGCCTGCGGCGTCGCGGCGGCGCTGATCGGCCTGCTCGCGAGCCCCGCGCTGGACGCGCTGACGCTGGGCGAAGCGACGGCCACTTCGCTGGGCGTGCGCATGGGCCTGATGCGGCTGCTGCTGATCCTCGCATTCGCGCTGGCCACCGGTGCGGCCGTCGCGCAGACAGGCATCGTGGCCTTCGTCGGCCTCGTCGCACCGCACCTGGTGCGCACCTTCTGCCCCATGCTGCATGGCCGGCTCATCCTGCTGTCGGCTGCCGCGGGCGGCGCCCTGCTGCTCGCTGCCGACGTGCTCGCACGCGCGCTGATCCGCCCGCAAGAACTGCCGGTCGGCCTGGTCACCGCGCTCTTGGGAGGCGTCTATCTGCTGGTGCTGATGCACCGCCGCGGAGCACCAACACGATGACGGCGCTGCACGCCCGCATCGAGCGCGTCCGCATCGACGGCCGCGACCTGATCCACGACATCGACCTGCACATCCCGCAAGGTCGCTGGACGGCCATCGTCGGTCCCAACGGCGCCGGCAAGTCGACGCTGCTGCGCGCCGTCGCCGGCCTGCAGCGCTGCGATGGCGCCGTGCAACTCGGCGGCAAGCCGCTCAACGACTGGCCGTCGCGCGAGCGCGCCCGCCAGCTCGCCTGGATGGGCCAGCAGGAAACCGGCGCCGATGACCTGACGGCGCTGGACGTCGTGCTGCTCGGCCGCCTGCCCCACCGCCCCTGGCTGGCGCCGCCCACCGCGGCCGACCACGCGGCCGTTCGCTCCGCGATGGAGTCCACGCAAAGCTGGCCCTGGCGCGAGCGCCGCCTGGGGTCGCTCTCGGGCGGCGAGCGCCAGCGCGTGCTGCTCGCGCGCGCCCTGGCCGTGCAGGCCCCGCTGACGCTGATGGACGAGCCGCTGGCCCACCTGGACCCGCCCCACCAGGCCGAATGGATGGCCATCGTCCGCGCCCGCGTCGCCGCCGATCACAGCGTCGTCAGCGTGCTGCACGAGCTGCACCTGGCCCTGCAGGCCGACCACCTCGTGCTGATGGCCGACGGCCGCATCGTGCACACCGGCGCACCGGCCGACACGGCCACACATGAAGCGTTGAAGCGCGTCTTCGGTCCCAGCCTGCACATCGCCCAGATCGAGGGGCGCTGGGTGGCCCTGCCCTTGTGAGAACCCACCCATGCAGATCGAACAACCTCCCGTCCACCGCGAACGCGTCATCCCCAGCGGCGAGCGCCGCGGCCTCGTGCTCGTGCACACGGGCGACGGCAAGGGCAAGAGCACGGCCGCCTTCGGCCTGGCGCTGCGGGCGCACGGCCGCGGTAAGCCGGTGCGCATCTACCAGTTCATGAAGGTGCCCAGCGCGCGCTTCGGCGAGCACCGCGTGTTCGAGCAACTGGGCGTGCCGATCGAGGGCCTGGGGGACGGCTTCTCGTGGAAGAGCAAGGACCTGGAGCACTCCGCGGAGCTGGCCCGGGAGGGCTGGGCTCGGGCCGAATCCGTCATCCGCGCGGGCGAGCATTTCCTCGTCGTGCTGGACGAGATCATGTACCCGCTGCGCTACGGCTGGCTGGCGCTGGACGGCGTCGTGGCCTGCCTGCGCGAGCGGCCCACCCATGTGCACGTCGTGCTGACCGGGCGGGGCGCGCCGGCGGAGTTGATCGAGCTGGCAGATACGGTCACCGAGATGACGCTGGTCAAGCATCACTACCGGGCCGGCGTGCCGGCGCAGCGCGGTATCGAAGACTGATGCCCGTCCTGCTGCCCCTGGCCATCCTCGTCGCACTGCTGGTCGACCGGCTGTGCGGCGAGCCACCGGCCTGGGCGCACCCGGTCGTCGGCATGGGCCGCTACCTTGGCCTCTTCAAACTCACGCGACTGCCGGCGGCCCTGGGCTTCGTGGCCGGCGCCCTGGCCTGGCTGGTGGGTGTTGTCCTGGTGGGCTTCATCGCGCTGTGGCTGCAAGGCTGGGTGCTGCTGGCGCTGCAGCCCTGGGCCTCGCCGCTGCGCCTGGCTGGCGCCGCGTTGCTGATCGGCCTGCTGCTCAAGCCGCTGCTGGCCTGGCGCATGCTGGCCGAGGAAGCGCTGGCCGTCGAGGCTGCATTGAACGAATCACTGGACGCCGGACGCGCGCGGCTGTCGCGCCTGGTCAGCCGCGACACCTCGGCGCTGACCGACACCGAGGTGCGCGAGGCCGCCATCGAGACACTGGCCGAGAACCTGAACGACTCGGTCATCGCGCCGCTGTTCTGGTGTGCGATTGCCGGCCTGCCCGGCGCAGCGATCTACCGTTTTGCGAACACGGCGGACGCGATGTGGGGCTACCGTGACGAGCGCGAGTGGTGCGGCAAGTGGGCGGCGCGGGCGGACGATGCGCTGTCGTGGCTGCCGGCACGGTTGACGGCGCTGGTGCTGATGCCACCGTCGCTGGCGCGGCTCGTGCGCGAGGCGCGACGCACGCCCTCGCCCAACAGCGGCTGGCCGATGGCCGCGATGGCGCTGCGGCTGGACCGGCGCTTGGGCAAGCCGGGCGTCTACAGCTTGCATGCCGAAGGCCGGCCCGTGCGGCCCGGCGATCTGCACGCGGCACGCGTGGTGGCGCGGCAGGCCGTCGTCATCGGCGCCGCGCTGATCGCGGTGTTGGCCTGGGCGTTGCGGGCATGAATGCGCCGCTGCTGCCGGAGCATGGCGGCCCGGATGGCGGCCCAGCGGTCGCGCACGATTTCTCCACCAACGCCAACCCGCTCGGCCCACCGCCGGCGTTGCTGAGCGCAGTTCAGCAGGCCGACCGGCGCAGCTACCCCGACCCCAGCTACCGCGCGCTACGGCGCCGTCTGGGCGATGAAGACCTCGTGCTGCCCACGGCCGGCGGCGCGGAAGGCATTCGCCGGCTGACGCTGGCGGCGATGCTGGCCGGCCGGCGCGAGGTCTGGGTGCCGCGGCCGGGCTTTGGCGACTACGCCGCCGCGGCGCGGGCCCTGGGCCTTGCGGTGAAGCCCTACGCCGACCCGGCCGACATCAGGCCCACCGCGCTGGCGCTGGTCTGGATCTGCGAGCCCTGCAACCCGACCGGCGCCAGCGTGTCGTCATGGCCGGCACTGGATGCCCTCGTCGTGGTGGACCGCGCGTACGAGCCGCTGCGCCTTCACGGCGTCACCTCCGCCCTGCCACCCGGCGCCTGGCAGCTGATCTGCCCGAACAAGGCCCTGGGCCTGACCGGCGTGCGCGCGGGCTATCTCGTCGCGCCTGCGGCCGACGAGGTCTGGGCCCACGCGCTGTCGCTGGCGCCGAGCTGGGTGCTGTCGGCCGAAGGCGTCGCAATGCTGATGCACTGGCCCGGCGACGACACGCAAGCCTGGCTGGCCGACGCTCGTGCCCGGCTGCGCGAATGGACGACGGCGCAGCGCGCACTGCTGGCCGACCTGGACTGGCTGCAACAGCCCAGCTGCACCCACTTCTGGCTGGCCCGACCGCCACGGGCCGACATCGGCACGCGGCTGCGCGAGCGTGGCTTGCGTGTGCGCGACGCCACCTCGTTCGGGCTGCCCGGCTGGGTGCGCGTGTCGGCCCAGGCGCCGGCCGCCCGGCAGGCGCTGCAGCAGGCCTTGCTTGAAATCGAAGGCGAAGACTCATGAGTGCAAAAGCAGTGATGGTGCTGGGCACCACCAGCGGCGCGGGCAAGAGCTGGCTGGCCACGGCGCTGTGCCGCTGGTATGCCCGCCAGGGGCTCAAGGTCGCGCCCTTCAAGGCGCAGAACATGAGCAACAACGCGCGCGTCGTTCCCGGGCTGAACGGGCACATGGGCGAGATCGGGTCGGCCCAGTACTTCCAGGCCCTGGCCGCTCGCCGCGTGCCCGAGGTGCGCATGAACCCCGTGCTGCTCAAGCCCGAGGCCGATACGCAGAGCCAGGTCGTTGTGCTCGGCGAGGTGGACGCCACGCTGTCGACCATGCCTTGGCGCGAGCGCAGTGCGCTGCTCAAGCCCCGTGCTCAGGCGGCATTGCACGAGCTGCTGCGCGAGAACGACGTCGTCGTCATCGAAGGCGCGGGCTCGCCGGCCGAGATCAACCTGGCGCCGAGCGACTACGTCAACCTCGGCACCGCGCGGGATTCGCAGGCCGCCTGCCTGCTCGTCACCGACATCGACCGCGGCGGCGCCTTCGCCCACCTCTTCGGCACCCACCAGCTGATGCCCGAGGACGTGCGCGCCCAGGTACGCGGCTTCGTGCTGAACCGCTTCCGTGGCGATGCCGGCCTGCTGGCACCGGGCCCCGAGCAGCTGCAGCGCCTGACCGGCGTGCCCACCATCGCCACGCTGCCAATGTGGCGCGGCCACGGCCTGCCCGAAGAGGACGGTGTGTTTGATGACGGCACGACGGGCGATGGCCTTCGCATCGCCGTCATCGCCTACCCGCGCATCTCCAACCTCGACGAGTTCCAGCCGCTGCGCCAACTGCCCGGCGTGCGCTTGTCCTGGGCGCGCGAGCCCAAGGACCTGGCCGGTGTGGACTGGATCATCCTGCCCGGCTCCAAGTCCACCGCAGCCGACCTGGCCTGGTTGCGCGCGCAAAAGCTCGATGCCGCCATCAACACCCACCGCGGCCGCGTGTTGGGCATCTGCGGCGGCCTGCAGATGCTGGGCGAGGCGCTGATCGACCCGCACGGCGTGGACGGCAACGCGCCGGGCCTGGGGCTGCTGCCGCTGGTGACGGTTTTCGAGCCCGAGAAGCTGCTGCGCAGCACGGAGTTCCGCTTCGCCGATGCGCTGGACGGTGCCTGGCAGGCCCTGGCCGGCGTGCAGGCCAGCGGCTACGAGATCCGCCACGGCCGCACGCTGCCCCACGCCGGGCTGCCGCCGCCGCGCATCGCGCTGCGCAATTCGGCCGGGGAGGCGGTGGGCTGGCAAGGTGGTCAAGGCGGCCAGGTGCTGGGCGTCTACGCCCATGGCCTGTTCGAGCAGCCGGCCGTGCTCCAGGCGCTGTTCGGGCAGGCCGGGCGGCCGCTGGAGGCGGTCTTCGACGGCCTCGCCGACTTCATTGACCTGCACTTTCAGCCGGGCACGCTGGCTTCGCTGATCGGCTGACCTCGCGGGCACGAGCCGATACTTGATGCCCGCCTTTCACACATGCAGAAGATGCCCAGATCCACCGCGCTCGCCGTGACCCTCTCTTGCCTGCTCGCCGGCTGCAGCGCACCTCGCCTGCAAACGCCCGGCGAAGCCGCCAACGAGCTCAGCAAGGGCAACCAGGCCCAGCTGGAGGCGCAGTGCGGCAACGCGGGCCAGCAGGCTGTCGACTGCAAGCGCCGCGTGCGCGAGGAGTTTGCCGCACTGCGCAGGAAGAACGGGCAGGACGCCGGTTGACCGCGCGAAGGCGCCTGGCTGCGGCAGCCGCGGCGGCACTGGCCTTGGCCAGCAGCAGCGCGGCCGCAGGGAGCGCAGACCTGACGAACGCGGCGGGCGCCGCGGCCGGCATCGTCGGCAGCATCTACGGGCATGAGCTGGGCCATGCCGTGGCGTTTGGCCTGCTGGGCGCGAGCGACATTGCCATCGACGTCCCGGGCGGCCAGTGCCGGCTGCTGTGCGGGGCGACCCGGGCACGGTTGGGCCGCACGCTGACCGCCGAAGAGCGGCGCTGGGCCAGTGCCGCCGGCCTGCTGTCCGCCAACCTGTTGGGCGAGGCCTTGCTCGACCGCCGCTCGCTGGCGCGTTCGGGCTTTGGCCAGGGTTACCTGGCCGCCAACCTGTACTCCAACGTGTTCCACGTCTACAGCTACTACACGCGCCGCGTCGGCGTGGACGGCTATGCCGGCAACGACCTCGACCAGTTCGAGGCCGCCGGCGGCAACCCGCACCTGTTGTCTGCCGCCCTCGTGGGCTACACGCTGTACTCGCTCAAGCGCATGCAGGACCGCAGAATCCCGCTGTTGTTCGTCCGCATCCCGTTTTGATCGCCAGCCCACCGCTGCAAGGAGCCCTCATGCGCCGAATCCTCGCCACCGTGCTGGCCGCGCTGCCACTGGTCGCCCACGCCTGGGGCCCGGACGGCCACCAGACCGTGGCCACCATCGCCGCCGGCCTCATCAAGGGCAGCCCGGCCGAGTCCCGCGTGGCGGCGCTGCTGGGCGACATCTCGATGCCGCTGGCATCGATCTGGGCCGACTGCGTCAAGGGCATCTCGCCCAGCCACGACTACAAGTACCCGGCGCCCGGCAAGTACCCCGAATGCGGCCCGCTGGAAACGCCGGCCCGCATCGCCGAGATGGCGGACTACGTGAAGCGCAACGACAAGCAGTGCCACATCGGCATGGACGAGGACAGCTGCCACCGCCAGACGCACTACGCCGACATCACGCTGCAGCGCAGCCGCTACCTGCTCGGCTTCGTCGGCACGCGCGAGGACGACGTTGCCGGCGCAATCCGCACCGCGATCCTCGTGCTGCAGGGCAAGCCTGCGGCCGGCCCGCCGCACTTCAAGAACCAGCGCGAGGCCCTGCTCGTGCTCATCCACCTGGTGGGCGACCTGCACCAGCCGCTGCACGTCGGCTCGATCTACCTCGATGCATCAGGCGCCCGCCTGGACCCCGACAAGACCGGGCTGGACGAGAACAGCTTCACCGTGGGCGGCAACAGCCTGTGGGTGGTGGGCGCGCCAAAACCAGCCGCCCCAGCACCCGCGCCCGCCGGCGCAGCGGGCGAGGATGGCCCGGTGACGGCCGGCTTCGGCCCGCTGAAGCTGCACACGCTGTGGGACGGCGTGCCGGACAAGTTCAAACCCAAGCGCGTCGACGCCGTGTGGCTGGCCGAGGCGCGCAAGATCCGCCCCAACCAGGGCGACCCCGTCGACTGGCCGGCCCGCTGGGCCTCGCAGTCGCTCGACCAGGCCGGCCTGGCCTTCACGGGACTGAAGTTCTCGGCCAAGCAAGGCTCGCACTGGACCGTCGTGCTACCCAGCGGCTACAGCGCCAAGGCGGACGCCATCAAGCGCCAGCAGCTGACGCTTGCCGGGGCCAAGCTGGCGCAAACGCTGAAGGCCGTGTTCCCTAACTAGCGGTTGCTGCGATCAGTCGCTGGTATTTCTGCAGCAGCGTCTCGCGGCTCTCGATGTGGGCCGGGTTGATCGGGATGCAGGCCACCGGGCAGAGCATCACGCACTGCGGCTCGTCGAAGTGGCCGACGCATTCGGTGCACTTGGCGGGCTCGATCTGGTAGAACTCCTCGCCCATCGAGATCGCGTTGTTCGGGCAGGCGGGCTCGCAGACGTCGCAGTTGATGCACTCATCCGTGATCATGAGTGCCATCGTCAGCCCTCCTTGCGACAGCGCTCGTTCAGGCGCGCCAGCACCCCGGGCGATACGAACTCGGCCACTTCGCCACCCAGCGTCGCGATCTCGCGCACGAAGGTGCTGGACGTGTACTGATGCCGCTCACCGGGCGTCAGGAAGATGGTCTCGACCTCGGGCATGAGCTTGCGGTTCATGCCGGCCATCTGGAACTCGTACTCGAAGTCGCCGCCGGTGCGCAGGCCGCGCACGACGACGCGGCCGGCGTGCGCTCGCACGAAGTCGCGCAGCAGGCCGTCGAACGCGATGACCTCGACATTGCCCAGCGGCGCCGCCGCTTCCTGCACCATCGCCAGCCGTTCGTCGAGCGAAAACAGCGTCTTCTTGTGGTGGCCGACGGCCACCGCCAACACCAGGCGCTCGAACATGCCGGCCGCCCGCCGCATCAAGTCCTCATGGCCCAGCGTGATCGGGTCGAACGTGCCGGGGTAGATGGCCGTGATCTGCGTGCGGGATGTCATGGGGCAGGATTGTCCTCGCGACGCAGCAATTGGAAGTGCACTGCACCGGCGCGCCCCTGCCGCCAGGTGGTGAATCCGGCCGGCGGCGGGATTTCACCGGGAGACTCCACGTAGATCAGCCCACCTTCGGCCAGCAGTGCCGTGGCCGCGGCCAGCGCGCGGTCGAACAGGTTGTCGGCGAAGGGCGGGTCGAGAAAGATCAGGTCGAAACGGTCCGGGCAGGCGGTCATCCAGTTCAGCGCATTGGCCCGGTGGATGGTGATGGCGGTGGCCTGAAGGCGCTTCTGGCTGGCCCGCAGCAGGTCCGCCAGCAGCGCCTCGCGCTCGATCATCACCACCGCAGCCGCGCCGCGCGACGCCGCCTCGAAGCCCAGGGCCCCGCTGCCGGCAAACGCATCCAGCACGCGCCAGCCGTCCAGCGTTTGGCCCAGCCAGTTGAAGACGGTTTCGCGGACGCGGTCGGACGTCGGGCGCAGGCCCGGCAGGTCGGGCACCGGGAGCTTGGAGCGCTTCCACTGGCCGCCGATGATGCGAACCTCACCCTGGCCCGCGGCGAGTGGCTTGGCGACGGCACGCCCTCGGGGCGGCGGCAGTTGGCGTTCGTCCCGGGCGGCCATCATTGACGAACCGGAATGCCGCGCGCTGCCATCAAGGCCTTGGCTTCGCCGACGGTGTGCTCGCCGAAGTGGAAGATGCTGGCGGCCAGCACGGCGTCGGCACCGCCCAGCGTGATGCCGTCCGCTAGATCGTCCAGCGAGCCGACACCGCCGGAGGCGATGACGGGCACGGGCACGGCGTCGGACACGGCGCGGGTCAGTTCGAGGTCGAAGCCGCTCTTGGTGCCGTCGCGGTCCATGCTGGTCAGCAGGATCTCGCCCGCGCCGTACTCAGCCATCTGCCGCGCCCAGGCCACGGCGTCCAGGCCGACGTTCTTGCGGCCGCCGTGGGTGTAGACGTCCCACCCCGAACCATCGGACCGGCGCTTGGCGTCGATGGCCACGACGATGCACTGGGCGCCGTACTTGTCGCTGGCGGCGCGGATCAACTCGGGGTCGGCCACCGCCGCGGAGTTGAAGCTGACCTTGTCGGCACCGGCGTTCAGCAGGCGCCGCACGTCAGCCACCGAGCGCACGCCACCGCCCACCGTCAGCGGAATGAAGACCTGCGACGCGACCGCTTCGATGATGTGCAGGATGAGGTCGCGGCCGTCGCTGGTGGCGGTGATGTCGAGGAAGGTCAACTCGTCGGCACCCTGCTCGTTGTAGCGGGCGGCGATGTCGACGGGGTCACCCGCGTCGCGCAGGCCGACGAAGTTGACGCCCTTGACCACGCGGCCGGCGGTGACGTCGAGGCAGGGAATGATTCGTTTGGCGAGCATGACGGGGGATACGGAAGCGAGGGCTGAATTATTCCCTCGATGGTTAGGGGCTTCGCAGGGGGGTTGGTGCGGCGCCAAATGCGCGCTGCCCATTCCGCCCCAAGAACTTCAGAGGAGATCTCCATGTCGCGTTTTGCACTCGCTTCGCTGGCCGCCGCCGCACTGGCCGCCGCCCTGCCCGCCCAGGCCCATGAACAGGTCTATGCCGCCAGCCTGCTGGCCAGCAGCGAAATCCCGGCTGCCGTGTCGCCCGGCAGCGGTTACGCCACCGTGACCTTCGATTTCGATCTGGTGACGATGCGCGTGCAGGTGTCGTTTGCCGATCTCGTCGGCAATGTGACCGCCTCGCACATCCACTGCTGCACCGCATCACCTGGCGCGGCCAATGTCGGCGTAGCGACCCAAACACCCAGCTTCACCGGCTTCCCGGCCGGCGTCGGCGTGCACTCGGGCACCTACGACCACACCTTCGACATGTCCCTGGCCAGCAGCTACAACGCGGCCTTCGTGACCGCCAATGGCGGCAGCGTGGGCACGGCCCTCAACGCGCTGGTGGCCGGGCTGAACAGCGGCAACGCCTACCTGAACGTGCACACCAGCAGCTTCCCGGGCGGCGAGATTCGCGCCCTGCTCGCGCCGGTGCCCGAGCCGGAAACCTATGCGCTGATGCTGAGCGGCCTGGGCGTGCTCGCCCTCGCCGCACGGCGCCGTCGCCAAGGCTGAGCGAGCGGCTTCAGCCGGCCGCTGCGATCAGCTCGTCCGCCCGCACCTGGGCGGCCGTGAAGTCCAGCGCGCCGGTGTAGATGGAACGCCCGCAGATGACGCCCTCGACCCCGTCGCCCATGACGGCGCACAGGCGGTCGATGTCGGCCATGTCGGACAGGCCACCGGAGGCGATCACGGGAATGGTGAGCGCCTGGGCCAGCTTGACGGTGGCCTCGATGTTGATGCCCGTCAGCATGCCGTCGCGGCCGATGTCGGTGTAGATGACGCCTTCGATGCCGTAGTCCTCAAACTTCCTGGCCAGGTCGATGACCTCGTGGCCCGTGAGCTTGCTCCAGCCGTCGGTGGCGACCTTGCCGTCCTTGGCATCCAGGCCCACGATGATGTGGCCGCCGAAGGCGCTGCAGGCGTCTTTCAGGAAGCCGGGGTTCTTGACCGCTGCGGTGCCGATGATGACGTAGCTGAGGCCATCGTCCAGGTAGCGCTCGATGGTGTCGAGGTCACGGATGCCGCCGCCGAGCTGGATGGGGATCTCGTCGCCGATCTCCTTGATGATGGCCTTGATGGCCGGCTCGTTGACCGGCTTGCCCGCGAAGGCACCGTTCAAGTCCACCAGGTGCAAGCGCCTCGCGCCGGCGTCAAGCCAGCGGCGCGCCATCGCGGCGGGGTCTTCGCCGAAGGTGGTGGAGTCGTTCATGTCGCCTTGCTTGAGGCGGACACAGCGACCATCTTTCAGGTCAATCGCGGGGATCAGCAGCATGGCCGGGGGCTAAAGGGGCTGAGGGAGAAGGAGGGCAGGCGAGAAGTGCGGATCGGCGGGAACCGATCAAGGCTTCCAGTGCAGGAAGTTGCGGTAGAGGGCGAGGCCCAGCGCGGCACTTTTCTCGGGGTGGAATTGGGTCGCAAAAATATTATCCCGGGCCACTGCACAGGTAAAGCGCAGACCGTAGTCGGTCTCGCCGGCGCTGTGCTCGACCTGCGCGGTCGTCGCGTAGAAGCTGTGCACGAAGTAGAACCAGCTTTCGTCCGGAATGCCATCCCACACCGGATGCGCACGCGGCTGGTGCACGCGGTTCCAGCCCATCTGCGGCACCTTGAAGCGGCTGCCGTCGTCCTGCAGCCGGCCTTCGAGGCGAAAGCGCTGCACACGGCCCGGAATCAGCCCGAGGCCCGGGGTGTCCTGCTCTTCGCTGTGGTCGAGCAGCATCTGCATGCCGACGCACACACCCAGCAGCGGCTTGGTGGCGGCGGCCTCCAGCACGGCCTCCTTCACGCCGGAGTCCGCCAGCTCGCGCATGCAGTCACGCATGGCGCCCTGGCCGGGCAGCACGACGCGCTCGGCGGCGCGCACGACCTCGGGATCGCTGGTGATTGCAACTTCGAAACCCTGGCCCGCGGCGGCATGGATGACGGCCTGCGACACCGAGCGCAGGTTGCCCATGCCGTAGTCCACCACGGCAACGGTTCGGGTCATCAGAGACTGCCTTTGGTGGAAGGGATCACGCCGGCCGAGCGCGGATCGGCCGTCGTCGCCATGCGCAGCGCGCGGCCAAAGGCCTTGAACATCGTCTCGGCCTGGTGGTGGGCGTTGTGACCCTTCAGGTTGTCGATGTGGACCGTGGCCAGCGCGTGGTTGACGAAGCCCTGGAAGAACTCGAAGGTCAGCTGCGTGTCGAAGGCGCCGATGCTGCCGGCCGTGAACTTGACGTCCATGTGCAGGCCCGGGCGGCCGGACAGGTCGATGACGACGCGCGACAGCGCCTCGTCCAGCGGCACGTAGCTGTGGCCGTATCGCGTCAGGCCCGCCTTGTCGCCTACGGCCTTGGCAACAGCGAGGCCCAGCGTGATGCCGACGTCTTCCACCGTGTGGTGGCCGTCGATGTGCAGGTCGCCCTCGCAGTGCACGTCCAGGTCGATGAGGCCGTGGCGGGCGATCTGGTCCAGCATGTGGTCGAAGAAGCCGATGCCGGTTTGCAGCTTGGACTGGCCCGTGCCGTCCAGGTTGATGCGCACCGTGATGCGCGTCTCGCGGGTGTTGCGGGTGACTTCGGCAGTCCGCGCGTTATGGGATGGGATCAGTTCAGACATGCTTCGAGCGCTTGGAGCAGCAAGGTGTTTTCAGCGGGGGTTCCGACCGTGATGCGCAGGCAGTTCGCGAGCAGCGGGTGCAGGGCCGAGACGTTCTTGATCAGCACGCCGCGTGCCTTCAGCGCCGCGAAGGTGGCGGCAGCGTCATGCACCCTCGCCAGGATCATATTGCCCTGGCTGGGCCAGGGTGAGACACCCGGCAAGGCCTGCAGCGCCTGGAAGACACGCTCGCGCTGCTCTCGCAGCTCGGCCGCCTGGGCGGCGTAGACGTCGGCATGCTCCAGCGCAAAGAAGGCAGCCTCGGCGTTCAGCACGCTGATGTTGTACGGCGGGCGCAGCTTCTCGATCTGGTCGACCAACTCAGCTGCGCCCAGCAGATAGCCGATGCGCACGCCGGCCAGGCCGAACTTGCTCATCGTGCGCATGACCAGCACGTTCTTCTGGCGGGCCATCAGCGCCAGGCTGTCGGCGCTCGCGAAGGGCTGGTAGGCCTCGTCCATGACGACCAGCCCCGGCGCAGCTTGGGCGATGCGCTCGATGACGGCGGCGTCCCAGAGCGTGGCGGTCGGGTTGTTGGGGTAGGCCAGGTAGATCAGTGCGGGCTGGTGCTCGGCGATGGCCGCAAGCATGGCGGCCTCGTCGAGTTCGAAATCATCCGCGCGCAGCGGCACGCCGACGAAGTCCAACCGATGCTGCCGGGCCAGCGCCTCGTACATGACGAAGCCGGGCACCGGCGCCAGCACGCAGGCGCCGGGCTTGGCGACCGCCAGCGTCAGCAGGCCGATGAGCTCGTCGGAGCCGTTGCCCAGTGTGACGCCGACCCCGTCGCCCACGCCGGCATGGCGGGCCAGCGCGCGGGCCAGTTCGGCGGTGCGCTCGGCCGGGTAGCGGTTCAGCGCCAGCGCGCCCAGGCGCTCGCCCAAGGCCTGCTGCAACTCGGGCGGCAGGGGGTAGGGGTTCTCCATCGCGTCCAGCTTCAGCAGGCCGGCGCTGGGCTGCACGACATAGGCATGCGCCGCGCGCACCTCGGGGCGGATGCGGTCGAGGGCTTGTTGCAGGGGGTCGGTCATGGCGCGGTGAGGACTGGGACGACCAGGGGGTTGAGCACCTGCACGCTGTCGTAGACAGCTTCGTGCGGCAGGGCCAGGCTGAGCAGGCGGGTGCAGCCTTGCGCCTTGGCGCTGGCGACGACGAGGGCATCGGCAAACGGCAGGCCGAAACGGCTTTCCAGCGACCAGGCGGATTCGACGGTCGCCTGGTCGGCCTGCCAGGGGCGCCAGTGCTGGTAGCGACGCACCTCGGCGCGCGCGTCCCCCTGGGGCATGGGCGGGCTGATCTGGCGCGTGGCCAGCAGGTAGAAGTCGTTGAGCACCTGCACCGACACGCGGCCAGTTCGGGTGGCCCACAGCTCGTGCAGCCAGGCCAGCACCTGCTCTCGCTCGACCGGGCGGGCGCCGTCCTCGCTGAAGAGCAGCACGGAGGTGTCGACGAAAACGGGGGCTGTGGAATTCATGTCAAGGCATTCGCGGGCCGAGCGCCGGGCCGCTCCCAAGCCGGCCCGCACGGGCGATGTGCTTGCCGGTCGAGCCGGCAAGCATGGCCGTCCCCGTGGGGGACCGGACGACGTACTCGTTGGACGAGGGGCTTCATGTTCTGCCGGGATAGGGCTGGCCGTCGGACGCCCAGGCCCGCTCGCGGTGCAGCCAGTCCTGCAGCGCGCGCTCGTAGGCATCGTCGTGCTGCATCTTCTCGGCCAGCAGCTCGCCGAGCAGGCGCGAGACGCTGGTGTTGCGCCGCGCCGCCTCCAGCCGGGCCCATTCGGCCACGGCATCGTCCATCGAGACGGTGACGTTCTTCATGGGTCAGAGATTACACGAAGTTCGTGTTGCACGAACTTCGTGTCCCAATGACCCTCGCTTGATATCGAATAAGGCCGGTACCAGAACTCGGGCCTGTCCAGCGGCGTTCGCGGCGGCAGCAGCGGGTTGTGCAACTCGATGACCCTGCGGCTGCCCAGGCGGGCACGGGCGATGTCCTCGCCGTGGTGCTTCATGAACAGATGCTCGAAGGCGCCACTGGCACGCAGGCGCTGCAGGCCCAGCTCGATGGCGGCCGCCAGGTCGGGCTCGTCGGGCGCCACGAAGTAGTACATGGCTGCCGGGTAGTGCAGGCAGACATTGGGGACGACGGCCAGGCCCTGGCCGTAGCGCCTCAGCTCCCACCAGATCTCCTCGACCGAGCGCGGGAAGGCGTCGGCCCGGCCCAGACGCAGTTGCTTGAACATCGCGTCGTAGCTTGGCGAGACGATCACGCGAATGCCATTGGCCTGCAGGATGCCGGTGTCCGGCCACTCATGGCCCTGCAGCATGGAAAACTGGCGCAGGTCGTCGAGGGTCTGCGCAGCGCTCATGCGGTCCGCCACCTCGGGTGTCGCCAGCAGCAGCCGCCAACCGAACAGCCCCTTGTAGATGGGAACGCGCACGGGCAGGGCCTGCCGCTCACGCTCCATCGAGGTCATCGTCCAGACGACGTCGAGCCGGGCACGCCGACCCAGCTCCTGCAGCGCCCGGTTCTGCGGGATCAGCTCGGGCGTCGGCTCCAGCGACACCGGCACGCCGGCCGCGGCCAGCGCCTGGCCTAGCAGCACGGCTGCATAGTTGTTGGCGAACTCTGCCCGGGCCGACACGTGCGGGATGCGCAGGCGGCGCGGCGCGGCCTGCCCGGCCAGCGGCCCGGCAACCGCGGACAGGACGAGCACGCGACGACGCAATGACATCACCGCAGCCTAGCGGAATGAAGGATGGCCAATCAATCGCGCGGCATCGGCTGCGTTAGCCTTTGTGCCCCGAACCGAATTTCTCGCCGATGCCCCTGTCACCCTTCGCGAAGAAGCCCCTGCAGGCCACCGTGGCCAAGCTCAAGCGCACCGGCCGCGCGCTCGGCCGGCTCAAGCCCCAGCCGGTCAACCCCGTGCAGGCGCTGCAGGACATCAAGGCCCGGCGGGTCGCGCGGCGCACGTCATCGGGCCTGCAGCTCGCGCTGGCCGACCGCGTCGACTTCCTGAACCCGGTCCACTGGGACGCACTGGCGGCGCAGACCGTCTTCCTGTCGCGAGACTATCTGCGCGTGCTGGAGCAGCACGCACCGGCCAACCTGGAGCCGCGCTACGCGATGGCCTATACCGACGGCGAGCCGGTGGCGGCCCTGCTGCTGCAGCGGGTTGCCGTGGGCGGTGCCCAGCTGCGCAAGCCGGGCGCCAAGCGGCTGGTGGACACGCCGATGGCGGGGCTGAAGGAGCATCTGCTGGTCTGCGGCAACCTGCTCGTCTGGGGCGCGCGCTCGATGGCGCTGGCGCCGCATGCCGACGAGGCCCAGCTCTGGCATGCCGTCTGCGAAGCCATCTACCGGCTGCGCCGCGCCGACAAGCTGAACGGCCAGTCCGATCTGGCCCTCATCAAGGACCTGGGGCTGCGTGGGCAAGACGTGCCGCCGGCGCTGCGGCTGCTGGGCTACCGCAGCGTGGAGACGGAGCCGGACATGGTGCTGACGCTGCGGCCCGAGTGGCGTAGCTGGGACGACTACCTGGCCAGCATGACCTCGGGCTATCGCAGCGCGGCCAAGAAGCTGCTCAAGGACTGCGCGGCCGCCGCACTGACGCTGCGGCTGGCGACAGCCGAGGAGATGCTGGCGCGCGCCGACGAACTGCACGGCCTGTACGGCCAGGTCCACCAGGGCCAGGGCCTGCGGCTGGCGACGCTGACGCCGGGCTATCTGCCAGCCATGGCCGCCGCGCTGGGCGTGCGCTTTCGCTGCCGCGTGGCCGAGCATGCCGACGGCCGCTGGCTGGGCTTCGTGACCAGCGTGCACGACGGCGACACGACGCTGGGCTACTACATCGGCTACGACCGCGCCGCCAATGCCGATGCGCCGATCTACCTGACGCTGCTGCAGTCCACCGTACAGGACGCCCTTGCCTTCGGCTCGAGCCGGCTGAGCCTGGGACGCACGGCGCTGGAGCCCAAGGCCAAGATGGGCTGCAAGCCCGAGCCGCTGAGCTGCGCGGTGCGGCACCGGGTGTCGGCGCTGAACTGGATCGTCACCGCGCTGACCAGGACCGCTGAACACGACGAGCCGCCGGAGCGCAGCCCGTTCAAGGCAACGACCGCAGACGCAGCCTGAGGGTTATTTCAAGCGCAATTCGGCAGCTCGCGCGTGGGCCTGCAGGCCCTCGCCGTGAGCCAGCTCGGACGCGATGCGGCCCAGGCTCTGGGCGCCCGCTTCGCTGACCTCGATGAGGCTGCTGCGCTTCTGGAAGTCGTAGACGCCCAGCGGCGACGAGAAGCGCGCCGTGCTGGCGGTGGGCAGCACATGGTTGGGCCCGGCGCAGTAATCGCCCAGGCTCTCGCTGGTGTACGCGCCCATGAAGATGGCGCCGGCATGGCGCAGCAGCGGCTCCCAGGCTCCAGGCTCGGCGGCGCTGATCTCCAGGTGCTCGGGCGCGATGGCGTTGCTGATCTCGCAGGCCTCTTCCATGGACCGCGTCAGGATCAGCGCGCCGCGGCCTTCCAGCGAGGCGCGGATGACGGCCTCGCGCGGCAGCGTGGGCAGCAGTCGCTCCATGCTGGCCCGCACGGCGTCGAGGTAGGCCGCGTCGGGGCTGAGCAGGATGCTCTGGGCCAGCTCGTCATGCTCGGCCTGGCTGAAGAGATCCATCGCCACCCAGTCCGGCGGCGTCGTGCCATCGGCAATGACGAGGATCTCGCTGGGGCCGGCAATCATGTCGATGCCGACTTGGCCAAACACATGCTTCTTGGCCGAGGCCACATACGCATTGCCCGGGCCGGTGATCTTGTCGACGCGCGGCACGGTGGCCGTGCCATAGGCCAGCGCCGCGACAGCCTGCGCGCCGCCGATGGTGAACACGCGGTGCACACCGGCGACGGCAGCGGCGGCCAGCACCAGCGGGTTGCGCACGCCGTCCGGCGTGGGCACGACCATGATGATTTCCTGCACACCGGCCACGTGGGCCGGAATCGCGTTCATCAGCACGCTGCTCGGATAGGCCGCCTTGCCGCCGGGCACGTACAGGCCCACGCGGTCCAGCGGCGTGACCTTCTGGCCGAGCAGGTTGCCGTCGTCGTCGCGGTAGCTCCAGCTCAGGCCGCAGGCTTGCAGCTGGCGCTCGTGATACGCGCGGACGCGCATTGCCGCGGCTCCGAGCGCGTTGCGTTGCGCGGGCGTGATCGAGCCAAGTGCTGCCTGCAGCTCGGACTGGCCGATCTCCAGCGCCGCAACGCTGTCGGCCTTCACGCGGTCGAAGCGGGCGGTGCAGTCCAGCACGGCGGCGTCACCGCGGGCCCGCACATCGGCCAGGATCTCGGCGACGCGGCCCTCGATGGCGGCATCCGTTTCGGCCGACCAGTGGCGCAGGCGTTCGAATTCGGCGGCGAAGTCGGCGGCGGCGGTCGAGAGTTGGCGGAGCTTCATGCGATGGCCGAGGCGAAGGCGTCGATGAGGGGACGAAGGGTGGTGCGCTTGAGCTTGAGCGCGGCCTGGTTGACGACGAGGCGGGACGAGATGTCCATGATCTGCTCGACCTCGACCAGCTTGTTCGCACGCAGCGTGCCGCCGGTGGAGACGAGGTCGACGATGGCCTCGGCCAACCCCGTCAGCGGCGCCAGCTCCATCGAGCCGTAGAGCTTGATGAGGTCGACGTGCACACCCTTGTCGGCGAAATGCTGGCGGGCGATCTCGGTGTACTTGGTGGCCACGCGGATGCGCGAGCCCTGCTTGACAGCGGCGGCGTAATCGAAATCCGCGCGCACGGCCACACTCATGCGGCAGCGGGCGATCTTCAGGTCCAGCGGCTGGTACAGGCCGTGCGAGCCGCCCTGTGCCAGGGCCTGCTCGTGCAGCACGTCGCGGCCGGCCACGCCGAGGTCAGCGCCGCCGTACTGCACATAGGTGGGCACGTCGCTGGCGCGCACCAGCACCACGCGCACGCCGTCACGGTTGGTCGGCAGGATGAGCTTGCGCGAGGTCTCGGGGTCTTCGAGCACCTCGATGCCGGCGGCGCGCAGCAGCGGCAGCGTCTCTTCGAAGATGCGGCCCTTGGAGAGTGCGAGGGTCAAACCGCTCATTTCGCGCTCCATTCTTCAGGGCTCAGCGTCTTCATGGACAGCGCATGGATCTGCTCGCGCATGCGTTCGCCGAGGGCCGCGTAGACACGCTGGTGGCGCTTGATGCGCGACAGGCCGTTGAACTCGTCCGACACGATGGTCGCGAAGAAGTGGCGGCCATCGCCCTCGACTTCGAGATGCGCACAGGGCAGCCCTGCGGCAATGAAATCGCGCACTTCTTGCGGGGTCGGGTCGGCCATCAGAGGTCCTCGGTGCAAACCGGGCATTTTAGGAACGGATCTTGTAGCCCTTCTTCAGCAGCGACAAAGCCAGCCCTGCGGTCACCGCGAAGCTGACGCCGACGACGCCCAGACTGATCCACGGCGACACGTCGCTGACGCCGAAGAACCCATGGCGGAAGCCGTCGATCATGTAGAAGAAGGGGTTCAGGTGGCTGATGCCGAGCCAGAAGCTGGGCAGCGAGTGCACCGAGTAGAAGACGCCCGACAGGAACGTCATCGGCATGATGATGAAGTTCTGGAAGGCGGCCAGCTGGTCGAACTTCTCAGCCCACAGGCCGGCGATCAGGCCCAGCGTGCCCATCAGGCCGGCGCCGAGCACGGTGAACAGCAGCACCCACAGGAGGTTGTCCAGCCCCGGCGGCGCGAACCAGGCGGTGACGAGCAGCACGCCCGTGCCCACCGCCAGCCCGCGCACGACGGCCGCGCCGACGTAGGCGACGAACCAGGCCAGCGGCGACAGCGGCGTCAGCAGCAGGAAGACGAGGTTGCCGGTGATCTTGCTCTGGATGAGGCTGGACGAGCTGTTGGCGAACGCGTTCTGCAGCACGCTCATCATCACGAGGCCGGGGATCAGGAACTGCGTGTAGCCCACGGAGTCGTAGACCTTCACGTGGTTCTCAAGCGTATGGCCGAAGACGAGCAGGTACATCACCGCCGTCAACACCGGCGCGCAGACCGTCTGGAAGGCGACCTTCCAGAAGCGCAGGACTTCCTTCTTGAAGAGGGTCGATGCACCGTTCATGCGTGCTCTCCCTGCATGATTTCAAGGAACACGTCTTCAAGGTCGGCGCGGCCGATCTCCAGGTCTTCCACCGGGCAGCCCACCTGGCGCAGCGCGGCCAGCGTCGTCTCGACCTCAGCGGCGTCATGCGCAGTGACCTGCACGATGCGCCCGGTCACCCGGGCCCGCGCCGCAATGTCGGGCGGCAGCACCGCGTCGGTCTTGAAGCGCAGCATCGTCGACGCCGTGCCGGCCAGCAGCTGCGACGTACGGTCCAGCGCAACGATGCGGCCGGCCTTGAGCATGCCGATGCGCTGGCACAGGGCCTCGGCTTCCTCGAGGTAATGCGTCGTCAGCAGCACCGTGTGCCCTTCCTTGTTCAGGCGGGCGATGAACTGCCACAGCGTCTGGCGCAGCTCCACGTCGACACCGGCGGTGGGCTCGTCGAGCACGATGACCGGCGGGCGGTGCACCAGGGCCTGCGCCACCAGCACGCGGCGCTTCATGCCACCCGACAGCTGGCGCATGTTGGCGTCGGCCTTGTCGGTCAGGCCCAGGTTGTGCAGCAGCTCGTCGATCCAGGCATCGTTGTTCTGAACGCCGAAATAGCCGCTCTGGATGCGCAGCGATTCGCGCACGCTGAAGAAGGGGTCGAACACCAGCTCCTGCGGCACGACGCCCAGCGCCTTGCGGGCGGCAGCGTAGTCATCCACCACGTCGTGGCCCATGACGCGCACGCGACCCTCGGTGGCCTTGGCCAGGCCGGCCAGCACGCTGATCAGCGTCGTCTTGCCGGCGCCGTTGGGGCCCAGCAAGCCGAAGAACTCGCCGCGATTGATGTCGAAGCTGACGCTGTCCAGCGCCTTCACCTGCCCTCCCCGGTATGTTTTCTTGACGTTCTCGAAGGAGATGGCGGGAGAGGAAGTCGAATTTGGCATGGAGCGCGATTCTAAAAGTCGACCTCTGCCGCGCGCTTTTCGCTGCCAGAATGCCCTGAGCATGCTGCCGCCCAAGAAACCACGCCGCACCGCCGAGCGCATCCTCGAGGTCACGCTCGACCTCTTCAACAGCTTCGGCGAGCCGAATGTGTCGACCACGCTGATCTCGGCCGAACTGAAGATCAGCCCGGGCAACCTGTATTACCACTACCCGGCCAAGGACGAGCTGATCAATGCGCTCTTCGGCCGCTACGAGGCCGAGCTGAACGAGCTGCTCGCCGCCGCTGACAACGTGCGCAATGTGGAAGACGCCTGGCTGTTCTTCCACATGCTCTTTGAGCTGATCTGGAAGTACCGCTTCCTCTACCGCGACCTCAACGACCTGCTGTTCAAGAACCGCCGGCTGGAGACGCACTTCCAGACGCTGCTCGCCGCCAAGGAACTCGCGATGCGCCAGGTGCTGTCGGGCCTGCACCTGGGCGGCGCGCTGAAGATGGACCTGCGGGAAGCGGCACCGACGGCCAACGCGATGGTCGTCGTCGTCAGCTACTGGCTGAGCTACGAATACGTGCGTGACCCGCGCCGTGCGCTGGAGCCCGACCGCGCCGGTGCGGCGCTGATGCGCGGGGCCTTCCACGCGCTGAGCCTGCTGCTACCCTATCTTGAGCCTGCGTCCAAGGACCACCTCTTCAAGCTCGCCGGCAACTACCAACAACCCTGAAGGAGACAACAGCGATGGCCAAGTGGACTGCCTTTCCCTACGACAACAGCGCCTTCGTCTACACGCCGGCCACGTTAAAGAAGCACTGGGCCCGGCTGCACGCCGGCGACGCGGAACCCCTTCCCAAGGACGCCGCCGTCCAGCAGGCCTGGATCCATTTCCACGCTGGTGATTTCCAGGCCGCCTACGACGCGGGTTTGGCTGCAGGCGGCGCCGGCATCACCGTCGCCAACAAGGCCCAGGGCATCTACGCCAACTACCTGGAGAAGAAGGAGAAGGTGAAGCTGGAGATGTTCCTGGAGATCGCCGAGCGCGCCGAAGCGCAGCAGGGCGAGGAGCCCAAGAACCCCAACGCCTACTACTGGCAGGCCTACGCGATCGGCCGCTACGGCCAGGGCATCAGCGTGGCCAAGGCGCTCGCTCAAGGCCTGGGCAGCAAGGTCAAGAACGCGCTGGAGACGACCATCACGCTGGCGCCCAAGCATGCCGACGCCCACATCGCACTGGGCGCCTTCCATGCCGAGGTCATCGACAAGGTCGGCAAGCTGCTGGGCCGCACGCAGGGCGCCGACACGGCCACGGGGTTGAAGATGTTCGAGCAGGCCATCAAGCTCAACCCGGCCAGCGCCATCGCGATGATCGAGCGCGCCAACGGCCTCGTCATGCTGGAGGGCGACAAGCGCATGAAGGAGGCCGAGAAGCTCTACGCCGACGCGGCCGCCTGCCAGGCGATGGACGCGATGGAATTGCTCGACATCGAGCTCGCGAAGGAAGAGCTGGAGGAGTGAGAGGGGACAGAGGACAGGACCTGCGTCCTGTCCGACACCTCACGAACGCCTGGCGGCATGCAGGCCGCCAGGCATGATCGAGAAGTAATTCACGGCGGATCCCACGGGTCGTGAACTCCGTCACGACCCGCTCTCCCGCGCTTTCGGGGGTGCAAGTCCAGGCGTCGCGGCGTAAGCTTCGCACCCATCAGCCACCCCCAAACGAGACCGCGCCATGAAGTTCCTGATCCCCGCTTTCGCCGTCGTGACCGTCTTCGCCGCCCAGGCCGCCAACAACGCCACGCCCGAGCAGGCCGAACTGCGCGCCGAGTGCGCCAAGAGCTACACCGACACCAGCAGCATCGCCACGCCGGTCGCTGCCAACGAGTACCAGTTCGTCTACGCCAACGGCAAGTACAAGGGCGAAGCCAAGCCGGGCAAGCTGCTGGCCTGCACTGAGCAGCAGTACGCCGTCTACCTGGACAAGGCCGACCCCGCCAAGGTGATGACTGCCTACCCGACCGCCGCCGGCCGCCCGACTGCCAAGAAGAAGGCCGAGCCCTTCCGCCTCTGAGCTGCAGTTGGTCCGCGAAAGGCCGCCCCAGGGCGGCCTTTTTCATGCGCGCGAAAAAGGTGCATTTGCACGCGCCAAGGCGTAACCTCTGGTTTCTCCCTAGCACGTAAGGAGGTCCACCATGAGAGCCCTCGCCGCCACCCTTGCCGCTCTGGTGTCCGCCCTACCCGCCCTCGCCGCCAACACGCCTGCGGACCACGCCCAGGCCACGTTGCGCGACGGCTGCGCGCAGAGCTACGCCAGCTACAGCGCCTACTACCCGCCGGGCAGCCCAGGCCCCGCCTTCACCGGCGAGCGCACCAAGGGCGACAGCCGCTACTACAACGACGCCAAGCCCTGCGACGAAGCGCAGTACGCGGCCTACCTCGAAAAGGCCGATCCGGGCACCGTCGCGATGGCCTACCCCACCGCAGCCGGCAAGCCCAAGGCCAAGAAGCCGGCTGGCGCGACAGCGGCGACCACCAAGCCGAAGTGAGGCTTCAGGCCTCGTCCCCGCCCCAGGGCAGCATCAGCGACAGCAGCAGCAGCTTCTCGAACTCGGGCGCGAAGTTGGCGATGATGGCCTCGGGGTCGGGGCACAGGCCGGTGTCGGTGATGAGGCCGAACTGCACGCGGCCGGCATAGGTCAGGATGCTCACGCCCATGCCGATGTCGCCGGACTGCGGCACCCAGAACATCACCTTCTCGACCGTCGAACCGCAGAACTTCAGCGCCTCGGCCGGGCCGGGCACGTTGGTCATCACGGCCGTGGCTTTCCTCGCGAAGATGTTCAGCATCGCGTGCTGCACCGGCTTGATCAACAGGCCTGCCACCGACAGCAGGCCGAAGGCCATCACCGGCTGGAAGCTGCCCTTGAGTTCGCTCATGCGCGCGCGAACGGAGTAGAGCCGCTCCACCGGGTTCTCGATGCCAATGGGCAGCACCAGCGGCACCAGGCCGAAGCGGTTGCCAAGCTGCCAGGCGTGCTCCAGCGGGCGCAGGTTGACCGGCACCATCGCGCGGATCTCCTTGCCCGCCGGGTCCTCGCCCTTGTCGGCAAGATACTTTCCGATGGCGCCGGCCGCGCAGGCCAGCAGCACGTCGTTGATGGACGCGCCCAGCGCCTTGCCCACCGCCTTGACCTCATCCAGCGACAGGCTGTCGTCCCAGGCCACCGTTTTGCCCACGCCCGGCTTGCCCTTCAGCCGCGTGTGCGAGTCGTCCGGCATCAGCGCGAACGCCGCCACGTCGGACACCGCCTGGTAGCCCATGCGTGCCATCTCCAGCGACGAATCCATCGGCGTGGCGCCGCTCATCATCGCGTCCACACCCTTGCCCACGCCCTTGCCGGTCAGGCCGATGGCCTTGACGGTCATGTTGGTCATCGGCCGCAGGAAGGCGTCGAGCAGCCAGTCCGTCTCCTGGTGCTCCTCCGGGGCCTTGGCCGCGCGCTGGGGCGGCGCCTTGCCACCGTCGGTGATGGACAGCATGACGGCGATCAGCGCGATGCCATCGGCAATGCAATGGTGGATGCGGGCGATCAGCGCGCTCGTGCCGTCGCCCATGTCCTCGATGAGTTGGAACTGCCACAGCGGATGGGCCGGGTCCAGCGCTTCAGAGCACAGCTCGCCGACGCGCTCGCGCAGCACCTGCTCGCGCGACTCACCAGGCATGGGCAGCGGCACTTCGGCGATGACATGGCGGGCGATGTCGAAGTCACGATCCACCACCCACTGCGCGCCCAGCAGCACGTCGTCGACGACCTTCTGCCGAAAGCGCGGGTACTGCAGCAGCCGCTCGGCCACGCGCTCGCGCAGCGCGGTCAGCGTGATGCCAGGGCGGATGGACCAGACCCCGACGATCATCATCAGGTTGGCCTCGGTGTCCATGCGCAGCCAGGCGGTATCCACCTTAGACATGCGTTCGCTCAACTGGCCCACTGCGTCTCCTCGGATTCGTTATTGGCCGGGCCTAAACTCGGCGGCCCGTCGACCGATTGTCATGAGAATCGACGCCCCTGATCAGCCTGGAGAACCCCGTGAGCCTGAAAGACCAATTCGAAGCCGCCGTTGCCGACTCCAAGAACCTGGCCGAGCGGCCGGACAACATGACGCTGCTCAAGCTGTACGCGCTCTACAAGCAAGGCAGCGCCGGCGACGTCGACGGCAAGCGCCCCGGCTTCACCGACATGGTCGGCCGCGCCAAGTGGGATGCCTGGAATGAACTCAAGGGCACCGGCAGCGACGACGCGATGCAGCAGTACATCGACCTGATCGAATCGCTGAAGTAGTTGGCCCCTCGCCCAGTCTGGCCGCGCTGAACGCCGTTCGACCTGCCTGGTCGGTCTTGCAGACCGCGCCGCGGCCAGGCCGCAACCGTTCGGCAGGCACATGGCGCCCACAGGGCGCCATGTGCCCGGCCTCAGCCCCCGAGGGGACGGCGATGCTTGCCGGATTGACCGACTAGCACATCGCCTCCCGGCCGGCTTGGGAGCGGCCCGGAACTCGGCGGGCCGCTTCATGCACTACGCCGCCGGCAACCAGCATTCAGGCTGGTTTCTTCTTGGCGGGCGCCTTCTTCTTGGCGCTCGCCTCGAGCAGCGAGTCCAGCTCCTTTTCGATCTCGCCCTCGATGGTCTTCTTGAAGGCGCCGAGCAAGAAGCCGAGCTGCGCCACCAGCTCGAAGTGGTAGGGCGCCACCGTCAGCTCACCCTTCACGCCACTGCGGGTGAACTCCACCGTGTCGCTGAACTCGCCCTCCAGCACCGTGCATTCCATGTCGAACTTTTCTTCGACCTGCTCGGCCCATTTCCAGGCAATCGCGCGCGCCTTCTTCAGGCCCAGGGCATGGTCTCGGTGGATGCGGATTTCGGCCATCTGCGGCGCTCCTTGTCTCGTGCAGCGCACTCTAACGCCGCGACTGCATTTGCCCGCATACTTCGCGCCGCAAAAGCCGGGCAAACAAGCCCGCCCGCCGTCCAGGGAGGAACCATGCGCCTTGTCGACCCCGACCCGCACACCCTCGACCCGCTCACCGAGGGGTTGACGTATTTCCGCGCCGTCGAGCCCGATCATGAGCAGGCCGTCTACTGGTTCCGCGTCGCCGCCGACTCCGGCGACGCCGAAGGCCTGGCCCTGTTCGCCTTCTGCCAGCTCGAAGGCCTGGGCCTGCCGCGCGAACCGGTGCAGGCCCGCGAGCGCCTGGAGCGCGCCTCGGCCGAGGGCAGCCTGACCGGCAAGTTCCACCTTGCCCGCATGCTCGTCGCCGGCTGGGGCGGCGATCCGGACGCCGCGCGCGGCGTCGCCCTCTACACGGCCGCCGCGTCACAAGGCCATGCCGACGCCACCTTCAACCTCGCCAGTTGCCTGGACGCCGGCTGGGGCTGCCAGCCCGACCGCCTTGCCGCCAAGGCCCTGTTCCTGCGCGCCCGTGCACTGGGCAGCCCGCTGAAGGCGCCGGGGCTGCGCATCCGACAGCGCGAGCTGGACGCCGTGCGCGACCTCGCCCGCCGCATGGAACATGGCGACGCACTCGCGCGCGCCATCGAGGAACGCCAGCACGAGATCACGCTGATGCACGACCTCGCCCACAGCCCCGCGCGAAAGGCCATGCTGACCCGCCAGCAACGCCGCCGCCTGTTGCGCATCGCCAGCATCACCGCCGTCGTGGCCGGCCTCGCAGCGGCGCTGGCCGGCCTGTTCGGCTGGCGTAACCAGCACGCGCTGGCGCATGATTCCGGCCCGACGTCCATCGCCTGATCTGCAAATCATGTCCCGAACGCTGCCGCTCAACACCCACCTCCGCGACGTCGGCCCCCTGGTCTACGGCTGCATGGCCCTGGGCGGCGACTGGGGCGGTGGCCCCGTCACAGAGGCCGACATTGCCCAGGCGCATGCCGCCGTCGAAGCAGCCCTGAGCATCGGCATCAAGCTCTTCGACCACGCCGACATCTACCGCCGCGGCAAGTCCGAAGCCGTGTTCGGCGAACTGCTCAAGCGTGACCCAGGCTTGCGCGCCAAGATCCGGCTGCAGAGCAAATGCGGCATCCGCTTCGGCGACGACACCAACCCCGGCCGCTACGACCTCAGCGCCGAGTACATCGAGCACAGCGTCGACGGCATCCTCAAGCGCCTGGCTGTCGAGCGCATCGACATCCTGCTGCTTCACCGCCCCGACGCGCTGATGGAACCCGCCGAAGTCGCCCGCGCGTTCGGCCGGCTCAAGGCGGCCGGGAAGGTAAGTCATCTCGGCGTGTCCAACATGCACGCCGGCCAGATGCGTTGGCTGCAGACGGCGCTCAGTGAACCCATCGTCGCCAACCAGCTGGAGTTGAGCCTGGCCAAGCTGGACGCCATCGACGTCGGCACCACCTTCAACGACCCGCAGGCCGCCACACGGCCGGGCGGCATCGCCTGGGCCGGCACGCTGGAGTATGCGCAGCAGCACGGCGTGCAGCTGCAGGCCTGGGGCTCGCTGGCGCAGGGGCGGTTCAACGATCCGGCGGCGTCGGCTGCCGCCAAGGTCGTGCATGAGATTGCCGAGACGCACAGCACGACGGCGAACGCGGTGCTGCTGGCCTGGCTGCTGCGGCATCCGGCGGGCATTCAGCCCATCATCGGCAGCGGCAATGCGGAGCGGATCCGGGCTTGCGCCGATGCGACAAGGATTCAGCTGAGCCGGGATGAGTGGTATCGGCTGTATGTGGCGGCGCGGGGGCAGGCGTTGCCTTGAGTGGCTTTTTCTTGACGCTCGATTTATGGCATCAATGTCTGCTCTCGTTGCGTGGCTCGCTGCGGCGCCTCCAGGTGCAGTAGCGAGCCTTACGGCCGTTTTGGCAGCAATCGTCACTTTGGCAGTAGCAGCGTTGACTCAATGGATATTGGGGAGACGGGCCCGAACAGACCTCCTCACCAAGAAGCTCGAAGAACTCTACTTGGCGCTGAACGAAGTCTCAGCGCACAACGTCAAGCGAATCGAAGAAGCTTTGCCTCTCGTATCGGCTACGCCTTTCAATAGGCCCAAGATCACCGGCAGCTCCGTAGAGCGTCAAGGGCTAGATCTTCATAAGAAGATCTTGATGCTTGTACGCCTCTACTTTCCAAAGCTGTCTGCTGCACATCAGGCAGTGTTTCGCTGCAACAGCAAGGTGAATGGGCTGATCCATGAGGCGGAAATAGGGCCTCCACTTGATGAGCATCTGCTGCTCGCTTTGAGCGGTGAATACCGCGACGCCTTCGTCGCTATGGAAGAAGAACTCATAGTGAACAGGAGAGTTCTCGTTCACGACCACTTGGCGCCCGCGTTCTATCGCCGGGTTCAATCTCTTCCCACCACTCCGCCACGCTGGCCTTAACTACTGCGGCTCACCAACGGCTGCCTCGGATGCAGCCTCGCCATCGTCACCACGTCTTCAAAAGCGCCATTGCGCAGCGCATACGCCTTGAGCCGCCCTTCCGGCCCGAAGCCATACCGCTTGTAGAGCCGGATGGCACGCTGGTTGTCGTGATAGACCGTCAGCTCGATGCGCAGGACCTGCGCCCAGTTGTCGGCGTAGTCCAGCAGCGCCGTCATCAGCGCCTGGCCGACGCCCTGGCCCTGGTTGGCCTTGGCGACGGTGATTCCCAGCCCCATCGCGTGGCGGCGGCGCACCGACGGGCCCACCGGGTGCAGGCCGGCGAGGCCCACGGGCTTGTCGTCGAGCACGGCGGCCAGCACGAGTTCGTTAGAGCCCGGCGCCGGCGGGTTCATGCCGGCGATGCGCTGGGTCCAGATCTCCTCGCTGGCGAAAGGCAATTGCAGCGTGCCGCCGAAGACATCCGGGTCGGCGAATTGTTCGGCGATGGCAGCGGCGTCAGCGGGTTTGACGCGGCGCAGGGTCAGTGTCATCGGAGCCTCCTTCAAGGCCCCGCAATGTAGCCCGCCGCTGCTCGCGTTCGAGCGGCTTCAGGCGCTCGACGGCGGCGTGAAACTTCACCCAGTCCCGCCCCTCGCGCTCGAACATGCGCAGGAAGGCCGGCACCAGCTCGTCATAGGCCGACAGGATGGCGAAGCTCGCGTTGTTGGCGCGCTGGAACCAGGCCTCGTAGCCCGGTGCCTCCCTGGGTGCGCGCTCACGCAGTTCGGCCATGACGGCGGCCTTGGCTGCGGCGCGCGATTCGGTCGGGCCGGAATAGACGGCCAGCAGCCGCTCCCGCCCTTCCCTCGCCAGCGCCAGGAATCGCGCCCGCCGCGCCCGGCCAGCGTCAAAGGCGGCCAGCGCCTCAGGCTTGGCCGCCAGCCATTCGCGTGCGGCCAGCAGCTCGACGGCGCTGGCGTAGGCCTCGTTGAAGCCGGTGTCGTCGGCGGTGTAGACGCGCTGGTGCGTCAGCTCGTGGAAGATCATGGCCGCCAGCTCGCCCTCGGGGTAGCGGATGAAGGTGTTCAGCAGCGGGTCGCCGCCGAACCAACGACTCCAGCCCAGCGTCGAATAGGCGGGGATGGGCTGCACCTGAACCTCCCAGCCTTCGGCCTTCAAGTCCGCAGCGTGGCGCTCCGCGGCGTCGCGGTCGAACCAGCCCTGGTAGCCGGCGCAGCCCATCAGCGGGTAACACCAGGTCTTGAGCTGGAACCCGAACTCGGGCGCGGCGACGATGTTCGAGACGACAGCCGGGCGGCCGAGGTCGGCGTAGCGGCGGTAGCTGTTGTTGGCGGGCAGGGCGAGGCGGCTGCTAGCGAAGTCGCGCATCTGCTGGGAGAGCCTGAGCCGGTCGGCCAGGTCGGGTGCCGTCGCGGGGTCGGCCAGCCAGTCGCTCACCGGCCGGGCGGCGCGGACGATGCCGAGATGCCCGCCCGCCGCCTGGCCCCAGTGGCCGACAGCGCTGCAGCCGCTCAAGGCCAGCGCAGCGGCTGCCACAAGCAGCGCGCGACGGATCAAGCCGCTTCCACTTCGACGAGGCAGTCGTAGAACGCCGGCGCGTTGCCCATGTCGGTCAGCCGTTGGTGGGTCACCTCGTTGACGTTGGTGCCCTGCGCGCCCAGCTTGCGCCACCACACGCCCAGGCCGTTGACGACACCGGGCCGCGCGCGCTTGCTGACCTTGAGCCGGGCGACGTAGCGGCCGCGGTCGTTGAAGGCCGACACCATCGCGCCGTCGCTCAGGCCGCGCACCGCGGCATCGTCGGCGTGCATCTCGATCAGGGGCTCGCCCTCGATGTGACGCAGGCTCTTCACGTTCACAAAACTGGAGTTCAGGAAGTTGCGCGCCGGCGGCGAGATCATGGCCAGCGGGTAGCGCGCCGCCAGCTCGGGCGAGGCCTGGGCGCTTTCGTAGTTGGGCACGTAATCCGCGCCGGCGGCCTGCGCACGGCCGTTGGGGGTACGGAAACCGCCCTCGGCGAACGGCGCCTCGGGGATGGGCAGCGGCAGCCAGCCCTGTTCGCGCAGCAGGGCCATGTCGATGTCGGCCGTGAAGGCCTGGGCGGCCAGCGCCTCATCGCTGTCGCTGAAGCAGGGGTCGGTCAGACCCATCGCCGCCGCCAGCTCGCGGAAGATCTGCGTGTTGGTCTTGGCCTCGCCCAGCGGCGCAACGGCGGGATGGTTCATCAGCACGTCGGTGTGGCCGTAGGACGTGTGCACGTCCAGGTGCTCCAGCTGCGTCGTGGCGGGCAGCACGTAATCGGCCAGGTCGGCCGTGTCGGTCATGAAGTGTTCGAGCACGACGGTGAACAGGTCCTCGCGCTGGAAACCCTTCACCACCTTGGGCGACTCGGGCGCCACCGCCACCGGGTTGCTGTTGTAGACGATGAGGGCTTCGATGGGCGGATCGGCCTGCAGCAGCGCATCGCCGATGGTGCTCATGTTGACCATGCGCGGGTTGCGCCCAGCGAGCAGGTCGGGGCGCTCCAGGTTGGCGTTCTTGTAGGGTGCATTCCAGCCCGAGGCCGACAGCAGCACGCCGCCACTCTGGTGGCGCCAGGCACCGGTCAGGCAGGGCAGCAGCGCGATGAGGCGCACCGCATTGCCGCCGCCGCGCACGCGCTGCAGGCCGTAGTTCATGCGGATGGCGGCGGGCTCTTTGGTGACATCCCTGTCGGCGTAGTCACGCGCCAGGCCGCGCACCTCGTCGGCGCTGATGCCGCAGGTCTCGGCGACACGCTCCGGCGGCCAGGCCAGGGCCTTGGTGCGCAGCTCGTCCCAGCCGTCGACAAAGCGCTCGATGTAGTCGCTGTCCAGCCAGTCGTTGGCGATCAGCTCGTGCATCAGCCCCAGGGCCAAAGCGCCGTCGGTGCCGGGCAGCACGGCGATGTGCTGGTGGCATTTGTCTGCCGTCTCGGTCTTGCGCGGGTCGATGCAGATCAGCTTGGCGCCGTCGCGCTTGGCTTGGTTGGCGTAGGTCCAGAAGTGCAGGTTGGAGGCAATCGAGTTGCTGCCCCAGATGATGATGAGCTTGGCGCCGGCGAAGTGGCGCGTGTGCATGCCCAGCTTGTGGCCGTAGGTGGTGGCCAGGCCCGCGCCGCCGGCGGAGGCGCAGATGGTGCGGTCCAGCCGGGCGGCACCCAGCGCGTTCCACAGCCGCCCGGCCATGGCCTCGCCCTGGATCAGGCCCATGGTGCCGGCATAGCTGTAGGGCTGGATGGCCTGAGGGTCCTTGATCGATTTCAGCCGCGCGGCAATGTCGGCGATGGCTTCGGCCCAGCTCACCTGCACGAAAGCCGGCGCTTCGGTCTTCTTGCTGACGCGCTTGAGCGGGTGCAGCAGGCGCTCGGCGTGATAAGTCCGCTCCGGATAGCGCGAGACCTTGGTGCACAGCGCGCCGTGCGTGTTCGGGTGGTCGGCACGGCCCTGCACTTTGATGACGCGCTCGTTCTCGACGGTGATCTGCATGGCGCAGGTGTCGGGGCAGTCGTGGGGGCAGGCGCCGAAGACGGTGCGGGTGGTCATGGCAATCGCAGATTCGCAGGAATGCCGCGATTGTCGCCATCCGCACCGCCGGTGGTCACTTGCGGTTCAGGAAGTCCACCAGGCGTGGGATGGTTTGGGCTGGCGCCTCTTCCATCAACCAGTGACCCGAGCCGGGGATGACGACGCCTTCAACCTTGGCGCTCACCAGCTTCGCCTGCTCGACGAGGAAGGTGCCGGACGCCTTCTCGCCCGTCAGCACCAGCATCGGCTGCTGCAGCTTGACCTTGGCGAAGCCGGCAAAGTCGGCCGCGTCCTGCTCGAAGGCCTTGAAGTAGCCGAAGCCCGCCTTCATGCCGCCCGGCTGGGCATAGGCCGCCGTGTAGAACTGCCGGTCGGCCTCGGACAGCGAGCGCGTCCTGTCGGCCGCGAAGTCGTTCCAGAAGTGCTCGAAGTAGATGCGCTCGCGGCCGGCCACCAGTTGCAGCGCGGTCTCACCGTGGAAGTGGAAGTGCCACAGGTCGCGCAGCAGCCAGACGTTCTTCCAGTCGCCCACCCCGGGCAGGAAGGCGTCCATCAACACGACGCTCTCGACCTCGTCCGGGTACTGGGCCGCGTAGGCATAGGCCACCATCAGGCCGATGTCGTGGCCCACGACCTTGACCTTGCGGTGGCCCAGGTTCTTGACGAGGGCGTGCACGTCCTGGGCCAGTGTCTTCTTGTCGTAGCTGCCCTCGGGCTTGGCCGAGCCGCCGGCACCGCGCAAGTCGGGCGCGATGACGATGCGGCGGTCGGCCAGCTTGTCGATCAGCGGCCGCCACATCCGGCTGGTCTCGGTGTAGCCGTGCAGCAGCACGACGGGGGTGTCGCTGCCGGCACCGGCCTGCAGATAGTGCAACTGCACGCCGTTGGCGGTGGCGCTGCGGTCTTCGATGGTGGCGGCCTGCACGCCCACGGCGAGCAGCAGGGTGGCGAGGGCGGAGATGAAGCGCTTCATGGTGTGCTCCTCAAAGTTGGCTCATGCCGCCGTCGACGATGATTTCAGTCCCGACGATGAAGGCCGACTCGGGTGCGGACAGGTGCAGCACCGTGGAGGCGATCTCCTCCGGCGTGCCGAAGCGGCCCAGCGGGATCTGGCCCTGGATCTGCGCGGCGACCTGCTTCAGCGTCTCGTCATCGAAGCCCAGCTTGCCGTACAGCGGCGTGGCCACCGGCCCCGGGCTGATGACATTGACGCGGGCACCCTGCGGCAGGAGCTCGGCCGACAGCGTCTTGGCCAGCGAGATCAGCGCGGCCTTGCTGGCGGCGTAGACGGCCGAGTTGGGCATGCCGATGTGGGCGTTGATGGAGCCGTTCAGCACGATGGACGCGCCCTTGGCCAGCACGGGGCGCAGCGCCTGGATCAGGAAGAAGGCGCCCTTGGCGTTGGTGTTGAAGGTGCGATCCCAGAGGTCTTCGCTGGCGTCGGCGAGCGACGCGAACTCGGCCATGCCGGCGTTGACGAAAACGGCATCCAGCTGGCGGCCGGCGGCGGCGAGGTGGGCGCCCAGCGCACGGGCGCCGAGCACATCGGAGGCGTCCAGCGCCACCAGCTCGAAGCCTTCGGCCTCGTGCTGCTTGCCCGGGCGGGCGGTGACGATGACGTGGGCGCCCTCGGCCTTGAAGGCGCGGGCGGCGGCCAGGCCGATGCCGGAGGTGCCACCGGTGACGAGGACAGTCTTGTTCGTGAAGCGGGACATGATGGTTTCCTTGGGTGAGTGCGCGGCGGGTTTGCCGTGGACTCGATACTCGGATTCGCCACCCGTTTTGACGTCCGGCCGCGTTGGCCGACTCGTGCAAGGCTTTCGAACATGCTCAGCGACGACGAGATCCAGTTGATGGAAGCGATTCTGGCCAGCGGCAGCCTGACGCGTGCCGCCGCCAGCCTGGGCAAGGCGCCGTCCACCGTGTCGTACACGCTGCGCCAGATCGAGACCCGCTTCGATGCCCTGCTCTTCGACCGCCGCCGCTACCGGCTGCAGCTGACCCCCGCCGGTGCGCTGCTGGTGCGCGAGGCGACTAGGCTGCGCGACGACATGCAGCGGCTGACGCGCCGCGTCACGCAGGTGGCCAAGGGCTGGGAGGACCGCCTGTGGATCGTCACGGACGAGATCGTCGAGTTCGACGCACTGCTGCCCGTCATCCAGGACTTCGATGCGCTGGACTCCGGCGTGGGCCTGCGCGTCACGCACGAGGTGCTGGGCGGTACCTGGGAGGCGCTTGCCGACGGCCGGGGTGACCTCGTCATCGGCGCCACCAACGAGCCGCCGACGCTGGCCGGCCTGCAGTGGCGGGTGCTGGGCGAGATGCGCTGGATCTATGCCGTGGCGCCGCGCCACCCGCTGGCCAAGGTCAAGGACGCATTGACCGCCGCGCAGATGCAGGCGCACCGCGCGGTGGTCGTGGCCGACACGTCACGCCGCAGCGATGGCCGCGCCTACGGGCATGGCGCGGGCCAGGCGACGCTCGCCGTGCCCAGCATGGCCGCCAAGATCGCGGCACAGCGCGCCGGCCTGGGCGTGGGCTGGCTGCCGGAGGCGCGCGTGGCCTCGCTGCTCAACCGCGGCGAGTTGGTCGCCAAGAGGGTGGCGGTGCCGCGCGAGCCCAACACCCTCTTCGTCGGCTGGCGCGCCAGCGACGGCCGGGCCCTGGCCTGGTGGCTGGAGAAACTGACGGACGCGCGGCTGTGCCAGCGTCTTGTCGACGGCATCGACGCCTATGCCTGAAGCAGCGGCCTGAGCTTGACGAAGACGAGGACGCCCAGCGCAACGGCCCAGGCCAGCAGGCCGGCGCCGGTGACGAGCTGGTCGGGGATCAGGTAGTTCACGCAGAGCTGGGTCTCGGCGTCGCGGTACAGCAGCCCGGCAGTGGCCAGCATCCAGGCTGCGTTGCCGAGGAAGAAGGCCGTGACGACCGGCGACAGCCGCTCGCGGCTCCAGGCCAGCAGCGCGCCGGCGACGGTCCAGCTCGCGTACTTGGCCGCCGCGAAGCCGCCGGACAGCAGCGCCAGGTCCAGCGCGGCCGGGATCATCCAGAACGCGAACACGCAGGAGGCGGCCGTGGCGGAGAACAGGCCTTGCGCATCGATGCGCGCGAGTGCGGGCCACGGCAGCCGGCGGGCCAGCCACCAGCCCAGGCCCAGCAGCGCCGGGAACTCCAGCAGCATGTGCAGGCTCATGCGGCTTTCGACGAGGGCCAGCGGATTCATGAGCGTGCGGCCAGCCGGCACGCCTCGGCCAGCGCGGCCGCCCAGTCGGCGTAGTCGAACACGCGATGCACGCGGCCGGAAGCGTCGACAACGTGGATGGCGCCGTTGTGCACCCAGCCGCCCAGGCCGTCTGGCACGGCGACGACGCCCAGAGCCTTGAGCGCGTCGGCGCCAGCCACGGGCGACACCGGCGCGGCCAGCGTCCACAGGGCGGGGTCGGCGCGGTGCAGCTTCGCGTAGCCGGCCAGCTCGGCGGCACCGTCGCGCTCGGGGTCGATGGAGACGGACAGCAGGCGCACACCGTCGCCCGGCTGCAGCGCCTGCTGCGCCTGGAAGAACTCCGTGCCCAGGGACTGGCAGACCGATTCGCAGCGCGTGTAGATGAAGTCCACGAGATAGACCGCACCGGGGGCCAGACCAGCCGGGCGCCCGGCCGCATCCCGCAGCGCCGTGACCGGCATGCGCAGCTCACCGCGCGCCGCGGCCGAGCGGCGCAGCGCCTCGAAGGTCCAGACCTCGAAACCCTCGGTCAGCCGCGCCACGCCGGCGGCGAAGACAGCCGCGCACAAGGCGCAGGCGGCCAACGTCGCCGTGAGGCGATTCATCACACGGCCACGTAGCCCACAGCCACGCCGTCCCGCACGACGAAGCGCGCAAACTGCTGGAAGAAGCCGTAGAACAGGTTGCGGCCAATGCCCTCGGCCGTCTGCTGCAGCTCCCGCGCCGCCTCGCCAGGGAACATGGCCTCGGTGTGCCGGTGCCACAGCGTGATCCAGCGCAGGAAGTGCTCGGGCTTCACGTCCGAGCTCTCGGCCAGCGCCACGTGCTTCTGGTAGACGTTGCCCTTGAAGCTGCGTGTGCTGAGCATCACCGTGCTCCAGAACTCGGTCATGCGCTGCAGGTGCGGTTCCCAGTCGCTGATGACGGACGCGAAGACGGGGCCCAGCAGTTCGTCGCGGCGCACGTCGGCGTAGAAGGCATCAACGAGGCGGCGCAGGCCGGCACGGTCGAGGGTGATGCGGTTGTCAGTCATGAGAAGGCAATTCCTTGTCGCCCGCAAAGGAGGCCGTGCGGGCCTTGTGTTCTTCACGCGCCTTGGCCACCGTTTCGGTGGTGACGGCGGCAGCCTGGTTGCCCCACTGCGAGCGCACATGGGTCAGCACGGCGGCGATCTGCTCGTCGCTGAGCTGCTCTTTGAACGCAGGCATGGCGCCGTTGTAGGTGGCGCCCTTGACGGTCAGCGCGCCGTTGATGCCGTGCAACAGGATGGCGGCTGCCGTCGCGTCCCGCCCTTGCACCCATTCGCTGCCGGCCAACGGCGGGAAGACGCCCGCCAAGCCCTGGCCGCTCGCCTGGTGGCAGGCCACGCACAGCGACGCGTACAGCGCTGCGCCATCCACCTTGGCCGCGCCGCCGGGCTTTGCGCCAGCCAGCTCGGCCATCTCCCGGCCATCGCCCCAGGCTGCCGGTGTCTCGATGTCGGCGCGGGTGATGTAGACGATGCAGAAGGCAAACAGCAGCGCGACGAGGGCGATCATGGGCCAAGGCATCGGCCGGGCCTGCTCGTGCGGATCGGGGTTCTCGCGCTGCTGCTGCGGGGAGACATCGGGCTCGCTCATGCTGTCTCCTCCTTCAGCGCGCCGGGGCCGGCTGGACGACGACCGGGTAGGTGTGGTTCAGCGCCTTCAGATAGGCGACCAGGTCCTGGGCCTCGTGGCTGGCCACGACGATCTGCCCGGGCGGGGCATAGCCTGGCGGCAGCTTCACTTCCACGTCGCCCGCCTCGGCCTTGGGCTTGGCCTCGAACAGGAAGGGGTAGCTGGGCATGATGCTGCCCGGCACATAGGCGCGCGGCTGGTAGAGGTGGCCCAGATGCCACTGCTCGCTGGGCTGGCGCGCGCCGATGTTGAAGAGGTCGGGGCCGGTACGCATGGTGCCGAGCAGGTGCGGCGTGTCGTAGGCGTAGTCGCCTGCGACGCTGGCCCGGCCCCAGCCGCGGGCCGTGTCCGGCGCAAAGCTCTTGGCGCGCGGCTGCTGCGAGTGGCAGTAGACGCAGCCGTTGGCGATATAGACCTGCCGGCCGCGCAGCTCGGCACTGGTGTAGGGCTTGAGCGCGTCCGGCGGCTTCGCGTCGCGCACGGTCATGTAGGGGATGACGACGAGGGCGCTGGTGGCGACGCTCAGCATGACCATGCCGCCGGCGAGGAGTTGGGTCTCGTTGCGCATGATCAGAGCGCCTTCAGCAGGGTGGGCTCGCTGCGGCCCGCGGAGCGCCCGGCCAGCAGCATGAAGAAATGGACGATGAAGACAAGGTGGCCCAGCGCCATCAGCCCACCGCCCAGGGTGCGCGCCTTCAGATAAGGCAGTGTCAGCGTCACCGAGTCCATGAAGGGTCGGCTCGCGTCCAGCATGGCCTCACCCTGCAGCCAGCCGCCCACGGTCAGCGACACGAAATAGATCGCGATGCCCACGGCAGCCAGCCAGAAATGCGCGGCGATGAGGCCCTGCGACGGCCATTCGCGCCCCGACACGCGTGGCACGACGAAATAGATGGCGCCGAAGAACACCATCGTGACGAAGCCGTACAGCCCGAGGTGGGCATGCGCCACCGTGAAGTGCGTGAAATGAGCCACCACGTTGACGCTGCGCAGCGCCTCGAAGCTGCCCTGGATGGAACTGGCCGTGTACATCAGCCCGCCGAAGCCAATGAAGCGCAGCGTGGGCGACGTTCGCAATGCGCCGAGATGACCCTTCAAGGTCTGGTGCTGGTTCACCGTGAAGGCCAGCACCGGCACGATCATCATCATGCTCTGCACGATGGACAGCGTGATGAGCCAGCCCGGCACCGGCCCGCCGATCAGGTGGTGGCCGCCGACCTGGCCATAGAAGAAGGCCAGGCCCCAGAAACCCAGCAGCGACAGGTTGTAGTTCTGCACCGGGCGGCCAACGATCTTGGGCAGGAAGTAGTAGACCGAGGCCAGCGCCAGCGGTGTGTAGAACAGGCCCAGCACGTTGTGGCCGAACCACCAGTTCGTGGCGGCCTGCTGCACGCCGCGGTGCAAGCCGGGCATGTTGCCGACGAGGAACAGCACCGGGAACCAGAAGAGGGCACAGCCCACGTACCAGACCGACACGTACAGATGCTCGACCTTGCGGTTGAGCAGCGTCAGCACCAGCGGCACGCCGACGAGCGCGCCGCCGATGACGAACAGGATGTCGACCTGCCAGGGGATCTCCAACCACTCCAGGCCGTCGCTGACGCCCACCGCGATGGCGCCCAGACCGGCGATCAGCGCCGCATTCCACAGCGCCGCGCCGAGAAAGGCGTACTTGGCGCCCACCAGCTCCGTCTTCAACAGGCGCGGGATGACGAAGAGCGCGATGCCCAGGCCCGCCATCGGCGCCCAGCCGTAGGCCACGGCGTTCAGGTGGATGGTGCGGATGCGGCCGAAGGTCAGCCAGGGCTGGGCCACGAGCCAGTCGGGTTCATGCAGCTTGATGGAAGCCGTCAGCCCTGCGGCGGAGGCCACCAGCAGCCACGCGAACGCGCAGCAAAGGAAGAAGAACACCAGCGGCGCGGTGGAGGCGTCGGCGCGGGCGCGCTGCCGCAGCTCATCGCTGGCGCCCGCGGGAGCCCTGCCGGCGGCCGGGTCTTCGGCGCTGCCGATCTCGCCCGCCGCGAAGATGACTTCGGCCGCCTTGGCGCTCTTGTCGAACATGCCGCTGCGCTGCGTCCAGACAAAGACCAGCAGCGCGACGACCGACAGCACGAAGGCCGACAGCAGGATGGCAATGGTGCTCACGAGAGATCCCCTTTCCTGGATTCGCTCAACCGTCCTGGCCGTCGACCCGGGGCGACATCAGCCAGCCTGCGTAACGCAGCAAGTAGATGCAGAACGCTGCCGCAAAGCAAGTGCCGGCAACGAGCAGCGCCGGGTTGTAGGCCGCCGGCCACAGCAGCGGTACGCCCACCCGCAACACCGCGGCCAGCGCAACGAAGGCATAGGCCGCCGTCTCCGCGCGGCCCGCCTGCAGCGGCCGGCCGGTGTGGCCGCGCGCGGTGCGGGTCATCATCGCGACGATGAGGCCGGCCGTGGCGCCAACGGCAAAGGCGTGCAGTGCCGGCGAGATCGAGTCCCCGCGCGCCAGGGCCAGCGCCAGCAGCGCAAAGCCGACAGGCAGCCAGGCATAGGCCAGGTGCAGCGACCACAGGATGGGCCGCGCCCGCGTGACGCCGGGCCGCCAGCTGTGCAGCCGCCAGGCGCGCAGCAGCGCAGCGGCAGCCAGCAGCGGCACGGCGAGCTTCCACTCCGCCAGCCAGGCCACCAGCGCCAGCGCCGTCAGGACGCCGAGCAGCTTTTCGCGCCAGGCGGGCACCGTGTTCTGCAGGCCCGGCGTCACGTTGCGCGTGAAGAACGGCACCACACGGCCGGCGATCAGCGTCTCCAGCAGCACCAGGGCCGCCAGGCCGGCATGCAGCGTCCACGCGGGGTCGATGGGCAACGCGCCGCTGGCGCCCAGGTGAAACGCCAGGTTGACGGTGCCCAGCAGCGCCAGCACGCCCGCCACCGGCAGGTTGCGCAGGTTGCGCACCCGCAGCAGCAGGTCGGCAAACAGCGCGGCGCACAGCGGCAGCAGGCTCACGTCCAGCAGGAAGAACACCGGGTAGGGCGCGAGCAGCGCCGCCAGCCGCGCCGACAGCCACAGCAGCGCCAGGAAGGCGAGATGCGCGCCGCGCGGCGTCTGCAGGCCGGTCCAGGTCTTGCCGGCCGTGAAGACGAAGCCGATGACCACGGCCGCGACAAAGCCGAACAGCATTTCGTGCCCGTGCCACAGCACGCCCGAGAGCCCGGAGGCCGGCGCGAGGCGGCCGGTGAACACGGCCCACCACAGCGGCATCAGCACCGCACCAGCCAACGCCGCCAGCAGGTAGAAGGGCCGGAACGCCAGGCGCAGCGGCGGCCAGCCTGTGGGCGGCTGGCGAGGCGTTTGGCCAATGATGGGCAGTTCGAGGGGTTTCACGCTTGCGTAAACATGTATTGTTAATGCATCTTATTGGCCGAGAGATGATTTGCCAACCAAAACCCCAGACAGACAAGGCCATGCCGAGATGCGCCTGACGCTCTACACCGACTACACGCTGCGCGTGCTGATGTACCTCGCGCTGAAGCAACGCGACGGCGATGGCCTGGCCACGGTCGATGAGATCGCGACGGCCTACGGCATCTCCCGCCACCACCTGACCAAGATCGTCCAGGAGTTGGGCCAGCAGGGCTTCATCGACACGCTGCGCGGCCGCTCGGGCGGCATGCGCCTGGCGCGGCCGGCGCCCGAGATCTCCATCGGCGCTGTCGTGCGCATGGCCGAGAAGGACTTCGCCGTGGTCGCCTGCCATGACGAAACGGTCCCGCATGGCTGCGCAGTCTTCCCGGCCTGCCGGCTCAAGCGCCGGCTGGCCAGGGCGGTGGAGGCCTTCCTCGCCGAGTTGGACAGCATGACGCTGAACGAGGCCATCGGGGCACCCGCCCAGGCCGCCGTGTTGCTGGGGCTCAGGCCGGCAGCGCCTTCCTGAAGCCGATGGCAAAGCGGTTCCAGGCATTGATGGTCGTGATCGCCAGCGTCAGGTTGACCATCTCGGCCTCGTTGAACTCGGCCGTGGCGGCGGCGTAGTCGGCGTCGCCGGCATGGCCTTGGGTGATCAGCGTCAGCGCCTCGGTCCAGGCCAGCGCCGCGCGCTCCCGCGGCGTGAAGAGTTCGGTCTCGCGCCAGGCCGGCAGCACGTACAGGCGCCGCTCGCTCTCGCCGGCCTCGCGGGCATCGCGGCTGTGCATGTCCAGGCAGAAGGCGCAGCCGTTGATCTGCGAGGTGCGCATCTTGACGAGCTCGATGAGGCTGGGTTCCAGGCCCAGCTTGGCAATGGCACCTTCCAGCGTCAGCATGGCCTTGAGGGCGGCGGGAGAGGCGGTGTAGAAGTCTATGCGGGGGGTCGTCATGAGAAGCTCCGGTTGCGGTTGATTCGGGTGACTGAATGTTGATTTCCCAGCGCCGCCGCGAGCAGTCCAATCCAGACCAAATTCACCAGGCCAGTGGACCTACACATCGTCATCGACCGCCACCAGCCGCTGGGCGAACAGCTGCTGCGCCAGCTGCGCGGACTGATCCGCAGCGGGCGGCTGGCCACCGGCGCGCAGCTGCCGCCCACGCGGCTGCTGGCCGAGCAACTGCGCCTGGCCCGCCAGACGGTGGCCGAGGCCTATGAGCGGCTGACGCTGGAGCAGCTCATCGAGGCGCGGCGCGGGCGCGGCAGCTTTGTGCGCGCGCTGCCGGCGGCTGAAACCGAGAGGCCCGCGGCAACCAACGTGCGCTTGGCCAGCGCCGAGCGCATCGCCGCCTTCCAGGCCCTGCCCGTGCCGCTGCTGCGCTTTGCCAACAACCCGCTGGCGCGCTGGGACTTCATCGGCGGCTCGCCCGAGCCCGCCCTCTTCCCGCACGAGGACTGGCGCCGCCACCTGCACGCGGCCCAGCGCCAGCTCGGCCAGGGCGGCGCGCATGCCCCGCCAGCCGGGCTGCCCGCGCTGCGCGAGGCGATTGCCGAGCATCTGGCCTATGCCCGCGGCGTGCGCTGCTCGGCGGCGGACGTCATCGTTACCCAGGGCGCGCAACAGGCCTTCGACCTGCTCATCCGCGTGCTGGTCGGGCCGGGCGACGTGGCGGCCATCGAGTCGCCCGGCTACCCGCCCATCACCGGGCTGCTGCAGGCGCAGGGCGCGCGCATCGCACCCGTGCCGGTGGACGAGCAAGGGCTGGTGACCGACGCGCTGCCGCCCGAGGCCAAGCTCGTCTACACGACGCCAGCCCACCAGTTCCCGCTCGGCGTGGCGATGAGCGCGGCCCGGCGACGCGCGCTGCTGGCCTGGGCCGCGCGCACGGGCGCCGTCGTCATCGAGGACGACTACGACAGCGAGTTCCGCTTCGAGGGTCAGCCGCGCGACAGTCTGCAGGGGCTGGACACGGACGGCCGCGTCGCCTTTGTCGGCAGTTTCTCCAAGACGCTGGCGCCGTCGTTGCGGCTGGGCTATGTCATCGCGCCGCCAGCGCTGCGCGAGGCGCTGCTGCACGCCAAGCACCTCGCCGACGTCCACGGGCCCAGCCTGCTGCAGAACGTGCTGGCGCGCTTCATGGCCGAGGGCAACTACCGCAAGCATCTGCGCCGTTGCGTGGCCGAGTACGCGCTGCGCCGCGAGCGGCTGATGGCGGGCTTTGCCGGGCCACTGTCGCCATGGCTGAAGCTGCTGCCCGCAGAGGCCGGCTTTCACCAGGCGGCGCTGTTCAAGCCCGGTCTGGCCATAGCGGCGCCGCAGCTTGCGGCGCTGGCGCGGCGGGTGGACGTCGGGCTGTATCCGCTGCAGGCCTTTGCGACCGGCCGGGACGGTTTGCTGATGGGCTTTGGACGGGTGGCGCCTGATGGCATCGACGAGGCGCTGGGCCGCGTCGCCGAGCTGCTGACTTAGGCGGCGGGCAGCGTCAGCCGCGCGATGCAGCCCTGCGGCGCGGCGGGCAACAGCTCGGCGCTGCCGCCGTGGCGCTCGGCGATCTCGCGCGCGATGGCCAGGCCCAGGCCGCAGCCCTCGCCGTGCGCCGATCCGCGCACGAAGCGCTCGAAGGCGCGCTCGCGCAACTCCGGCGCCAGGCCGGGGCCGTTGTCCTCGACGTCGATCCACACGTCGTCGCCCGCGCGGCGCAGCCTCACCGTGATGGCGGCACCCGCGCCGGCATAGCGCACGGCGTTGTCGATCAGGTTGACCAGCGCCTCGCGCAGCAGCAGCTCAACGCCCTGCACGCTCAAGCCTTCATTGGCGATCTCCACGCCCAGGTCGCAGCCGGCGGCCAGCGCGCGGGGCACCCAGTCGGCGGCCACCTCGCGCACCAGGCGGCCGCAGTCCACCGCCGCCCAGCCCTGGGCCGCCACGGCCTCGGGTTCGGCGCGGGCCAGCACCAGCAGCTGGGACACGAGGCGGGCACTGCGCACGGCGCTCTCGTGCACGCGCTCCAGCCGCTGCCTGAGCGCCGGGTCGGTCGTCGCATCCAGCGCCAGCTCGGTCTGGCTCTTGAGCCCGGCCAGCGGCGTGCGCAGCTGGTGGGCCGCATCGCTGATGAAGCGGCGCTGCGTGGCCAGGCTCTGCTGCACCTGGCCCAGCAGCTCGTTGACGGCACCGGCCAGCGCGCCCACCTCGGGCGGCGCGGCCTGCAGCACGATGGGGTCCAGTGCATCGGCGCGTCGGCCTTCCATCTGCTGCTGCAGGTCGGCCAGCGGTTTCAGGCCTTTGCGGATGCCAGCCCACACGCCCATGCTCATCAGCGCGATCAGCAGCGACAGCGGCAGCGCGGTGTCCAGCAGCATGCGGCGGGCCAGCAGGTCTCGCGGCACGCTGGAGCGGGCGATTTGCACGCGCAACGCCGAGTCCGCCGCGCCGGCGGCACCGAGATGCAGGTCCAGTGACACGACGCGCATCGGCTCGGGCACGGTGGCGTCGAAGAACACCGGCACGTTCAGCGAAGGAGTGCCCGGCGGCGGCGGCAGGCGCGCATCGCCCAGCAGCAACTGGCCCGGCGGCGAGCTGACCGTGTAGGTGACCCGGTCTTCGGGGTCGGCAGCAAGGATGTCCTGGGCCGAGCGCGGCAGGTCGACGAAAAGGCCGCTGGCCGTGGGCTTGATCTGGCGGGCGAGTGCGCGGGCGGCCTGCAGCAGGCTGGCGTCCACCAGTTCATCGGCATGGCGCGTGGCGAGGCGGTAGGCCCCAAAGGCGGCCACCAGCCACAGCACGATCTGCGGCAGCAGCAGCCACAGCAGCAGTTGCCGGTGCAGCGAGCGGCCGGCAGGCACAGTCACGACGCCGTGGCTTCGAGCAGATAGCCCAGGCCACGCACCGTGCGCACGGCCAGGCCCGAGCCTTCGAGCTTCTTGCGCAGGCGGTGGATGTAGACCTCGATGGAGCCGCCTTCGTCGGCGCCCCAGGCGTCGACGATCTGCGCCTTGGTGACGACACGGTCGCGCTCGGTGAGCAGCAGGTCCAGCAGCGTCCACTCGCGCGGGCTCAGGTCCAGCGCCTCGCCGCCGATGCTGGCGCGGCGTGCGGCGCGGTCCAGGCTCAGGCGGCGCAACTGCTGGGTCTGCGAGGCCGGGCGGCCACGGCGCAGCAGCGCGTGCAGGCGAGCCTCCAGCTCGGGGAAGTCGAAGGGCTTGGTGAGGTAGTCGTCGGCACCGGCCTGCAGGCCGGCGACGCGGTGCTCCAGCGCATCCAGCGCCGTCAGCACGAGGATGGGCAGCGTGCGCCCGGCTTCGCGCACACGCTTGAGCACGGTGAGGCCGTCCACCAGCGGCAGGCCGAGGTCGAGGATGGCGATGTCGAAGTCCTGCTTGCGCAAGAGGTACTCGGCCACGGCGCCGTTCTCGGCCCACTCGACCTTGAACGAGGCGTTAAGCAACTGCTGCTGCAAGGCGTCGGCCAGCACAGGGTCGTCTTCGGCGAGAAGCAGGTTCATGGGTGCCAGACTTTAGTCGCCTCGGCCCTCATGGTTAATCCGATATTAAGTTTATTAACTGTCGGTAATGATGCCGGCATGCTCCGCGCCAGCGCCCTTGCCCTGTCCTTGCTTGCCGCCACGGCCCAGGCCGGGCCGCAGGCGGACGTCGTGCACTGGTGGACCTCACCCGGCGAGACGGCCGCCATGCATGCGCTGGCCGACGCCTACCGCGCCGCCGGCGGCCAGTGGCGCGACCTGGCCGTCGTCGCCTCCGAGCAGGCGCGCGCCGTGGTGCTGGAACGCATCAAGGCCGGCAACCCGCCGACGGCCGCGCAGTTCAATCCGTCGCGCTCGTTCGTGCAACTGGCGCGCCAGGGCCAGCTCATTGCGCTGGACGACCTCGCCGCCCAGGGCCGCTGGGCCGAGGTGCTGCCCGCCGTGCTGCTGGACGCGGTGCGGGTGGACGGCCACATCTACGCCGTGCCCCTCAGCATCCACATGCCGGCCTGGCTGTGGAGCTCCAAGGCCGCGATGGCCAGAGCCGGCGTCAAGCAGGAGCCGCGCAGCGTCGACGAACTCTTCGCCACGTTGGACAAGCTGCGCGCTGCCGGTTTGATTGCGCTCGCCCACGGCGGCCAGCCCTGGCAGGACCTCAATCTCTTCGCGGCGATGCTGGCCAACCAGGGCGGGCGCGAGCTCTACCTGGCCGTGCTGCGCGATGGCGACCCCGCGGCCCTGCAGGGCGACGCGCTGCGCCAGGTGCTGCTGACCTACAAGAGGCTGCGCCGCTACGTCGACCCCGCCTCGCCCGGCCGCAGCTGGAATGACACCACGGCGCTGCTCATCGGCGGCCGCGCTGGCCTGCAGTTCATGGGCGACTGGGTCAAGGGCGAGTTCACCGCGGCCGGCCAGCAGCCCGGCCGCGACTACGGCTGTGCGCCGGGCCTCTCCGCGCGCTCGCCCTACATCGTCGATGGCGACGTGCTGGTGTTCCCGAAGGACAAGGACGGCAGCGCCCGCGCCGCGCAGCAACTGCTTGCCCGCGTTGCAACAGCGCCGGCCACGCAACTGGCCTTCAGCGCCCGCAAAGGATCGGTGCCCGTGCGGACCGACCTCGACACCCGCACGCTCGACACCTGCGCCCAGCTCGGCGCTGCCGCGCTGCGCGACGCCGGCCGCCTGGTGGGCAACACCGAAATGCTGCTGGCCCCCGAGCAGCTGACGGCGCTCGAACGCGCTGTCAGCGATTACTGGAACCGTGACATCCCCGTACAGACGGCGCAGCAGACGCTCGCCAAGATCTTGCAAAACACGGGGTCTGCTAGCACTACGGCAGCAGGCCGCGAAGGTCAGCCGCCAGGGGCGAATCAAGGCGCAGCGCGCCGCCCGCATTGATATGCGGGCAAGCGGTGCAACGCCGAGTGGCCCCTGGCGGCTGGCCTTCCCTTCGGGTTGTGGCCAGAAGGCCCGCGCGCCGCGGTGCAAATGCTCGCCGGGCAACCAGCCCGGCTGCGGTTTGCGCCTTGTTCGCGGGCCTTCTGGCCACAACGCGGCCTGCTGCCGTAGTGCTAACAGACCCTAACAGGAGACAGCCTTGACCCGCGTTCATATCCAGGACCTCAGCATCCGCTTCGGCAACCACGAGGTCATCAAGGGCCTCGACCTCGACGTCCACAGCGGCGAGTTCCTCGTGCTGCTGGGCCCCTCGGGCTGCGGCAAGTCGACGCTGCTGCACACCATCGCCGGCCTCAACCAGGTCAGCGGCGGCACGATCCAGATCGGCGAGCAGGACATGACCCGCGCCGAGCCCAGCCAGCGCGGCGTAGGCATGGTGTTCCAGAGCTATGCGCTGTACCCGACGATGACGGTGAAGGAGAACCTCGCCTTCCCGCTGAAGATGGCCAAGACGCCCAAGGCCGAGCTGGAGAAGCGCGTGGCCGCCGCGGCCGACATGCTTCAGTTGACCGCGCTGCTGGAGCGCAAGCCTGGCCAGCTCTCCGGCGGCCAGCGCCAGCGCGTGGCCATTGGCCGCGCGGTGGTGCGCGAGGCCAAGGTGCTGCTGCTGGACGAGCCGCTGTCCAATCTCGATGCCAAGCTGCGCACCGACCTGCGCCGCGAGTTGAAGCTGCTGCACAGCCGCCTGCGCAACACGATGATCTACGTGACTCACGACCAGGTGGAAGCGATGACGCTGGCCACGCGCATCGTGGTCATGCACCAGGGCGTCATCCAGCAGATCGGCACACCGGCAGAGGTCTACGAGAAGCCGAAGAACCTGCGCGTGGCGGGCTTCGTCGGCTCGCCGGCCATCAACCGCGTCGAGGGGCAGGTGGGCGAAGGCAGCGTCTTCGCGTCACCTTCCTTCAGCGTGCCGCTGCCGGCAGCACTCGCGTCACGGCCTCAAGGCGAGGTGCTGACCCTGGCCATCCGGCCGGAGAACGTGCGCGTGGGTGCGGGCGAGGCCTTCGAAGCCGAGGTGCAGCTCGTGGAACCGCTGGGCAACCAGCACGTCGTCTGGCTGAGCTGCGCGGGCAGCACGATGTCGGCCGTGTTGCCGGGCCAGCCCGAGGTGCAGGAAAGCGCCAAGGTGCGGTTTGGCTTCGATGCGGGCAAGACGATGTGGTTCGATGCGGCGGGAGACCGCATCGAGGGCTGACCGGGGCCTGCTAACGCGTCGGGATGGCGAATCGATAGTCCAGGCCCAACGCCACGTTGTCGGCCTTGAACTGCCCGCCGCCGGCGCTGCGCGCCTCGATGCGGCCGACGCTCAGGTTCAGCGCCAGGCGCTCATCCAGCAGCCAGCGCACGCCCGCGCTGGCCTTGGCGGCCTTGCCATGCACATTGGCGCCGGCCAGCAACTGGCCAAAGGCCTGGAAGCGCTCGCCAGGCAGCACCAGGGTCTGCACGCCCAGGCCGCCGAGGATTTCGGCATAGCCCGGATAGCCCAGGTAGGCGTTGTAGGCCGCCGAAGCCTGCAGCGGCAGATACCAGCGCTGGCTGATCGGGATGTCGAGTTGCAGGCCCAGCATTTGCAGTGAAGGGCGGCTGGTGTCCCGGTAGCTCAGGTGCAGGTCCGTCTGGTGCAGCACCGACAGGCGCAGACCCTCGTAGTGCGCCGGGCCAGGCGCCTCGGCGCTGCTGCCGGAGCGCAGGTGATGCGTCAGGCTCAGGCCCCAGGTCTGGTTGCGCGAACTGCCCTTGGGCGCCGCCATGTAGCCCATGGAGAGCGCCAGTCCCAGGTCGCGCGTCAGCAAGTACTCGGCGGACAGCTTGGGATAGACCAGCAGCCCGGAGCGGGTGTCGATGACCTCCGATGAATAGCCGCCCGAGCCCAGGCCCAGCTGCGCGTAGAGCGTCGCGTCGGGCGTGACGCGCCAGCGCTGGCCCAGGCCGCCCAGCAGCTGGTTGTAGAGGGGCAGGCCGTGATAGCCCAGCCCCAGGGCCGCGAACCAGTAGCTGTCGGCGCCGAAGAAATGGGCGTACTGCAAGTCGGCCACGCCGATCGTGCCCTTGTTCGAACCCTGGGGCGAGCGCTGCCGGTAGTTGTCGAGCGACAGCGTCAGCATGTTCTCGCCCATCTCCAGCCCGGCGCGGCGGTCGTCAGCGGGCGGCAACGGCTGGCCGTGACCGGAGAACGGCCCGGTGAGGTAGCTGAAGGGCACCTCCAGCAGCAGGCCGGCCTGGGTGCTGTCGATGATGGCCCGGCGGAACTTCAGCCTGGAGACCGTGGCACCCAGCGTGAAGCCCCCGAAGTCGTAGCTCAAGCCCGCGTAGCCCTTGGCAAAGCCGCCGCTGCCCGACAGCAGCTTGCTGTGCTCCACGCTGCGCCCGCCGCCGCCGCCGCCGGCCGACAGGCCCGCCGTGGCAAACACAGGCCCGCCCAGCCGATGCCTGACGTGAACGCCGAGGTCAGCGGCCACGAAGCCGCCGTATTCGCCCTTGAAGAGCGGCGCATAGAAGCCGCCGCCCGCATAGACCCCGTCGAGCACCTTCTGATAGGCATGAAACCCCAGCAGGTCCAGGGGCCGATCACCCGGCACCTTGAGGGTCTGGTAGTCGAGCGTGAGCAGGGCCTCGTTGCTGCGCAGAGCGGCAGGCTGGGCAGGCGGCGCGACGCTGGGTTGCGCCGGCACCGCGACGCTGGCCGCGCAAAGACCGAGGGTGAGCAAGGCGCTGGAAATGGGGGGACGACAGGACAAACTGCTAAACCGATGACTGCTTGGGGCCGGCGATGCTCTCATGAAGCGCACCGCACCCACTCGCGACGGCACCCCACGAACCACAGGCGAAGCCGGCCAGCCCAGGCCACCGCGCGGCGCACCCGATATCGAATCCGGTATCGAGGCGACTGGAAATGTGACTGGCTTTTTGACGTCATCCGCGCCTATCGTGCGCGCTCGGTGCTGGTATCGCCGCCCACGTGAATATCCGTGGCGCCATGCAGAACCTCCCGGCGGCATCGCCCCATCCCAACTACAAAAGAGACATGAAAAGCCACATTCTTTCGATTTGCCTGCTCCTGGCTCCGCCACTTTGTCTTTCACAGCCCACCGCAGCCGTCAATTTGCAGGTTGACCTGGACGCGGACAAAGGTCCGCTCAAGCCGATGTGGGCCTGGTTTGGCTATGACGAGCCGAACTACACCTACATGAAAGACGGCAAGAAACTGCTGTCCGAGCTGGCCGCCCTCAGCCCGGTGCCGGTATATGTGCGCGCCCACAATCTGATGACGTCGGGCGACGGGACACCGGCGCTCAAATGGGGCTCGACCGGCATGTACAGCGAGGATCAGAACGGCAATCCGATCTACAACTGGACCATCGTCGACAAGATCTTCGACACCTATGTCGAACGGCGCATGAAACCCCTCGCGCAGATCGGTTTCATGCCGGAAGCGCTGTCGGCACATCCCCAGCCGTATCAGCACCGCTGGGCACCGGGCACGCCTTATCCAGAAATCATGACGGGCTGGGCCTATCCGCCCAAGGATTACAAGAAATGGGCCGAGCTGATCTATCAGTGGGTCAGGCACAGCGTGGATCGATACGGCCAGGCTGAAGTTGAAAGCTGGTATTGGGAGCTCTGGAATGAACCGGATGGGTTCTATCTGATTGCGCCGAATGTCGAGCAGGAATACTTCAAGATGTACGACTATGCCGCCGACGCAGTGAAACGCGCCTTGCCGAGCGCGCGCATGGGCGGCCCGCACACGGCCCACGGCAACAAGTTCTTCGACCATTTCATCCAGCACTGCCTGAACGACACGAACCACGCGACGGGCGAGAAGGGTGCGCCGCTCGATTTCCTGGGCTACCACGCCAAGGGCCGCCCCAAGGTTGTCAACGGCGTGGTTCAGATGAGCATGAAGACGCATTTCAAGAATATCGACGACGGCCTGGCCATCGTCGAGTCTTACCCTCAGGTCAAAGGTATCCCGATCATCATTGGTGAATCCGACCCGGAAGGTTGCGCGGCCTGTGGCATGTCGACGAATCCGGAAAACGCCTACCGCAATGGCACCCTTTACGCGAGCTACACGGCGGCGTCGATTGCGCGCGAATATGACCTGGCTGCTGCCCGCGGCGCCAATCTGATCGGCGTGGTCAACTGGTCTTTCGAATTTGAGGATCAGCCCTGGTTCGCCGGGTTTCGCGACCTGGCCACCAACGGCGTGGACAAACCCGTGCTGAACGTGTTTCGCATGCTCGGCATGATGGCGGGTAACCGCGTTGCGGTCGCGGGCGACGGCGCCTACGACGCCGCTTCCATTCTGAAATCCGGCGTGCTGGGTGAACGAACGGATATCAATGCCTTGGCCGCCAAGAATGCCCAGGGCGCAACCGTGCTGCTCTGGAATTACCACGACGACGACATCATCGATGCGGGGTCGCCGGTCAGCATCACGATCAAGGGCATACCCGCCAAGAAGGTGGTGATGACGCACTACCGGATTGACCAGGAACACAGCAACTCCTACACGGCCTGGAAAAAGATGGGCTCGCCCGCCAATCCCAGCCCGGCGCAGATTGCCACGCTGGAAAAGAGCAGCAAACTCGCCACCATCGGCCGCCCCCAGACCCTTCAGGTGCGTGAGCAGCAATTGGTCGTCAAGATGCAATTGCCGCGGCAGGCGGTGTCGTTCATCAAGCTGAGCTACTGATCTCCCATGGCCAAAGCATCCGCACTGAAGAGGCTGATGAGGGGACTGATGCCGTTGGTGTTGCTGGGCCCCATGAGCGCCCGGGCCGCACAGGTCGTCGACGGCGCGAGCATCTATGCCCAGAACTGCATGCAGTGCCACGGCGCCAGCCGCGAAGGCGGCGTCGGCCCGAATCTGACCGGCGCCAGTTGGATCCAGGTTGAACCCAAGAAGGAGAGCCTGGCCAGGTTCATCGGCCAGGGGTCCCGCGACGGTCGCATGCCGGGTTGGAGCAAGCGCCTGACGCAACAACAGATTGGCGCCGTGGCCGAATACCTGCTGACGCCACCACGCCCGAAGAGTGGCGATCAAGCCGCCGGCAGCACCGCGGATCCCTATCCGGAGTTGAAGGACTTCCGCCTACCGGTCGGCTTCTCGATTGCCGTGTTCAGCGACAAGGTCCCGAGTGCGCGTGGCATGGCGGTGGCGGATTCGGGCATCGTCTACGTCGCCTCGCGCACCGCGGGCAAGGTGTTCGCGCTGGTCGACAGCACGGGCAGGCAGGTGGCCGACAAGGTCGTGACCGTGGCCAGCGGCCTGGATTCGCCGATTGGCGTGACGTTGCTGAACGGCGCGCTCTTCGTGTCCGAGCGGTTCCGCGTGAGCCGCATCGACGACATCGCCCACAGCTACGACAAGTCGCCGCCATTGCACGTCGTGAAGGACGACTTTCCCAAGGATGCCTGGCACGGCGAGAAGATCATCAAGGCCGGCCCGGACGGCAAGCTCTACATCCCCATCGGCGCGCCCTGCAACAGCTGCGACCGGGAGAACGAGCCGCACGCCAAGATCCACCGGATGAACCCGGACGGCACGCAGTTCGAGGTCTATGCGCGTGGCGTCAGGAATTCGGTCGGCTTCGGCTGGCACCCGCTGACGCGCGAGTTCTGGTTCACCGACAACGGGCGGGACATGCTGGGCGACAACATGCCCTCCGACAAGCTCAACCATGCGCCCAGGCCCGGCATGCATTTCGGCTTCCCGTATTGCCAGGGCGGCGTGCTGCCGGACCCGGAGTTCCAGGCGGGTCGGCAGTGCAGCGAATTCACCGAGCCGGCCGCCAAGCTCGGCCCCCACGTGGCCTCGCTGGGCCTGCACTTCTACACGGGGCAGCAGTTTCCGCAGGCCTACCGGAACCAGCTGTTCATCGCCGAGCACGGCTCATGGAACCGCAGCCAGAAGATCGGCTACCGGGTCGCGCTGATCACCCTGTACGGCGACAAGGTGGTGAGCGACACGGTGTTCGTCGAAGGCTTTCTGCAGCGCGAGAAGGTCATCGGCCGGCCGGTGGACATCGCGCAGTTGCCCGATGGCTCGCTGCTCATCTCCGACGATTTCGCCGGCAGGATCTATCGCGTCAGCTACGCGGCGCCGCCGGCGGAAAAGTAGCGCGGCGCGGCCGCGCACCGTCACTGCGCTGGCGCCGAAGCCGCCGCCTGCATGGGCAAGGCCCACGCGAATCCCTCGACGCCCTTGGCGATCTCGTCGACCGTTTCCTTGTAGGGGCTGCCCGGCGGCCCCTTGAGCAGCACGACGATGCGGTAGCCGCTCTTGACCGCCACGTAGCTGACGGCGCGCTGGCCGTTGGGCAGCTTGCCTTCGAAGCGACCGCCCTCCACGCCGCCCACCAGCACGGGCTTGGCGGCGTCGCGCGTCAGGCCCTTGTCGAAAGGGTTGCCGATCTTGACGGCGCCGTCCAGCACGTCATACGGCTTGGCCGGGTCGGGCTCGGCATAGCTCCACACGACGATGAAGACGGCCTTCGGGTCGTCCTTGCGCATCAGCACGGCCATGCCGACCGGCTTGCCGGTCCTGGCGTCGGGCTTCTCCTCCCGGTTCACCTCCGCGAGGCCCTCGGGGGCGGCGAAGCTGCCGAAGGCGGTCTTCACGTCGGTGGCGTGAGTGAGCGGCGCACCGAGCAGGCCGGCGATCAGGATGAGAGCGGGGAGCAGACGGGGCATGGTCGGGAACCGGGCTGTCGAACGGCGCTGAAGAGACCGGCCGCCGGGCCGCCGCCATCCGCGCGGGCCGGCGGGCGAGTGGCGCTCAGTTTTCCTTGTAGACGCGCACCCAGTCGACCTTCATCTGGGCCGGGAACACCGTGGCCGCGTCCGGCGAGCCGGGCCAGTCGCCACCGACGGCGAGGTTGAGGATGACGAAGTAGGGTTTCTCGAACACCCAGGTGCCGCCCGCCGGCAGGTTGGCCGGCGTGAGGCGATGGAACTCCTTGCCATCGACCTGCCAGATGATCTCGTTGGCGCGCTTGATGATGGTGTAGGTGTGGAAATCGGCCGAGACCGGGCCGCCGAGGTCGTAGGGCTTGTTGATGCCCTGGGCGCCGGAGTAGCCGGGACCGTGCAGCGTGCCGTAGACGGTGTTGGGCGTCTTGCCGACGAACTCCATGATGTCGATCTCGCCGGACTTGGGCCAGCCAGCCGTCGCGAGATCGGTGCCCAGCGCCCAGAAGGCGGGCCAGATGCCGGCGCCGGCGGGCAGCTTCATGCGCGCCTCGACCTTGCCGTAGGTGAAGCCGACCTTGCCGTTGGTGTGGATGCGGGCCGAGGTGAACTCGCAGGGCTTGCCATTCCAGCAGGGCCCGGGGTTGCTGGCCTTCTCGGCGGTGATGACGAGCATGCCGCTGCCGTCCATCTGCGCGTTGCGGGCGCTGGAGGTGTAGTACTCCAGCTCATGGTTGCCCCAGCCGCCGGCCTCGGCGTTGCCGAGGTCGTAGTTCCAGTTCGCCACCTTTGGCACGGTGCCGGCGGTATCGTCGAACTCGTCGCTCCACACCAGCGTCCAGCTGTTGGAGGGCGCGGGGGCGGGAGCCGGTGCTGGGGCCGGCGCGGGAGCCGGTGCGGCCGGTGCCGCCGTGGCTGAGCCGCCACCGCCGCCGCAGGCGGTCAGCACGGCGGTCAGGGCAGGCAGCAGATGGCGCCAGGGGCGGGGGGCGGGGGCGGTGCGGTTCATGTTTGTCTCCATCTTGTTCTTTGGGGCGGGGTCAGCCTCGCCAGTCGCCCAGGAAGGCGCGGTACCACTCGGCGCTGGCCTTGGGGGTGCGGGCCTGGGTCTCGTAGTCGACATGCACGATGCCAAAACGCTTCAGGTAACCGCTGGCCCACTCGAAGTTGTCCATCAGGCTCCAGACCATGTAGCCGGCCATGGGCACGCCCTGCTGCAGGGCGCTGGCCACGGCGGCGATGTGGTCGCGCAGGTAGGCGATGCGGTCGTCGTCCTGCACGCGGCCGTTGACGACGGTCGCATCCTTGAAGGCGCCGCCGTTCTCGGTCACGTAGACGGGCGGCAGGCCGGGATAGTCGCGGTGCAGCAACACGAGCAGGTCGGCCAGGCCCCGGGGGTAGATCTCCCAGTCCATGTCGGACACCGGCAGGCCTCGGCCCTTGGCGTTCCACTCCTCGCCGCTGGCGGAGACGACGGAGCGGGTGTAGTAGTTGACGCCCAGGTAGTCCATCGGCTGCGCGATGGCCGCCATGTCACCGGCCTCGACGACGGGCGCGTCGGCGCCGAGTTCGGCCATCACGTCGGACGGGTAGCTGCCCTTGAACAGCGGGTCGGCATACCAGCGGCGGCCGCGCGAGTCGGCGAGGTCGGCGGCGGCGATGTCCGCGGGCATGGCCGTGGCGGGCACGGTGGAGGCGAGGTTGAGGACGATGCCGAGCTGGCTTTTGTTGGAACGATTGGCCCCATCGGCACGCAGGGCCTGCAAGGCCAGGCCGTGGCTGAGCAGCAGGTGATGGCAGACCTGGGTGGCGATCTTGCGGCTCTTGATGCCGGGCGCGAAGTTGCCCTGCTCGTGGCCCAGCACGGCGACGACCCAGGGCTCGTTGTGCGTGGTGATGCCGTCCAGCCTGTCACCCAGGCGGGCATTGACGTGGCGGGCGTAGTCGACGAAGCGGTGCACCGTGTCGCGGTCGTTCCAGCCGCCGCGGTCCTGCAGGCCCTGCGGCAGGTCCCAGTGGTTCAGCGTCGCCCAGGCCTGGATGCCGCGAGCTTTCAGGCCGTCCACCAGGCGCTCGTAGAAGTCCAGGCCCTTGGGGTTGAACGGGCCGTGGCCCAGCGCCTGCACGCGCGGCCAGGCGATGGAGAAGCGGTAGGCGTTGACACCCAGCGACGCGATGAGATCGAGGTCGCTCTCCAGGCGGTGGAAGTGGTCGCAGGCCACGTCGCCGTTGCTCGCGTCGGCGATGGCGCCGGGCTGCTTGCAGAAGCGGTCCCAGATGGATTCGCCCTTGCCGTCTTCAAAGGCCGCGCCCTCGATCTGGAAGCTGCTGGTGGCCACGCCCCAGACGAAGTTGGGAGGGAACTGACGGTGCAGAGGATTCATGGATTGTTCTTATTTGACGGCGCCTGCGGTCAGGCCCGCGATCAGTTGGCGCGACGACACGATGAAAAGGACGATCAGCGGCAGCGTGGCAATGGCCGAGCCCGCCATCAGCGCGCCCCACTCGGTGCTGGTGGTGCTGAACAGGCTGCGCAGCGCCAGCGGCAGCGTGTAGTTCTCGGCCGTGCGCATGACGATCAGCGGGTTCATGAAGTTGTTCCATGAGCTGATGAAGGTGATGAGGCCCAGCGTGCCCAGCGCCGGCTTCATCAGCGGCAGCGCGATGCGCCAGTAGATGCCCAGCTCGCTGGCGCCGTCGATGCGCGCGGCGCTGAGCAGTTCGTGCGGCACCGTGGACGCCGCGAACTGGCGCATCAGGAAGATGCCGAAGGCGCTGGCAGCACCCGGCAGGTACAGCGCCCGGTGCGTGTCTATCCAGCCCAGCGCGTCCATGACCATGAAGCTGGGAATCATGTTCATGAAGGCCGGCACCATCATCGTGCCCATGACGAGCGCGAACAGCGCACGCTTGAAGCGGAACTCCAGCATCGCGAAGGCATAGCCGGCCATGGAGCAGAACAGCAGCGTCAGCGCCGTGGACATCAGGCCCACGTACAGGCTCCAGCCGACGTTCTTCCAGAACGGCAGCCGTGTCGTCAGCACCTGGATGTTGTTGAGCAGCTCGTCGCTGAAGAACAGCGGCGGCGGCACGTTGAAGATGTCGGTGCGCGACTGCGTGGCGAACACGAACATGAAATAGAACGGCGCCAACATGATGAGCGCGCCGATGCCGACGATGGCGTAGGCAGCGAACCTGGAGGTCTTGTTCATGCCTTCACCACACGTTCTGCGAAGGCCTTGTTGGTCAACCAGGTCAGCGCGGCGATGACGCCGAACATGATCCAGGCCAGCGCGCTGGCGCCACCGAAATCGCTGAAGTCGAAGGCCAGGCGGTACAGGTACATGCCGACCGTCATGGCAGCCTGGTCGGCGCCGCCCTTGCCGTTGGTCAGGATGAAGGGCTCTTCGAACAGCTGCAGGCCGCCGATGACGGACAGCGTCACGCCGAACAGGATCATGGGCTTGAGGCCGGGCAGCGTGATGCGCAGGAACTGCTGCCAGGGGCCGGCGCCATCGAGCTTGGCAGCCTGGTAGAGGTCGTGCGGGATGGTCTGCAACGCGGCCAGGTACAGCACGAGGTTGAAGCCGACGTAGCGCCAGAACACGACGATGGCGACGGCCGGCTTGATGGCCTCGGGCGAGCGCATCCAGTTGATGTTCTCGATGCCGAAGAGCGCGTGAAGCGCCTGGTTGACGAGGCCGTAGTCGTTGGAGAACAGCGAGCCGAACAGCATCGCGATGGCGACGGTGGACGTGATGTAGGGCAGGAAGTAGGCGCCCGAGAACAGGCCGCGCCAGCGGCCGAAGGCCTGGTGCAGGAAGACCGCCAGCGGCAGCGCGACGAGGTGCTGGGGCACGCCCGACGCAACGGCCAGCCACAGCGTGTTGCGCAGCGACTTCCAGAACCAGCCGTCGGTCAGCGCGAAGACGAAGTTGTCCAGGCCGACGAACTTCATCGAATCGATGCCGCTGGTGGGCTCCCAGGACTGGAAGGCCAGCCACAGCGAGAACAGCAGCGGGAACAGGCCGAAGACGGCGAACAGGATCAGGAAAGGGCTGACCAGGACGTAGGGCGCCCAGGCGGAGGGGATGCGGAACTTCATCAGCGGTTCGCTCGGTGAACGAGCAGCGCCTGGGCGTCTGCCAGAGCCTGGGGAATGGACTTGCCGTACTCCAGCACGTTGTCGAGCTCGGCGTTGATGACCTCGTCGGCGAACTTGTGCTGCTTGTGCATCTTGACGACGGGGATGCGCCGCGCGGCGTCGCGCCACAGCAGGCGGGCATGCTGGCCGCCGAGGAAGGGCACGGGCTGGTCGAAGAAGGCGTCGTCCTGCGCGGCAAGCAGCGCCGGGAAGGCGTCCTGGGAGCGGAAGGCGTCGAGCTGGCGCTGGCGGTCCAGCGTCATTTCCTGGATGAGCTGCCACGCGAGCTGCTTGCGCTCGGGCGCCGAGCGGCGTGGGATGGCGTAGTAGGTGCCGCCGTAGGAGCAGAAGGTGTTCTCGGGCAACTGGGCGACGCGCCACTTGCCGGCGGTGCCCGGCGCCACCCAGTTGGCCATCTGGCCGGCCATCCAGCCGCCGGACATCTCGGTGGCGAGGCGCCCGCGCTTGAGCATCTCGGCCCAGTCGTTCATCCAGACTTCGACGCGGGCGTCCAGGCCCTGCTCGCGCACCTTCTTCGCGAGATCGAAGGCGCGCACGAAGCGCGCCGATGTGATCTGGGGGCGCTGCGCGTTGTCGAAGAACTGGCCTTCGCCCGGCGGGGTGCCGGCGCGCACGATGATGTCCTTGAGCAGGCGCACGTCGCCGATCAGGTAGGCGCCCGTCCTGGCCTTGAGCTGGGCGCCGGCCTCGACGTAGTCGTCCCACGACCGCGTCAGGTCAGCCTCCTTCAGCCCGGCCTGGGCGAGCAGGTCGGTACGGTAGAACAGCGAGCCGGGGCCGACGTCGGTCGGCATCGCGACGATGCGGCCCTCGCGGTTGCGGGCGGTCTCGATGGCGAAGGACACGAAGCGGTCCTTGAAGCGCTCGGCGCCGAAAGCCGGTGCGGACAGGTCCTCCAGGCCCGTGCCCAGCGAGAAGCGGCCCAGGTAGCTGGTTTCCAGCGCGATGACGTCGGGCAGATGGCCGGATGTCGACAGCGCCGTCGTCATCGCCGTGTGATGGTCGTCGTACTGGCGGCTGATGACCTGGGTGCGGATCTCGGGGTGGCGCGCGCTCCAGCCCTTGAGCAGGTCCTTGGCGATGACGTCGACCAGCGGGAAGGCCGCCACCGTCAGCGGCGGCGGCTCCTTGGCTTCGCCCAGGCCGGCCGCGCCGCCGAGGGCGGCCGCGAGCAGGTGGCGGCGGGGGATGGAAAACTTGTCTCGCATGTTCTTGAAAGCGCTTTCATGATTGTGCGTCAAGCCGTCCAACGCCCCAGCAGCACAAACCCTAGGGCAAGCCGAGACGAAGGCCGAAGCCTGTTGGCGCAACGACGCTGGGGCGACAGCCCACCCCCTAGAAACCCGGGCATGGCAACGTTTTGTCACCCGATCTCGGGTTTTTACCCGTGACGGCAGCTGGATTGGTTTGCAAAGTGGTATTTAAGAGGTGGTAGCAGTCGCAAACTGGATGCATACCAGTTGAAGCCAGCTCCGAGCCTGCACGGAGAGGCAGGCCAGCCGCCGGGGATCCCCGCTGTGGATTTCCCCTTTTCAACGAGCCTTGCCAACGCTTTGAAGCACAGGACCGTCTCATGAAGCAGCCCTCCATCGGCATCTCCGCGCACCAGCTGCGCCGCCTCGCCGCCATCACCGCCACCGCCTTTGCACTCGGCGCCAGCGCCACGAGTGCCCTGGCCCAGACCTACCCCGCCTGGGCGCCCGACGTCCTACTACACGGCCGGCACCGTCGTGACCTACCAAGGCCACAACTACCGCGCACTCGTCAACCAGACCGACTATTCGTCAACGGGCTGGAACCCGACCAACGCCTCGCTGTGGACGGACCTCGGTGCCGCCTCCGGCCCGGCACCGTCGCCCGCACCGACGCCGGCTCCCACGCCGGCGCCCACACCCACTGGCCGGCCGACCTGAGCTGCGTGGTCTACCTCGAAGCCGAGCCTGGCTGCGCGCCGCTGGTGTTCTCCAAGACCAGCGCCTACCAGCCGCGGCCGGGCACGCTGGTCATGTTCCCCGGCATCACCATGCACGAGGTGCCGGCCACGCCGGGGCGGCGTGTCGTCGTCGCGATGAACCTGTTCAAGCAGCTGGCGCTGGACCCGAACCCGGCACCGGCGGCAGGCTGAGCCGGGCGCGCACGCCCGGGCCGGCGTGGGCGTCCAGCAGCGCCAGCTGGCCGCCGTGGCGGTGGGCGATGTCGGCCGCTATGGCCAGGCCCAGGCCGCTGCCGGTGCCTGTGGCGGTGCCGCCGCGCCGAAAGCGCTGCATGGCCGCCGGGCGCTCGGCCACCGGGATGCCGGGGCCGTTGTCCTCCACCTCCAGCCACGGGCCTTCACCGTTGCTGGGAGGCCCGTTGCCGCAGCGCACCGTGATGCGCGCGCCGGCGCCGGCATAGCTGACGGCGTTGTGGATGAGGTTCTCCAGCAGCTCGCGCAGCAGGAAGGAATGACCCAGCGCCGGCGCCTCGGCCAGCTCGAACCCGAGGTCCACGCCTGAGGGCAACGTGCGGTGGGCCCAGTCCTGGCCGCTTTCGGTCGCGATGTCGCGCAGGTCGATGCGCTGGCCCACGTCGACGCTGCGATCCTCGGCCCGCGCCAGTGACAGCAGCTGCTGGGCCAGGCGGGCGCTGCGCACGACGCGCTGGCGCAGCCGCTCCAGCATCGGGTCCATGCGCTGGTCGTGCGGCTCCAGCATGGCCAGCTCGATCTCGGTCTGCAGCGACGTCAACGGCGTGCGCAGCTGGTGGGCCGCGTCGGCCAGGAACTCACGCTGCGCGCCGGCCGCGCGGTTCAGGCGCTCGAACAGGCGGTTGAAGGCGGACTGCAGAGGCACGAGTTCGCGCGGCAGCCGGGCCGTGAGCGGCGTCAGCCGGTGCAGGTCGCGATGCTCCAGCTCGGCACTCAGGCCGGTCAGCGGCGCCAGGCCCTGGCGAATGGCCCACCAGCCAGCCAAGGCCAGCAGCAGCACCAGACCCAGGCCGCTGAGGGCAACGAGGCTGAGGATCTGCCGCTGCAACGCGTCGCGCTTGTGCAGGGTTTCGGCCACCAGCACCTGGCAGGCGCTGCCGCCGCAGTCGCGGCCCAACTGCACGAGGCGCAGTGCGCGACCGCGCAGTTTGACGTCACCATACCAGGCACCGCCGGCCACCTGGGGCGGCGGCAACGGCTGCAGCTCAGCCAGGCCGGCGTCGCCCTGCATCGCCTCGCCACGCGGCGAGCGCACCAGGTAGAAGACATCGTCCTGGCGGTCGAAGCGCAGCGCACGGTCCATGGTGGCGCTGATGTCGATGCGCGGCTCCCCGCTGCGCAGGTCGATCTGCCCGGCCAGCGTCAGCGCGGTGTCCTCCAGGCCTTCGTCCAGCCAGCCTTGCGCGCTGCGCTGCACCTGCTCGTACAGCGCCATGCCCAGCAGCGGCAGCGCCAGCAGCAACGGCAGCATCAGCCAGCCGAACAGCCGCCCCTGCAGGCTGGAACGCGGCGGCTCAGCCAAGGTCAGCCTATTTCTTCAAGCAAGTAGCCCAGCCCTCGCACGGTGCGCAACTGCACGCCGCCCGGCTCGATCTTGGCGCGCAGGCGCGACAGGCAGACCTCGATGGCGTTGTCGCTGACGCCCTGGTCCCAGGCATTGCTGGCCAGCGCGATGTGCTCCTTGGGCACGACCTTGCCGGCACGCGCCATCAGGAAGCCCAGCACGTCCCACTCGCGCGCGGACAGCGCCAGCGGCTCGTCCTCGATGTAGGCCCGGCGCGCCTCCTGGTCGATGCGCAGGCGCGCCAGCTGCAGCTGGTTGCTGGTGCGCGCCTGGCTGCGGCGCACCAGCGCGCGGGCACGGGCGACGAGTTCGGTCAGCGCAAAGGGCTTGACGAGGTAGTCGTCCGCCCCGCCCTCCAGGCCGCGCACACGATCCTCGACGGCGTCGCGGGCGGTCAGGATCAGCACCGGCACGGCGATGCTTTCGGCACGCACGCGGCGCAGCGTCTCGAAGCCATCGATGCCGGCCAGGCCGATGTCCAGGATGAGCAGGTCGTAGGCGTCCTCGCGCAGCGAGCGCGGCACGGGCTCGCCCCGGGCGGTGCAGTCGACGACCCAACCCTGGGAGCGCAGCGCGCGGGCGGTGGTTTCGACGAGGTGTTCGTCGTCTTCAACGAGCAGGATGCGCATGGTGACGGCAGTATGGCGCGAGACCGCCCGGCGTGCTGACGCATGGCTGTCACAGCGCGACAGGCCGCGGCAAGGAGGCCGCAACGCGGCATTCGTCACAGCCCCAGAGCCGCTTCAGAACACTTGCCTTCGCCGCCCACCGCGAGGTGAGCGCCCCGCGTGGCATCAAGCGCCGCTGCTGGACTCCTTCAGCCACTGTCTGAGCTTCTTGCGGCCGTCGCTGTTGGTGCCGCGGTAGGTCTTCAGCGCCAGCGCCAGGAACTGCTGTTCGGCGGGCGTGAGGCCGGTGGGCTCGCGTTCCTCGTCGATCCAGCCCGCGGGCTTGTCGCAATGGTGCTCGATCTGGCGCGCCAGCTTGTCGCCGATGGGCCGGGCGCCGCTCTTGGCCATGGACCAGGTCGCGCCGCTGACGCCGATGCGCGCCGCCCAGGCCGCCTCCAGGCCCTTGGGCGGATCGCCCGCAGTGATGCGCTCCTCGGCAAAGGTCTGGAAGAGCGCGAGGGCGTTGAGCCGGCGGATGGTGGCAGGGCTGGACACGGTGGGCGGGCGATGGACTGAGTGTTGTTAAAACACTTCACATGCATTCTAGGTGGTGCGCCGGGCTTGACCGGCACGTGAACAGTTTTCACAATACACGGATTCGCTCAAACGACTTGAGCTTTGCAGATCAACCCCAACCGACGACCGAACCGCTTTCGCGCCCTGCCATGAACCGCCATCTCGTCACCGTCATCGACCTCGCCGGCTCCCTGAGCCGGTGCGATGCCGTGCTGCCGATGCAGGCGCAGGGTTTGAAGCGCGCAGGCATGCCTGCATCGGTCGCCTATGCACACGACTTCGGTCGTGAGAGTGATGACACCAACACATCGGGAGAAGGACCCGGCTAGCGCCACCCTTCCACGCTCTTCAGAGGCCCGGTCTCCTGCCAAGGAACCGGGCCTTTTGTTTTCCGCCGCCGAGGCCATCTCGGCGCCGCTGCGCACGCGCAGCGACTGCTCTTTCACAACTCGCATCGAGTGCAGCGTCGACTTGCGTCTGCGCCGCGCTCAAAACTGGCAGGCGCCGGGATTCGCTCCCGGCTGCCCTGCCCCATCTCGGGTGTGCCCACGCACAAGCATCGGCCGGCCCGGTGTGCATGTGCGCTCGGGCGGCCGCCTGTCGCGTGCAGCGACGCAATCCTGGTTTGCGCAAACCAGCCGCGTCGCGTGTGGACACAGCCGAGATGGTTTTGCATCGCCCCGTTGGACTTCCGGTGAGGTCCTCGGCCCTTCAAGCCGAAGAGGCGGGTTCGACTCCCGCACGGGGTACCAACACAACCCTTCAACCCGAAGCCTTTGTCGAGCTCACGCTTCGAAGGCGCAAACCGGCCGCAACGATTGGGCGGCGTCGGAACCCGTTACCGACAACCATTGATTGTCAAGTGCCGCCATAGCTCAGTTGGGAGAGCGCCGGTCTGTCGAACCGGAGGCCGCGGGATCGAAGCCCGCTGGCGGCGCCATATCTGTTGCGCAGATGCGGTACGCCGGCTGAATCCAGCAGGTCAGGCACGATTCCTGCGCAGGCACCACACTACGTTACTTTCCGCGGCGTTCCAGGTCCTCAGGCCACCGCGCACCGCACTTCATTCACCGTGCCCAGACTGAAAGGAGGTCACCATGCACGACGTTTTGCAGTTGGACATCACCGGCCTCCCCCAGGCCTGGATCTCGATCGAGGAAGCCGCCGGCTACGTGGCCACCGACTCGGTCGTCTGGTCAGCCGGCGAAGCGCCGCTCGCCGTGCTGCGCGGCGGGTTCAACACCATCACCGGCCGGCAGTCGATGCTGGAAGTGCCGCCCATCCTGGCGCTGCGCGGCGCGTCGAGGATCAACCTCTTCGATCTGACGCCGACGTTCAGCAAGCTCAAGGTGGTCAAGCGCGACCGCTGCACCTGCGCCTATTGCGGCGAGGTGTTCGACGCGCGCGTGCTGACCGTGGACCACATCCAACCCGAAAGCCGCGGTGGCGGCCTGAGCTGGATGAACACGGTGGCCGCCTGCCGAAGCTGCAACACGCTGAAGGCCAACCGCACGCCAGACGAGGCCCGCATGCCGCTGCTGTTCGCGCCGTTTGTGCCCAGCCGCTTCGAGGATTTCATCCTCAAAGGCCGGCACATCCGTGCCGACGTGCACGACTGGCTGACCGCCCGCCTGCCGAAGGGATCGCGCCTGAGCTGACGGCTCGGGCGCTCTTGAATCTGCCGAGGACGGCAAGGGCTCACAGGCCGGGGTTCTGACGCCCCGCCGGTGCGCCGCGGCCGGGATTCATTGCCCGTCGCGGCGGCGCATGCCGCCCTGCCGGAATCGGTCGATACGGGTGAGGACAGGATGTCCCGCAAGGGCTGGGTTCGAGTCCCGGCTTCACCACCACTGGATAGCTCAGTCGGGTAGAGCAACGAACTAGCAATTCGTCTGTCGCGGGTTCGACTCCCGCTCCAAGCTTGGCCTTTCACGCCAATCCAAAACCGGTCGCAAGACCACCCCCGCCGAACGTGCGCCCCGGCCTTGGCCGGACCGCGCATCAGCGGCCCGCGCTTGTGCGCCGGGCAAGCGGAGCTCTGCAACCACGGCCAGCCGCGGACGCCTTCAGGGAGTAGACGTTCAACGCGCACCGTGGCACCAGGCCCTGGCATCCGGCGTCCGCACGGGTTGCTGTAACGGCACCCTCATCACCACGCGTCACCAAAAGGAGAACACCATGACGATCAAGCGTGTCACTGTGAAGAAGAACGAGCGCGGCATCCTGCTGCGCAATGGCGATTTCGAGCGCGTGCTGCAGCCGGGCACGCACTGGCTGTTCGCCGGCCTGGACGAGCTGAACGTCGAGCTGTTCGCGATCAGCCAGCCGGCCTTCGTCCACCCGCTGACCGACTACCTGCTGGCCAAGGAGCCGGCGGTCGTCGAGGCGGAGTTCCTGCGTGTCGAACTGGCCGAGCACGAAGTCGGCCTGCGCACGGAGAACGGCGTGTTGGTCGAAGTGCTGCCGCCGGCCACGCGGCGCCTGTACTGGCGTGGTTTGGTGGACGTGCAGGTCGAGGTGATCGACCTGCGCGCGTCCGCAGAACTGCCCGCGGCCATGGCTGCACGCCTGGCGCAACCGCAGCTGCGCCCGCGCGCGGTGACGGGCCTGGCCGGCGTGCTGCAGGTCGAGGTGCCGGAAACCGGCGCCGGCCTGCTGCGCGTGGACGGCAAGGTGCAGCGGCTGCTGACGGCGGGCACCTACGCGTTCTGGGAGTTCAACCGCAACGTGTCGGTCGAGCTGGTGGACCTGCGTCTGCAGGCGCTGGAGGTGACGGGCCAGGAAATCCTGACCCGCGACAAGGTCGCGCTGCGGCTCAACCTCTCGGCCACCTGGCGCTATGTCGACGTGCTGCGCGCGTTCGAGCAGTTGGCCAAGCCGGCAGACCACCTCTACCGCGAGCTGCAGTTCGGCCTGCGGGCGGCAGTGGGCACGCGCACGCTGGACGAGCTGCTGGAGAACAAGTCGGTCATCGACGAGGTCGTGACCGCCCAGGTCACCGCGAAGCTGGCCGGCTACGGCCTGCAGCTGGACGGCGTGGGCGTGAAGGACATCGTGCTGCCGGGCGAGATGAAGACCATCCTCGCCCAGGTGGTGGAGGCCGGCAAGGCGGCTGAAGCCAACGTGATCCGCCGCCGCGAGGAAACCGCGGCGACGCGCTCCCTGCTCAACACGGCCAAGGTGATGGAGGACAACCCCGTCGCCCTGCGCCTGAAGGAGCTGGAAACGCTGGAACGCGTGGCCGAGCGCATCGACAAGATCTCCGTGTTCGGAGGTCTGGACCAGGTGCTCAACGGGCTGGTGAAGCTGCGTTGATCAGGGCTCCGCCGACACGGCGTGGCGGAGCCACACCATTACCCTTCAAATCGAGAAATCATGAAAACCAAACTGACACCTGCGCAGAGACGCCGTCTTGCGGCAACGCCGGATTGCAGCCTGCAGGCTGTCGGTCTGGCGCCCGAGCTGTACGCCGCTGCGCTGCGCTACCTGTTTGACCGCCCCACCCCCGAGTGCTTCAATCAAGAGTGGTACTGGAACGTGGAAGAGCCTCCTTTCGAAGCCACTCCGCTGGAGTGGACGCGAATCCAGACCGTACTCTTCGCGAACGCCGGCGACGACTTATCGAGCTACAACGACGAGCAGGTTGGCATGGGCCTGACCTATGTGATGAACAACTCGGTCAGCGACGTGCCGTTCGCGGCAATCGATGACAGCGTGCCGGTCCAGGAAGCACTGCAGATGATGTACGCCATGCCGGAGCTTTGGCGGCAATGCATTGCGCCGCGGTTGGCTGAGATGCACAAACCCATCGGCTCTGGTGGAGGACAACTCGCCTATGTCAACTACATGTGGTTCGATGTGTGGCCAACCTTCTGGCACGTGCGCCAAGAGCCTCGCTGGCAGGAGGCCGTCTGGCGAGTCTTGCGCGAGATGCTGGCACTTGCCTGCAGGGAAGTGCAGGTTGCTGCGCTGCACGGCATAGGCCACAAGCTGAACTACCTTGATCGACGGGACGAGGTCGATCAAACGGTCAAGGCGTTCATCCGTTTGATCGACGTGAACGACCAGGAACTCAAGAGCTATGCGGAAGCTGCCCGCCAAGGCATGGTGCAGTGACGGAATGCCTCGACGCCGTCATGGCCGCCCAGCGCGACCTGGTGGACGTGGTCCACACCCTCAAGCAGGTCGTCTGCGTGAAGGGCTGACGCCGCAGGAAACCCTCCCCAGCACCTCTTCAGGGCGCCCGACTCCGGTCGGGCGCCCTTTTTTATGTGCATTTCGCCAGGGAACTGCGCGCAAGCACGCGGTCACTCAGACATGTCCGCGCACTACCATTGCCGCCCTCGGGGAACACATCACCATGAAACTGCTCGCCAAATTCAACCTGGTCTACCTGCTCGTGATGAGCCTGGGCATCGCCCTGAGCGGCTACATCGCCCGCAACCTGCTGCAAAACAACGCCCAGCAGGAGGTCGTCGAGAGCGCGCGCATGCTGATGGAGAAGGCGCTGGCCGTGCGCGCCTACACCAACACCCAGGTCAAGCCGCTGCTGGCCTCGCAGATGGCCAGCGAGTTCCTGCCGCAGACGGTGCCCAGCTACGCCGCCACCGAGGTGCTGAACACGCTGCTGGCCAAGCACCCCGAGTTCGCCTACAAAGAAGCGACGCTGAACCCCACCAACCCGCGTGACCGCGCCACCAGCTGGGAGGTCGACATCGTCGGCCAGTTCCGCTCCTCGGCGGATCTGAAGGAAACCGTCGGCACGCGCGACACCCCCGCCGGCCCCTCGCTTTACATCGCCCGCCCGCTGCGCATCACCGACCCCGCGTGCCTCGCCTGCCACAGCAGTGTCGAGGCCGCGCCGGCCACCATGGTTGCCAAGTACGGCCCCGCCAACGGCTTCGGCTGGAACCTGAACGAGGTCATCGGCGCGCAGGTCGTCTCCGTGCCGCTGGGCGTGCCGCTGCAGCGGGCCGACCAGACCTTCAAGGTCTTCATCACGTCGCTGATCGGCGTCTTCATCGCCGTCGGCATCGTGCTGAACCTGATGGTGTGGATGCTGGTCGTGCGCCCCGTCACCCGCCTGTCGGCGCTGGCCGACCGCGTCAGCCAGGGCGAGCTAGACGCGCCCGAGTTCCAGGCCAGCGGCAAGGACGAGATCGCGACGCTCTCCGACTCCTTCTCCCGCATGCGCGCCAGCGTCGTGCAAGCGATGAAACTGCTCGATGCCTGATCCGGCCAAACACCCGCAGCAGCTCGGCAAATACCGCATCACCGAGATCCTCGGTGAGGGCGCGATGGGCGTCGTCTACAAAGGCTTCGACCCGGACATCCAGCGCACGGTCGCGCTGAAGACCATCCGCACCCAGCTCGACGCTGACGACGACAGCCCCGGCGCGCCGGCCTCGCGCTTTCGCAACGAGGCCCAGGCCGCCGGCCGGCTGACCCACCCCGGCATCGTCGCCGTCTACGACTTCGGCCGCGCAGAGAACGTCGCCTACATCGCGATGGAGTTCGTCGAGGGCCGCTCCCTCGCGAGCTACCTCGGCGCCAAGGTGCGCTTCACGGACACCGACATCCCCGGCATCATGAGCCAGCTGCTCGATGCGCTGGGCCATGCCCACGACAAGGGCGTCTGGCACCGCGACATCAAGCCCGCCAACATCATCATGACGACGGCCGGGCGACTCAAGGTGGCCGACTTCGGCATCGCCCGCATCGAGAGCACCAGCCTCACGCAGACGCACTACATGGTCGGCACGCCCAGCCACATGGCGCCCGAGCAGTTCCTGGGCAAGCCCATGGACCGGCGCGTGGACATCTACGGCGCCGGCGTGGTGCTCTACCAGCTGCTCACCGGCCGCGCGCCCTTCGCCGGCACGACCGAGGCGCTGATGTACAAGGTCGTCAACGAGATGCCCCAGCCGCCTTCGACGATCGAAGGCGCGGAGCGCCCCGGCTGGTTCGACACCATCATCGCCCGGGCCCTCGCCAAGCGCCCCGAGGACCGCTACGCGACAGCCGAGGAATTCAAGCAGGCGCTGACCGACAGCATCGGCCAGAGCATCGACGACACCGGCTGGGAAAAGACCGTCATGCTGGCGCCGGCACGCGCCCGCCCCGTGCAGCCCTTGGCCACCGTCGCACCGCCGTCGCTGTCTGGCGCCTCCCTGCCGGGCTCGACCGCGGGTACAGCCGGTACCGCCAGCGCCCCGACGCCCTCGCACTGGGACAAGGCCCAGCTCAGCCAGGCCGAGCTGACGCTGGCCAAGCATGTCGGCCCGCTGGCCAGCGTGCTGGTGCGCCGCGCCGCGCGCGAGTGCCAGGACATCAACGAGCTCTACAACAAGCTCGCCGAGCAGGTCACCGACCCGCGCGCGCGCGACGCCTTCCTCGGCCAGGCCAGCCTCGTCACCGGGGGCCAGCACCGCACGGCGGGCGGCGGCACGGCCGGCTCGCCGTCGGCCGGGGGCTCCAAGGGCGCAACGGCAGGCTCGGCCGGTGGCACCCGCATCGGCGGGCCGCTGACCGACGCCGTCATGGACAAGGCGCAGGCCCTGCTCGCCCAGCATGTCGGGCCGATTGCCAAGGTGCTCGTCAAGCGCGCCGCCACGGGTACGGACAGCCGCGCGGTGTTCTTCAACCGGCTGGCGGAAGCAGTGAACGATCCGGCGGCACGGGCGAAGCTGCTGGCAGAGTTGGCGCGGCTGGCCTGAGCTGCTCGGGCACGGGCGACCTGGCCTCTGTTTCGGAACCGCACTGGCTCTTTCGGGCGATGCCCCGGCGTGCGGGTTTCTCCAGAATCCGCCCCACGCCGACCCGTCGGGCCGACGGCGCCAGCGCCTGACCCATCCAGAATCGCCTTCATGAGCTTCGCCCGCACCAAGATCCAGCCGCCCCGGGTGCGGGCAGGCACGTTGCTGCCCCGCCCCGCGCTGGCCGCCCGGCTGGCCCAGGCCCTGGCCACACAACGCCTCGTGCTGGTCAGCGCGGCGGCCGGCTACGGCAAGAGTTCGCTGCTGACCCAGCAGATCGAGTCTCTGCCCGCCGGCACGGCGCTGGCCTGGGTGGCCGCCGACGAAGGCGATGACCTGGCCCGGCTGCTGGCCTGCCTGGTGGCCGCGCTGGAGCCGCTGGACCCGCCCTGGCGCACGGCGCCCGAAGCGCTGGCAGCTCTTGCCGTGCAGCCTCGCAGCCGTCCGCAGGCCGCGGCCGAGCTGCTGAACGCGCTGGACGCCTGCGAGGTGGCCCACGGCGTGCTCGTCTTCGACGACCTGCACCGCGTCGACGATCCCGCCTTCTTCGATTTCCTGGACCGCCTGCTCGAACGCCTGAGCCCGCGCTGGACGGTGGCCATCGCCACGCGGCACGACCCGCCGCTGGCGCTCGCGCGGCTGCGCGTGGCCGGCGAGCTGGCCGAGTTCCGCCAGGCAGACCTGCAGCTCAGCCCGGCCGAGGTGGGCGCGCTGATGGCGGCCCAGGGGCTGGACGCCACCCAGGCCGAGGCGCTGCACGAACGCACCCAGGGCTGGGCCGCCGGCCTGCGGCTGGCGCTGACATCCGGCGCGGCGCGCACGCCGGGCGCGCATGAACTGACGAACGACCGCGTCACCTTCGACTTCCTGGCCAGCGAGGTCATCGCGCAGCTGGAGCCCGCGCTGCGCCTGTTCCTGCTGCAGACCAGCGTGCTGCGCGAGATCACGGCACCGCGTGCGGCGGCCGTGTCGGGCAATGCGCAGTCGGCGCAGCTGCTGGAGCAGGTCGACCGGCTGGGCCTGTTCGTCACCACGCTGGCGGCAGCCGAGCCGACGCTGAAGCTGCACGACCTCTTCCGCGAAGCGCTGGAGCGCCAGCTGCAGTACGAGCTGCCCGGCGAATGTGCCGGGCTGTGGCTGCGCGCGGCGCAGAGCGAGCCCGACGCGCCGCGCAAGCTGGAGATGCTGCTCAAGGGCAGCCACCTGCACGCGGCGGCGGGCGAGCTGCTGGCTTACATGTCCGTGCTGGTGACCGAGGGCGCCACGTCATCCGCCGAGCGGCTGCTGGCGCAGTTCCCGGCCAGCTTCGCGCAGGAGTCTCCCGTGCTGCAGTTGTGCCACGGCCTGCTGGCCTGGAGCCGGCTGGACTACAACCGCATGCTGGCCCTGATGGGCCGCACCGAAACGCTGTTCGCCGCAGCCGGGCAACCCGGCCACGCGCGCGCCGCCTCGGCCTACCAGACCATCGCGCTGCTGGCGCTGGGCCGGCATGTCGAAGCCGCCGCGCTGCTGGCGGAGCTGCGGCGCGAGGCCCAGTCGCTGGAGGTGCGCATCGTCGTGCTGAAGGCCTGCATCTTCGAGGCCGCCGAGTTCGGCGACGGCAGCGAGGTCGCGGGGCTGATGGATGAGCTGATGGACCTCGTGGAGCCGCTGCGCGACGCCATGTTCTGGTACCGCGCCAACCTGCTGCTGCGCTTCAACGGGCTGCCCGGCACCCAGCACGCGGTGAACCGCTTCGCCGACGGCGCGCTGCGTGCCGCGGGCGAGCGGCCCATCCCCGTGCGTGCCTTGGCATTGGCCCAGCAGGGCTTCCAGCTCGCCTGGCAGCATGCCGACCTGGCCGGCGCCCTGGCCGCGCTGCACGCCGCCCAGCAGGACAGCCGCTGGCTGGGCAACCCGCCCATCGTGCGCACCGAGCTGCAGACGATGGCCGCCTGCGTGCATGCGCTGCGCGGCGACACCGCCGGGGCAATCGCCGCCGCCCAGGCGCTGGTGGACGAGCACCCCCCCGGCCAGGGCCAGGACGCGCTGTGGAACGGCGTCTGGCTGCTGGGCCGCATGGCCGCGCTGGCGGGCGAGCTGCCGCTGCTGCAGCAGCAGCTCGCCCGGCTGCACCGCTTCGACACCCAGGGCCAGGCGCCGGTCGCGCAGCGCCGCTTGGGACAGGCCCTGCTCGATGGCCATGCCGCGGGGCTGGCCGGCCAGCTGGGCGACGCGGCTCGTATCTGGCAACAGGCGCTGCAGGATGGCCCGGGCCACGACCGCCTCGGCATGGTTCGCGAGCTGCGCCTCTTCCTCGCCGCCGCGTTGCTGCAGCTGCAGCGCGCCGCCGACGCGGCCGAAGTGCTGCGGCCCGTGCTGCAGGCTCAGGACGGCGGCGCCGGCGTGGGTGCCGTGCTGCTCGCCCGCCGCGTGCTGGGCCAGCTCGCCACGGCCGACTGGGACGCCGCGCTGAGCGGCAGCGAGCGCCAGCGCCTGCAGGCCTGGCAGGCGCTGGCCCACCCCGCTGAAACGCCGGCGGCAGCGCCAGCGGCAGCGGGCATCGGCAACCTCAGCCCGCGCGAGGTCGACGTACTCGCCCGCATCGCCGCCGGCGACAGCAACAAGCTCATCGCGCGCGCCCTCGACCTCAGCCCGCACACCGTCAAGCGGCACGTCGCCAACATCCTCGACAAGCTCGGCGCGGGCTCGCGCACGCAGGCCGCGACCTGGTATCTGAAGCAGCACGGCGCCTGAACAGCGAGTCCGGCGCAGCCTTAGACTCGCTCGACGAGAGCTCCTGGGGAGACGGGCATGGAGAGGGCACGCAAGGTCGCCCTGATCACCGGCGGCGGCACGGGGGTCGGCGCCGCCACGGCGCTGATGCTGGCGAGCAAGGGGTATGACCTGCTCATCAACTACTCGCGCAGCGCCGACGAAGCTGAGGCCAGCGCCGCCGCCTGCCGGGCGGCCGGCGCCGACGCACGGGTGGTGCAGGGCGACGTGGCGCAGGACAGCGACTGCCGCGCGCTGGCCCAGGCGGCGCTGGACCGCTGGGGCCGCCTGGACGCCCTCGTCAATAACGCCGGCGTCTCGGTCTTCGGCAAGGCCGCCGACTGGGACGCCCTGGACGCCGAGACCTTCCAGCGCATCCTGGCCGTCAACACGCTGGGCAGCTTCCAGATGGTGCGGGCCTGTGTCGAGCACCTCAAGCGCACGCAGGGCTGCATCGTCAACGTGTCCTCGGTCGCCGGCGCGCTGGGCGTGGGTTCATCCATGCCCTACATCGCCTCCAAGGGCGCCATCAACGCGATGACCCTGCACCTGGCCCGCGCGCTGGCACCGGCGGTGCGCGTGAACGCCGTCTGCCCGGGCCTCATCACCTCGCGCTGGTTTGTGCAGGGCGTCGGCCAGCAAGGGTTCGAGGCGGGCCTCAAGGCCTACGAGGCCGGCGTGCCGCTGCGGCACGCCTGCTCGCCCGAGGACGTGGCCGAGGCCATCGTCTGGCTGGTGGATGGCGCCCGCACGGTGACCGGCGAGTTGCTGCTGCTCGACAGCGGCATGCACCTGGCCGGCGTGCAGCCGCCGCGCTGAGCGCACCGGCCACCGCTGGCCCGTCGAAGCGACCCGCGTGGCTCCATCGGGCGATGCCCGCGCGGCCGTCGATCCGGACACTGAGATCCATCCCGACAGCCCGTCGGTGCCGCTCAGAAAGCCTCGCCGTGAACACCCTTCCCCGCTTCGATCCGCGTTTCGACATTTACGCCTTCATCCACAAGGCCCTGCGCGAGCAGATGAGCCACACCCTCGGCCAACTCGGCCGCGCCGACGCCGGCCAGCCCGAGGCGTTGGACGCCGTGGCCCAGTTGCTGGACGCGCTGCGCGCCCATCTGCGCCATGAGAACGACTTTGTCCACACCGCCATCGAGGCCCGCCAGCCCGGTGGCGCACGCGACACGGCCGAAGACCACGCCGAGCACCTCGACGCCATCGACCAGCTCGGCCAGGAGCTGCAAGCCCTGCGCGTCGCGCCGGCCACCGAGCAGCCGCTGCGCATGCAGCGCCTGTACCGCCACCTCGCGGCCTTCATCGGGGAGAACCTGGTGCACATGCAGGTCGAGGAAAGGCAGAACAACGCGCTGCTGTGGTCGCTGTACAGCGATGCCGAACTGCTGGCCATCCACGAGCGCCTGGTCGGCAGCATCCCGCCGGCCGAGATGGCCACCAGTCTGCAGTGGATGGCCGCGGCGCTGAACGACGCGGAGCTGGCGATGCTTTACGGGGACTTGCAGCGCGAGGCGCCGGCCGAGGCCTTTGCGAGCCTGCTCGGCCTGGCGCAGAGCCAGCTCAGCGAACCCCGCCAGGCACGACTGAACCGCAGCCTCGGGCTGGTGAGCGCCTGAGGCGCTGCACGCGCCTCAGACCATGGCCGTGTCGGCCATCATCACGTCCACCCCGGCCGACGCGAAGTTGGCGAGGTCGGCCGCGGTGGCCTGGCCCTGCGGCGAAGCCATCGCCGCGCCGATGGCGGCCATGGACTCGAAGCCCAGGATGGCCACCAGGTAGACGCCGTGCTTGCCCGCCATGCCCATCACGTCGCCGCGCGTGACCTCGTAGCTCAACAGGCCCGGGATGGTCTTGGCGAGCGGCACATGGGTGTCGAAGTAGTAGCGGTCGAACGCGGCCGGGTCGGCCGGTTGCTGGTAGATCGCGAACAGCTTGGCCATGGCGTGTCTCCGGGTGGTTCACGCCAAGCGGCTGCTCGCGTGCGAAGGCTGAAGGTAGTGATGCCGGGATGCGCTGTCAACGTGACGATGCAGCCCGGTAGGCCAGCACCTTCAGCGCCCTGTCTGCATCGGCATCGGCAAACGCCGCCGGATTCGCCACCCTTTCGACAAACGCCAGCTCCGGTGCGTTGTCCGCCATCACGCCCTGCAGGAAGTCCAATCCCAGCTTCGGCGTGTTCAGACACAGCAGCGCCAGGCCGTCCGGCGCCAGCAACGCCGGCAACCGCCGCGCCAGCCGTGCATAGTCCTTGGTCGCGACGAAGCTGCCCTTCTGGAAGCTCGGCGGGTCGCAGACGACCACGTCATACGGGCCGCCACGGGTCAGCTTGCCCCAGGAGTTGAAGATGTCGTGGGCCAGGAATTTGGCGCCGGTCTTCACGCCATTGAGTTCATGGTTGCGCCGGCCAATGGCGAGGGCGCCGTCGCTCATGTCCACGTTGACAACCTCGGCCGCGCCGGCCTGCAGCGCCACGACCGAGAAGGCACAGGTGTAGGCGAACAGGTTCAGCACCTTGTCGCCGGGCTGCACGTGCTCGCGCACCCAGCGCCGGCCTTCTGCCATATCGAGGAAGAGGCCGTGGTTCAGTCCGCGCAGCAGGTGGACGAGGTAGCACGTGCCTGCCTCGGTGACGACGTGGGGCTCGGGAATGTCACCGGCCATCAGCCGGGTCTCAACGCGACCCCCCTCTTGGCGGCATTGGAAGACCCAGGGCGCCTCGGGCCAGTGCGCCGTGATCGCCGCGCCGATGGCCGCGAGCGCGTCGTCTGCCAGCGGCTCGAAGCTGGTCAGCAGCAAGGCGGGCGGGTAGACGTCCAGCGTCAGGTGCTCGCAGCCGGGGTGCAGGCCGCCGCGGCCGTGAAAGAGGCGCTGGGCCTCTTGGGGCGGAGCCGCCATGGCGGAAATGGCATCGAGCAGGGCTTGCATGGTGGCGCGATTGTCCCGGGTCCAGAACGATCCTAGATGCGGCAGTTGGGCGTGCCAGATGGGCTGGTGAGGCAGGTCGGGGGCAAGGCGCGACGACGCTGTGGGCTCGTGCCCACAAGGAGGAGCAACGCCGCCCGCGGCCTGAAGCGCCAGACAGGCGGGCACGCCCAACTGCCGCGTCTAGGATCCAACCATGGACTTTCAAGCCACCCTCGACGAGATCGACGCCGAGCTGCGCCCGCTGCTGGGCGCCGGCGGCAAGGTCGCCAGCTACATCCCGGCGCTGGCGCGGGTGTCGCCGCTGCAGTTCGGCATCGCGCTGCGCACCTGCGCAGGCGAGACGGCGGCGGCCGGTGACAGCGCGACGCCGTTCTCCATCCAGAGCATGTCCAAGATGTTCTCGCTGACGCTGGCGATCCGCGCTTTGGGCGAGGCGATGTGGGACCGCATCGGCCGCGAGCCCTCGGGCAGCCCGTTCAACTCGCTGGTGCAGCTGGAGACGGAGCGCGGCATTCCACGCAACCCCTTCATCAATGCCGGCGCGATCGCCGTGGCGGACCGGCTGGTGTCGCAGGGCGATGCCCTGGCCGAGTTGCTGGCGCTGCTGGGCAGGCTGTGCGGCGAGCCGATCGGCATTGACGCCGAGGTGGCGCAGTCCGAGGCCGACACGGGTTTTCGCAACACGGCGCTGGCGAACTTCATGAAGGCCTTCGGCACGCTGGACAACGACGTGGCCACCGTGCTGGACGTCTACTTCAACCAGTGCGCCATTGCGATGAGCTGCGAGCAGGTGGCCTGCGCGGCCGGCTACCTGTGCCGCGACGGCGGCCACCCGCTGGCCGGCACACCCGTCCTCAGCGCCGCGCAGACCCGCCGTGTCAACGCCCTGATGCTGACCTGCGGCACCTACGACGCCGCCGGCGAGTTCGCCTTTCGCATCGGCCTGCCATGCAAGAGCGGCGTGGGCGGCGGCATCGTGGCCGTCGTGCCGGATCGCCTGTCCTTGTGCGTCTGGTCGCCCGCGCTGGACCCGACAGGCAACTCGCTGCTGGGCCGCCGCGCGCTGGAGCTGTTCGTCACGAAGACCGGCTTGTCGGTCTTCTGAGCATCAGCTCGCGTACTTGACCGAGCAGCCGTACGGCCGCGTTGACGCCTTCTCGACCTTGCGGCCCGCGGCCACCGCGGCCAACGCCTCGGTCACATAGGGCTCAGCCTTGGCGATGTCGGCCTTGTCGGATGAGGCCAGGCTGTCGATGCCGCCCTTGTAGGCCAGCGTGCCATCGCCCTTGATGACGTAGAGGTGCGGCGTCGTCTGCGCACCGTAGGCCTTGCCGAGTTCGCCCTTGGGGTCGAGCAGCGTCGCGGCGGGCGCGGCACCGCGCTCGGCGTTGAGCTTGAGCGCCGTGGCGCCGTCCACAAAGCCCTGCTGGCCGGGTGCGGAGGAGATGACCTGCAGCCAGACGACGCCCTGGGCGGCCGCTGCCTTCTGCTGGGCCTGCATGTTGCCGGCGCCGTAGTGCTTCCTGACGTAGGGGCAGTCGTGGTTGGTCCACTCCAGCACGACGGTCTTGCCCTTGAAGTCCGCGAGATTCACGGTCTTGCCATCGGCCGTGTTGGCCGTGAAGGCGGGCGCGGGCGCATCCACCGCGGCGGCGGCAAGCGCCAGGACGGGAGCCGCCACGGCTGCGGCGATCAGGGAGCGGCGAAGCAGATTCATCATGTCGAACTCCGGGGGGCTGTGGGAGGGGAAACCGCCTCGATGACAAGGCCGGGGGTGAGGATCTGCGGCAGCACCTGGGCCTCGGCGGCACCGGGTGCGTAATAGAGGTAGAGCGGCACGCCCGAGCGGCCATGGGCCTTGAGGACCGCGGTGATCTTGGGGTCCTCGCGGGTCCAGTCGCCCTTCAGGTAGACGACGCCGGCTGTGGCAAAGGCGGACTTCACCTCGGCGCGCGACAAGGCCACGCGTTCGTTGACCAGGCAGGAGATGCACCACGACGCCGTCAGGTTCACGAACACCGGCTTGTTCTGCGCGCGCAGCTCGGCCACGCGCTCGGCGCTGTAGGTCTCGACCGCCGACTCGCCGGCCCGCGCCTCGGCCACCACGGGCTTGATCGCCGTGCCCAGGCCGAGAGCCAGCACGACGCCAGCCAGCGCCGCGCCCGTGCCCACCAGGCTGGCGCCGCTGGCGCGCCGCCACCACAGGCCGAAGGCCATCAGCACCAGGCCTCCCAGCGCCAGGGCCACGCCGTCGGCGCCGGCCTGCTGGGCCAGCACCCACAGCAGCCACACGACGGCGGCATACATCGGGAAGGCCAGCGCCTGCTTGAAGGTGTCCATCCACGCGCCCGGGCGCGGCAGCCAGCGCTGCGCGGCCGGCCAGAAGGCCAGCACCAGGAAGGGCAGCGACAGCCCCAGCCCCAGCGCCAGGAAGACGGCCAGCAGCACCGCCGCCGGCTGCGCCAGTGCGAAGGCCAGCGCCGCCCCCATGAAGGGCGCCGTGCAGGGCGTGGCGACGACGGCCGCCAGCACGCCGGTGAAGAAGCTGCCGGCCAGCCCCTCGCGCGCCGCCAGGCCCGAGCCGATGCCGGTGAAGCTGCCACCGATCTCGAACAGGCCCGACAGGCTCAGGCCCACCAGGAACAGCACGTAGGCCACCACCAGCACGAACACCGGCGAATGGAACTGGAAGCCCCAGCCCACCTGCTGGCCGCCCGCGCGCAGCGCGATCAGCACGGCCGCCAACGCCGCGAAGCTGGCCAGCACACCGGCCGTGTAGGCCAGGCCTTCGCCTTTGTGATTGCCCTTGTTCACGAGGGCCAGCGCCTTGATCGACAGCACCGGGAAGACGCAGGGCATCAGGTTCAGGATCAGGCCGCCCAGCAGTGCCAGGGCCAGGGCTGGCAGCAGCCCGAGGTCGCTCTCGGGGGCCGGCGTGGTCGCGGCCGCTTCGGCGGCCGGCGCGCTCAGGTCGGCCGGGCCGGGGCCTTTGCCGGCGCCCTCGGGCATCGGCGCGGAAACGGCCCAGGCCTGCTCACCCGCGGCAGTCGTCAGCACGACGACGCCGGCCAGCGGCTTGCCCGCCGCCAGCGGGTCGTCGCCCGCAGGGATGTCCAGCGTCCAGCTCGACCCGTCCACCTTGAGGGCCTGCGGCGCGCTGTGCGCGACGGCGCCCCAGGCCTCGGCAAAGAAATAGGCCTTGGTGACGCCTTCGGCTGCCCCTCCCAGGCGCACGCCCTGCGGCGCTGCCTTCAGCGTCACCGCGAAGGGTGCGGGCCTGGGAATGGCGCCGCGCCATTCCTCGATCTGCGCAGCGTCGGGCCCGGCCTGGCCGGCGGCGGCGACGGGCAGGTCCAGGCCCAGCGTGGCCTGTTCGGGGATGCAGACATCCTTGCAGACCAGCCAGCGCACCTCGGCGGTCGGCTTGAAGCGGCCCTTGGCATCGGCCGGCACGACCAGCTCCATCAGCAGCGCGGCGCGGCCCTCGTAGCCGTAGTTGACGATGGGGCCGATGGCCTGGATGGACGGCGTCGGCCACTGCAGCGCACCCGCCTGGGCGCCGGTCCAGGCGATGCTCGTGGCCTGGCCCGAGTCACCGGGATTGAGCCAGTAGGTGTGCCAGTGCGGCTGGATCTTCTGCTCCAGCGCGACGACGAAGCGCTGCCCCGGCGCGACCGCCGCCTGGCTGGACACCAGGCGGACCTGGACATGCTCGGTGCGCGCCTCGGGCTCGGCGGCCTGGGCCAGTGCAGCCATCAGCAAGCAGGCCGCGGTCAGCGCAGCGCGAAGAGATCTTGAAAACATCCCCGCATGCTAGGCCAGGCTGGCGCGGCGAGCATGACGTCATGCCCAAGCCACCGCCACCCAACGGGCCTTGCACGGGGCGGGGCCGATCCCGCGCGCCCGTGCTGCCGGTCGTGCAGGCCAACGGCACGACCGTCTACGAGCAGGTCTGCTGCAGGGGCGTCTGGGGCCGGCGGGCCAACTGGTCCGCCACGAATCGGTCGAAGGCGGCCCACAGCGGTCCGAAGACGTCGGCGCCACCTTCGAGTTGCGCCAGCGCATGCAGGCCGGCCTCCAGCGTCGACAGCTGGCCCGGTCGGTGGGCGCGGCGGATGGCATAGCGCGACGGCTGCTCCGGCAGCGCCAGGCGAGGCAGCGCGCCCAGCCAGGGGTTGTCGGCCAGCAGCCGGCGGCTCTGGCGCCAGTTGCCGTCCAGCAGGATCAGGCGTTTGACGTCGGCCGGCGATGCCGGCTCGCCCACGCCGGGGCAGCCGGGATAGAGCAGCGCGGTGCCGGGCGTGGCCAGCGTTGCGTCGAACGTCTGGCCCCGCAGCAGTTGCGCGGACTGCAGGCCCAGCGTCAGGAACACCGCCGTGTTCTTGGCATGGCCCGCCTCGGCCGGGTGTTGCAGGATCAGCAGTTCGGTGCGGTGGGCCAGCGGCGCCGGCAGCGTGGCGCACAGGCAGACCGGCACCGGGCGCTCGCAGCGCGGGCAGACCGCGCGCGGCATGGCCGACTCAGTGTCCGGTGGGCGGCGAGACGGTTAGCGGGCCGACGGTCGACACGGTGCTGTCGGTGCCGGCGTCCTGCCCGGAATCTTCATGCGACCGGCGGCGCGAGCGCGTGCTGGGCAGGCCCAGCTGGCGCTTCTTGGCCCACTGGCCGGCCAGCCAGACCCCGCCGACGACACCGAAGATGTTCATCGCTCCGAACAGCGGCGCCGCGTTGGACGACAGCAGCAGGCTCTGCAGCGGCGCCGAGTAGGCGCGTGGCTTCAGCGCGAAGCTGAAGGCGCCGAAGATCAGCCAGCCCGCCCAGGCCGCACCCACGCCGGACATCATCCAGGCGATGTAGGGCCGATGGCGGCGGCGCTGCGGGCGCAACGTCAGATAGCCCCAGACGGCGGCGACGATGAAGAGCAGCACGGCGATGGCGATGGCCTCACCCAGCATGACCGGCAGGCTGCTGCGGCCGCCGAGTTGCACATAGACCTGGCGCGGCAGGCCCGTGCTGGCGTACTTCATGGCGGCACCGGCGCCAAAGCAATAAAGCAGGACGCCAGAGAAGAAGGCGATGGAGCGGCGGGCGGCTTTCATGGGAGCGCATTCTCGGTGCAGGCGGCGCTCCCGATACGGCAGGATTTCTCGACAGCCCAAAAACAAAGCCCACCATCCGGGGGCGGACGGTGGGCTGGGAAGGTGGGGCGCTCAGGCCACGTGGCCTGTGTGCCGGTCGGCGGCTGGCGCCGCTTGCGGATCAGCGCTTGCGGTCCAGGCGCATGGCGCGGGCCAGGCCGCGGCGCTCGCCGCTGTAGAAGCCGGTGTCGAAAGCCTCGTGCTTGCGACCCTTGTCGACGGACTCCTCGGCGCCCCAGGCCCCGCCCATCTCGGGCAGGGGAAGGCGGCGGTGCTGGGTTTCGGTGCGGGTCTGGATCTTCATGGTGGCTGCGTGGCCTTTTGAGGGCCGTCTCACGCCGATTGCGGCGCGATTGAGAGGCACAACGCGGGCTCGACGGCCGCGGTTGACAGGTGGAACACACTTCTTTGCAACCTCCCCTGTGCAGAATGCCGGCTTTGGAACCCAGGACTCGCGCAATGACCGTCCAGCTGAAAAAGACCCTCCCGGCCAAGGCCACCCCCATCACCGTCGTCGATCGGGCCGCCTTCCAGGCGCTGGCCCCTGGCCTGCCCGAGGCCACCCGCGCCTGGCTGGCGACGGTCGGCTTCGTCGGCGCCGCCGACAGCCACGCCCTGGTGCCCGGCGCCGATGGCCGGCTGGCCCAGGTCTTCGCCGGTGTGGCCCACACGGCCCACCCGTTTGCGCTCAGCCACCTGCCGCTGGCCTTGCCCGAGGGCGTCTACAAGCTCGACGACGCCGGCCTGGCGCTGCTGCCCGAGGTGGCGACCCTGTCTTGGGAACTGGGCGGCTACCGCTTCGATCTCTACAAGCCGGCCAAGCGGGCGCCGGCCACGCTGGTGCTCAAGCAAAGCAGCGACGCCGAGCGCGGCATCGCACTGGCGACGGCCATCGCCGCCACGCGCGACCTCGTCAACACGCCGGCCGAGCACATGGGCCCGGCCGAGCTGTCCGCGGCGGCCAAGGCCCTGGCCAAGCAGTACGGCGCGACCTTCTCGGAGACCGTCGGCGACGCGCTGCTGAAGAAGAACTTCCCCAGCATCCACGCGGTCGGCCGCGCGAGCATGCGCTCACCTCGGCTGATCGAGGTGAACTGGGGCAACCCCAAGCACCCCAGGCTGGCCCTGGTCGGCAAGGGCGTCTGCTTCGACACCGGCGGCCTGAACATCAAGGGCGGTGAAGGCATGCGCCAGATGAAGAAGGACATGGGCGGCGCGGCCAACGCGCTCGGCCTGGCGGGCCTCATCATGGCCTTCAAGCTGCCGGTGCGGCTGCAGCTGCTGATCCCGGCGGTCGAGAACTCGATCTCGGGCAACGCTTACCGGCCAGGCGACGTCATCAAGACGCGCAAGGGCCTGCACATCGAGATCGGCAACACCGACGCCGAAGGGCGCGTCGTGCTGAGCGACGCACTCGCCTATGCCGCCGAAAGCAAGCCCGACCTGGTCATCGACCTGGCGACGCTGACCGGTGCCGCCCGCGTGGCGCTGGGCGCGCAGCTGCCGGCGCTGTTCGCCAAGCACATGGACACGGCGCGCGACCTCGTCGACTTGGGCCTGAAGCTGGACGACCCGCTGTGGCACATGCCGCTGTGGGCGCCGTACCACGCCGGCATCGAGAGCTCGATCGGCGACCTCGTCAACACGGGCAAGAGCGCACTGGCTGGCGCCATCAACGCGGCGCTCTTCCTGGAAGATTTTCTGCCGACCCAGCAAGACTGGCTGCACATCGACCTGTTCGCGTGGAACGACACGCCCCGCGCTGGCCGCCCGGTGGGCGGCGAGGCGCAGACGATCCGCACGCTGCTCGCCTACCTGGAGCAGCGCTACTCGGGCTGATGATGCGGCCTGACGATGCGGCCTGACTACTCGGCGGGCTGATCCTTGACCGGCGGCTGCTGATCCTGGGCCGGCTCGGCCTTGGCCGCCTGGGGAGCCTGAGGGCTCTGAGATTTGGCCGCCTGGTCGCGACGCTGGTGGTCGGGCTTGTGGCCCGGCTGGGGCGGCCGGCCGCCTTCACGGCGCGGCTGGTCACGCCGGCCTTCCGAACGCTGGTCCGGGCGACGCCCACCACCGCCTTCCGGCCGGCCGCCACCGGGGCGGCGGTCGTCGCGGCGCGGGCCGTCGCGGCGCGCGTCCTGGGGCGGGGCCGGCGGCGCCTCGGCGCGCTCCTTGCGCGCGATCTCCAGCAGGCCCGGCAACTCTTCGGCCACGACGCCCTTGAGCACGCAGAAATTGGCCTCGGTCAGCGTCGTGCGCTCGAAGTCCCACAGCAGCTGGGCGCGATTGCGGCGCTGCTGGAACTCCAGCTGGTGGCGCTCCTGCTCAGCATGCTGGCGCTCCTGCTGCACGCCCTTGCGGCGGGCCAGCTCTTCCTTGGCGGCGGTCAGGTGCTCCTCGGTGATCTCGCCGGCCGGCTGGCCATCGAGGTCGAAGCGGGTCTTGGCCTGCGTCAGCGCGATCAGATAGCCGGTGCTGCCGGTGTGGCGGCGCAGGAAGGCACTGAGCTGGGCCTTGCTGAACTTGCCCGGGGCGCGCTCCTGGATGTCGGCCTGCACGCGCAGCTTGACGGGCTTGGGCTTGCCGGTGAACAGCGCCGGGAACAGAGCCTTCACCTCGGCGGTGGCGTCCGCAGCGGGCGCCGTCGCCGGCTTCTCGGTGGCTGGCGTGGCCTCTGGCGGGGTCTCGGTTGCAGCCTCGGCCTGGGCCTCGGGCGCGCTTTCGATTTCGGGCGCGGCCTCAGGCACGGGCAGGGCGGCTGCCGGTTCTTCGGACGGGGTAACGGGATCGGGAAGATCGGAATTCATCGCAAAGCCGCCGAGGCAGCAGCAAACAGGCAAGGGCCGAGATTGTCGGCCATCATGGCGCTGTGCACGCCATCCCTCGAAAGGCCAGCCCGATGTACCTCGAAGGTTCCTGCCACTGCGGCTGCGCGAAGTTCTCGGTCGAGGCGGATTCGCCGCTGCCCTTCATGCGCTGCTACTGCTCCATCTGCCGCAAGACGGCCGGCGGCGGGGGCTACGCGATCAACCTCGGCGCGAAGACCGCGACGATGAAGGTGACCGGCAAGCGCCACCTGCGCATCTACCGCGCCCAACTCCCCGACAAGGACGGCGCGGGCACACACACCAGCAGCGGGCGGCGCTACTTCTGCATGCGCTGCGGCAGCGCGCTGTGGCTGTGGGACCCGACCTGGCCGGACCTCGTGCACCCCCACGCCAGCGCCATCGACACCCCGCTGCCCACGCCGCCCGAACATGTGCATTGCATGCTCGGCTCCAAGGCGCCGTGGGTGGAGGTGCAAGGCCGGCCCGAGGATCCGCGCTTCGACGAGTACCCGGACATGTCGCTGGCCGAGTGGCACGCGGCCCACGGCTTCAAGCCCTGACCCGCGACGCATTGGTGTTCGGGCCGAGCGCCGGGCCGCTCCCAAGCCGGCCCGGTGGGCGATGTGCCTGCCGGTCGATCCGGCAAGCATCGCCGCCCCCTCGGGGGGCCGACCAGACTTGCCGGCGTTCAGCCGGAGCAAGACTGGGCGAGGGGCCTCAAGTGATTCCGCCGAAGACCTTCTTCAGGATGGCGCTGCCCGTGCCCACCGGGTCCTGGCGGATCTTCTTCTCCTCCTCGCCAATGATGCGGTACAGGCCGTCCAGCGCCCTGGCCGTCACGTACTGCTGGATATTGGCCTCGTCGCCACGCGCCAAACCGAAGCTGCCGGCCTTCTTGGCCACGGCGTTGTACTTGTCGGCCAGCGACACCTTCTCGGTCGCTTTCGTGACGATGGGCAGGAACTGCTGGCCCAGCGGCTCGCGCGTCTTCACAGCAAAGAACTGCGTCACCGAGTCGTCGCCGCCCTTGAGGATCTTCAGCCCGTCCTCGACGCTCATGTCCTTGACCGCCTTGACAAGCAACGGCTTGGCCGCCGGCACGGCGGCCTCGGCGGCGCGGTTCATCGCCGTGACGAGTTCGTCCAGCTTCTTGCCCTGGCCGGTGGCCTTGAGCAGCTTGGCGGCGTCCTTCAGGTAACCCGGCAGCTCGATCTTGACGAGGGGGTTGCCGAGAAAGCCATCCGGGCGGCCCAGCAGGGCCACCGCCGCGTTGGCGCCGCGCTCCAGCGCCGTGCGGATGCCGGCGTTGGCATCACCCTCACTCAGGTTCAGCGCCCAGGCCGGGCGCAGCAGCACGAAGGGGGCCGTGGCGAAGACGAGGCGGCGCTGCATGGTGAGGCTCCTGGGTGGCGGAGCCTCATCTTGCCACCGGGCGGCGTCAGCTGAAGGCGATGGTGTGCGGCGAACGCTGGGTGTCGCGCTTGCGGCTGTACATGCGCTGGTCGGCCAGGTCGAGCAGCTGGCCGACGTCCAGGCTGTCATCGGGGCAGCTCGCCGCACCCATGCTGGCCGCCAGCGGCAGCGTGCGCCCTTCGAACTCGAAGTGGCCGTTGACCTGCCGCTCCAGGCGGCCGAGGGTGGACGCCAGCCCGCCCTGGGGGGCCACTGGGCGCAGCAGCACGCCGAACTCATCGCCACCCAGGCGCGCCGCCGTGTCCGACTGGCGCACGCAGGCCGTGAGACGACGCGCGAACTCCAGCAGCACCGCGTCGCCCGCGCGGTGGCCGTGGGTGTCGTTGATGGGCTTGAGGCCGTCCAGGTCCAGCATGACGACCGCCAGCGGCTGGCCGTCGCGCTCGGCATGGGCCAGCAAGGAACGCAAACGGTCCAGGAACAGCGCGCGGTTGGGCAGGTCGGTCAGGCTGTCGTGCGTGGCCTTGTGGAAGAGTTCGCTCGGGGAATAGCGCGTTGCGAAGTACATGGCCGCGCCGACCAGCTCGGACAGCAACTCCAGCAGCTCGACGTCGCGATCGCCGAACTGGGCCACCTGGCTCGACATGGCCTTGAGCACGCCCACGGTCACGCCGTGGTGGCGCAACGGCACCACCACCATCGAACGCAGCGCCAGGCGTTCGCAGGCGGCACGATCGGTACGCGGGTCGGTGAGGGCGTCGTCGCAGCGCAGGGCAAGGCCCTGCCGCACGCACAGGCCCGACAGGCTGCTGCCTCGGCCCAGCCTCAGCCCGAGGCTGCCACTGGCCCGGCCCGCCGCGGCGCGGTAGACCATCTCGTCGCCTTCGGCCATCTCCACCGCGGCGCCGTCCGCGCCGACCAGGCCGAGCGTGCGATCAACGACGAGGCTCATCACGCCGGCCAGATCCAGCCCGAGCCGGGCCACTTCGGTCTGGATGGAGATCACTTCGAGCAGTTTTTCGCGGCTTGGCACCGGCGTCTCCTGGCTGCATCCGCGGCGGATGCGGCCCGTGGCGCTGCGCGCTCTGTCGGGCAAGCCCCTGTCAAGGTTTGGATTTTGCACGCCGGCAAAAGTGATGTCGACACCGAGATTTTTGGTGTCTGCCACGTCGGGGATGGGCAGGGCTTGCGCTGAGTCAAGACGGTGCCTGCCGGCCTGCCTAGCATGCAGCCAGAGCGGATGACACAAGCCGCGCCGGAGACAAACCATGCTGCCCGCCTACATCAGCCACCCCGACTGCATCCGCCACGACATGGGCCCAGGCCACCCCGAATGCCCCGAGCGCCTGACCACCATCGCCGACACCCTGCTGGCGCGCGGCCTGCTGGACTACATGCTGCCCCATGACGCACCGCTGGCCACCGTGGCCCAGCTGGAGCGGGCGCACACGGCCCTGCACGTGCGGCGCATGCGCGACGCCGCGCCCACCCAGGGCTATGCGCAGGTGGACCCGGACACGCGCATGAACCGCCACACCCTGCCCGCGGCGTTGCGCGCCGCCGGCCCCGCGGTGCTGGCGACGGACCTCGTGCTGGGCGGCCAGGCGCCGAGCGCCTTCTGCGCCATACGCCCGCCCGGCCACCACGCCGAGGCTGACGCTGCGATGGGGTTTTGCTTCTTCAACAACGTCGCCGTCGGCATCCGCCACGCGCTGGACGTGCACGGCCTCACGCGCGTGGCCCTGGTCGACTTCGACGTCCACCACGGCAACGGCAGCGAGGACATCCTGGCCGGCGACGAGCGCGTGCTGATGTGCAGCATCTTCGAGACGGGCCTGTACCCCTTCAACGGCCCCGACGCCCGTTCGCTGAAGGACGCGCCCAACATGGTCAACGTCGGCCTGCCGCCGCGCTCTGGCAGCGAGGCCTTCCGCGCCGCCGTCACCGAACATTGGCTGCCCGCGCTGGAGCGCTTCCAGCCCGAGCTGATCTACATCAGCGCCGGCTTCGACGCCCACCGCGAGGACGACATGGGCAACCTCGGCCTCGTCGACGGCGACTACGCCTGGGTGACCCGCCAGCTGATGGATCTGGCCTGGCGCCACTGCCGCGGCCGCGTCATCTCCTGCCTGGAGGGCGGCTATGTCCTCAACCCGCTGGCGCGCAGCGTCGCGGCCCATGTCAAGGTGCTGATCGGCGCCGACTAGAGCGAGGGCCAGTTGACGCTATGGCAATGGGTCGCGTTGTAATCAGAAAGGCTGTGAGCAAGGCGCAAACTGGAGCCGGGTTGGCCACCCGGCGAGGATTTGCAACGCCGCGCACGGCCATTCTGATTACAACCCTTCGGGAAGGCCCGCCGCAGGGGGCCACTCCGCGTTGCACCGCTTGCCCGCACATGAGTGCGGGCGGCGCGTTGCGCCTTGATTGGCCCCCTGCGGCGGGCCTTCGCGACCCATTGCCATAGCGTCAACTGGCCCTTCCTCATGGACAACCATTTCCTGACACCACTGTTCATGCCCCGTTCGGTGGTCGTCTTCGCCGGCCCGCCGGACGAGCCCGAGCGCCAGACCCGCCAGGCCCGCGTGCTGCGCGCCGCGCTGGCCGCCGCCCCCGGTGCCCACCCGCCGCAGTTCCTTCATGGCGACACGACGGGCACGCTCGGCGAGCTGGCGCGCTCGCGGGCCGACCTGGCCATCATCGCGCTGCCGCCCGAGGAGATTGCCGCGGCGCTGGAGGTGGCGGGCCGCATCGCCTGCCGCTCGGCACTGATCGTCAGCGACGGCGTGGAGCCCGAGCAGGCCGCCCAGCTCAAACGCATCGCGCGCCGCGAGGGCGTGCACCTGCTGGGCCCCAACTGCCTGGGTTTCCAGCGCCCGCACCTCCAACTCAACGCGAGCGCCGCCGGCCCGCTGGCGGCCGAGGGGTCGCTGGCGCTCGTCTCACAGTCCGGCGCGCTGACGTCGGCCATGCTGGACTGGGCGCAGCAGAATCACGTCGGCTTCAGCCAGGTCGTGTCGCTCGGCCCGAACGCGGCCGTGGACCTGGCCCAGGTGCTGGACTTCCTCGCCAGCGACGCGCGCACGCAGAGCATCGTCGTCTACCTGGAAGGCATCTCCAGCGCCCGCCGCTTCATGAGCGCGCTGCGCTCGGCGGCGCATGCCAAGCCGGTGGTCGTGCTGAAGGCCGGCCGGCGCAGCGCCGGCAACGAGGCCGCACTGACGCATTGCCGCGCCATCGTCGGCAGCGACGACGTCTTCGACGCCGCGCTGCGCCGCGCCGGCGCGGTGCGCGTGCGCAGCTTCGTCGAGCTCTTCTCGGCCGCCAAATGCCTGGCGGCGCGCTACCGGCCGGTGGGCAAGCGCCTGGCCATCGTCACCAACGGTGGCGGGCCCGGCGTGCTGGCGGCGGACTGGGTCTGCGAGATCGGCCTGCAGCTCGGCCGCCTGTCGCCCGACGGCGCACGCGCGCTCTCGCCGCAGTTGCCGCGGCGCGCTTCGCTGGCCGACCTGGTCGACCTGTCGGCCGAAGCCACGCCGGAACACTTCCGCCTCGCGCTGGAAGCCGCCGCGGCCGACCCGGCCATCGACGGCGTGCTGGCCGTCTACGCGCCGCAGATCGGCTCCGACGCCGCCGACGTGGCGCGCGCCGTCGTCGCGGCCAAGGCGGCCACGGCCAAGCCGCTGCTGGGCTGCTGGATGGGCGACGCCTCCGTGCAGGAGGCGCGCCGCGTGCTCAACGACGGCGGCATCGCCAATTTCCGCACGCCCGAGGCGGCCGTGGGCGCCTTCGGCAACATCGCGTCGTTCTACGCCAACCAGCAGCTGCTGCTGCAGGCGCCGCCGCCGATGTCCAACCTCGCGCTGCCCGACGTGGAGGCCGCGCGGCTGCTGATCGAGAGCGTGCTGGCCGAGCGCCGGCGCACGCTGACCGAGATGGAGAGCAAGGCGCTGCTCGCGGCCTTCCACATTCCGGTCACGCAGACCGTGCTGGCCCGCAGCGCCAACGAGGCCATGATGCTGGCCACGCAAATGGGCTTTCCCGTCGCGTTGAAGATCGACTCGCCGGACATCCCGCACAAGAGCGACGTGCAGGGCGTGGCGCTGAACATCCAGAGCGGCGCCGCCGCGCGCGACACCTTCAACGAGATGGTGGCGCGCGTGAAACGGTTGCAGCCGCTGGCGCGCATCAACGGCGTGACGGTGCAGAAGATGGCCCGCGCGCACAGAGGCCGGGGAGGCCACGAGGTCTGCGTCGGCCTGGTGACCGACGAGGCCTTCGGGCCGACCATCGTCTTCGGCGCCGGTGGCACGATGATCGAACTGATCGCCGACCGCGCGATGGAGCTGCCGCCGCTGAACCAGTTCCTGGCCCGCCGCCTCATCGAGCGCGCTCGCATCGCCGAGACCTTGACGGTGGGCTGGCAGGGTGGGCCGCCGGCCGACCTGGAGGCGCTGGAGCGGGTGTTGCTGCGTGTCAGCGAGATGGTGTGCGAGTTCCCGCAGCTGCGCGAGATGGACATCAATCCGCTGATCGTCGACGAGACCGGCGCCGTCGCTGTGGACGCGCGCATCGTGCTGCAGCCGGGGCAGCAGGCCGGCAGCCCGCGCGCCTTCGACTATCCGCACCTGGCCATCCTGCCCTACCCGGCGCGCTTCGAGCAGGTCTGGCCGCTGGCCGGCGGCGGCGAGGTGACCGTGCGCCCCGTGCGGCCCGACGACGCGCAGATGCTGCAGGATCTGGTGCGGGGGCTCAAGCCCGAGAGCCGCTACTTCCGCTTCGCCAGCGCGATTCGGGAGCTGCCGCCAGGGCTGCTGGCGCGCCTCACGCTGATCGACTACGACCGCGAGATGGCGCTGGTGGCCGTCTTCACCGAACGCACCGCGCGCGACGACGGCGGCTTCGACGAGGTCGAGCGCATCGTCGGCGTGTCGCGCATCATCACCAACCCGGACCATACGAGCTGCGAGTTCAGCCTGCTGGTGGCCGACGACTTCGGCGGCAAGGGCCTGGGCTCGCGGCTGATGGAAGGCATCACCGACGCGGCGCGCGAGAAAGGCCTGGCGGACATCGAGGGCCTGGTGCTGACGAACAACAGCGACATGCTCAAGCTGATGCGCGGCCTCGGGTTCACGGTCAAGCCCTTCCCCGAGGACCCGGACTTCAAGCTCGTGACGCGCTCACTGCAGGGCTAACAACCTCTCGGTCAGCAGCGCGAAGAAGCCGTCTGAATCGATGTGGCGCAGCACCTGCGCGTTGGCGGGCAGGCCGGTCACGGCCCACCAGTCGATGACCGTCATGCCGCGCGTAAGTTCGCTCTGCGTCTCGATGCGCACGTTGCACTCGCGGCCGGTGAACAGCTCGGGCTTGAGCAGCCAGGCGATGACGCAGGGATCGTGCAGCGGGCCACCGTCCTGGCCGTACTTCTCTTCATCGAAGCGCTCGAAGAATTCCATCCACGCGGCGACCACGGCACCCACGCGATTGGGCAGCGCGCGGATGGCGTCGATGCGCCGGGCGGTCGTCAGCGCCTCGTGCGTGACGTCCAGCGGCGCCATCGTGATCGGCACACCGCTGGTGAAGACCTCGTGCGCCGCCTGCGGGTCGACGTAGATGTTGAACTCCGCCGCCGGCGTCACGTTGCCACCCTCGAAGAAGCCGCCGCCCATCAGCACGATGCGGCGGATGCGCGGCGCGATGTCCGGGGCCTGGCGCAGCGCCAGCGCGATGTTGGTCAGCGGCCCGAGTGGGCACAGCGTCACCGTACCGGCCTCGCGTTCGCGCAGCGTCTGGATGATGAAGTCCACCGCGTGGCGCGGGTCCAGCGCCAGGGTCGGCTCTGGCAGCGCCACGCCGTTCAGGCCGGTGTCGCCATGCACATGCTCGGCGGTGACCAGGGGGACGTCGAGCGGCCGGTCGGCGCCGGCGCAGATGGGCACGTCGCGCCGGCCGGCCAACTCCATGACCTTGCGGGCATTCAGCGTGGTCAGCGCCAGCGGCACGTTGCCGGCGACGGTGGTCACGCCCAGCAGCTCCAGCTCGGGCGAGGCGGCGGCCAGCAGCAAGGCGATCGCGTCGTCCTGGCCGGGATCGGTGTCGATGATGATGGGCAGGCGGTTCATGGCGGGGCGGGGGCAATGTCGAGGTCGATGGCGCCGAACAGGCTGGCGCCTTCGACGGTCTTGAGGTCCAGGTGCAGCGCATCGCCGGCCGCGAGGGCCAGATCCAGCGCGCCAAGGGCTGCGCCGCCGACCTGGCCCGCCCGCAACGCGCGCAGCCTTGCCAGGCGAGCCAAGGCCTCGCCAGCGGCGGCAGCCACATCGCGCGGCGCCTGCTTGCTGCCGTTGTGCAGCACGTGCAGACGCGCCTGCAGGCGACCGGCGCTCCATGCGCTGCCGAGTTCGTCGGGCGTGACGGCCACCGGCGCGCATTGCGTGGCGACCAGCTCGCCGTCAATGCGCCAGTCCACCGCGAACGTCAACAGGCGCAGCGCATCCAGCGCCGCAGCGGTGTCGCTGGCAGCAGCCAGGTCGCCGCTGATGGCAGCCAACACGGCCTGGCCTTGGGCCGGCGCGCGCAAGGGCTGGCCCGGCGCCGAGAAGCTGCCGGCTTCACGCTGCACGCCGCCCCCGGCGTCGACGACCGCCCAGCCGTAGGCGCGCGGCAGCGGCGCCAGGCACTTGTCGGGCTCGAAGGCAAAGGCGTGGCGCAGCTTGCCGTGGTTGAGCTGCACGGCGAGGTCTTCGAGCTGGGGCGAGATGAAGCCCCAGTCGTCCAGGACCTGTTGCAGCCGCGTGGCGATGCCGGTCGCGTAGTGGGCCTGGGTCAGGTCGCGCGACACGACGACGAGATGGCCGTCGCGCGAACCGTCGGCGTAGCTGGCGAGTTTCATGAGCGGAAAGCGAAGAAGCGGGGAAGTGCCGGGGAAGTGCCGGGGAAGATGGCAGCATTGTGCGATGCGCGCTCACCTCCATCCTCCCCGCGCCGCCCTGCTCGCGCTGGCGGCCAGCCTGCTCGCCCATGCGGCGCTGCTGGGCGGCGAGCGGGCGCGCGAGGACGCCACCCGCCCGGCGCGGGCCGTCAGCGTGGCGCTGCTGCAGCCGCCCAGCCTGCCGATGGTTCTGCCCGAGCCGGCGGCGGCCGTGCTGCCGGCACCCCAGGCTCGCTCGCCCCGGCCCAGCGCAAAGCCGCTCCTGCCGGCCGTGGACACGCCGACCCGGGTGCCCGACGCACCGCTGCTGCGCCTGGCCGGCCCCGCGGCCTGGCAGTACCGGTTGCGCCAGGGCGGCCAGGACGGCGAGGCGGTGCTGGAATGGCGCCCAGAAATCGACGGCCGCTACAGCCTGCGCCTGACGCGGCGCATCGGCGAGCGCGCCCTGCCCGCGTGGGAGAGCCTGGGCCACACCGGCAGCACAGGCCTGGCGCCCGAGCGCTTCGCGCTGCAACGCGGCGGCCAGGATCGCCAGGCCGTCAATTTCGACACGGACGAGCGGCGCGTCAGCTTCTCGGCCAGCCCGGCCCGGCTGGATCTGCCCGAGGGCACGCAGGATCGTCTGTCCTGGTGGCTGCAGCTCGCCGCCCTGGTTCAGGCAGCGCCAGCGCCGGGCGGGCGGTGGCGGATCTGGGTGGCGGGGCTGCGCGGGGAGCTGCGGGAATGGGTCTTCGAAACCGTGGCCGCAGAGCCGGACGACGCCGGCACCCTGCATCTGCGCCGCCAACCGCTGGGGGAACGCGACCCTGGCGTCGAGCTGTGGCTGGACCCCAATCGCGGCTACTGGCCAGTTCGCCTGCGTCAGGGCGACCCGGAAACGCGCGGTTTCGAGATCCTTCTGTCCGACGTGAACTCCTGACGCTTCCTACACGTTGTCGGCACTGGGGATGACCCGAACAACAGGGCGTTCTGCCAGTATCTGACCCAGCGAGGCTTGAAACGACCGGCCTCACCCGCAGTTGAAGCTTTCAGGAGAACTCCATGCACATGCTCTACAACTCCGACAGCTTCATCGTCGTCCAGTTCGACGTTCCGACTGCGGAGCTGCAGGCTGTCGAGGCCGGTCCGCAGATCAACCGCGGCGGCTTCGAGATCGTGGACAAGTTCGCCCGCAAGGAAATCTTCATCGAGGGCGCGTTGGCCGAATCCTTCCAGCAAGGCGTCCAGGCCCTCATCGACGAAGGCGAGCCGTCCGAGGATGACCTCGATGCCTTCATCGAGCGCTACGCGGTGATGGGCCAGCAGCCGGTCGTGATGCACTGAACGATTTGTGGGTTCGGTGACGCATTGATTCGCCGCCAACCCTGATACAAGATGGGTTCGCGCCGGCTGCCATAGCCGCGCAAGGAGCCATCGATGGTGAAGCGAGCCGCCGCAGAGACAGCCTCCCGGGCCAGCGCCCGCGTGCTGCCCTCGCCCGGCCTGGACAGCGCCCCGGTGCTGGACCGCATGTGCTCCCAGTTCGTGCTGACGCTGACCGTCAGGCATGCCGGCCGTTTCAACCTGCGGCGCGACTTCAACGGCCTGCTGTCCTTCACGGGCCGCCACCTCGTCTGGCCCACCCGCGTGCTGCAACGGTTGCGCGGCTACCTCGCCCAACGCTGCGCCGGCAATGAGCTGTGGCGCGGCCACGAGGGCTTGAGTGACGAGGCCTTCCTCGAACGCTTCGGGCAGTGGAGCGGCCCTTTCTCCGAAGGCACGCTGTTCTTCTACCTCGACGAATACGTCAAGGATGCGCCCAAGGACATGATGGCCCTGCTCGCCACGACCTGCGAGCACCTGGATCGCCAGCTCAAGCGCGAGTCGACACTGGTCGAGAAGAACATCGCCGCCCTGGGCACGCTGCTGCAGCTCAACCCCGCCGAGCGCGCCATCCTGCTGTACGGCACGCTGGCCCGCTACCAGCGCGAGCTGCGCGGGGCGCTCGTCGAGTTCAAGGTCAACACGGCGCAGGAGGCCTTCGCGGCCATCGCCGCGGTCGCGGGCGTTGACGAGCGCGAGGTGGCCGAGGCGTTGCGCGCCGGTTCGCGGCTGGAACGCATCGGCATGGTCGAGAACCTGATCTCCGAGCACAACATCACCGACCTGGCCGACCTGATGAAGGTCAGCGATCAACTGCCCCCGGTGCTGATGCGCGAGTACCAGGGCCCGCACGACCTGATGGCGGTGTTCACGCGCCCGGCCACGTTGAGCACGCTGGGCGCGCAGGACTTCCATTTCGTGGCCGAGGACCTGGGCCTGCTGCAAGGCCTGCTGCGCCAGGCCGTCGCCACGCACTCGGCCGGCGTCAACGTGCTGCTCTACGGCCCGCCGGGCACGGGCAAGACCGAACTCGCCAAGGTAGCCGCCGCGGCCGCGGGGCTGGATCTGTACGAGGTGGAGTACGCCGACCGCGACGGCAACTCGCTGTCCGGCCGTGACCGCTACCGCTCGCTGCAGATCAGCCAGGTGTTCCTGAAGGCCAGCGCGAACGTGGCCCTGCTGTTCGACGAGGTGGAGGACGTGTTCCCGCCGCTGTCCAGCGACACCGCGTCGCTGCTGAGCCGCCTGGACGCCAGCGCGGATGGCGGCGTGGGCAACTCGGTCAGCGGCAAGGCCTGGGTCAACCAGATCCTGGAGACCAACCCGGTGCCGGTGATCTGGGTCACCAACCGCATCGAGCAGATCGACCCGGCGTTCCGGCGGCGCTTCCAGTACCACCTGGAGCTGAAGTCGCCGCCGCCGGGTGCGCGCCGTGGCCTGGTGGCGAAGTCGCTCGGCGAGGTCATCGTCAGCGAAGCTTTCGTCGGCAAGCTGGCCGAGCGGCCCGGTCTGACGCCGGCGCAGATCCGCACCGCGGTGCGCTTCGCGCAGCTGGCCGGTGGCGCCAACGACGCCGAGAAGCTCATCGAGCGCCAACTGCAGAACGCCGACAAGGCCCTGGGCCGCGACGCCGCCGCGAGCATCGCGCGCCCCTGCGTGACGAGCTATGCGCTGGACCTGCTGAACTGCGAAAGCCGCTTCGAGATCCCGCGCATCGTCGAGGCGCTGCGCCGCAAGGGTAGCGGGCAGCTGTGCTTCTACGGCCCGCCCGGCAGCGGCAAGACCGCCCTGGCCGAACACATCGCCCAGGCCCTGGACCGGCCGCTGATGGTCAAGCGCGCCAGCGACATCGCCAGCAAGTTCGTCGGCGAGACCGAGCAGAACATGGCGCGCATGTTCGAGATGGCGCAGACCGAAGGCGCCGTGTTGCTGCTGGATGAGGCCGACAGTTTTTTGCGCAGCCGCAAGCGTGCCGAGCGCAGCTATGAGGTCAGCGAGGTCAACGAGATGCTGGCTGGCATGGAGCGCTTCAGCGGGCTGTTCATCTGCACGACCAATCTCTTCGACGACCTGGACGAAGCGGCACTGCGGCGCTTCGCGTTCAAGATCCGCTTCAAGGCGCTGAGGCCGGAGCAGCGCGTGGCGATGTTCGAGCGCGAGGCGGGTGAGGCGCCGACCGGAGAGCAGCGCTCACGGCTGGTGGGGATGGACTGCCTGACACATGGCGACTTCGCAGCCGTGAGGCAGCAGGTCGAGATCCTTGGCGAGGCCTTCACGCCGGATGAATTCCTGGCGCAGCTGGAGGCGGAGCATCGGGCGAAGCCGGAGGTGCGGGAAAGACGAGGGATTGGCTTCCGATGACGTCAGGGCGCGTGCAAGTCTGGCTCACCAGAGCCGCTGAGCACGCGAGCCTCACGGACCAGTTGCACTCCCTTCGGCAATGCAATCGTGATGGCGTCTACGGTGTAGACGTGGTGGATGTAGCCAATCTCGTTTTGGCTAGACACCACTAATACGCGTCCGAGCTGCTTGGCAACAAACTTCATCCCCCACTTGGCAGCCGGCGTCTCCTTCCAGTTGGGATCCGCCGGGTGATATCCCTGAGCGCCGCCGTCCGGCTGGCCAGCGATGGAGATTCGCACCGTTTCTGCTACCACTAACTGCGCCTTTTCGGCGTTTGCTGATCTCAATACGACGCGATCAATCCCTCGCGCCTCGAATGACTGGACGATTCGCAAATCGTCAGCGTGAGCGGCTGCGGTCACAAGCGCCATAGCGGGCAGGAGCGCAAGAAGTCTTTGGCTGCCCGCAACGAGTCTGCTGATCAGAGCATTCGGAAATAGTAGGTCGTCGAACACAGTGCGCCCTCCGGCATCAAAGCGTAGTCCGGAATATCCCCCACCTTCCGCCATCCCAGCCGCTCATAAACACGCGACGCATCACTGCCCGTGACGGTGTCCAGCACAAGCGTCGTCTTGCCCAGCTCACGCGCCCTCGCCTCCAGCGCTCGCAGCAGCCGCTCGGCCACACCCTGGCGACGCATGCGGCGGTGGACGAGCATCTTGCTGACGTCCGCGCGGTGGGGCTGGTTGTCTGGCAAGTCGACGACGAGGGACAGCGTGCCGCAGATGCGGCCAGCCCCGTCCTCTGCGACGAAGAGGTGGCGCTCGCCCGCCGCAACGCTCGCGGCAGCCTTGCGCCAGAACGCCTCGGGCCGGCCTTCGGCCAGCGGCAGCATGAAGCCCACCGACGCGCCGCCTTCGACGCAGTCGCGCAGCACCTCGGCCAGTTCGTCCGCACGCGCCAGCGCTTCGGCGCCATCGATTTCTCGGATCTTCATGGTCGGGCTCCCGTGAGCGCAACGAGGTAGCGGGCCGCCTTGGCGCCCGGGTTGTGGAAGCGGACGGGCGCGTCCAGCCGCATCGCCAGGCAGTCGCCCGGGTTGAGCTGCCACTGGTCGTCACCGTGGCTGATCTCCATGACGCCGTCGATCATCCAGACCAGCTGGTGGATGTCGGCATCGCGCTCGGAGGTCTCGAAGGACACGCGCTGGCCCGCCGGGAAGAGGACGTCCACCAACTGCAGCGGCGAAACGCCAGCCGGCGACACGTTGCGGCGGACATAGCCTGAAGCGGGGTCGCTCCAGACCGGCTGGTCGGCCACGCGCGCGAGTGGCGATGGCATGGCCGGCGCCACACCGGCTTCGAACATCGACGCGACGCTGACGCCGAGCGCCGATGAGAGCTTGTCCAGCACCACCGCCGTCGGGCTGCTCTGGCCGCGCTCGATCAGCGAGATGTTGGAGCGGCTGACACCACTCTTCTGCGCCAGCGCGTCCAGAGACAGGCCGGCGGCCGAGCGCAATTCATGCAGGCGGCGGCCGATGCGTTGTGTGATATCCATGCATTCCAGTTTACTGGAATTTCACATCCATCAAAATGGAATCGCGCGTTCAACGGCGCGACGCCAGGCCGGGTCGGGCCAGCGCCGGCCCAGGCGCCAGGCGGCGTGGGTGAGCTTGATGACGTGGGCGTCGTCCTGTCCGCAGGTGGCGGAGATCAGCGCCGGCCAGGGGCGGCAGGGTGGGCGGTCCAGCATCAGCGCGGGTTCGGCACCGCTGGCCAGCAGGCCGGCCGCGGCGGCGATGCTGAAGCCGCGGGCCAGCTCGGGCGCCGGCCACCAGGGCTCCAGCACGGCACAAGCATGGCTGGCCGTCAGCAGGTGCAGCACGGTGAAGTTGCCGGTGGCCGCGTAGGTGCGGGCAGCCAGCAGGGCGAGGTCGCGCAGCGTTTGCGGCCCGTGGTGGAGACGACCGGCCACGGCGGCGAAGCCGGTGGAGTCTCCCCAAGCCTGCATGCGGCCGGTGATGAGGCTGCCGGCCGGGTAGGTCGGGCGTGGCAGCGTCACCAGCGCGCGCAGCCAGTCGGCCAATTCCAGCGGCGGGCCGTCGTTCGCCGTCGGCAGCGGCATGAAGTGGGACGCCCAGTGCGCCAGGCCTGCAGCCAGCTCGCCATCGTGGCCGGCCAGAACGGCGTGACCGGTGCGGATCAGGCCGTGGAAGGCGATCGCACCGGCGCCGGGCAGCAGCAGGGCCAGGGCCTCACGCAGCGCGCCGGCAGAGCCGACCTCGGCAATGCGAGCTGCGAAATGCGCGCGCCAGGCGGCGTCGCTGTCCGGCCGGCCCAGGTCGCGCCCGATGACGATGCGCCCCGGCCGGGCGGCGGTGCGCGGCTCCAGCATGGCTTCTTGGCCCTCGCTCCAGGCCTGCAGCCGCGCGGCCGAGGCGCCCAGCTCCAGCAGCGCCTGCTGGGCCATGGGCAGGTGGTTGCTCAACTGGCCGCGGTAGGTGGCGGACAGCGCCTGGCCGGCGTCGAGCAGATGGTGGAGCTGGGCAATCGTCGCGGGGGCGAGCTTGAGTGCGGGGGCGGCGGTTTTCACCAGCATGGCGGGCCTCGTCTGTGGGAATATGTCGCCATGCTCGAAGTTGAAGTGGACTTGAAGTCAAGTACCGATTTGATGCCGACGGCGCCGATGACGATCGGCCAGCTCGCCCGGCGTGCCGGGGTCGCGACCAGCGCGCTGCGTTTTTACGAAGCCGAGGGCCTGCTCGCCGGCAGCCGCAGCGCCGGTGGCCACCGCCAGTACCCGCGCCATGCGCTGCGGCGCGTGGCCTTCATCCGCGCGGCCCAGGCCGTGGGGCTGACGCTGCCGCAGATCAAGGCCGCGCTGGCCACGCTGCCGGACGGCCGCACGCCCACCAAGGCCGACTGGGCGCGGCTGTCGGCGAGTTGGGCGCCGTTGCTGGACGAACGCATCGCCGCGCTGCAACACTTGCGCGAGAAACTGACCGGCTGCATCGGCTGCGGCTGCCTGTCGCTGAAGGCCTGTGCGCTCTACAACCCCAAAGACAAGGTGTGCAGCGAGGGCGCCGGTGCCAGGCTTCTGCGCATCGAAACGATGCGTTGACCCTTATGCGACTCCGTCATATCACTTCCCGGTGAAAATCCCGGGGTTAACCCCGTCCAGATCACCGCCATGAGTGCCTTCCACGAAGAGACCGTCCTGACCGTCCATCACTGGACCGACCGCCTGTTCAGCTTCACGACAACGCGCGACCAGGCCCTGCGTTTTTCCAACGGTCATTTCACGATGATCGGCCTGAAGGGTGAGAACGGGAAACCGCTGCTGCGTGCCTACAGCATCGTCAGCGCCAACTACGAGGAGCAGCTGGAGTTCCTCAGCATCAAGGTGCCCGACGGCCCGCTGACCTCCAAGCTGCAGCACATCAAGCCGGGCGACAAGATCGTCGTCGGCCGCAAGCCCACCGGCACGTTGCTGATCGACTACCTGCTGCCGGGCAAGACCCTGTACTTGCTGGGCAGCGGCACGGGCCTGGCGCCCTTCATCAGCATCGTGCGGGACCCGGCCACCTACGAGCGCTTCGAGAAGGTCGTCATCGTGCACGGCGTGCGCGAGGTGGCCGAGCTGGCCTATCACGACCACCTCACGGTCGACCTGCATCAGCACGAGTTCCTCGGCGAGTACGCCAGCGAGCAGCTGCTGTACTACCCGACGGTCACGCGCGAGCCCTACAAGAACATGGGCCGCATCACCGACCTGATCCAGACCGGCAAGCTGCAGGCCGACCTGGGCCTGCCGCCGCTGGACCCCGAGAACGACCGCATCATGCTGTGCGGCAGCCCGGCGCTGCTCAAGGACATGCAGGAGATGCTGGAGATCCGCAAGTTCAAGGAAGGCAGCACGACGACGCCGGGCGACTACGTCATCGAGCGGGCCTTTGTAGAGAAGTAGGTCGCCCCTCGCCCAGCCTTGCCGCGCTGAACGCGGGCAAGCCTGGTCGGTCCCCCGAGGGGACGGCGATGCTCGCGGGGCATGCCCCACTCGCACATCGCCGGACGGGCCGGCTTGGGAGCGGCCCGGCGCTCGGCCCGCAGTCCGATGCCGCGCCTACATGCCCTTGAACAGGTGCGTATAGCTGCGGCTGACTTCCAGCTTCTCGGTCAGGCCTTTCACGCCGACCAACTGGCGGCCGCGGAAGTCGCGCGTGATGCCGTCGATGGCACGCGCGTTGACCAGCGTGGAACGGTGCACCTGCCAGAAGACCTGCGGGTCCAGTTCGTCGACCAACTCCTTGATGGGCTTACGGATCAGCGCCTCGACCTTGGCCGTCTGCACGCGGGTGTACTTCTCGTCGCTGATGAAGAACAGCACGTCGTCGACCGGGATCATCTGGATGGCCTGGCCGACCGTCGCCTGGATCCACTGCAGGTAGTTGGGCTTGGCGCCGCCGCCACTGACCTGCGCGGACAGCTTGTGCAGCAGCTGCTGCAGCGGCGCGGACGATGTCTCGACCGTCTCGCTGCCTTCACGCTGGGCCAGCCGCTTCTTGATGCGCGCCACCGTCAACTGCAGGCGCTCGCGCTCGGCGGGCTTGAGCACGTAGTCGGCCACGCCCTGCTCGAAGGCCTCGACGGCGTACTGGTCGTAGGCGGTGATGAAGACGATCTCGGGCACCAGCCAGTCGTCGTCCTCGGGCAGCTGGGCGATCTGACGGGCGGCGTCCACGCCCGTCAGGCCGGGCATGCGGATGTCGAGGAAGACCAGGTCGGGCTTGTGCTCCTTGGTCAGCTCGACGGCTTCGAGGCCGTTCTTGGCCTCGGCGACGATCTCCAGCTCGGGCCAGACCTCGGTGAGGCGGCTGCGAAGCTGTTCGCGCATCAGTCGTTCGTCGTCGGCCAGAACGGCGCGGATGGGTGCATTGCTCATGGCCGACGATGCTACTAGCTCAGACCGGCGTCGAGCGGGCCGCGTTGGCGCGGCGGCGGTTGCGCAGCACGACGAAGAGCAGCAGGCCCAGCAGGATCAGCGGCGAGCCGATGACCGCACCGACGCCCAGCATGGCGACGAGGCCAACGCCCAGCACCGCGGCGACGATGAAGAGCGGCAGAGCCACGCCCAGCAGCAGCACCAGCGGGATGACGAGGCACAGCACCGCCCCCGCGATGAACAGGCCGATGGTGGCGCCCAGCCAGTCGCCGACATCGCTGCCGCCGAGGAAGAACTCGCCGTCGTCCAGCACGATGTGCATGTCGGGGCCGCCATGGTGGTGCAGCAGCGCGAAGCCGCCGAACATCGCCATCAGGACCATCAGCGCGGTGCCGATGAACAGGATCTTGAACAAGGTCTTCATGCTGCGACTCCTTCGTCGTTGCGGCTGCGGTAGGGCACGGTGATGGTGACCACGGTGCCCGAGGGTTGGTTCTCGGTGACGGTGACGCTGGCCTTGCTGCCATGCAGCAGTTGCAGGCGTTCGCGGATGTTGGCCAGGCCCACGCCGGTGCCGGAGGTGGCGGCCCGGCCGAAGCCCAGGCCCGTGTCGGCCACCGTGACGGCCAGCTTGCCGTGCACGATCTCGGCCTTGACGGTCAGCTTGCCGCCCTCGGCCTTGGGCTCCAGGCCATGCTTGATGGCGTTCTCCACCAGGCCCTGGATCATCATGGGCGGGAATTCAGCGGACAGCAGACCCTCGGGCACGTCAATCTCGGTCAGCAGGCGCTCTTCCATGCGCACCTTGAGGATCTCAAGGTAGGGCTTGATGACGGCCAGCTCGCGGCCCAGGTCGCGCACGGCACCGCTCGCATTGGCCTCGCGCATGGTGGGCATGGAGGCCCGCAGCAGCGCGATGAGGTTCTTCTGCATTTGGCTGGCGCGCGGCGGGTCGGTCTCGATCAGGTGGTCGATGGACGCCAGCGTGTTGAACAGGAAGTGTGGCTCGACCTGGGCCTGCATGGCGGCCATGCGGGCCTCGATGACCTGGCGCTTGAGCGCCTCGCTTTCGGCGTTCTCCGCCGCCTGGGCGGCCTTGACCTCGGCCTGGATGCGGCCCTTGTACATGGCCTTGATGACGGCGGAGGCCAGGATCCACAGGATGGCCAGGTCGACCAGGGAGTCGCCGGCATAGACGATGGTGACGCGCTTGCGGCTCTGCGCGTTGGCAGCTTCCTCGGCGGCGTCCTGGGCGGCCTGCTGGGCCACGGTGGCGGCCTCCTGGGCCTGGGTGACCTCCTCGGCCTCCTGCTTGAGCTGGCCGAGCTGTTCCTTGGCCTGCTCGATGGCGGCGCGGATGTCCTCGGGCTTGGCGCTCTTGGGGAAGTCGATGGCGATGGCAGGCGCTTCGCCGGCCTTGGGTTCGCCGTCATCGCCGTCCGCGGCGCTGGCCGCCGAGGACGCGGCGCGCACCGGCTGGATGCGCACGCCGCGCTCGTCGATCTTGACCTCGTAGTGGACGCCCTTGCCAGCGCCCTGGTTGCCCGCTTTGGCGGCCTTGTCGGCGACCTTGCGGGCCACGTCGGCGGCCTTCTTGGCTTCGGCCTCCAGCTTGGCCTGGCGACGCACGGCGCCGTGGTCATGGTCCTCGATCTGCTCGCTGATGCGCCACGTGAAGGGGGGCAGGTTCTTCAGCACGTTGACGCCGATCAGCAGCGCCAGGGCCAGCAGCACGAAGCGCTTCCAGCTGATGCCGACCAGCCAGCCGGCGTAGATGTGGAAGTAGCGCACCACCGTGGTGGCAAAGCGCTGCCAGCGCTCGATCCAGAGCTTTTGCTGGGGGCTGGGAGTGAAGGAGGTGCTCATGGCCGGTTTGTCGTCGTTGGGGCCACTGTAAGCAGGTGGCCCTGGCAGCGTGGGGCCGAAGCGACATGCCGGCCGGCGTGGGGGACGAACTGCAGGAGCGCGCGACAGTCCGCGCGGCCTCTGATGACGCCCGTGTGAAAGGGCCGGCAATAGTTCACGAATCGCAGGCCGGGCACGGTTCATCCGCCCAGCAAAAAGCCCGCCGATGGCGGGCTTCGAAGGGCTTGGGCAGGCTGCTTACTGCTTGACGGCTTCGACCTGGATCAGCAGGCGCACGGCGTCCGGGCTGACCGGCATGCCGTAGTTGACACCGAACTGGCTGCGCTGGAGGGTGGCCTCGAAGTCACCGCCGCAGACCTCGCGCTTGAGCATCGGGTTCTCGTAGCAGTTGAAGCCCGTCGCCGTCAGCGTGACCGGGTTGGTCTTGCCGCGCAGCGTCAGCTCGCCGGAGACGCTGGTGACCTTGTCACCGTTGAACGTGAACTTGTCGCCAACGAACTTGGCCGTCGGGAACTCCTCGGCAGCGAAGAAGTCCTTGCTCTTCAGATGGCCGTCGAACTGGGGCGAGCCGGTGGTGATGGAGGCCATGTCGATGGTGAACTCGACCTTGCCGGTCTTGGCGGCCTTGTCCAGCGTCACGGTGCCTTCCTTCTTGTCCCAGCGGCCGCGCAGCGTGCTGGTGCCGAAGTGCTTGGCCTCGAAGATGACCGCGGTGTGGTTCTTGTCGATCGCGTAGGTGGCGCTCTGGGCTTGGGCGGCGCCAGCGACGGCAGCGAGCAGGGCGGTGATCAGCAGGGCTTTCTTCATCAGGAGTACTCCGGGGTGGGGGGGGTGAGGGTGCGGCTCAGAGGCCGGCGAAACTGAGTTTGAACTTGACGATGACATCGTTGGCGACCACCGATGTATCGGCCCATTCGCCATCGCCGATCTTGAAGTCGAGGCGTTTGATGGGCACGCTGCCCGCGGCCACGCCGTTGCTGAGCGTGATGGGCACGATGACGTCGCGCACGGCACCCTTGATCGTCAGCTTGCCGGCCACGTCGTACTTGCCAGTGCCGGTGGGCTTGATGCCGCTGGATACGAACGTTGCCTTGCCGTTGCGCTTGGTGTCGAACCAGGGCGTACCGGCCAGCTCGTGGTCAAAGCTCGGGTCGCCCAGCGACACGCTGCCCAGGTCCACCGTGAAGGCGATCTTGCCGGCCTCGGGCTTCTTGGCGTCAAAGTCCAGCTGCGCCTCGAACTTCTTGAACTTGCCGTCGACCGGCACGCCCATCTGCTTGAAGGTGAAGCTCAGGTCACTCTTCTCGGGCTGCAGCGTGGCGGCATGGGCCGGCACGAGAGCCGCAGCGAGCAGCAGGGAGGCGAACAGTTTCGTCATGGAAGGATCCTCGTTCAGGAGCGGCGCAGCGACATGCGGGCCAGCAGCCCGTCGCGGTCGATGAATTGATGCTTGAGCGCGCCCGCCACATGGGCCAGCACCAGCGCGGCCAGGCCATAGGCCAGCCAGCCATGGACGTCTTCGAGCAGGTCGCCCAGCGCCTTGTCCTTGGGCACGAAGTCGGGCAGCGGCAGCACGCCGAACCACACGATGGGGTAGCCCTTGGCAGAGGTCATGGCCCAGCCGGTCAGCGGCACGGCGAAGAAGGCGACGTAAAACAGGAAATGGGTGGCGTGCGCGACGCGCGCCTGCCAGCTGGGCATGGGCACGTCCGGCGGTGGGCGGTGCGTGAGACGCCACAGCAGCCGCAACGCCGACAGCGCCAGGATGGTGACGCCGGCCCACTTGTGCCAGTTGTAGAGCTTCAGGCGCAGCGGCGAGAACGGCAGGTCGGCCATGTACAGGCCCACCCCGAAGGCGCCGACGATGGCCAGCGCCAGCAGCCAGTGCAGCAAGATGGCGACAGGGGTGTAGCGGGTGGTGCTCGTCATGGGCATGCAGTGTGTTCCTCGCTGGCGGGGGTTCGGTTCATCGAGCTTGTCGCCAATGTTCAGCGATTTTGAACACGGTCGACCCCGAGGGGTCAATCCTGTTCAGCGCACAGCCGGCTTGCGGCCCACGAGGAACACGCCGGCCAGCACCAGCGCCGTGCCCAGCGCGATCCAGCCGTTCATCGGCTCGCCGAGGATGAAATAGCCCATCAGCAGCGTGCTCATCGGCCCGACCATGCCGACCTGGGACGACAGCGGCGCGCCGATGCGGGCGATGGCCAGCATGACCATCAGCACCGGCGCCACGGTGCAGGCGGTGGAGTTCAACAGCGACAGCCACAGCACCGGCGCAGGCACGGCCGCGGCCGACAGCGGCTTGAGCACCACGAACTGCGCGATGCACAGCGCACAGGCCACGCTGCTGGCCAGGCCCGCCAGACGCAGCGCGCCCAGGCGTTGCACGACCTTGCCGCTGAGGGCCAGGTAGACGGCGTAGCTGATCGCGCTGCCGAATACCAGCGCGGCGCCGAGGGCGGCGTTGCTGCCGTCGAATTGCAGCTCGTGCGCGAACACGGCCACGACGCCCGCATAGCTGATCGCCATCGCGATGACCTGGCGCGCCTGCAGCCGGTGGTGGAAGAACACCACCGAGAGCAGCAGCACCAGCGTCGGGTTGAGATACAGGATGAGGCGCTCCAGGCTCGCCGTGATGTAGGCCAGTCCGGCGAAGTCCAGGTAGCTGGCCAGGTAGTAACCGGTGAAGCCCAGCACCGCGATGTCGCGCCAGTCCCGGCGCGTCAGCGCCGCCTGGCCACGACCGGCCCACCAGGCCATGACGAGGAAGAAGGGCAGAGCCAGCAGCATGCGCCACATCAGCAGCGTGACGGCGTCGACGCCGTGGCGGTAGGCCAGCTTGACGATGATGGCCTTGCCCGAGAAGCCGATGGCACCCAGCATCGCGAGCAGCAGGCCGGGCCAGAGCTGCCCGGGATTCACAGCAGCCCGTAAGCCGCGCGCAGCCGCGCCGCCATGCCGTTGAGTTCGAGTGCACGCATGGCCGCAACGACGCGCGCCAGCCGCTCCGGCGCGAGTCCGGGCGCATGCGCCAGCAGCTGGGCGTCCGCGTGGAAAACGGCGGGCAGGATGCGCACGCGACCCTGCAGGCCCTCCACCTCGATGGCGTGGCGCAGCGTCGCATCTGCCTGGTAGAAAAAGCGGCCACGGCCGCCCAGCAGCTTGCGCAGGTTTTGCGCGTTATCCGCCGCGCCGGCGTCGACGGCGAGGCCGGGCTGGTCGGCCAGGAAGCTCACATAGCCCGTGCCGCGCGTCGCAAGGATGACGCCCTGGGCACCGAGAGCCCGGATGTCTTCGAAGCCGCGCACCTCGACGCCGTCGTCGGCGCGCACGGCGACCTGGTGGCGCACGGTGTACAGCGACGGTGCGTCGACGAAGCGAAAGCGCGCGGCGCGCTCGCGCGTCTTGAGCATGCCGAAGAAGAGTTCGATGCGTTCGGCCGCGAGGTCGCTCTCGATGCGCATCAGCGGCAGAGCGTCCTCGAGGCCGCCGAACTGCAGGCCGGGGTCGGCGCGCTGCAGCGCACGGATGTAGTCGACGCAAAAGCCTTGCGGGCCGTCGCCGCCGACGTTGAACTTCAGCGTCATGCCGGCCTGGGCTACCGTGCGCAACGCCGGCTCGGCCGCGGCGACGCGCACGGCGGCCAGGGCCAGCGGCGCGGTGATCAGGAGGCGGCGGCACATCATGGCGGGCCCGAGTCTAGTGCGGTCATCCTGCGTGCGCCGCGAAGTTCAATGCCGCGCAGCGGCAAGCATCTCGTGCACGTCGTGGCACATGACGGCGAGGTAGGCGGCCAGCACGAGGTAATAGGTCGCGTACTCCCACTTCACGGCCGCGGGCACGGCGTAATAGGTCTGGGCCTCGGCGCTGTCACTGCGATGTCGCCAGGCCTTGATGAGCTGGGGCCAGGCCAGCACGGCCATCAGGATCAGCATCGGGCTGGGCCGCCAGAAGAACAGCGCGACGAGCAGCGGCGCGCCCAGCAGCCAGATGCGCGGCGACAGCACGGCCGTGATGCGGCCGCCGTCAAAGGGGGAAATAGGAATCAGGTTGAACAGGTTCAGGAAGAAGCCGCTGTAGGCCACGGCCAGCAGCCAGTCGGCGTCCCAGCTGCGCGCAAGCAGATAGGTCAGCGTCGCGCCCACCGTACCGAGCAGCGGGCCCGCGAGGCCGACGAAGGCCTCGGTCTGCGCGTCATGCGGCATGTCCTTCAACTCGACCCACGCGCCCACGAACGGAATGAAAGTTGGCGCACCGACATTCAGCCCCTTGTAGCGCGCCGCGATGAAGTGCCCCATCTCGTGCACGAAAAGCAGCGCGATGAAGCCGGCCGCGTAGCGCCAACCGTAGATCCACGCGTACACCACCAGCGAGACCAACATGCTGCCGCCGGTGACGAACAGCTTGCCGAACTTGGCGCCCGTGAACAGCAGCGCAAGGAGCTTGAACATCAGGCCGTGGGCCCGTTGGGCTTGCCGCGTTTGAAGAACTTGGTGAACGCCGCGCCGACGCCGATGACCGCGATGAAGATGATCTTCGCGAACTTGGCAACAAAGGCGAACATGACCGCGAGCAAGCCGAGCTTCTTCGCGCCGACGCCGACGACCAGCGCCGCCAGGCCGTATTCGGCGACATGGTCGGTGGCCGAGTCGAAGTCCTCGTAGCGTTTGCCCTTGTCGAACTCCAGCGCGCCGAGCAGCGCCTTGGCGTCGGGCTTCTGGGCTGGCAGGTCCTTCAGGTCGGTGATGAAGTTCAGGCTCAGATAGCCCTCGCGGCCCAGCGCATAGGTGTTGTAGTTGACGCCCAGGGCGGCATCGGCCGGCGCGCCCTTCTCCTTGGAACTCATGGCCCAGACGAGGCGGTGCTGGGTCGCTTCATAGGCTGGCGGCTCCGCCCAGCCGGTGATCTCGAGGGGCGCCACGCCCATCTTCTTGCGCTCGTCGTTGCTGGCCTCCGTGCCTTCCTTGTAGCTGGCCAGCAGCTCGTCGGCCTTCCACTCCTTGGCGTCGCCGTCCTTCACGTAGCCGGACGGGATGTAGCGCAATGTGGCAAACCACTCGCCCTCGCCCTTGGGGAAGATCAGTCCGGCCAGCTCGCTGTGGTCACCCGGGTTGCCCATGGCGCGCAGCAGCTTGCCGGCCTGGGGCTGGGGAATGAAGACGCGGTCGGCCGGCAGGTGCAGCGTGGCCTGCCCGGCAATGGCGACATCGCTCGGGCCAGCCTGGGCCACGGTCTTGGCCTCGGTCCAGGCCGGGTCCTCGGCGGGCTTGGCGGCGTCGGCGGCGTGAGCGCCCAGACCCGCCATCAGTGCCCCCGCAGCCAGCAGGCCGCGCAGCGTGGTTTTCATCGTTGCTCTCTCAACAAAGGGTCGCAGTCTAGGCAAACCCGCAGGCGCTCCCGTTCAGGGAATGCCCCGCCAGGGGCAGATTCACAATCCGCATCACAAGACAGGGGAGCACGACATGGCATTGACGGAAAAGATGCGCCGTCCACTCGCGGCGGCGGCCTGCCTGCTGTTGATGCTGGCCGGCAGCGGCTGCACGACGGCGCCCAAGGTGGTCGCGTCGCCGCCGCTGCGTTGCGACCAGTCCGGCAGCAGCTGCGTCAACGATCTGATGCTGGCGCTGGAGGACTGGAAGGACGCCTACAACAGCCGCGACCCGCGGCGGCTCCAGCGGCTGTATGCCCCGGGCGCGCTGATCACCGACGACGAATACTCGGCCGTGCCGCTGGACGGCGAGGCGCTGCCGGTGTTCTTCGACCAGATGGCGCAGCGGCCGACGGCGCGCATGCGCTGGATCATCGGCAACCTGCAGCTGTTTGGCGACACGGCGGTGCGCTCGGGCGAGTACGCGTTCACCGAGCAGATCGACGGTCAGACGAAAGAGCGTCCGGCGCGCTACAGCTTTGCCTACCAGCGCATCGAAGGCCGCTGGTTGATCGTGCTGCAGCACTCCACGCTCAGACCCTGACGGGGCAGGCCCGTCAGGACCCGGTCGAGATCAGACCTTGGCCAGCAACGCGTCCCACTTGGCGCGGGCGACCTTCTCGTGCCGCTCCTTCACGTGGCCGTAGCCGCGGATGTCTTCCGGCACGCGGGCCAGCTCGACGGCATCGGCGAGCTTCGCGGCAGTCAGCCCGGCGAGGGCCTTGTCGAGACCGGCGCGGTAGTCGGCGATCCAGCGGCGCTCCATCTTGCGCTCCGCGGTGTGGCCGAAGATGTCGAAGGCCGTGCCGCGCAGGCCCTTCATCTTGGCCAGCAGGCCGAAGGCCGGGCGGATCCAGGGGCCGAAGGGGCGCTTGACCAGCTCGCCCTTGTTGTTCTTCTTGGCCAGCAGCGGCGGTGCAAGGTGGTGCACCAGCTTGTAGTTGCCCTCGAACATGCCGGCCACCTTCTCGGCGAAGCCCATGTCGGTGTGCAGGCGGGCCACCTCGTACTCGTCCTTGTAGGCCATCAGCTTGAACAGATAGCGCGCCACAGCCTCGGTCAGCTTGGTCGTGCTGCCGACCTTGGCTTCGGCCGCGCGCACCTTGTCGACGAAGGCCTTGTACTCGGCCGCGTAGGCGGCGTTCTGGTAGCCGGTCAGGAAGTCCACGCGCTTGGCGACGAGCTCGTCCACGCCCTGGCGCTTGACCATCTGGATGACCTGCTGCGTGGCGTACATCGCCTGCACGCTCTTCAGATCCTGCGCACAGCGACGGCCCCATTCGAAGGCGATCTTGTTGTTGTCGATCTGCACGCCGTTGAGCTCGATGGCGCGCATCAGCGCGTCATAGCTCAGCGGGATGCGGCCCTGCTGCCAGGCGTAGCCCAGCATCAGCGGGTTGGTGTAGAGCGAATCGCCCACCAGCTTGACGGCCACTTCCTCGGCGTCGAAGGAGCCCAGGTGGTCGCGGCCCACCGCATTGCCCACGGCCTGCTCGCAGGCGGCGCCGGGGAAGCTCCAGTTGGCGTCGTTGACCAGCGTGGCCGTCGGCGAGCCGTGCGTGTTCAGCGCCACGTAGGTGCGGCCCTCGCGCATGACGGCCAGCGTGGCCTTGTTGGCAGCCACGATGGCATCGCAGGCGATGACGAGGTCGGCCTCGGCCGTGCCGACCTTGGTGCAGAAGATTGCTTCCGGGCTGTTGGCGATCTGGATGTGGCTCCAGGTCGCACCGCCCTTCTGCGCAAGGCCGGCGGCGTCCTGCGTGATGACGCCCTTGCCTTCCAGGTGGGCGGCCATGCCCAGCAACTGGCCAATGGTGATGACGCCCGTGCCGCCAACACCACCGACAACGATGCCCCAGGCCTTCTCGGGGTTGGGCACGATGGGCATGGGCAGCGGCGGCAGCGCGGCGTCGAAGGGGCTCTTGCGTGCTTCCTTCTTCGGCTTCTTCAGCTCGCCACCCTCGACGGTGACGAAGCTCGGGCAGAAGCCCTTCACGCAGGAGTAGTCCTTGTTGCAGGTGTTCTGGTTGATCTGGCGCTTGCGGCCGAAGTCGGTCTCCAGCGGCTCGATGGACAGGCAGTTGGACTGCACCGAACAGTCGCCGCAGCCTTCGCAGACCAGCTCATTGATGACGACGCGCTTGGCCGGGTCCACCAGCTTGCCGCGCTTGCGGCGGCGGCGCTTCTCGGTGGCGCAGGTCTGGTCGTAGATGATGACCGTGGTGCCTTCGAGCTCGCGGAACTGGCGCTGGATCTCGTCCAGCTCATCGCGGTGGTGCACCGTGACGCCGGGAGCCAACGCCACGCCTTCGTACTTCTCGGGCTCGTCGGTGACGATGACCAGCTTCTTCACGCCTTCCGAGATCACGCTGTTCATGATCTGGATGACGGTGTGCCCTTCAGGGCGCTCGCCGACCTGCTGGCCGCCGGTCATCGCGACCGCGTCGTTGTAGAGGATCTTGTAGGTGATGTTGACACCCGCGGCGATGCTCTGGCGGATGGCCAGGCTGCCGCTGTGGAAGTAGGTGCCGTCACCCAGGTTGGAGAAGATGTGCTTCTCGTCAGTGAACGGCGCCTGGCCGACCCAGGGCACGCCCTCGCCGCCCATCTGCGTGAAGGTGGCCGTGTTGCGACCGGGCATCCACGTGACCATGTAGTGGCAGCCGATGCCGCCCACCGCGCGCGAGCCATCGGGCACGCGGGTGCTGGTGTTGTGCGGGCAGCCCGAGCAGAACCACGGCGTGCGGTCGGCGCCGCCGGCGGTCTGCATCTCGGCCGTCAGCGAGGCTTCCTTGGCGTCGATGACGGCCATGCGCGCGTCCAGGCGGGCGGCGATGTCGCTGTCCACGCCCAGCTTCTTCAACCGCTTGGTGATGGCGCGGGCAATGATGGCCGGCGTCAGGTCGGCCTGCGGGCGCAGCAGCCAGTGCTCGCTGGGGTTGGGCACGCTCCACTCGCCGCCTTCGCCGCCGTCGCCGGCGTCGAACTTGCCGAGCACATTGGGGCGCACGTCGGCACGCCAGTTGTAGAGCTCTTCCTTGACCTGGTATTCGATGATCTGGCGCTTCTCTTCGACGACCAGGATCTCCTGCAGGCCCTTGGCGAAGTCGCGCGTGATCTGCGCCTCCAGCGGCCACACGACGTTGACCTTGTGCAGGCGGATGCCGAGGCGCCGGCAGGTGTCGTCGTCCAGGCCCAGGTCGTTGAGGGCCTGGCGCGTGTCGTTGAAGGCCTTGCCACTGGTAATGAGGCCGAAGCGGTCGTTCGGGCCCTCGATGACGTTGTAGTTCAGCTTGTTCGCGCGGATGTAGGCCAGCGCGGCGTACCACTTGTAATTCATCATCCGCGACTCTTGCTCGAGCGGCGGGTCCGGCCAGCGGATGTGCAGGCCACCGGCCGGCATCTGGAAGTCTTCCGGCAGGATGATGTTGACCCGGTCCGGGTCGACGCTGACCGAGGCCGACGATTCGACAATTTCCTGGATGGTCTTCATGCCCGCCCACACGCCCGAGAAGCGGCTCATGGCAAAGGCGTGCAGGCCCATGTCCAGGATGTCCTGCACGCTGGTGGGGAAGAAGGTCGGGAAGCCGACCGCCTTGAAGACGTGGTCGCTCTGATGAGCCGCGGTCGAGCTCTTGGCGATGTGGTCGTCGCCCGCGATGGCGATGACGCCGCCGTGCTTGGACGTGCCGGCCATGTTGGCGTGCTTGAACACGTCGATGCTGCGGTCCACGCCCGGGCCCTTGCCGTACCAGAGGCCGAAGACGCCGTCGAACTTCGCCTTCTCGGGGAAGAGGTCCAGCTGCTGCGTGCCCCACACGGCCGTCGCGCCGAGTTCCTCGTTGACGCCGGGCTGGAAGACGATGTTCTGCTTGGCCAGGTGCTTCTTGGCCGCCATCAGCGCCTGGTCATACGTGCCCAGCGGGGAGCCGCGGTAGCCACTGATGAAGCCGGCGGTGTTGAGCCCGGCCATCGCGTCACGCGTGCGCTGCAGCATGGGCAGCCGCACCAGGGCCTGCACGCCGCTCATGAAGGCACGGCCTGAATCCAGCGCGTATTTGTCATCGAGCGAGACCGTCTGCAGCGCGCGCAGGATGTGTTCAGGTAGCGGGGCGTTCATCGGTGGGGCTCCAGGGGTGCGACCCGGGCAACCAGCCCTTGTGAGGCAGGCGCGCGGGCGATGGGCCAGTATGGCCGGGCCCGTCAGTGTAGGAAATGCGCTCCGCGAAGTCTTTTCTTTTTTAATCGCCTTGGCGCCTGTTTTGGCAACAACCAACTCAAAACGTAGGCATTCAAGAAAGGATTGCGCCCAAATACATCAGATCCGGGAAAACGCGGAGCGGCGGCACCAGGCCAGAGCGACCAACCCGAGCGCCAGCATGGCGGCGGGGGCGGGTTCGGGCACCGCCGCGAGCTGGAAGTTGGCACCGAGCCAGGCGCCGGCGCCGCCGTCTGACTGATCGGCGTAGACGAGCTGAAAGAAGCCGTCGCCGAAACGGTCCCCCAGCAGGTTCACATGGCTGTCCACCGTCGCCGTGCCCTGCTGGCCCAGGCCGAAAGACGTGGCCCAGCCGCCGTCGAGGTAGGCGGCGATGACGTAGACCTCACCGGGGTGCAGGCGCAGCGGCGCGACGCGCACGAAACGGAAGCCGCCTTCGAGCGCCGCCGCCGTACCGGTGGGTACCACGGCGCCGAGCGTGGCGACCTGGCTGTTGCCGGTCCACAGCGCCACTTCAGCGGGCGCCTCCAGGCCGTCGCCGAGGTGGTCATACACGCCCAGGCCGGTCAGGTCCAGCTCGTTCGTGACGCTGAAGGCGAAACCCAGCGAGTACGGCGCGCTCTCGAACACCAGGCCGGGCGCCGTCAGGTCGATGGCCGTGGCGGCCACTGCAGGCGAACCGGCCCAGGCGGCCGTGGCGGCCAGCAGCGTCAACAAGCGGCCTGTCGTCGGATGGCTCATGGCGTGGCTCCAGCAGTGGCAGACGAACCAGTCTAGGCCGGCCGCGCCCGTCCGACTGCCCACCTTCCAGGGGACGCCGGCGCTGTCGCAACCCGCCTCGGCTTGACGTCTTCCCTGTCAGAGCGCCGCGCCACGAGGGTGGTCGCCCACGCTCCCATCCATCACTTTGCCGGAGTCGTCCATGCTCATCCTCAAACCCCTGCGCGCGTTCGCCGCGTTGCTGTGCCTGCTGCCCGCACTCGCCCTGGCCCAGCCCAGCCCAGCACCAACTATGTCCAGCGCCTGGCGGCGCTGGAGACGGCCGTGGCCACGTTGACCCAGACCGCGCTCAACCAGCAAGCCGCGCTCGCCGCCCAGCAGACGACCATCGCCTCCCAGGCCGGCACGATCGGCTTGCTGCAGGACGCGCTCAATCATGAGATCGCCGACCGCAAGTCCTACGCCGACAGCGTCAGCGCGGCCGCCCTGGCCAGTGCCAACACGTATTCGGATGGCAAGCTCTCACCCGTCAGCGACAAGGTGCAGCACTTCAGCCGCAGCGGCAACAACGTCTACATCACCGGCGCCAACGTCTTCGTCCGCAACGGCCTGGGTGCGACGGTGAACAACGGCTCCAACGGCCTGGGCAATCTCATCCTCGGCTACAACGAGCTTCGCGGCCAGGGCGCCGCCAACCCCGACATCCGCACCGGCTCGCACAACCTCATCGTCGGTGTCGGCGCCAACTACGGCCGCAACGCCTCCATCATCACGGGCGTCAACAACAGCAGCGCCAACAACTACGCCTCGGTCTACGGCGGCACCGGCAACTACGCCAATGCGACCTACTCGGCGATCGTGGGTGGCTACAACAACGTGACCGGCGGCGGCTGGGCCACCATCCTCGGCGGGCGCGACCGCACCGCCGCCAACCAGCTCGACCACCTGCCCTGAGCCGACCCGGCCGCGGCGGGTAGGCTAGCCTTCGGGCGTCCCGCCCAGCCGCACGCGCCAGCCCATGCCCATCCGCGAGAAGAAAGCCAGCCGCACCGCCGACGCGCCCACCGCCGATGGCCCTGGCGACGATGCGCCGCACCCCGACCGCCTGGACCGCTACGACGTCGCCATCCTGGCCGAGCTGCAGCGTGACGCCCGGCTGTCCAACGCCGAACTGGCTTCGCGCATCGGACTGTCGGCCGCACCCACCTGGCGGCGCGTGAAGTGGCTGGAGGGGCAAGGCATCATCACCGGCTACCGCGCCGAGATCGACCGCCGCAAGGTGGGCCTGGGCGTGCTGGCCTTCGTGCGGCTGGACGCCGAGCGCAGCGCCGGCGCGGCCACCAAGCCGCTGGAAGACGCCATCCGCCAGCTGCCCGAGGTCATCGCCTGCCACTACATCTCCGGCACCGGCACCTTCGAGCTGCAGGTCATGGCCACCGACCTGGACGCGTTCTCGCGCTTTTCCATCGACACGCTGCTGAACCTGCCCAACGTGAAGGACATCCACACCAGCTTCTCGCTGGGCGAGGTCAAGGCCAGCGGCGTATTGCCGCTCGGGCATCTGAAAGGATGAAGCCCATGCGCCTTGCCTTCGTCTCCGACATCCACGGCAATCTGCCCGCTCTCGAAGCCGTTGCCGCCGACATCCGCCGCCACGGCGTCGACCAGGTGCTGTGCCTGGGCGACAACCTCTCCGGCCCGCTGCTGCCGTTGCAAACCGCGCAGTTCCTGATGGCCTCGGGCTGGCCCGTGCTGGCCGGCAACCACGAGCGCCAGATCCTTGAATGGAGCGCCGACGCCGGCGGTGCGTCCGACGGCTACGCGCTGTCGACGCTGGGCACGGCCGAGCTGGACTGGCTGCGCACGCTGCAGCCGATGTGGCAGTGGGCGACCGACATCTTCCTGTGCCACGGCACGCCCCGCAGTGACTGCGAGCACTTCCTCGAAACCCCGCGGCACGGCGTGCTCGGCCTGGCCACGGCCAGCGAGATCGCCGAGCGCCTGGGCGACCAGGCCAGCGCACTGGTCGCCTGCGGCCACAGCCATCTGCCGCGCGTGCTGCGCACGGCCACCGGCCAGCTCCTGGTCAACCCCGGCAGCGTCGGCCTGCAGGCTTACGTGGACGACGAGCCCGAGCGCTACGTCGTCGAGCGCGGCACGCCCGATGCGAACTACGCCATCGCCGAGCGCATCGATGGCGCCTGGCGCTGCAGCCAGCACGCCGTGCCTTACGACCACGCGGGGATGTCCGCACTGGCGCAGCGCAATGGCCGGCCGGACTGGGCGCAGGCCCTGTCGACGGGCTACGTGGGCTGACGCCGCCCTGCGGTTAGGCTTGCGGGCATGCGGGGATCACGCGCACGGCGGCTGGTAGATCTGTGGCTGGGGACTGAATCGGCCCAACGGCTGCGGCTGCGCCAGACTTCGCTGGCAATGGCCCTGATGGTGATGAGCATCGTGGTGCTGCACTACGCCGTCTACGTCGGCCGGGGTCAACGCGGCCCGCTGCTGTGGGGCTGGACGGTCGGCTCGCTGGGCGGCATGGCGGCCTTCTACGCCGCCATCCGCAGTGGCTGGTCACTTCGCTTCGCCGACCCCTCGCTCACCAGCCAGCAGATCGCGTTCGCCATCCTTGCTGCCGCCGTCGGCTATGCCCAAGCCGGCCCGTTGCGCGGCGCCGTGTTCCCGGTGCTGACGCTGATCCTGATGTTCGGCATGTTCCAGCTGCGCGCGCGCAATGCCTACGCGCTCAGCCTTTACGCGCTCATCCTGTTCGGCTTGGCCATGATCGTCATGGCGGGCACGCGTCCCGCCGTCTACCCGCCCGCGGTCGAGGCCGGTCACTTCCTGATGCTGGCCTGCATGCTGCCCGCCGTGGCCATGCTGACGGCCCGCCTGGGCCGCATCCGCCGGCGCCTGTCGCACCAGCGCGAGGAGCTGGCCCGGGCGCTGGCCCAGTTGCAGGCCATCGCCACGCGCGACGAGCTGACCGGCCTGCCCAACCGCCGCCAGATGCAGGCACTGATGGACCAGGAGCTGCTGCGTGCGCTGCGCCACCACCACGCGTTCTGCATCGCGGTGCTCGACCTCGACCACTTCAAGCGCGTCAACGACGCCCACGGCCACGCTGCCGGCGACACCGTGCTGCGCGCCTTCGCCCAGGTGGGCCAGGCCGCCCTGCGTGCCACCGACGTGCTCGCGCGCTGGGGCGGCGAAGAGTTCCTCGTGCTGCTGCCCGACACCACCATGCCGCCGGCCCTGGGCGGCATGGAGCGGCTGCGCCAGCAGATTGCCGCGATGCGCGTGGACATCGGCGGCGGCGTGCAGGTGGCGATCACCGTCTCCATCGGCCTGACCGGCCACCGCCGCGCCGACACGCTGGCCCAGACCCTGGAGCGCGCCGACCGCCTGCTTTACCAGGCCAAGGCCGAGGGCCGCGACCGCATCTGCACGGACTAGGTTCTCAGTGCCCTGAAGCCCGCAGGTGCTCGCAGCGGCCCATGCGCGCGCCACGCTTCACCTCGTCCACGAACTCGCCCGGGAAGCTGACTTCCGTCGAGTTGCCGTGTTTGCAGACGAACGCCTTCTTCAGGTCGACGTACCAGCTCATCGGGTAGCCCGGGATGCCGCCGACGAGCTCGTTGCCCGCCGCGTTCATCGAACCCGGCCCGTCCAGCCCGTAGCGGTAGGCCTCGGCCACGCCCTGCGTGCGGAAGAAGTCGGCGAGCTGGATCCAGCCGATGTCCTCCAGCCACATGACGCCGCGCAGCCCACCGAACCACAGGCCGGCCGAGCCGATCATGACCTTGCCGTCGTCGCTGATGTCGGCCACCTGCACGGGGATGGGCCCGAACTGCTGCTGGATGGACGCCGCGCCTTCGCTCTCGCAGCTGATGTCCAGGCCCAGCAGCGGCATGTCCACGCACCACTGCATCTGCCTGATCTTCGTGAACGCGCCGGCCCTCGTGCCCTTGCTGGCGTTCCACAGCACCACGCCGTCCTTCTCGGTCATCAACGCCACGCGACCGGCGTCGGGCGTCATCGCATAGCCGTCGACGGCACCGATGGCCTTGTAGAGATCGATGGGTTTGCCTTCGTCGACCCAGGCATAGGCCTTCGAGAAGTTGCTGTTGCCCAGCACGACGCGGCCATCGGCCGACACCGCATGCGCCCGGTGCCAGGGCTCGGTGGTCAGGTCCACGCCCTCCAGGCTCAGCGCCCGCATGCCGCGGCCCGCCGTCCAGATGAAGGGAATGATCTCGCCGCCGATGGTGCTGTCGCCCGACCAGCCGCCCTCGCAGCCGCCGTCGCCGTTGCGATCCACGTAGGCCGTGCCCACGGCCGTGCGGCCGGTCGCGTCCAGCGCCCAGCCGTAGCTGCTGGAGTAGCCGATCTGGCTGCTGCCGCCGCAGCGGTCGCGGTTCAGGCTGCCCAGGTCGGTCAGGCCGCCGGTGCGCGTGTCCCAGATCGTGGCCGAGTTGGTCTTCATCGGCAGGCCTTCCCAGTCGGTGCCGATGACGCGGCCGTCCAGGTCGGCCTGCACGATGAGCTTGCGGCCGTCGCGGGTGATGCTGGTGTTCACACCCACGACGCCGTCCGGCGCCCATTCGACGCCCGTACGTGAATCCCACACGAAAGGCTTGTTGTCGATCCAGCCCGCTGCACGCTCGCCGTCCTTGGACATGCTGCCCAGGAAGCCGTAGACGATGGGCGTGTACTGCACGCCGTCCTTGTAGCCATTGAAGTAGAAGTTGGCGGTCTTCGTCACACCGGCCTCGGCCGTGATCGCGCTGGCCGTGCAGGCGCGGTCCTTGGCCGCGTTGGACTGCTCGTTGCTGTTCCAGTACTCGGCCTCCGACACCAAGGCCGTCGGCGTCGTCGGGTAGCCGCCGGCGACGATCTCCTCGATGTAGAGCAGGTACTTCTGGCCCGGCTTCAGGTTGTTGATGCGAAAGCGCCCGTCGGGGCCGACCAGGCCCTGGGTCTTGTCGCCGCTCATGGCGGAGATCGCGTCGCCCAACGGGTCGGCGATGTTGCGGGCGACGATGTTGATGCCGCCGTAGGGCGTGCGGCCGTCCTTCAGGAACAGCGTGCCGGCGACGGAGCCGCGCGTCTTCATGTAGGTCGAGCTCGGGTACAGGTCCGAGATCGCCGCCATGTCGTCGCTGCGGTCCACCGTGCTCTGTTCGTAGCCGGCATTGCGGCCCTGGGCGTCGGGGAAGGTCGGGTCGATGAAGGGGAACATCGTCTCGATGTACTTCGGGTCGATCTTCCTCGCCGCCGGGTCCGCGTTGCGCCAGGAGTGCAGGGCCGGCACGCAGCCGGGCACGCCCGGATAGGCCTCGTAGTAGCCCGGCTCGCTGAAGTAGGCCATGGTGCCGTTGACCTGCGAATGCGACAGGTTGATGGCATGGCCGAACTCGTGCGTGAACACGCCGGCGATGCGCTTGCCGTCCACATCGGGCGGCGGCAGCCAGGGCTCATCGGCGCTGACCGGTTCATGCGGCACGACGTAGCCGTTCATGACAGCCGTGGCCTTGACGATGGTCTCGGGGTAGCCGTCGCCATCGCGGTCCTCGGCGATCTCGGCGAAGGCGATGCCCAGCACCTGGTCCTTGGGCACGCCGAAATACTCCTCGACGACCTGGCCGTTCTGGTCGTAGATGACGTAGATGCCGCCCTCCAGCGGCTGGCCATAGACGCGCTTGGCGGTTTCGCCGTCCTTCACGTCGACGCCCACCCCGGCCACCTGGCTGAACTTTTTGAACCTGGCCGGGTCCGTGACGGCCTTCCAGGTCGACGTCGGCACGTCGCTCCACTGCTTCAGCGCGAAGGCGGTGATCTTGTCGGCCTGGGCGTTGGTCAGGAATTCCGTGCCGTCGTTGCGGTAGGTCAGCGGGCCGATGTCGGTGTAGACCTGGATGGGCTTGCTCGTGTCCCAGCGCATGGGCTGGGGGTTGCGCGGGTGCTCGGTCAGCATCAGCGGGCCGGCGGCCTGGGCCAGCGAGGCGGCCGCCAGCAGCGCGGCGGCCAGCGGGAATTTGCAGAAGAAGGCGTTCATCAGCGCATCACTCCCTTGGCGATCCATTGCTCGCGCACGGCGCGTTTGACCAGCTGGTTCAGCACGCCACCATCGACGGCACCGCTGTTGCGGGTCAGCATCTCGGCCTCCAGCGGGCTCAGCACCGCGGGGTCCACGCTCATGCCCTGGAACAGGCCACGGTTGTCGAAGGCATTGGCCAGCTTGGCACCGCTGCCGGTGAGCTTGCCCTGGGCCAGGCCCACCGGGCTGGTCAGGCCCGTGCGGGCCGACGGCTTGTTCATGAAGACGGTGACCTTCTCGCCCACCGTCCACGTCGGCAGGCCCTCGATGCGCGTGGCCAGCAGGTATTTGCCATCGGCCATGCGCCGGTTCTTCAGCAGGCCGTACTGGCGGAAGCGGTAGGGCGTGGCGGCCGACAGCTCGCGCTTGACGCTGCCCTTGACCTTGAGCGTCACCTCCGTGAAGGGCACGCCGCGGTCGATGCCGTCGCTGACCTTGGCGACATCGCCGCTGACGATGACGTCGGCGGCCGCGATCATCTGCTTGAGGTTCTGGTGCACCAACTGGGTGGCATGGGCCGGCGCCAGCAGCGCGGCGAAGCCCCCCAGCAGGGCCAGGCGCCGCAGCGCGGAGAAGGGTTCTCGATTCATGGCGGAAGGGGTTGGGTTTGCGGGCGGACAGCGCTCCGCCTGCCGGGCCGGCGTTCATGTCGCCGGCCCCGCCAGCTGGTCGTCCTGTCCGGGGTGCAGCCACTGTGCGGCGACCTCGCCGGCCCGCCCATCCCCCGCGGCGGGGGACACCCGAGCGCGGGGAGCACAAACCCGGCGCTGGAATTCCCCTAACCCGTGATCGCGATGACGCCCAGCGCCCGAGCCCGCGTCACGGCATGCTTGCGCGAGCCGGCCTCCAGCTTGGCGTAGATCTTCTTCAGATGCGACTTGACCGTCTCGTCGCTGACCGCCAGCGCCGTGGCGATCTCCTTGTTGGCATAGCCGCGCGCCACCAGCACCAGCACCTCGCGCTCCTTGGGGCTGAGCAAGCGCTCCGCCGCCGTCGCGCCGGCTGCCAATGGTGGCGCCGGGCCGCGGCGCAGCGCAGCCAGCGGGTGGCTGAGCCGCATGCGCTCGGCCTCCTGGTCCTTCACGGCCAGTGCGCGGCGCGCATGCACGTAGGCGCGTGCCATGTCGCCGGCCGCGGCCCAGTCCTCCGCCAACGCCACGTGCAGCGCCGCTGGCGCCTGCCAGCCCGCGATCTTCAAGCCCTCGGCCAGCGTGGCCTCGCCGTGGTGCAGCGCCGCGTTCGGCAATGCCAGCCCCGGCGGCGCGGCCAGGCGCGGATGGCGGCGGTGCATCTCCGCCAGCGCTTCGTGCACGCCCGCGACCAACGCGTGAAAGCCATGGCGCTCGATGAGCTGCACGGCCTCGTCCAGCGCGGCCTGCGCGGCGTCGACCTGGCCGGTGGCCGACAGTGCCCGCGCCAGCCCCAGCAGATTGACGGCGAGGTTCTCCGTCGAGCGCGCGGCGCGGTACATCGCGATGGCCTCGGCCATGGGCCCGACCGCCTCGACGCCGCGGCCCAGCCCCAGCAGCGTCTGGGCCAGCTCGGCGCAGGCGTTGGCCTTGTTGATGCCGGGCGGCACGCCGGCCAGCGAGGCCAGCGCATCGCCCAGCAGCACCAGCGCCTCGTCCAGCCGGCCGATCTCCTTCAGGAAGGCGCCCAGCCGCGTCTCGCAGGCCCCGATCAGCGCCGGCCAGCCGGCGGCACGCGAGTCCAGCGTCGCCTGGTCGTAGCAGGCGGCGGCACGGTCGAACTCGCCCAGGCCTTGCAGCGCGGTGCCGGCATTGATCGTGCAGATCACCGCGTGACGCAGCAAGCCCCAATGGCGGCCGGCATCGGCCGCGCGCAGGAACAGCTCGGCGGCGCGCGCCGGGTCGCGGCGCGACAGCGGCAGGGCCAGGGCGGCGTCGGCAAAGGCGGCCGCGGCGGCGTCCCGGGCGTCACCGCTGCCATCGACGGGGTTGGCGAAGCTCAGCTCATAGGCCAGCCAGGCCTCGGCAATGGCCTGGCGACGGCGATCCGGCCCACGCGCATGGCAGGTGGCGGCGCGCTCATAGGCGTCCAGCTCGCGCTCGCGCTGGCCCCGCGCCTTGGCCACGCAGGCTTCGGCGAGCAGCGCGTCGCCCTCCAGCGAGGTGTCGCGGCGGGCCTCGGCCAGCAGGCCCTCGGCCTCATCCAGCCGGCCTTGCAGCGCGGCAACCTCGCAACGCACCAGGGCCAGCCGCGCCAGCAGCGGCGAAGCGAGACCGGCCCCGGCGCGCTCGCACAGCAGCAACGCACGGCTGCCGTCGCGCTGGCGCAGCTGCCACGCCAGCGCCACGAGCGCCGCGGCCTCTCCCGCATCGGCGGCGGCTTCGAGACCGGCCATCGCGCTGGCAGGGACGAGGAATTCCATGCGAAAAATTGTAGAAGCCTGTGTTGCGCTGCCTTGCCCAGGCGGGCGTGCCGTTCACGCCAGAATCGACCGATGCCTTTGGTCTACAAGATCGCCACCACCGCGGCCGAGTTCGAGGCCATCCACCGCCTCAACTACCGCACCTTCGTTGAAGAGATCCCGCAGCATCCGCCCAACGCGCAGTGCCGGCTGGTGGACCGCTTCCACGACGAGAACACCTACGCGATTGCGCTGGCGGGCGACGAACTCGTCGGCATGATCGCCGGCCGCGCACGGCGGCCGTTCTCGCTGGACGGCAAGCTGGCCGACCTGGACGCCCACCTCCCCGCGCACCTGCGCGCGATGGAGGTGCGGCTGCTGGCCGTGGCGCCGGACTGGCGCAAGGCCAGCGTGTTCGCCCGGCTCGCCGGCGTGCTGGGGCGCGAGTTCCGCGACCAGGGCTGCGACCTGGCGCTGATCTCGGGCACGACGCGCGAGCTCAGGCTCTATGCCCATCTGGGCTTCACGCCCTTCGGCCCGCGCGTCGGGAGCGGCGAGGCCGTCTACCAACCGATGTGGCTGCGCCTGCCGGACTACGCCGAGCGCGTGGCCCATCTGGAGCTGAGCGCTGGTGACGAGGCCGCGTCCTTCCTGCCCGGGCCGGTGCCGCTGTCGGCCGCCGTGCGGGCGGCCTGGCGCGCCGAGCCGGTGTCGCACCGCTCGGCTGAACATGCCCGGCGCGTCGAGCGCGTGTGCGAACAGCTGCGCGCGCTGACCGGCTGTGCCGGCGCCCTGCTGCTGCCCGGTGGCGGCACGCTCGCCAACGACGCGGTCGCGGGTCAGATTGCCCAGCGCGGCGGCACGGGCCTGGTCATCACGAACGGCGAGTTCGGCGAGCGGCTGGCCGACCATGCGCGGCGCTGGCGGCTGCCGCACCAGACGATGTCGCTGGCCTGGGGCGAGCCCGTCGATGCGCAGCGCCTGCGGGCCGTGCTGGCCGAGCAGCGCCCGGCCTGGGTCTGGGCCGCCGTCTGCGAGACGTCGACCGGTATGCGCAACGCCCCCGAGCTGCTGCGCCAGGCCTGCGCGGAGGTCGGCGCCGCGCTCTGCCTGGACGCCGTCAGCGCCCTGGGCCTGCAGGCGCTGGACCTGCGCGGCGTCTGGCTGGCCAGCAGCGTCAGCGGCAAGGCCCTGGGCAGCTACCCGGGCCTCGCGCTGGTGCTGCACGACGGCCATCTGGCGCCCGGTGGCGAGCTGCCGGCCGCGCTGGACCTGGACACCATCGCACAAGCCGGCGGCGTGTCGTCAACGCAGAGTTCCAACGCCGTGGCCGCGCTGGAGGCGGCGCTGGCGATCGACTGGCCCGTGCGTTGGCAGGCGACCGCAGCAGCGGACGCGCGACTGCGCGAGGCCTTCCAGGCCATGGGCCTACCCGCGCTGGCGCCCGCACCCCAGGCCCAGCCCGGCGTCATCACGCTGGCGCTGCCGCCGGGCACGAGCAGCGAGCGCCTGGGCCAGCGCCTGGCCCGCGTGGGCTGCCGCATCGCCTTCCAGAGCGCCTACCTGCGCCAGCGCAACTGGGTGCAGGTCTGCCTGATGGGCGCCTGGAGACCCGCGGCGGTGGAGGTGCTTCCGGCGCTGCTGCGGCGCTATGCCGGGCCGGTGAGCCAGTGAATTAGGCTGCGCCCATGTCCCAGACCACCGCCCTGCCCCTTCGCCACTTCCTGCTGGCCCTTGCCGTCGTCGCGATCTGGGGCAGCAATTTCGTCGTCATCAAGTACGCGCTGCACACGCTGCCGCCGTTGACGCTGGCGGTGCTGCGCTTCAGCTTCGCCCTCGTGCCGGCCTGCTTCTTCCTGCGCCGCCCGGCCGTGGGCTGGCGCAACCTCGCGGGCTACGGCGTGCTGATCGGCGTTGGCCAGTTCGGGCTGCTTTATCTGGCGATGCGCAGCCAGATCTCGCCGGGCCTGGCCTCGCTGGTCGTGCAGACCCAGGTGTTCTTCACGCTGCTGCTGGCAGTGCGCATCCGCAAGGAGAAGGTGTTGGCCGCGCAGTGGCTGGGCCTGGTGCTGGCGGCCGGCGGCGTGGCCGTCATCGCCTCGCACACCGACGGCACGACGACGCCGCTGGGCCTGGCCATGGTCCTGGCCGCCGCCTTCTCCTGGGCCTGCGCCAACCTGCTGACGCAGCGCGCCGGCCGCATCGACATGCTGGCCTACGTCGTCTGGAGCAGCGCCTTCGCCGTGCCGCCGCTGCTGCTGCTGGCGCTGCTGATCGACGGGCCGCAGCAGATGGCCGCCGGCGTGGCCGCGGCCGACCTCGGCACCTGGGCGGCCGTGCTGTGGCAGTCGGTGGGCAACACGCTGTTCGGCTACGGCGTCTGGAGCTGGCTGCTGGCCCGCCACCCGGCCGGGCGCATCGTGCCGATGGCGCTGCTGGTGCCGGTGTTCGGCATGGGCTCGGCGGCGGCGCTGCTGGGCGAGCCGCTGCCGGGCTGGAAGCTGATCGCCGCGGCGCTGGTGCTGGCCGGTCTGGCGATCAACCTGTTCGGACCGCGGCTTTTGCAGCTGCGGGCGAAGGCGCGGCAGGGCTAAGCTCAGGCGCATGAAGCGCCGCCTGCTGCTCGCCTCGACTCTGGCACCCCTGCGGGCCCTGGCGGCCCCGCCCGCCGTGACGCTGCTCGTCGAGTTGCGCTGGGTGGACAGCCAGCTGCCGCCCGCCGCCCAGGCCGGCCTGCGCGACGGCGCCGTCGTCGTCGGCACGGCGGGCACGGTCTCGCCGCGCGGGCCGGGCGTCGTCACCTCCACCGCTCTATCCGCCCCCCAGCCGGCGCAGCGTCTGCTGGTGAGCAACGGCCAGCGTGCCGCGCTTCAACTGGCGACGCGCGAACCGCTGCAGTGGGTGGACGCCGTCGTTGAGCTTGACCCGGGCGGCAGCCAGCGCCGCATCCATGCCAGCCCGCGGCCGCCGGAGCGCCGGGTGTCGCAGAGCTTCAGCGTCACACCCACCTGGCCCGGCGGCCGCGCGCCGGTGCGGGTCGAGTTCAGCGTCGACGACGACGGCAACGCGGTCCAGTCCACGCTGGACCCGGCGCTGCAGCGCTGGCAGACCGTCGCCCGCAGCGGCGGCGGCGCGGCATCACCGGCGCCGAGAGGCACCTTCAGCAGCCGCGACGCGGCGGGCCAGCCGGAGCGCGAACTGCAGCTGCGCGTGTCCGTTCAACCTTGAGCCAGGTTGGCGGCGTTCAGCGCGCCGTTGATCTGCGGATAGGGCGTCGCGCCGTCGAACAGCGCTGCGTCGGCGCCCCGTTCCAGGAAGCCCGCCGCCGCCCGCTGCGCCCGCCCCCACGCCGCCTCGGCGATGGCGCTGCCGGCGCTGATGCGGCGCACGCCCAGGCGCTGCAACTCGTCCAGGCCGGGCAGGGCGGGCCGGGCCATCACGTTCAGCGGCAGCGGCTGGCCGGCCACCAGGGCCTCGATGTCGGCCACCACCGTGACACCGGCCGCGAACAGGCCGTCGGCGCCGGCGGCCGCGTAGTCGCGCGCCCGCAGCAGCACTTCCTCGGCCGCGCGGCCCGGCGCCAGGTTCCTCAGCCAGACGTCGCAGCGCGCGTTGATGAACAGGTCGACGGCCGCACGCGCCGCCGCGGCCCTGATCGCCTCGATCTTGCGGCACAGCAAGGCGGGCTCGCCGGCGCCGTCTTCCAGGTTGATGCCGACCGCGCCGGCCTCGGCCAGCCGCATGACGTTGTCGGCCGCCGTGGCCGGGTCGTCGCTGTAGCCGGCCTCGCTGTCGGCGCTCAGCGGCACCCGGGCGACGCGGGTGATGCGCCGGACGGCCGCGGCGTGTTCGGCAATCGGCAGGTGGTTGCCGTCGGCATAGCCCAGCGCCCAGGCCAGGCCGGCGCTGGTGGTGGCCAGGGCGGGCACGCCCAGCGCCTGCACGAGGACAGCGCTGCCGGCGTCCCAGACGTTGGCGATCTTCAGGAGCCCGGGGCCCTGGTGGAGCTGGCGGAAGTTCATGGCATTTCCAAGGTTGGCAACGTAAGTTTGCAATGCTGCCCGCGTCCGCTGCCAGGGGCTGGCAGCAGCGGGGCCGGCGGGTACATCCGGGTAACAGGCAGCCGCAGGCGGTCAATGTGCCAAGTCTTGCCCGTTTATGACGAGGCCTTGCGTGTAACGTCAATCCCTTGCGGACCTGAAAGCCCCTGCCGACAATGAAACTCGCTCTGATCGCCCACGACGGCAAGAAGGACGCCATGATCGCCCTTGCCGGCGACTTCCTGCCGCTGCTGCGCCGCTGCCAGCTGATGGCCACCGGCACGACGGGCACGCGGCTTGCGGCGGCTCATGGTCTGACCATCGAGCGCATGTTGAGCGGCCCGATGGGCGGCGACCTGCAGATCGGCGCCCGGCTGGCCGTGGGCGAGCTGGACGGGGTCATCTTCCTGCGCGACCCGATGACGCCCCAGCCCCACGAACCCGACATCAACGCCCTGGTGCGCGCCTGCGACGTGCACGACGTGCCCTGCGCGACCAATGTCTCCACGGCGCGGCTGCTGCTGACGCGCTGGAGCAGCGAATGAATTTTGCAAGGCGGCTGCGCATCCGCACCCGCCTGGGCCTGGCCTTCGGTCTGCTGCTGCTGCTGCCGCTGGGGCTGGCGGGGCTGTCGGCCCATCGCCTGACGGGGCTGTCGGAGGCGCTGAACCGCATCGTCGACGACCAGGCCGTCATCCGCGACTCGGTCAACGAGATCAACCGCAATGCCGAGGCCGTCGCGCGCAAGCTGCTGGTGCTGATGAGCCCCGACGCCGAGCTGCGCGTGACCGCCTATCCCGAGATCGCCTCGGCCAACGCCCGGCTGGACGACGCGATGCAGCGCCTGGCCCTGGTGCTGCCTGCCGGCCCCCGCAGCGAGCGCCTGGCCGAGGTGCGCCAGCGCCTGGCCGACTACCGCGCCAGCTACATCGACGCGCGCGACCTCATCGAGCGCGACGATTTCAACGCCGCACGCGCACTGCTGGGCAGCGACACCGAATCGGCCCTCTCCCTCTTCGTCAACGCCATCCACCAGCTCGCCTCCAGCGAGGAGCGCGCCGGCACCGCCCAGGCCCGCGAGCTGCGCGACCAGATCGACGTCGACCGCACCGGCGTGCTGGCCCTGTGCATCGGCGCCCTCATCGCCGGCGCCGTGCTGGCCGTGGGCGTCACGCGCTCCATCGTCAATCCGCTCAAGCGCGCCGAGGACGGCGCCGAGCTGATCGCCCAGGGCCAGTACGGCCACCGCATCGAGGTCGACTCGGCCGACGAGCTCGGCCACATGGCCGCCGCGATGAACACCATGGCCGCGGCCGTCGGCGAGCGCGAGGCCGAGCTGCACCGCCTGGCCGACGTCGACCTGCTGACCGGCCTGCCCCAGCGCGCCCGCTTCATCGCCGACGGCGACCGGCTGCTGGGCAGCCTGCCCGAGGGCGAGCGGCTGGCCGTGCTGATCTGCATCGACGTGGACCGGCTGAAGGCCGTCAACGGCGTGCTCGGCTTCGACGCTGGCGACGCGCTGCTCAAGGGCGCGGCAGCCAAGCTGGCGGCGCTCTTCGAGGGCGTGGCCGCCTACGGCCGCCTGGCCGGCGGCACGTTTGCCGTGCTGGCGCCCGTGCTGCGGCTGGAGCACGGCGCGGCCCTGGCCACGCAGCTGCGTGAAGAGGTCGAGCACAAACTCTCGTGGCAAGGACAGTCGCTGGACCTGTCGGTGTCGCTGGGCGTGGCCCACTGGCCCGAGCATGCCGCCGACACCGAGGCCCTGCTGCGCCGCGCGGAGCAGGCCATGTTCGAGGCCAAGCGGCTGCGCCAGGCCGTGGCCGTCTTCAACCCCAGCGCCGAGGCCGCCCGGGCGCTGCACCTGAGCCTGCTGTCCGACCTGGCCACCGCCATCCAGCAGGATCAGCTGCGCCAGTTCCTGCAGCCCAAGCGCGACCTGAGGACCGGCCGCATCACCGGCGCCGAGGCCCTGGTGCGCTGGCTGCACCCGCAGCGCGGCTGGCTGCCGCCGGGCGACTTCATCCCGTTTGCCGAACGCAGCGGCCGCATCCGCCAGATCACCGACTGGATGCTGGCCCGCGCCGTTCGTACGCTGGCCGAATGGGAGGCCGAGGGACGCGAGCCGCTGTCCATCGCCGTCAACATCTCGACGCTGGACCTGCAGGACCAGACCCTGCCCGCCCGGCTGGCCGCGCTGCTGGCCGAGTACCGCGTCGACCCTGGCCAGCTGCAGCTGGAGGTGACCGAGACGGGGCTGATGTCCAGCGGTACCGACCCCATCGCCGTGCTGCACGCGCTCAAGACCTGGGGGGTGCGCCTGGCCATCGACGACTTCGGCACCGGCCAGTCATCGCTGGCCTATCTGCAACACCTGCCGGTGGACGAGCTCAAGATCGACCGCAGCTTCATCCAGGACGTCAACGCCGACCCGCGCCGCCAGGCCTTGCTGAAATCCATCGTCGGCGTCGGCCAGGGCCTGGGCCTGACGGTGACGGCCGAGGGCGTCGAGAACGAGGCCGAGCTGGCCTGCATCACGGCCTGCGGCTGCGACCTGATCCAGGGCTATCTGCTGGCCAAACCCATGGGCCTGCAGGACTTTGAGACCTGGATAGCCCGTACAGGCTAAAATCACGCCCTTTCGTCGCTGTTTTGCGTTTCGCCCCTGCTGTGGGCTTTTGTTTACGGAGCCATCATGGGCAACAAGATCATCACCGAAGCGGCCCGCCGCGCCACCCCCCGCCCCGCCGCCCCCAAGGGCGTGACCTTCACCGCCGGCAAGGGCCAGCTGAGCAGCCTGGAGCGCGGTTCGCACACCCGCTCCAAGAAGAACCCGGGCAAGCGCCCGCATTCGGGTTGATCATCGGGCCGCGCGCCTGACGATCCTCACCACACACAGGCCCTGCGGGGCCTGTTTGCTTTTCTTGTCGGCTAACTCCTGACCATGATCCGCATCACCGAACTCCGCCTGCCGCTGGCCCACGCCGAAGACGCGCTGCGCCCCGCCGTGCTGGCGCGGCTCAAGCTCAGCGACACCGAGCTGGCCGCCATCCACGTTTTCCGCCGCGGCTACGACGCGCGCAAGCGCAGCGACATCCAGCTCGTCTACACGCTGGACTGCACGCTGGCGCCAGGGCTGGACGAAGCCGCCGTGCTGGCGCGCTTCGCCGGCGACCACCACATCCGCCCGACGCCGGACACCGGCTACCACTTCCTCGCCCAGGTGGGTGAGCACACCGGCCCGCGCCCCGTCGTCGTCGGCTTCGGGCCCTGCGGCCTGTTCGCCGCGCTGATCCTGGCGCAGATGGGCCTGCGCCCCATCGTGCTGGAACGCGGCAAGGCCGTGCGCGAACGCACGCAGGACACCTGGGGCCTGTGGCGCGAGCAAAAGCTCCACCCCGAGAGCAATGTGCAGTTCGGGGAGGGCGGCGCCGGCACCTTCTCCGACGGCAAGCTGTGGAGCCAGATCACCGACCCGCGCCACCTGACGCGCAAGGTGCTGACCGAGTTCGTCAAGGCCGGCGCGCCGGATGAGATCCTGTTCGTCAGCAAGCCCCACATCGGCACCTTCCGGCTTGTCAGCATGATCATCAAGATGCGGGCCGACATCGAGGCGCTGGGCGGCGAGATCCGCTTCCAGCAGAAGATGACCGACCTGCTGATCGAAGACGGCGCCGATGGACGTCGAGTTGTGGGCGTGCAGCTGGAATCCGGCGAGCAGATCGCCACCACCCACGTCGTCATCGCGCTGGGCCACAGCGCCCGCGACACCTTCCAGATGCTGCATGCGCGCGGCGTGCACATGGAGGCCAAGCCCTTTTCTATCGGCTACCGCATCGAGCATCCGCAATCGCTGATCGACGCGGCCCGCTTCGGCGCCCATGCCGGCAATGCCATCCTCGGCGCGGCCGACTACAAGCTCGTCCACCACGCCAAGAACGGCCGCGCCGTCTACAGCTTCTGCATGTGCCCGGGCGGCACGGTGGTGGCCGCGACGAGCGAGGAGAACCGTGTCGTCACCAACGGCATGAGCCAGTACTCGCGCAACGAGCGCAACGCCAACGCCGGCATCGTCGTCGGCCTGACGCCCGAGGACTACCGCCAGGACGGCAAGCGCGACGGCAGCCCCGTGAACCCGCTGGACGGCATGGCCTTCCAGCGCATCTGGGAGAGCCGCGCCTACGAGCTGGGCGGCGGCGGCTATCTGGCACCGGGCTCGCTGGTGGGCGACTTCGTCAAGCGCCAGGTCAGCAAGGAGTTCGGCGATGTGGTGCCGAGCTACAAGCCGGGCGTGACGCTGACCGACCTGCAGCAGAAGGGCCGTGGCTCGCTGCCGGCGTACTGCCTGGAGGCGATCCGCGAATCCCTGCCGGCGTTTGCGCGCCAGATCCGCGGCTTTGACCGACCGGACGCCGTGCTGACGGGCGTGGAGACGCGCACGTCGTCACCGCTGCGCATCAACCGCGGGCGGGACTACCAGAGCGTCAACGTGCGTGGGCTGTTCCCGGCGGGTGAAGGCGCGGGGTATGCGGGCGGGATCATGTCGGCCGGTGTGGACGGCATCGAAGTGGCCGAGGCGCTGGCGGCGGATCTGCTGGGCATGCCGGATGCGCCGGTGCTGCAGGGCAAGGGGGCGAAGGCGGGTGGGCAGGTTTAGACACCAGCTGACTAACGGGCATCTATTTGTCGAGTTCGTCCAACAGCGCAGCCCGAACTGCACCCGGCAGCGCAATCATCGTGATGGCTATTGCAGCAAACGTGAATGCCAGGCTTAGCCCGGGATGATTGACTGCTCTGTCGAAGGCCACGAATGCGACGCTGAGCAGGAAGCCAAAAAAGAAGAGGCCCACCCAGTCTTGCCATGTCAACGGGCTCTCTTCACGCTTACCGCTTCGGCGCAATGCCGAGCCACTCCACATCCATACGGCGAATGGAACGAGCACGAAGTAGCCTGCAATGACGAGAGGCCAGAAATGCTCGTCATACGGCAAGAACAAAGCGGCCGAAAACCCCTCGATCAAAGCCAGCATCAACAGCGCAACGCCGGACGCGACGACGTTGGCGCCATCCAGTCTTTTCATCGCCAGACCACCATCAATCACCCCCCGTGAGATGAGTCGCTAGCAAAGCCTAGCCCAGGCGAATGCTGAATCCGCCCCGGTCGTCGTCATCGTCGCTGCGCAGCCATCCCACGGCGGAGGCGATCAGCAGCGCGCCGAAGAGGAGACCGATGTATTTCCAGTACTTATCGTCCTGAATGACCTCGTCGCCCTGCGAGATGCGGATGCAGTTCTTGAAGAGCCGGGTGGAGCGGACCTCGATGCGGTCGCCGTCCTGCAGCCGCGTGTAGAGGGCATGGCCGACGGAGCATGTCGACACCACGCCGTCGATCAGATGCAGCGTGTAGCTGGTGTCGCCGCTCCCGGGGCCGTGGTGATCGCTGTTGAAGCTGCTGGTGTGCCTGTCGACCCGCAACTGCTCGATGCGGGTGGGCAGCCCGGTGTCGGCGATCAGCGTCAGCCCGGCGAGGAAGAGGCAGCACCGGAAGAGAAACCTGAACAAGGGCAACTCCTTCTTGGGGTCTCGGGACCGCAGCGGTTGCGGGCGCGGCGACTATGCCAAGGAAATGTTGTGCTTCAGGGCTCCACCAGGCCAGAGGTGAAGATGCACGCCTTCAGCCCTGCGGAAACCGTTCCCGCCACAGCGCCACCAACCGCGGCTCCTCATCGACGCGGCGGATGGTCGCCGCCATGCCCGGTGCCACCTCGGCGAAGCGCTCCCGCCACGGCCCGAAGCGCGAGACGACGGCGACGTAGAGGTCCAGCACCGTCAGCTCGTCACCGAGCAGATAGTCGCCCGGCGTGAGTTGCCGGTCCATGTTGGCCCAGCAAAAAGCGATGCGCTCGTGCACGGCGTCGACGACGGACTCGCGCAAGGCCGCGGGCGCGCCGATGCGCTTCACGTCCGGTTTGATCCAGTGCAGCGAGTAGATCGCCGACGACACGTAGAGCATCCAGCGCAGGAACTGCCGGCGCCGCGGGTCGGCGGCGGCGGGCGCCAGCCGCGCCGCGGGATGCAGGTCGGCCAGATAGATCAGGATGGCCGCGCTTTCGGTCATCACCTCGCCGTCAGGCAGCACCAGCGTCGGGATCTGGCGCATCGGGTTGGTTGGCGCCACGCGCTCGCGCGCAGCCGCCTCGGCCCAGGTGGCGCCTTCGATTAGACAAGATGGCTTCGTGATGTCGGGCGGCCCGACCCCTGCGATGCCGTAGGTTGCAGGCGCAAGGGCTGCAGAGCTACACCAAGGCACCCGGCAGGCGGTCTGCCGGGGCGTTGCGAGTGAGCAAGGAGTCGGGCCATGGGCAAGGAATCTAGCACCCTGTTCGTCGGGTTGGACGTCCACAAGGACAGCATCGACATCGCCGTGGCGGACGCGCCGCGCGACGCCGAGATCCGGCATGTCGGCAGCATCAAGGGCGATCTCGCGTCCCTGGACAAGGCCGTGCGCAAACTCGTCAGTCGCGGCCAGCCGCTGCACATCGTCTACGAAGCCGGCCCGTGCGGCTTTGTCATCCAGCGCCACCTCTGCGCCCAGGGCCTGCGCTGCGATGTGGTCGCCCCGTCCAGCATCGCCCGCCCACCTGGCGAGCGCATCAAGACCGACCGGCGCGATGCCATGCTGCTGGCCCGGCTCGCGCGCTCGGGCGACCTCTCGGTGGTGCGCGTGCCCGATGCGGCCGACGAATCCGTGCGTGACCTAGTGCGTGCCCGCGAGGACGCCGTGCGTGAGCAGCGCAATGGCCGTCACCGCCTCAAGGCGCTGCTGCTGCGCAACGGCATTCCCTACGCCGGCAAGTCCTCGTGGACGGCGGCGCACCTGCGCTGGCTGGCCACGGTCAAGCTCGGCCATACGGCCCAGCAGATCGCCTTCCAGGAATATCTGCACGCCATCACTCAAGCCGGCGAGCGCATCGCCCGCTTAGAGCAGGCGCTGCGCGACGCGCTGCCGCACTGGCGCTTGCTGCCCGTGGTGCAGGCGCTGCAAGCCCTGCGCGGCGTGCAGTTGATCGCGGCGATGACGCTGGTGGCGGAGTTGCAGGACTTCCTGCGCTTCGAGTCGCCGCGCCAGTTAATGGCCTACCTGGGACTGGTGCCCACGGAGCACAGCTCCGGCCCCAAGCGCCGGCAAGGCGCGATCACCAAGGCGGGCAACAGCGCAGCGCGACGCATGCTGGTCGAAGTGGCCTGGCATTACCGGATGGAGCCCCGGGTGAGTCCGATCATCGCGGCACGCCAGGACGGGCTGCCCGAGTGCGTGACGCAGATCGCGTGGAAGGCGCAGACGCGGCTGTGCAACAAGTTCAAGCGCTTGAGCGCGCGCCGGCTCATGAAGACCAAGGCCGTGGTGGCGGTGGCGCGCGAGCTGGCCGGGTTCGTGTGGGCGATCGGGCGCGAGGTGCAGCTCTCGGGCTGGGCGGGCATCAAGCCACCGCTGCCGGTGGTAGCCGCGTGAAGGTCGTCCTGATGAACAGCGCCGCGCCAAGGAGGTGACACACCCGCATTTGCACCAGAGGCCGGACGGGGAACGCGGCGCAGCCGCGGCCATCAAGGGAACCCTCGACCACGTTATTGAGCGTGAACGCCGCGCGAGTGGCCGGATCGACCTCAGCCCCTAGACCGAAGGCAGCCCTGCGACGAACACTTGTCTTGAGGTAGCCAACCCTCGCATATCAGCATGATCAACCGTCGCGCATCCACATCGGGTGGCAACTCAGGCTCCGTCGCGTTCCCCGTCCGGCAACAGGTTCAGTTCAATATCTGCACCGCAGAGGACCGGGTCTTGCCGCTTGACAGGAAGAAGCCATATCAACGTGTAGGGCTGGCCCAGCAGGGTCAGCGTGGCTTCGACGGCGACCGAGCCGGAGGCCTGCGCGCCGTACAGCGTCAACGGAGAAAGCTCATGAGGCATGACGGCAGGTTACCGCCGCAGGCCGTCATGGCCCCCACAAGCCCCCGCCTTTAGTTCTCGACGACAAAGAAGACTTCGCGCGCCGGGATGCTCACCGAATCTTCATTCCAGATCGTGGTGACGCTGCCCGCGTTGTCGATGAACCTCGCCGTGGTCGGCGGGTTGTTCGCCACGAACCAGCCTGTGGAGGTTTTGGCCTTGAAGCGCCACTCCGGCAGCGTCGTCGCGTCGTACGGGGCGCTCTGCACCCAATCAGCATCCGTGAGTGCCGGCTCGGCGCCGTCCTGCGGCACGGGATCTCGCACGATCTGCCGCACGGGGTTCATGACCAGATTGCGGCGCAGCCCGTCATCGTTGGTGACACAACTCAGCCAGATCATCCCGGTGGAGGTCTTGCGAAGGTTGCGCACGCAGTCGGTGATGGACGTGCCGGAGAACGCCGTGGTGCGATGCGAACTCTCGTTGCCCACCTGCGTGAGGCTGAAGCCGCCGTCGACCTTGCGCTCCACGGCCAGCGGAGTGAGGCCACGCAGGGCGTAGACCTTTTCGCCGTAGTGAAGCACGCCCAACGCCTCCGTCGTGAAGCGGCTGCTTTGCGACCACGTCGTCGTCTGCGCATTCTTGCCATAGGCCGTGCCCTGGATCTCCCAGGTGCAATCCGTGCTGTAAGGCAGCGCGTCCGGGTAGCGCACGGTGACTGTCGCGCTGTTGTCCAGGAGGGCGACCCTCACGTTCGCCGACAGGGCCGTCCGGCCGCAATAGGTGGCCTTGGCGTCGACGTTCTGCACATTGGCGAGAGTTAGGTTCACGGTCAGCTCGCCGGTGATGGACACATCCTTGGCGCTGGCTGTCGGCGTGAAGCTGGCGACCGTCACGGTTGGCGCCGGAAATGTGGTGCAGAACGGCGGATCGGTCGCGCCATTGGTGCAGGACGGCGCCGCGGACGCGGGCGTGGCGGGAGGCGGCGTGCTGGCCCCACCCCCTCCACCGCCGCCGCAGGCACTCAGGCCGAGTGCGACCGGCAAACCATACAGGGCCGCCCGCGAGCGGGCAGACAACAAGAACTTCAAAACGATCTCCCTGGCGACAAGGCGTTGCCCTCGTCTGGATCGAGCGTCGGATTGGGGTCGGTCACGCCAGGCGAGAACCTGACCGCATGCAATCACTCGTGCGGTTAGTGCTGCTCATTCTGTCATGCAGCACCGCAGCACCAATCCTTCGACGCTGTAACAAATTACATGTGTGCCGGGAGCGCCGAGCGCCTGGATCGGGCCTAGCTTTGAAGCATCCCGATCAGCTCCTTCGCGAACGCCAGCGCCTCCTCCGGCGTCTCGAAGTGCATCTCGTTGTTGAGTTCGTCCACGTCGCCGTCCGGCCCCTTGTGCACGACCGACCAGCCGCCCGCGCCGCCATCGATGGCGAGCACGCCGAACTGCCCGGGTTCCAGATCCCGGGCGCTGCCGCCGGTGACGACGATGTCGCGGCCGAGGTGGGAGTGATAGCGTCGCATCCAACCCATTCTCACGGAGACCGCACATGAAGGCAGTTTGGAACGGCGTGACCCTCGCCGAAAGCAACGACACGGTGGTCGTCGAAGGCAACCACTATTTCCCGGCCGAGTCGCTGAAGAAGGAGTACACGACCTTCTCCAACCACCGCAGCGGCTGCCCCTGGAAGGGTCAGGCGCAATACCTCAGCCTGTTCGTCAACGGCGAGATGAATCCGGACGCCGTCTGGTACTACGCCGACCCGCTGCCCGCTGCGGCCGAGATCAAGGGTCGCTACGCGTTCTGGAAGGGCGTCAAGGTTTCGGAATAAGCCCTTCGGGCCACAGCGCCCACAGCCTCAACGCCTGCTTGGTGCGGCCGGCCTGCAGCGCAGCGGCCTCGCCCCAGCCCCAGAAGAGATCGGCGCGCACGGCACCCTGGATGGCGCTGCCGGTGTCCTGGGCCAGCACGAGGCGGCGCAGCGGCGTCGTGGACAGCGGCTCGGTGCTGTCCAGCCACAGCGGCGTGCCCAGGGTAATGAAGGCCCGGTCGATGGCGACGGAGCGGCCCGGCGTGAGGGCCACGCCCTGGGCGCCGCGCGGACCCTGGCTCGCGTCGGGCAGGGCCTCCTCGCGGAAATAGACGACGCGCGGGTTCACCGCCAGCGCTTCGCGCACCCTGGCCGGGTTGCGGCGCGCCCAGTCGCTCAGCGTGCGCGGCGTCGCGTCGCCCACCTCGCCGCGGTCCAGCAGCGCGCGCGCGACGGACTGGAAGGGCTGGTCGTTGTGGCCGGCCCAGGCGACGCGGCTGATGCGTTCGTTGCCCGCGGCATCGCGCACGACGAGGCGGCCCGAGCCCTGGATCTGCAGTTGCAGCAGGCCGAAGGGGTCGTCGACGTAGGCCAGTTCCAGCGCGGTGAAGCGCGGGTGGGTGTCGATGTCGCGGCGCGGCAGGCGACGCAGCGCGGGGTCGCCCGGCAGCGTGTGCAGCGGCCATTGGAAGGCACCCTGGCGCGCGCGGCTGGCGGCGAGCTGGGGCTCGAAATAGCCGGTCAGCAAGCCGGTGGCCTCGCCGTTGTCGGCCGCCAGCCGCCAGGGGCGCAGATGCTTCATCAGCAGCAGCGCGACTTCCATCGCGTCGCCGGGGGCCTGCAGCGCAGAGCGGGCACAGAACTCCGCCCAGCCGGGCGCAGGGCGCTGGCAGCCGGCCAGCAGGGCAGGCCAGGCGGCGAGCAGGTCGTCGCTGCCCCAGCCGGGCAGGTCCTTCCAGTCGGCGGCCACCCAGCGCTGCGGTGCGGGCCTCGGCGGTGCGGGCGTGGCCGGTGGCGTGTCCTGCGGTGGCGGCTGCAGCGGGGGTGAAGAGCACGCCGCCAGGCTTCCTAGAATCCCTGCCAACACCCCACGCGCCCACCATCCCATGCTGCTCCTTGCCCTCGAAGCCTTCGGCGCGCTGCTGATCTTTGTCTTCATCATCTGGTGGACCATGTTCTCTGGCCGCAAGAAGGGCGAGCGCCGCGACGACCTCTGATGGTTTCGGCACCCACGAGATCTTCGGGCCGAGCACCGGGCCGCTCGCAAGCCGGCCCGCCTTGACGATGTGCTTGCCGATCAATCGGGCAAGCATCGTCGTCCCCTTGGGGGAACGGCCAAGGTGCGCCTTGGACGACGGGCCTCACTTCGGCGGGAGGAGGAAGCTCAGCGGCTCGCGCCGCAGCCGCGCGCGGATGGCGCCATAGACGCGCTTGCGGTCGGCCAGCCGCACGCCGCGCGAGCGCATCGCCACCTTGAAGGCGCAGAAGAAGCTGACGCCGACGTTGAGCATGCCGATGCCGGCGATGCACAGCACGCAAGACCAGAAGGCCCAGGTCGCCATGACGCCGACACCGAGCGCGCCCACGGCGGCGGCGAGCTGGCCGGTGGACAGCGTCACGTGCCGCACCTCCAGGCCCAGGCCGAAGAAGGCGCCCAGGGCGGGCACGAGCCCCAGCAGCAGGCCCAGGCTGATGTTGGCCGTGAGGCCTGAGATGTTGGCCCGCCACCAGCGCGACCAGGCCTTGGCCCGCCGGTCGCCCAGCGTGGCGACGATGCGCGGGTTCCAGGCGATGGCGCTGTCCAGCCGGTGGAAGACGAACCAGTTCTCCACCCAGCCGGCGATGAGGCTGGACGCGAACAGCAGCGTGCCCGTGAACGCCGCGAACAGCAGTGACGGGCCGACCAGGCTCAGCGAATGCAGCACGTAGAGCGCGTCCTTTTCGCCCACCAGCGGCGCACCGAAGGCCAGCCAGCACAGCCCCTGCACCGCCAGCACCAGCGGCGCTGCCAGCGCGAGGTTGCCGATGATGCCGGCCGCCTGCGAGCGCACGAGGTGCGTCACCTCGTCGACGAAGCCTTCCAGGCCGTCGTCGCGGTCGATGTGCTGCAGCTTCTCGGCCATGGCCGGCGCCGTCATCGCCGGCTGCTTGGTGGCCACCGTCCAGTGCAGCAGGTGGATGAGGACGAAGCTGGCCGCGTAGTTCACGCCCGCCCAGAAGCCACCCCAGAAGGCCGTAAAGCCGAGCAGGGCGATGCCGAACTTGAGGAAGGTCGTGCCGGCGATGACGGCGCCGCCCCCGGCCGCGCGCCGCAGCATGTCGCGGTATTCCTCGCGGCTGCGGGTGATGTAGTGCTCGCCCGTCTCGGCGCTGCGCTCGGCCACCTTGCGCGCCAGCAGTGAGTAGTGGCGCGCGAACAGCGTGCGCAGGCTGCGCCGCTCGTGCACCACGCGCACCAGGGCCCGCCACCAGGCGCAGCAGCTCGCGCTGAGGTTCGTGCGACAGCAGGCAGGCCAGCAGCGCCTCGATGCGCTCCAGCCGTGCGGTGAGCTGCTCGACGGAGAACATCAGGTCCACCGACACGCCGTGGATCTCCAGGTGCTCGGGCACCGACTGCGCGGCCGCGCGGCAGCGGTCCAGCAGCGCGTGCAGATACTGCATGGCCGAGTCCAGCGCGGCGGTATCTGCACCGGCGCCGGCCAGTTCGTGTTCGACAGCGCCCCATGCGGTGGGCAGCTGGTGGAAGGGCCTGTCTTGCAGCAGCGCCTCGTCCATGCGCACGCGCAGCGGCCCGGCCAGGCCGGCGGCATGCACATGGCTGATGAGGACGGTGATGGCCGCGCGCGCCTCCACGCGCCAGCCGTCATCCGGCGTGGCCGCGAACAGCAGGCTCAGCCGGGCCAGCAGCTCGTCGTCGATGGCGGTGATCCAGTCCTCGTCGGCCTTGTCGCCGAACAGCAGCTCGAACAGCGCCGCGAGGTCGCGCGTGTCGGTCGTGGCGGGCAGCAGGCGGCGGCGCAGTCGGCCGAGGAACTCATGCCACAGCGCCATGCGCGGCGCAAAGCCCACCTCGGCAAACAGCGAGACGGCGTCGACATCGTTCCAGACACCCCCGATGACATTGGCAAACGCCCAGGCATGCTCGGGGTGGCGCTCCAGCACATTGAGCAAATGCCTGAGGCGCACGATGGGCCGCGGCGTGCCGGCGGCGACTTCCTCACGCGGTGCGTGGCGCAGCCATTCCAGCAGACGTACCAGCCACAGATTGCGCTCGGCGAGCGGCGCCTGCGGGTCGGCCGCGTTCTGCAGAGCGGTGAGATCCCAGGTCAATGGAGCGAGGCGCTGTCGGCCAGGAGAAACTCGGCAACCTCGGCGTAGAAGACCTCACAGCCTTCGGTGACGCAAAGGAAGCGCCCGCACATCGTGCCCTGAGGCGTGCTGATCTGGGCCCACGAGCTGTACTGGAAGCTCTGGCCCGGCGCCAGCACCGGCTGGTGGCCGACGACGGCCAGGCCGTCGACGAGTTGCACCTGGCCGCGCGCATCGGTGATCTGCCAGTGCCGGCCGACGAGCTGGGCCGGCACGTCGCCACTGTTCTCGATGGTGACGGTGTAGCTGTAGGCATACAGGCCCTGTTCGAGATGGGTCTGCTCGGGCAGGGTCTGGACCGCGACGGTGCAACTGAAACGAGGGTTGGCCATCAGCGCATTCTGCCGGCGTCGGGCAGCTATGCTGCCGGCATGTTTCCTGGAACGCGTGATCCTCGATGCTGCGGCGCGCCGGCTGCGGCCTGATCGGCCTGCTCGCGCTGCTGACCGGCCACGCGCAGGAGCTGACCCTGCGCACCGTCCAGCAGGCAAGCTCCATCGTCAAGTACGACCCCGACGGCGGGCCGCAAAAGCCTTGTATCTGCATGGAAATGCTGCGCGCGGTCGAGCGCGTCGAACCCGGCCTGCACTTCAGCGGGCTGGACCAGCAGGTGCCGCTGCGCCGCGTCGAGCGCCTGCTCGCCGAGGGTCAGGTGGATGTCTTCTTCTGCCTGCTGCGCTCGCCGGAGCGGGAGCGCCAGTGGCGCTATCTGCCTATCCCGCTCTACGGCATTCGCCACGTGATCGCGCAGCGGGTCGACGACGGGCGACCCGTCGACAGCCTGCCGGACCTGGCCGCCATCAGCCAGATCAAGCCAGTCCTGGTTTCGCGCGGCACGGTACTGGCGCGCAAGCTCGATGTGGCCGGCATCAGCGTCACCGAGGTCGGCTCGGAGCGTGAGGCCCTGCAGATGTTGACGCTGGGCCGCACCGATGCCATCTACGGCCAGGACATCAATCTGCTGCGCCATATCCGTGATGCCCGCCTGGGCGACAGGGTGAAACTGGGCCGCACCTCTTTCCATGACGAATTCCAATTCCTGGCCGTGCGGACCGACCTGCCCGCGTCCACCGTCGAGCGGCTGACCGAGGCCCTGCGCCGGCTGGAGCGCGAAGGCGTGCTGCGCCAGTTGGTTGAGAAATACCGGTGAAGCCGCTCTTCCTGCCGCCTGACGGCCGGCCGCGCTGCGCCTGGTGCGCCGCTGCGCCAGGCGACGAGACCTATCTGCGCTATCACGACGAGGAATGGGGCAGGCCCGTGAGGGACGACTTCCGGCTGTTCGAGAAGCTCTGCCTCGAGGGCTTTCAGAGCGGCCTGTCGTGGCGGACCATCCTGAACAAGCGTGAGGCCTTCCGCGCGGCGTTCGCGGGCTTCGACTACAACCGGGTCGCGCAATTCAGCGAGAAGGATGTGAACCGCCTGCTGCTGGATGCCGGCATCGTGCGCCACCGCGGCAAGATCGAGGCGGCCATCCACAACGCCGGTCGCTGCGTGGAACTGGTGGCCCAGGAAGGCTCGCTGGCCGCCTACCTGTGGCGCTTCGAGCCACCAAGGAACTCGGTCGCGCACAACCTGGCGACGTCCGCGCCGTCCGAGGCGCTGTCCAAGGACCTGAAGAAGCGCGGCTGGAAGTTCGTCGGCCCGACGACGATGCATGCGCTGATGCAGGCCATGGGCCTGATCAACGACCACCAGCCGGGCTGCCACCACTGGACCGAGGCGCAAAAGGCGCGCGAACAGTTCACCCGTCCCCGCTGACTTTCGGGCCGAGCGCCGGGCCGCCCCGAGCCGGCCCAGCGGGCGATGTGCCTGCCGGTCGAGCCGGCAAGCATCGCCGTCCCCTCGGGGGACCGGCCCGTCAAGCCCGCGTCCAGCGTGGCCCGACGGGACGAGGGGCTTCACTTCGGCAGCAGGACGCTGTCGATGACGTGGATGACGCCGTTGTCGGCCGCGATGTCGGTCGCGGTGACCTTGGCGTTGTCCACCATCACGCCGCCCATCGTCGTGATGGTGAGTTCACTGCCCTGCACGGTCTTGACCTTGCCGGCCTTGACGTCCTTGGCCATCACCTTGCCCGGCACGACGTGGTAGGTCAGCACGGCGGCGAGCTTGGCCTTGTCCTTGAGCAGCGCATCCAGGTCGGCCTTGGGGATCTTGGCGAACGCCGCGTCGGTGGGCGCGAAGACGGTGAATGGGCCCGGACCTTTGAGCGTGTCGACCAGGCCTGCGGCCTGCAGCGCGGTGGCCAGCGTCTTGAAATTGCCGGCGGCCACGGCCGTGTCGACGATGTCCTTGGCCTGGGCGCCGAGGGCGGCGAGCGAAAGCGCGGTCAGTGCGAGAAACTTCTTCATGGTGATTGGACTTTCAGGAGGGACGGACAAGGCAAACCTGGGGCTTGCCGGGGGAGGAACTCGACGCGTCGGGCGGGCGGCGGTGTCTGGCGTGCGTTGAAGGGGCGGGCGAATCCCGCCGAGCCTGAGCAAGGCGTGCCGCCGACGGTGTGGCTGCGTCGGGCCGGTCAGTCCGGCGGCAGCAGCGCGTCGTGCAGACGGTGCAGCACGCCGTTGCGGCAGGGCTGGTCAATGCCGTCGGCCAGCGCCTGGGCGATGCAGCCCCCGGCGCGCAGATGACCCAACGGCGTCAGGTGCAGCGAGGCGCCAGCCCAGTTGCGCAGGCTGCCGCCCCAGGGCAGGTCGGCGCTGCACCAGCGGCCGGGCACGACGTGCTGGCGCAGCAGCCCACCCAGGCGTGCCGGGTCCGACCACAACGCCAGGCGACGCAGCCCCAGCCGCGCGGGGGCGCGATCCAGCGCCGCATTGGACGGCGCGAACACCGTGAACGGCCCGGCACAGCCCAGCATCGGCCCCAGCCCCGTGCGGTCCAGCGCCTCGGCGAAGCGAGCCAGGGCCGGGTCGGCGGCAATCTGATGCCACAGGCTGGCCGTGGCCGGACGCAGCGGGCCATCGATGCGCCGCACCCGCAGGTGCCCCAGGCCCACTTCGGGTTGCACCTCGCGCACCAGCGCGCCGCTGGCGTCGCGCCAACGCCCGCCCACGTCGCGGCGCAGCAGGCTGCCGTCGAGCATGGACACGACGGCAGCCGAGGGGCTGTCAAGCAGGGTCAGATGGCGCATCAGCCAGAGCTGCAGCGCCTCGGCGCAGAGCGCGTCCAGCGCCAGCCCGGCCCGCTGCAGCGCGGCGTCGGTGGGCGCGAATAAGGTCATCGGCGTGCGGCTGCGAGTCAGCGACTGCAGCTGCGCGCTCCTCAGCACCGGCTCCAGCCAGCCGTCGTGCGGCAGCCCAGGTGCCGGGGTCGACGACGCGCCGCCGGCCCCGGGCGGTAGCAGGTGGGGCAGCGGCAGCAGCGCCAGCGCTTGGATCCAGTTCAGCATCGCCACCTCGTGGATTACTCGTTGGGCCGCAATTTGAACTGATCAGTTCATGTTGTCAACTAATTGGTCTGTTCAAGAACTATTCAATTCACAAGTAATCAAGTCGTTCTGTCTTGTAACGGGGCCGTCTAGAATCGTGCCATGACGCCCCGACCCAGGTTTCGAGAACAAGTGCTGCAGGCGCGCGAAGACGCCATCGTTGCTTCTGTCAGCCGCTTGCTTGCCGAGAAGGGGTTCGACCTGATGACGGTGGACGAGGTGGTGGCCGATGTCGGCATCGCCAAGGCCAGCCTCTACAAGCACTTCACCTCCAAGGAGGAACTGGCCGCAGCGGCCATGGTGCGGGTGCTGGCGCGTGCACAGCAGGAACTGGCACGGCTGCGCGCGCTGCCACTGGACGTGCTGGCGCGGCTGCAGGGCATCGCACGCTGGGCCTACGAACAGCAACTGGCCGGCCAGATGCCTCTGCTGCCTTCGCAGGACTCGACGCTGCGCGCGACGCTGATGGGCAACAAGGCCTACATGGAGCGGCTGATGCAGCTGTCCGACGAACTCGGCAGCTGGATCACGCAGGCCCAGGCCGAGCGCCAGCTCGATCCGGCGCTGCCTGCGGAGCTGGTGCTCTACACGCTGTTTGCGCGCGCCTGCGACCCGGTGCTGGGCGTGATGCGCGCAGGCGGCGCCTTCAGTGAAGCGCAAATCGTGGACTGGCTGGTGCTGACCTGCTTTCGCGGGCTGCAAGCCAGCGGCGAGCCGCTTCCGAGTTGACTTGGGAACAGCCGGAGGCGATGCCGCGTTGGAAATCTAGAATCGCGGCCATGCCTGCTGCCCCTCAATACCGCATCGCCCCCAGCCTGCTGTCCGCCGATTTCGCTCGCCTGGGCGAGGAAGTGAAGACCGTGCTGGCCGCCGGCGCCGACTGGATCCACTTCGACGTGATGGACAACCATTACGTGCCCAACCTGACCTTCGGTCCGATGGTCTGCGAGGCGCTGCGCAAGCACGCCGTGAAGCCCGACGGCACGCCGGCCGTCATCGACGTGCACCTGATGGTGCAGCCGGTCGACAGCCTGGCCCAGGCCTTCTGCCGCGCCGGCGCCGATGTGGTGACCTTCCACCCCGAGGCCAGCGCGCACGTAGACCGCACGCTGCAGCTCATCAAGGCCGAAGGCAAGCAAGCCGGCCTCGTTTTCAACCCCGGCACGCCGCTGGACTTGCTGGAGTGGGTCATCGACAAGGTCGACGTGATCCTGTTGATGAGCGTGAACCCCGGCTTCGGCGGCCAGAGCTTCATCCCGACGGCGTTGAAGAAGCTGAAGAGGGCACGCGAGATCATCCGGGCCCATCATCGAGAGACCGGCCGCGAGATCCGCCTGGAGATCGACGGCGGCGTGAAGGTGGACAACATCCGCGAGATCGCCGCGGCGGGCGCCGACACCTTCGTCGCCGGTTCGGCCATCTTCGGCAAGCCGGACTACAAGGCCGTCATCGACGCGATGCGCACTGAACTGGCTCAGGCCTGAGGAAACCACGATGGCTGCCGTTCTGCTCGTCTGCACCGCCAACATCTGCCGCTCGCCGATGGCCGAGGCCATCTTCAAGGCCAAGCTGGGCGACGCTTTCAAGACCATTGCCTCGGCCGGCGTGCACGCCGACCCGCGCGGCGGCCCGGTGGACGCGCGCGCTGCCGCCGCACTGGCCCGGCACAACTACAGCCTGGATCGGAAATGGCGCTCGCAGCGCGTGCAGCCCGACAACCTGGGCCAGTACGACCTGGTGCTGGCGATGGAGTCAGAGCATGTCGACGCGTTGCGCGCCAAGGCGGCGCCCGAGCACCACGCCAAGATCCTGCTGCTGACCGACTTCGTGCCCGAGCTGGCCGGCCAGGACATCCCCGACCCCTACTTCGGCCCCGTCGCCGGCTTCGACGCCGTCATCGGCATGATCGAGCGCGCGGCCCAGCGGCTGCTCACCGAGAGCCGCGAAGGCCGCCTGAAGCTGAGCTGATCAGGCCTTGCTGGAGAAGTCGGCGACCTCGCGGACATCCGGCCCGGTGCCGCTGAAGCGGTCCAGCGCCAGGTAGATGACCGGCGTGATGTAGAGCGTCACCGCCTGCGACAGGATCAGCCCGCCCACCACGGCCAGGCCCAGCGGCTGGCGCAGCTCGGCGCCGGCACCCAGGCCCAGCGCAATCGGCAGCGCGCCCATCAGCGCGGCCAGCGTCGTCATCATGATGGGCCGGAAGCGCAGGATGCAGGCCTGGCGTATCGCCTCGGCGGGCGGCAGGCCCTGGGCCCGCTGCACGTCGAGCGCGAAGTCGATCATCATGATCGCGTTCTTCTTCACGATGCCGATCAGCATGACGATGCCGATGGTGGCGATGATGGTCAGCTCCATGCCGAAGAGCTGCAGCGTGATGAGCGCACCCACGGCGGCAGACGGCAGGCCGGCCAGGATGGTCAGCGGGTGGATGTAGCTCTCGTAGAGCACGCCCAGCAGCACGTAGATGACGGCCACCGCCAGGCCGATCAGCAGCAGCTGGCCGCTCTGCGAATCCTGGAACACGGCCGCGTCGCCGCCGTAGCTGGTGATGATGCTGGGCGGCAGCTTGATGTCGCGCGTGAAGGTGTCGATCTGCTTGGTGGCGTCGCCCAGCGGCACGTTGGGCGCGAGGTTGAAGCTGATCGTGATGGCCTGCAGCTGGCCCTGGTGGTTGACGGCCGTCGGCCCCAGCGTGCGCTGGACGGTGGCGAAGGACGTCAGCGGCACCTGGGCGCCGTTCTTGCCGCGCAGATAGATCTTGTCGAAGGCGGCCTCGCTGCTGCGGTCGTCCTCGCCGGCTTCCATGATGACCTGGTAGGTGTTGCTCTCGGCGTAGATGCTGGACACCTGGCGCTCGCCGAAGGCGCCGTACAGCGCGTTGCGCAGGTCCTGCATCTGCACCCCCAGCAGGGACGCGCGCTCGCGGTCGATGACGAGGCTGGCCTGCAGGCCGCGCAGCTGGGAGTCGCTGGTGATGTCGCGGAAACGCTCGTCGGTGCGCAGCTTTTCCTGCAACTTGGTCGACCAGGTGTTGAGCTCGCCCGTCGACACCGATTGCAGCGTGTACTGGTAGCGGCTCTTGCTCTGGCGGCCACCGAGCTGCAGGTTCTGCACCGGGCGCAGATAGACCTGGATGCCGGGCACCGCGCGCAGCTTCTTGCGCAACCCTTCCAGCACCTTGGGCATGGGCTCGCGCTGGCCCCGCGCCTTCAGGTTGATGAACATGCGCCCGGTGTTGGTGGCGCTGCCCGAAGGCCCGCCACCGACGGCCGAGCTGACGGCGGCGATGTTGGGGTCGCCGCGCACAATAGCGGCCACGCGCTCCTGCAGGAGGGTCATCGCGGCGAAGGACGTGTCCTCGGCCGACTCGGTGCTGGCCTGGATCTGGCCGATGTCCTCCTCGGGGAAGAAGCCCTTGGGGATGGTCGTGTAGAACCAGATCGTCGCGACGAAGCTCAGCAGCGCCACGCCCAGCACCCAAGGGCGGTGGCGCAGGGCCAGGTCCAGCGTGCGCGTGTAGAAGTTCAGCGTGGCCGTGAAGCCGCGCTCGAACAGCCGCCCCAACGGCCCGTCCTCATGGTGCTCGTCGGCCTTGAGCAGGCGGCTGCACAACATCGGCACCAGCGTCAGCGACACGACGGCCGACACCAGGATGGACAGGCCGACGACCACGGCGAACTCGTGGAACAGCAGGCCGATGACACCCGGCATGAAGAAGATCGGGATCAGCACCGCCACCAGCGACACCGAGATGGACAGGATGGTGAAGGCCATCTCGCGCGCGCCGCGCACGGCCGCGTCGAAGGGCTTCATGCCGTCCTCGACGTGGCGGACGATGTTCTCCAGCATGACGATGGCGTCGTCCACCACCAGCCCCACGGCCAGCGTGATGCCCAAGAGCGAGATGTTGTCCAGCGAGTAGCCCAGCGCGAACAGCAGCGTCAGCGCGCCGATCAGCGAGATCGGGAGCGAGGCCGTCGGGATCAGCGTGGCCACCGCACGGCGCAGGAAGATGAAGATGACCAGCACGACGAGGCCCACGGTGAGGCCCAGCGTCAGGTAGACGTCGTGCAGCGACTCGCGGATTGACACGGAGCGGTCGTTCAGCGTGTCCATCTTGATGGAGGCCGGCATCTGCGACGCGTAGCGCGGCAGCAGCGCCTTGACCTTGTCCACCACCTGCACGGTGTTGGCGTCGGGCTGGCGCTGGATGGCCAGCACGATGGAACGCTCGCCCTGGTAGGTGGAGTAGGTCTTGCTGGTCTCGACGCTGTCCTGCACCTCGGCCACGTCGCTCAGCAGCACCGGCGCACCGTTGCGCGAGGCGACGACGATGCGGCCGAACTCGGCGGCATTGCGCAGCTGGCGGTTGGCCTGGATGGTCAGCGTCTGGCGCGAGCCGTCCAGCACGCCCACCGGCGTGTTCGCATTGGCCGCACGCACGGCCGCCTGCAACTCGTCCAGCGTGATGTTGCGCTGGTTCAGCAGGTCGGTCTTGACCTTGATGCGCACGGCATAGCGCTTCTGGCCAAAGATCGACACCTGGGCCACGCCGTCGATGGTGGACAGGCCCGGCGACAGCAGGTTCTCGGCGTAGTCGTTGAGCTCGGTCAGGTCGATGGACGGCGAGGTCAGCGCCACCAGCAGCACCGGCGCGTCAGCCGGGTTGACCTTGCGGTAGCTCGGCGGCGACGTCATCTCGGCCGGCAGCGCGCGCAGGGAGCGGAACAGCGCCGCCTGCACGTCCACGGCAGCGGCATCGATGTTGCGGGACGGGTCGAACTCCAGCGTCAGCGACGTGTTGCCCAGCGTATTGGTCGACGAGATCGTCTGCAGGCCGGCGATGGTCGAGAACTGCTTTTCGAGCGGCAGTGCCACCGAAGAGGCCATCGTCTCCGGCGAGGCGCCGGGCAGCGACGCGCCCACGTTGATGATGGGCGTGTTGTACGACGGCAGCGCCGCGACCGGGATGCGGCTCCACGCGGCCAGGCCGGCGATGACGAGCGACAGGTTCAGCAGCACGGTCATGACCGGCCGCCGGATGAAGACCTCGGTGAGCCTCATTTGCCAGCGCCCGAAGCTGCTGCTGAAGCGGCCGAGGCGGCCAAGGCGGCTGAAGCGGCGCCACTGCCGCTGCTGGCCTGGATGCGCAGCGGCGTGCCGGGCCGCAGGTTCTGCTTGCCTTCCATGACGACCTGGGCCGTCGCGTCCAGGCCCTCCACCACCGCCTGCTCGCCCATGGCCTGGCGCAGCTGCACCGGCACGAGCTTGGCCGTGTTGTCCGGCCCCACGACATAGACCGAGCGGTCGTTGCCGCGCATGATGATGGCGGCCTGCGGCACCACCGTCACGCCCTTGAGCGTGCGCAGCGTGACGCGCACGCGCAGGTACTGGCCCGGCCACAGCGCCTGGGCCTTGTTGTCGAACTCGGCCTTGACCTTGATCGTGCCGGTGGCCGTGTCCACCAGGTTGTCCACGGCCGTGACGCGGCCCTTGATGGACGTCGCGCCGCGCGCCGAGCCCGGCGGCGGCAGGGCCTCGACGTCCAGCTCACCGGCGCGCGTGGCGCTCAGCAGCGAGCCGAGCTGGGTCTCCGGCACGGTGAAACTGATGGCGATGGGGTCCAGCTGTGCGATGTTGACCAGCGGCGCCGCCGTGGCATTCGCCTGCACGAGGCTGCCTGGGTAGACGCTGACGATGCCGACGCGGCCACTGATGGGCGCGCGCAGCTCGTTGTAGCCCAGCGTGACCTGGGTGGCCTGGATGGCGGCCTCGTCGCTGCGGATCAGGGCCAGGCCGGCGTCGTAGTTGGCCTGGGCCGTGTCCACCGCGTTCTGCGCGATGAAGTTCTGCGCCTTCAGCTCCTTGGCACGGTTGAACTGGCGCTCCAGGTCGTTGAGGCTCGCGCGATCACGGGCCAGCTGCGCGCGCGCCTTCTCCATCGAGGCGCGGTCGCCACGGTCATCGAAGCGAAACAGCAGGTCACCCTTCCTGACGCTCTGGCCGTCCTTGACGAGCACCTGGGCCACGATGCTGCTCGTCTGCGCGCGCAGGTCCACGCTCTGCAGCGCCGTCACGGTGCCGCTGGCCTCGACGGTGATGGGCACGTCGGCCTGCCTGACCTTGACGACGCCGACGTTCTGCGCCGGCAGCGCGCTCGCCGCCCCCGCCGGCGCGGATGCGCCACCGGCATCGTCCTTGCGCCCGCAGCCGGCCAGAAGGGCCAGCATCAGGCCGCCAAGAATCAAGGGGGAGGTCGCGCGCATGCAAGCCTGCTGAAAGTAATTGGGGTTGACGGGAAAAACAGATCAGCTTAACCGGCCTGTTTTGCTCGCAGTTTGCTGGCCACTACCGGCTTGCGCGCTTTTCGCTTTTAGTTCTGCAAGGCCCGCGCCAGGCGGGCACCCACGACGGCGTTGTGCTTCACGAGGGCAATGTTGGTGGCCAGGCTGCGGCCGCCCGTCAGCGCCTTGATGCGCCCCAGCAGGAAGGGCGTGATGGCCTTGCCGACGATGCCTTGCGCGTCGGCTTCGGCCAGCGCCTGGGCGGTGATCGCATCGATCTCCTCGCGCGGCATCGCGTCCAGCGCCGGCACCGGGTTGCTCACCACCACGCCGCCGCCCAGGCCCAACGCCCACTTGGCGCGGATGAAGCGGGCCTGGGCTTGGGCATCGTCCATGCGGAAGTCGGCCTTCAGGCCGCTGTCGGGCGTGAAGAAGGCGGCAAAGTTGTCCTGGCCGACGGACAGCACCGGCACGCCGTGCGTCTCCAGGTATTCCAGCGTCAGGCCGAGGTCGAGGATGGACTTGGCGCCGGCGCAGACGACGGCCACCGGCGTGCGCGCCAGCTCCTGCAGGTCGGCCGAGATGTCGAAGCTCTCGTGCCCGCCGCGGTGCACGCCGCCGATGCCGCCGGTCACGAAGACCTCGATGCCGGCCAGGTGGGCGCAGATCATCGTCGCGGCCACCGTCGTGGCGCCGAGGCGCCCGGTGGCGATGGCGAAGGGCAGGTCACGGCGGCTGAGCTTCATCGCGTCGGGCGCCTGGGCCAGCTGCTGCAGCTCGGCGTCGGTCAGGCCGATGCGGACGCGCCCGCCGATGACGGCGATGGTCGCCGGCACGGCGCCCTCGATGCGGATGACGTCCTCGACCTGGCGCGCCGTCTCCAGGTTCTGCGGCCAGGGCATGCCGTGGGCAATGATGGTGGATTCGAGGGCCACAACGGGGCGGCCCTGTTCACGGGCGGCGGCCACTTCGGGCGAGAGTTGGATCAGGTCATTCATCGGTTGTTCATCGATCGCTGAGGAATCGCGGGTTCAGTTCAGGGTGGACGCTGTCCTCGGTCCGCAGCGTCAGCGCAGCCAGGTCCAGGCCCAGGCGGGCGGCGGCATCAAAGTCGTCGGGCGCCTTCAGCAGCGACGCGCAGACGCCGGCGGACAGCGCGTCGCCGGCGCCGGTCACGTCCACGACTCGCACCTGCGGCGCCGGCCAGTGGCGCGGTGCGCGGCCGGGCGTGCTGAGCAGCAGGCCATCCGGCCCCTTGGACACCAGCACGCAGCCCACGCCGCGTGCGTGCAGCGCATCGAAGGCGTCATTCGCGTCTGGCGCGATGGTGGCCAACTCGCCGGCGTTCATGACCAGCAGGTGCAGGCCGTCCAGGCGTTGCGGCAGCCGTTCCATCTTGGCCTCGGAGACAGCCACGCCGACCAGCGGGATGCCGCTGGCGCGCGCCTCCGCCAGCAGCAGCGGCCAGGCGTCGGTGGGCAGGTTGCCGTCGGCCACGACGAGGGCGGCACCCGCACGCAGCGCCTTGCTGGCTTCCAGCGCCCAGGGGTTCAATCTCTCGACCAGCGGCATCGAGGCCAGGCCCAGCTCCAGGCCGCCGTCGGGCGAGAGCACGGCCGTGTAGCTGTCGCTGGCATGGCGACGCAGCCGGATGACGGCGCGCGTGTCCATGCCGACGGCGGCGGCCTGCTCCAGCAGCATGCGCCCGCCCGCGTCGTCGCCCACGGCCGCCACCAGCGCCACGGGCAGGCCGAGGCGCGCCAGGTTCTCGGCCACGTTGCGCACGACACCACCCGGCGTCTCATGCGATTCGCAGGGATTGGACGAGCCGTGCAGGGAGCGCGACAGCAGCTTGAGCTTGCGGTCGATGTTGAGGCCGCCGATGCAGACGATGGGGGCGGCGGGTGCGTTCATCGCCCGATTCTAGAAAGCCTGCTTCGGCCCGGGCTTGCGCTAGAGTCGCCTGCGGTGCGGCGCCAAGCCGCCCACGTCGCTCGGACGGTTCCGGGCGCTCACGTGACACTGCCAATGACCTCTTCTTCCGCCTCCAGCGGCAAGCGCCGTTTCGCGCGCATCGACCGCCTACCCCCCTACGTCTTCAACATCACGGCCGAGCTCAAGCTCGCGGCCCGCCGGCGTGGCGAGGACATCATCGACATGAGCATGGGCAACCCCGACGGGGCCACGCCGGCCCATATCGTCGCCAAGCTCAACGAGGTCTCGCAACGGCCCGACACCCATGGCTACTCGGCCAGCAAGGGCATCCCGCGCCTGCGCCGCGCGATCTCGCACTGGTATGAACGCCGCTACGGCGTGGCCATCGACCCCGACCACGAGGCCATCGTCACCATCGGCTCCAAGGAAGGCCTGGCGCACCTGATGCTGGCGACTCTCGACCGCGGCGACACCGTGCTGGTGCCCGACCCCAGCTACCCCATCCACATCTACGGTGCGGTGATCGCCGGTGCCGACATCCGCGCCATTCCCGTCAGCAGCGAGGTCGACTTCTTCGCCGAGCTGGAGAAGACCATCCGCGGCAGCTACCCCAAGCCCAAGATGATGGTGTTCGGCTTCCCGTCCAACCCGACGGCGCAGTGCGTCGAGCTGGACTTCTTCGAGCGCGTCGTGGCCCTGGCCAAGAAGCACGACATCCTCGTCGTGCACGACCTGGCCTATGCCGACATCGTCTTCGACGGCTACGTCGCCCCGTCCATCATGCAGGTGCCCGGCGCCAAGGACGTGGCGGTCGAGTTCTTCACGCTCAGCAAGAGCTACAACATGGCCGGCTGGCGCATCGGCTTCATGGTCGGCAACCCCGATCTAGTCGCGGCCCTGGCCCGCATCAAGAGCTATCACGACTACGGCACCTTCACGCCGCTGCAGGTGGCCGCCATCGCCGCGCTGGAGGGCGACCAGCAGTGCGTCAAGGACATCTGCGCCAGCTACCAGCGCCGCCGCGACGTGCTCTACAAAGGCCTCACCGAAGCCGGCTGGGCCGTGGACTGCCCCAAGGCCAGCATGTATATCTGGGCGCGCATCCCCGAGCCGTACCGCGAGTTCGGCTCGCTGGAATTCGCGAAACAGCTGCTGGAGAAAGCCAAGGTCTGCGTGTCGCCCGGCATCGGCTTCGGCGACCACGGCGACGGCCATGTGCGCTTCGCGCTGATCGAGAACGAATCGCGCATCCGCCAGGCGGTGCGGGGCATCAAGGCCATGTTCAAGGCGGATGGGCTGCTGAAGGCCTAGTTCGACACCGCGGCCCGTGCCTGCTCGCGGCGCCACGCGGCGGGCGGCGAACCCGTCGCGCGCTTGAAGGCGCGCGAGAATGCCGCCTCCGACTCATAGCCCACCTGCACCGCCACGTCAGCGACGTTGGCGGCGCTCTCGCGCAACAGGCGCGCGCCACACTGGATGCGCCAGTTGGTCAGGTATTGCATCGGTGGCAAACCGGTGAAGGCGACGAAGCGCTCGTGCAGCGCCGAGCGTGACAGCCCGGCGCGGCGGCCCAGCTCGTCCACGCTCCAGGGCTGCGCGGGCTCGGCATGCATGAGCGTGAGGGCGCGGCCGACCTGGCGGTCGCGCAAGCCGCCGAGCCATCCCTGAGCCTGCGCCGGCAGCGCGTCCAGATAGCGGCGTGTGGCGTCCACGAACACCATTTCGCTGACCCGCTGCAGCAGCGCACCGCCACCGGCGCGCGGTGTGTCCCACTCGGCCACCGCCTGCTCCATGATGGGCGCGACCCAGGCGCCGACGTCGGCCGCACGCAGTCGCAACAGCCGGGGAAGCGCGTCGATCAAGGGATTGAAGGGCTTGAGGTCGCAGGCCACGAAGCCGCAGAGCAGCACGGTGGACGCCTCCTCGCTCGGCAGCCCCTGACCCGGAAGAAACATGCCGCGTCGGTAGGTGATGGGAATCGGCTTGGGCGCATCGCGCACCTGCAGCAGCCAGTCACCCTGCTCGACGGGCTTCAGGCCCGGCGCGCTCGACACCACATGCGAATCGCCATGCGGCAGCATGATGAGGTCGCCAGACTCCAGGCGCATCGGCGGCTCACCGTCCACGGCGACCCAGCCGGAGCCCTTCACGAACAGGTGGTACTCGATGACGTGCTCGGCGCCCGGCATCACCGCCGGGCCGAGTTCGCTGGCCGGCGCGGCCTGGGCGGACCACTCGTCCCGGCAGCTGACGTGGAAGAACACGCCCCCGCGAAGCCGCACGCTGCGCAGCACGTCGGACAGCGGGTCCATGGTGCTCATGTCGCTCATGCCGCCCCGCCGGTAATTTGCACGGACGCTGGAGCAAGCGCGGGCGACGCCCGGTGAAGCGCGAAATCAGCCAAAAACCAACCATTCGCAGACCGATCCACAAGACATCGGCCTTCTCTCTTCACCGTCAAGGAATCTCTCATCATGACCCCCCAGAACCCTACCGAGGCAGCCCCCGACTATGCCGCCATCAAGCAACGTCAGCAGGCCACCTGGGCCAGCGGTGACTATGCCGTCGTCGGCACCACGCTGCAGATCGTGGGCGAGCAGCTCGCCGAGGCCGCCGACCTGCGCGCCGACGAGCGCGTGCTGGACGTCGCCGCCGGCAACGGCAACGCCACGCTGGCCGCGGCGCGCCGCCATGCCCAGGTCACGTCCACCGACTACGTGGACGCCCTGCTCGACAAGGGTCGCCGGCGCGCCCAGGCCGAGGGCCTGGCCGTGAACTTCGAAGTCGCAGACGCCGAAGCCCTGCCCTACGAGGCCGGCGCCTTCGACGTCGTCATCTCCACCTTCGGCGTCATGTTCGCCCCCGACCACGCCACCGCGGCGCGCGAGATGCTGCGTGTCGTGCGGCCGGGCGGGCGCATCGCGCTGGCGAACTGGACGCCCGAGGGCTTCATCGGCCAGCTGTTCAAGACGCTGGGAAGGCATGTGCCGCCGCCCGCCGGTCTGCGCTCACCCGCGCTGTGGGGCTCGGAGGCCCACCTCACCGCGCTGTTCGGCCCGTCGGCCAGCGACCTGCGCGTCGAGCGCAAGCGCTTCAACTTCCGCTACCGCTCGGCCGATCACTTCCTGCAGGTGTTCAAGACCTACTACGGTCCCACGCACAAGGCCTTCGCCGCGCTGGACGCCGAGGCCGGCGCCGCGCTGCAGCGCGACATCCTCGCGCTGACGCAGGACCACGACATCGGCGGCGGCCGCGGCTTGGTCGTGCCCAGCGAATACGCCGAGATCGTCGTTACCACCGCCTGATTCCACGAACTCCCCGTGCGGCCCGGTCCAACGGGTCCGGCCGCCGCATGGCTTCATCAGAGTCCACCATGAAAACTCTCTTCCCCCTCCATTCCCTCCCCTTCCTGGCCCTGCTGGCCGCCGCGTCGACGGCGCAGGCCGACGTCGTCACCGCCTGGAACATCACCGCCGGCGAGCTGATGATGCAAGCCCGCATGGGCACACCCCCCGCCGTGCGGGCCATGGCCATCGTGCAGACTGCCGTCCACGAAGCCGTCGCCGACGCACAGCGCCTGCAGGCCAGCGCCGACGCTGCGGTGGCCGCCGCCAACCGCGCCACCCTGCTGCAACTGATGCCGCAACAGGAGGCCGACATCACCGCGGCCTACCGCAAGGCCATGGACAAGCTCGGCAACGCCGCCGCGGTGGTCGAAGGCGCCGCCGCCGGCGAACATGCCGCCCGCCGCGTGCTGGCCTGGCGCGCGGGCGACGGCGCCGCGGCCAAGGATGCCTACCGGCCCCACACGACGTCGGGCCAGTACGTGCCGACGGCGCCGGTCGCCACGCCGCACTGGGGCCAGCGCAAGCCCTGGCTGATGAACGACGGCGCCCAGTTCCGCCCTGCGTCGCCGCCGGCGCTGGACAGCGCGCAGTGGGCCCGCGACTTCAACGAGGTGAAAGCCCTGGGCGGCAAGGCCAGCGCCCAGCGCACCGCAGCGCAGACCGAGGTCGCGAAGTTCTGGGAGTTCTCGCTGCCACCGATCTATTTCGGTGTGCTGCGCTCCATAGCCGACACACCCGGCCGCAACGCCGCGCAGAACGCCAAGCTGTTCGCCGCCGCAGCCCAGGCCATGGACGACGGCCTCATCGCCATCATGGACGCCAAGTACCACTACGGCTTCTGGCGCCCCGTCACAGCCATCCGCAACGGTGACCGCGACGGCCGGGAGGACACCGCGATGGAAACCGGCTGGGCGCCGCTGATCGACACCCCGATGCACCCCGAGTACCCCAGCGCCCATAGCGTCCTCGCTGCGTCGCTGGGCGAAGTGCTGAAGGCCGAGGTGGCAGGCGGCCGCCTGCCCGAACTGTCGACCAGCAGCCCGACAGCCAACGGTGCGACGCACCGCTGGGCCACCGTGGAGGCCTTCACCGAGGAGGTGTCGCTGGCGCGCATCTGGGCGGGCATCCACTACCGCACCTCGACACAGGTCGGGCTGGACATGGGGCGGCGCGTCGGTGCGCTGGCGGCGCAGCGCGTGGCCACCGCCCCGGCCGACACCGGCCTGCCGGCGGCCATCTCGGCACCCGGCGGAACCAAGGTCCTGGAGCGCATCAGCGCTCGCGGTGTGCAGGTCTACGAATGCCGCGCCGACACCGCCGCCTGGCAATTCGTGGCGCCGCAGGCCGCACTGTTCGACGCCGGTGGCGCGCAGATCGGCACGCACGACGCCGGCCCGCACTGGCAGGCCGCGGACGGCAGCCGCGTGCGCGGCGCGGTGGACGCCAAGGCCGATGCCGCCCAGCCCGGCGCCATCCCCTGGCTGCTGTTGTCCGCACGCTCGGTCGGCCCGACCGGGCGTTTCGCCGCGGTGACCGCCATCCAGCGCGTCAATACCCAGGGCGGCACCGCGCCCCAGCGTCCGTGCGAAGCCGGTGCGGTAGAGCGCGTGCCCTACACCGCGGACTATCTGATGCTGGCGTCCTGAGCGCTCGCTGGGCGTGGCGACAATGGCCGGCCACTCTGTAGCCGCCACCCCTTGAACGCGACGCTCCTCCAACCACAGGCCGTCATCCTCGACCTTGACGGCACCCTCGTCGACACGCTGGGCGACTTCGTTGCCGTGCTCTCGCAGGTGCTCGCGGATCTCGGCCTGCCGCCGGTCACGCGCGGCTTCATCGAGCACACCATCGGCCGTGGCAGCGAGCACCTCGTGCGCACGACGCTTGCCGAAGTGCATGCAGACGCGGCGCTGTTCGACCACGCCTGGGCGCTCTACCAGCAGCACTACGCCGAGCTGAACGGCCAGCATGCGGCTGTCTACCCGGGCGTCGTCGAAGGGCTGGAACAGTTGCGGGCGCTGGGCCTGCCGCTGGCCGTGCTGACCAACAAGCCCGGCGCCCCGGCACGTGAGTTGCTGCGGCGCAAAGGGCTGGACGGCTATTTCTCACACGTTTTCGGCGGCGACGCCTTCGAGCGCAAGAAGCCCGACCCGCTGCCCCTGCTCAAGACCTGCGAGGCCTTGGGGCAGCCGCCTTCAGCGACGTGGATGGTGGGCGACTCCCGCAACGACGCCGAGGCGGCGCGCGCGGCCGGCTGCCCGCTGGTGCTGATGACCTACGGCTACAACCACGGTGAGGACATCCGCGCCGTGCCGGCCCTGCAGCACCTGGGCCGGCTGGACGAGATCAGGATCAGCGCCGCGACTTCTTGATGCCCAGCAGCGCATCCTTCAGGCCGTCGTCGGCCGGCTTGTCGCCCAGCCAGATGCGCAGCAGCGCGGTGAAGAACTCGGGCTCCTTGATCGGCTCCGTCATCAGCGGCTTGCCGTTGAGCAGCAGCGTCGAGCCCAGGCCGGGCACGTAGTCGACCGAGAAGCTGTCGCCGCTGTTCAACTGCTTGCGGCTGGCGAAAACTTCGCTCAGCTTGAGCACGCCGTTGATGCACTTGATGAACTCCTCGCGCGGCGAGTTGGCCTCCATGCCCTTGGTGAAGAGCTTGCCGAGTTCGTTGCCGTCGATGTCGCGCAGCATTTGGATGTGGATGCGCTTGGGGCCGGGCGCGCTCAGCACCTCCGGCGTCGTGCCGGCCTTGTGCGTCAGGTACAGGCCCGCCGTGTAGACCTTGACGACGAACTTGTAGCGGATGCCGGCGCCGTTGAGCACCAGCTTCTGGCCCGCCAGGTCCATGGCAGTGTCGTACTTCACATTGGCCACTTCGACCGTCTCGGCCCAGGCCGTTGTCGCTCCCCCCAGGGACCCCACGGCCACCAGGGCCGCGACGATGAATGCACGCATGTCTCGCTCCGTTATCGTGCCGCGATGGCGGCATCTTCGTGAGCCGAAGTATGGCGCTACACGGTGAAAACCCCGCTGATACACTGACCGCAACATGTTCATAACGCGCAAGTACATCACGGGGTCGAGCGACCGGGGAGCCTGGCCCTGGCGTCGCTGGTCAGTCCTGGCCTGATGCTGCTTGGCGCGCCCTGACGCGCAGTTTTCCGCGTTGCCCGTTCTCCACCGGGCTGCACGCCAAGCCCTGAAACTTGTCTTTCAAGGTTTGACGTCGTGATCACCGAACTCGAATTCCAGAGCCTCGCTTCCGAGGGCTACAACCGCATCCCGCTCATCAGCGAGGCCTTCGCGGATCTCGAAACCCCGCTGTCCCTGTACCTCAAGCTCTGCGCCGGCGCCGGCCAGGGGCGCAACAGCTTTCTGCTGGAGTCCGTCGTCGGCGGCGAGCGCTTCGGACGTTTCTCCTTCATCGGCCTGCCGGCCCGCACGCTGGTCCGCGCCACCGGCCATCTCACCGAAGTGGTCACCGACGGCAACGTCGTCGAGACGCACGAGGGCAACCCGCTGGACTTCATCGCCGCCTACCAGGAGCGCATCAAGCCCAGGATCCCGGCCGGCCTGCCGCGCTTCTGCGGCGGCCTGGCCGGCTACTTCGGCTACGAGGCCGTGCGGGCCATCGAGAAGCGCCTGGACCGTGAGCACAAGGGCGAGTCCCTGGGCACGCCGGACATCGTGCTGCTGCTGTCCGAGGAAGTCGCCGTCATCGACAACCTGTCGGGGCGCCTGTACCTCATCGTCTGGGCCGACCCGCGCCAGCCCGAGGCCTACTTCCGCGCCACGAAGAGGCTCTCGCAGCTGCGCGACAAGCTGACCTACTCCGTCAGCGTGCCACGCGTGACCCGCAGCGAGGCGCACCCGGTGACGCGCGGCTTTGCCAAGGCCGACTACCTGGCCGCCGTCGCCAAGGCCAAGGAATACATTGCCGCCGGCGACCTGATGCAGGTGCAGGTCGGCCAGCGCATCTCCAAGCCCTACAAGGCCGAGCCTATCGCCCTGTACCGGGCGCTGCGGGCGCTGAACCCCAGCCCCTACATGTACTTCTACGACCTGGGCGACTTCCAGATCGTCGGCGCCAGCCCCGAGATCCTGGTGCGCGAAGAGCACGCGGGCGACGGCAGCCGCAAGGTCACGATTCGGCCGCTCGCCGGCACCCGCCCGCGCGGCTCGACGGCGGAGCGCGACCTCGAACTGGAAGCCGAGCTGCAGGCCGACCCCAAGGAGCGCGCCGAGCACCTGATGCTGATCGACCTGGCTCGCAACGACATCGGCCGCATCGCCCGCGTCGGTAGCGTCAAGGTGACGCAGTCCTTCGCGGTCGAGCGCTACTCGCACGTGATGCACATCGTCTCCAACGTCGAAGGCGTGCTGCGCCCGGAAGTCGGCCAGCTCGACGTGCTCAAGGCCACCTTCCCGGCGGGCACGTTGACTGGCGCGCCCAAGGTGCGGGCGATGGAGCTGATCGACGAGCTGGAGCCCGTGCAGCGCGGCATCTACGGCGGCGCCTGCGGCTACCTGAGCTTTGCCGGCGACATGGACCTGGCGATCGCGATCCGCACCGGCATCATCAAGAACGGCATGCTGTACGTGCAGGCGGCGGCAGGTGTTGTTGCCGACTCGGTGCCCGAGTTGGAGTGGCAAGAGACTGAAGCGAAAGCGCGCGCTCTGCTGCGCGCTGCCGAGCTGGTTGAGGAGGGATTTTGATGAGCCCCCACGTTCACTTCGTTCACTGCCCCCCGAGGGGGCTGGCCTCCCTTGGGACGGCCAGGCGGGAGGCCACATGCTGCTGATGATCGACAACTACGACAGCTTCACGTTCAACATCGTCCAGTACTTCGGTGAACTGGGCGCCGACGTGAAGGTGGTGCGCAACGACGAGATCACCGTGGCGGAGATGGCCGCCCTGAACCCCGACCACATCGTCTTCTCGCCCGGCCCCTGCACGCCCAACGAGGCGGGTGTGTGCGTGGAAGCGATCCAGCACTTCATTGGCAAGAAGCCGCTGCTGGGCGTGTGCCTGGGCCACCAGGCGATGGGCCAGGCCCTGGGCGGCAAGATCATCCGCGCGCAGCGCCAGATGCACGGCAAGGCCAGCACGATCACGACCGACCAGCGCGGCGTCTACACCGGCCTGCCCAAGGACTTCAGCGTCATCCGCTACCACTCCCTCGTCATCGAGGAAGCGAGCTGCCCCGCGGTGCTGGAGATCACGTCGCGCAGCGAGGACGGCGAGATCATGGGCGTGCGCCACCGCGAGCTGGCCGGCACGGCCACGCCGCTGGAGGGCGTGCAGTTCCACCCCGAGTCCATCCTCAGCGAGCACGGGCACGCCATGCTGCGCAACTTCCTGGAGTTGAGGTCATGAGCGATTACGCGCCCGGTTCGGCTGGCAGCGGCGGCGACGCCGTTGTTGACCTGCGCAGCGACACCGTCACCAAGCCGACGCCGGCCATGCTCGCGGCCATCGCGGCCGCCCAGGTCGGCGACGACGTCTTCGGCGACGACCCGACCGTCAACGCACTTCAGGAGCGCGTCGCCGCGCTGCTCGGCAAGGAAGCCGCCCTCTTCATGAGCAGCGGCACGCAGAGCAACCTCTGCGGCCTGCTGGCCCACTGCGGCCGTGGCGACGAGTACATCGTCGGCCAGCTCGCCCACACCTATCGCTACGAGGGTGGCGGCGCGGCGGTGCTCGGCAGCATCCAGCCCCAGCCGCTGACCAATCAGGCCGATGGCACGATCAGGCTGGAGGACATCGCCGCCGCCATCAAGCCCGATGACCCGCACTTCGCGCGCACGCGGCTGCTGGCGCTGGAGAACACCTGGGGCGGCCAGGTGCTGTCCACGCAGTACACCAATGCCGCCTGCGAGCTGGCCCATTCGCGCGGGTTGGCCACGCACCTGGACGGCGCCCGCCTGTTCAACGCGGCGGTCGCCTCCGGCCGCAGCGTGGCCGACCTGGCGCGGCCCTTCGACTCCGTCTCCATCTGCTTCAGCAAGGGCCTGGGTGCGCCCATCGGCTCCATGCTCGTCGGCTCACGCCAGCTGATCGCGCGTGCCCACCGCTCGCGCAAGATGCTCGGCGGCGGCCTGCGCCAGGTCGGCCTGCTGGCGGCGGCCGCCGACCATGCGCTGACCTACCACGTCGAGCGCCTGGCCGACGACCACGCGCTGGCCCGGCGCCTGGCCGAGGGCCTGGCGGCCCTGCCAGGTGTCACGGTCACGCCACCGCAGACGAATATCGTCTTCGCCCAGGTCAGCGATGGCCGCACGCCGGCGCTGCTGGAACACCTGAAGTCGCGCGGCGTGCTCGCCACCGGACTGATCGGCCTGCGGTTTGTCACGCACCTCGATGTCGACGCGGCCGGCATCGAGCACGCCATCGCTGCCGCGCGCGAATTCCTGGAAGGGTGACCATGTCGACATCGACGCTGCTGACCTCGCTGTACGAACAGAAGGCCGCGATCAATCGCGAGCTGTTTGCGGAGATGGCCAAGGTCCACGCGCAGGCCCACCCGGAGCGCCGCCACCTGGCGATCCGCATCCTCAACCACATCCACGTGGCGGACCAGATCTTCTCGGCGCACCTGCGCGGGGAGCCGCACGGCTTTGCCGCGACCAACACCGAGGCGACGCCGACGCTGGATGAGCTGCGCGTATCGGTCGAGCGCGTGGACGGCTGGTACCTCGACCACATCCGCGGCTTGCGGCCCGAGCAGTTCGGGGAGGCGTTGAGCTTTCGCTTCACCGACGGCGACACCGGCCGCATGAGCCGCGAGGAAATCCTGGCCCACGTCATTCACCATGGCAGCTACCACCGCGGCGCGGTCGGCATGCTGATGCGCCAGTCCGACGTGCCGCCGCCGCGCGACCTGCTGACCCGTTACCTGCACCAACACGAGCCCGAGCGCCGTTTGTCCGAGGTTTGACATGCCCATCACCGACACCGAAGCCCTGACCCGCGTCATTGAGCACCGCGAGATCTTCCACGACGAGATGCTGACGCTGATGCGCCGCATTATGGCCGGCGAGATGTCGCCCGTCATCGCCGCCGCGCTGCTGACCGGCCTGCGCGTGAAGAAGGAAACCATCGGCGAGATCACCGCCGCCGCGCAGGTCATGCGCGAGCTGTCCAACAAGGTGCCGTTGGGGCCGCTGCCGCATCTGGTGGACGTCGTCGGCACGGGCGGCGATGGCGCGCACAGCTTCAACATCTCCACCTGCTCGATGTTTGTCGCCGCCGCGGCCGGCGCCCAGGTGGCCAAGCACGGCAACCGCAGTGTGAGCAGCAAGACCGGCAGTGCCGACGTGCTGGAGGCGCTGGGCGCCAACATCCAGCTGACGCCCCGCCAGGTGGCCGCCTCGGTGGACGAATGCGGCATCGGCTTCATGTTCGCGCCCAACCACCACCCGGCGATGAAGAACATCGCGCCGGTGCGTCGTGAGCTGGGCGTGCGCACCATCTTCAACATCCTCGGGCCCCTGACCAACCCGGCCGGCGCGCCCAACATCCTGATGGGTGTCTTTCACCCCGACCTCGTCGGCATCCAGGTGCGCGTGCTGCAGCGGCTGGGCGCCGAGCACGCCCTCGTCGTCTACGGCAAGGACGGCATGGACGAGATCTCGCTGGGCGCGACGACGCTGGTGGGCGAACTCAAGGACGGCGCGGTGCGCGAGTACGAGATCCATCCGGAGGACTTCGGCATGGCCATGGCCAGCAACCGCAGCCTGAAGGTGGAAGGCCCGGAGCAGTCGCGCGTGATGCTGCTCGGCGTGCTGGACGGTGTGCCCGGCCCGGCGCGCGACATCGTGCTGCTGAACGCCGGTGCGACGCTGTACGCCGCCAACGTGGCGCCGACGCTGGCCGACGGCATCGCCCGCGCCCGCGTGGTGCTGGACAGCGGTGCGGCGCGCGCTAAGCTCGACGCCTTCGTCAAGGCTACCCAAGGCCTGGGAGCGAAGGTGTGAGCAGTGACATCCTGAACCGCATCGTCGAGGTCAAGTGGGAAGAGATCTCGGCGGCGAAGCTCAAGCGATCGCTGGCTTCGCAGCGTGAAGAGGCCGAAGCCCGCAAGCTGGAGCGCCTGGGCTTCGAGCGCTCGCTGCGCGCCGCCATCGCCGCGGGCCGTGCAGCCGTCATCGCCGAGATCAAGAAGGCCAGCCCCAGCAAGGGCGTGCTGCGCGAGGACTTCCAGCCCGCCGTGATCGCCGAGACCTATGCCCGCAACGGCGCGGCTGCCTTGAGCGTGCTGACCGACGAGCGCTTCTTCCAAGGCTCCGTCGCCTACCTGCAGGCGGCCCGCGCCGCCTGCGAGCTGCCGGTGCTGCGCAAGGACTTCATGGTGGACGAGTACCAGGTCATGGAAGCCGGCGCGATGGGCGCCGACTGCATCCTGCTGATCGCCGCCTGCCTGGCCGATTCGCAGATGGCCGACCTCGAAGCGGCGGCCCACGCGCTCGGCCTCGATGTGCTGGTGGAGGTGCACGACGGTGACGAGCTGGACCGCGCCCTCAAGCTGAAGACGCCGCTGGTCGGCATCAACAACCGCAACCTGCGCACCTTCGACGTGACGCTGGACACGACGCTCGGCCTGCTGCCTCGCGTGCCGGCCGACCGGCTGCTGGTGACCGAGTCCGGCATCCTCGGCGCGGCCGACGTGAAGCGCATGCGTGACGCCAATGTCAACGCCTTCCTCGTCGGCGAGGCTTTCATGCGCGCGCCGGACCCGGGCGCGGCGCTGGCCACGCTGTTCGGATGAAGCTCCCGCTGCAACTGCCGAGCACCGACTGGCTGCCCATCGTCGAAGCCTGGGCAGCCTCCCCTGCGGGCCAGCGGCTCGAAGCCTTTCTGGAGGAACGCGCCACCGCCGGCGCCACCGTCTACCCGCCCGAGCCGCTGCGCGCGCTGACGCTGACGCCGCTCAGCGCAACCCGCGTCGTCATCCTCGGCCAGGACCCTTACCACGGCCCCGGCCAGGCCGAGGGCTTGAGCTTCAGCGTGCCGCCCGGCGTGCCGCTGCCGCCCAGCCTGCGCAACATCTTCAAGGAGATCCAGCGCGACCTCGGCAAGCCCTTCCCGCCGAACGGCAGCCTGGTGCGCTGGGCTGAGGGCGGCACGCTGCTGCTGAACGCCGTGCTGACGGTGGAAGACGGCCAGCCCGCCAGCCACGCCAACAAAGGCTGGGAGGTGCTGACCGACGCCCTCATCAAGGCCGCAGCCGAGGACGCAGCGCCCAAGGTCTTCATGCTGTGGGGCGCCTACGCCCAGGCCAAGGCACCGCTGATCGAGGCCGCGCGCCAGGATCACCTCGTGCTGAAGGCCAACCACCCGTCGCCACTGTCGGCCCTGAAGCCGCCCCGGCCCTTCATCGGCTGCGGGCACTTCTCCACGGCCAAGGCGTGGCTGGAAGAGCGCGGGCGGGGCCGGCCTGCTGCCAAGCCTGCGGCCGACTGACGAGGACTTACACGCTCGGCTTTCGCGCCGTGTGGATGGCCACGATGCCAAGGGATAGCCGCTCGAAGGCCACGTCCTCGAAGCCCTGTTCACGCAGTTCCAGCGCCAGCGCCTCGGCCGTCGGAAATTCGCGAATGCCGTGCAGCAGGTATTTGTAGGCCGACGCGTCGCCGCCGGTCGCCAGCCAGCCCAGCAGCGGCATGCACAGCGACATGTAGAGCAGGTAGGCCCGCTGCAACGGCACCCAAGGAATGTTGGACGCCTCCAGCACGATCAAGCGCCCACCCGGGCGCAACACGCGCCACGCCTCCTGCATCGCCAGCTGGCGATTGCAGATCTTGAGTGCGAGCGACATCGAATAGGCGTCGACGCTGCCGCTCGCAATCGTCGGCATGGCCTCGGCGTCGAGTTGCCTCAGGTCGACCGCGTCCCGGTGGCCGCCGAGCCGGGCGGCCGCGATGGCCAGCATCTTGGGGCTGATGTCTGCCGCGATGATCGTGCGCCGCTGGCCGGCCACCTGCGGCAACACGCGCAGGATGATGTCACCCGTGCCGGTGGCGCCGTCCAGCAGTGTGCCCCAGGCCTCGCGGGCGATGGCCTGCGCCACGCGCCGCTTCCACAGCCTGTGGATGCCGAGACTGAACAGATCGCAGAGCCGGTCGTAGCGGCCAGCGATGCGGCCGAACACGTCGTCCGTCTGCCAGGCGAACGCCGCCGCGTTGACTTCCGAAGGGGGTGCGCTGTCGGGCTTCATGTCGATAAGGAGTCGTCTTGCGTCAACCTGGTGGGCAGAGCCAAAGGCTTCGATTGTTCCGCCCACAGCAACTCGCCGTTCTATTCCAGCGCCTTTTTCTCGCGCCGCTGAATACCTACAGTGGCAACCTATCGGCACACCCCATCCCCACCAAGAGGGCGCCGACCAGGAGCGTCACCATGAACACCCGATCCTTTTTCACGCTGATCACCGCCGCGACGGCCGTCACGGCGCTGGCGGCGGGCATGTTGCTGGCCATCAGCGCGCCGGCGCCCGCGGCCGAAGACTTCGGCCAGGCCGTGCTGGCCACCGCACCCGCCGACGAGGCCTGAGGCTCCGCCTCGGCTCGTCAGTTCGTACAGCGCAGCGTCATCCCGCCCAGCGCCTCGCGGCCGAGCAGCTCGACCACCCAGTCGACGAACACCCGCAGCTTGCTGCTGAGGTGGCGGTTCGGCGGGTAGACGACATAGACCGGGATGGGCTCGGCGTCCCAGTCCTCCAGCACCCGCACCAGCGCACCGCTCTTGATCAGCGGCGCAGCCATGAAGCAGGTCACCTGCACCACGCCCAGGTGAGCCAGGCCGGCATTCAGATAGGCATTCGCGTCATTGACCGCGATGACGTGGTTGCCCACCACCTCGACCATGTCGTCACCACGGCGGAAGACGTCGGGCATCACCTTGCCGCTGCGGGCCGAGAAGTAGCCCACCATGCGGTGCGGCGGCTGGCTCAGCTCCAGCGGGTGGGCGGGCGTGCCGTGGCGGCGCAGGTATTCCGGCGTGGCACAGGTGATGAAGCGGAATTCCGAGATGCGCCGCGCCACCAGGCTCTGGTCGGTCAGGTCGCCGCCGCGGATGACGCAGTCGATGTTGTCGCTGATGAGGTCCACCGTACGGTCGCTGACGCCCAGTTCGATCTGGATGTCCGGGTACTTCGCATAGAAGTCCGGCAGGTGGGGAATGATCATCTCGCGGCCCACCACGCCGGGCACGTCGATGCGGATGCGCCCGCGCGGCGTCACGCGCGCCTGGCTCATGCTGCCTTCCAGCTCTTCCAGGTCGGAGAGCAGGCGCATCGCGCGCTCGTAGTAGGCAGCGCCATCGGGCGTGACCGTGACGCGGCGCGTCGTGCGGTTCAGCAGCTTGGTGCGCAGATGCGTTTCCAGCGTCTGGATCAGTCGCGTGACGGTGGCCTTGGGCAGGTCCAGCGAGTCGGCGGCCTTGGTGAAGGTGCCGGCCTCGACGACCCGGACGAAGGCTTGCATGGCTTGGAGGCGATCCATGGATTCATTGTTCCACGCGAAGGAAAAGTGAGTCCTTTTCCAGCCCGTTTATCCCTAAGCCGTTCGTCTCTATCTTTCGCCCCATGGACAAGATTGCTTCCCCTGCCACTTTGCGACTCGGCCCCGCGCCGGGCTTGGTGGCCCAGGTCTACTCGGCGCGGCGCCGGTTGGACGGCGACACGCGCGCCCTGCTGCTGTGGCTGCACGGGGGCAGCTTCAACAGCGGTTCGCTGGCGGCATGCCATGCGCGCAGCGAGATGCTGGCCGAGGCCGGTGCCGACGTGGTCGCGCTGGACTACCCGCTCGCCCCCGAACACCCCTTCCCCACGGGCCTGAGCGCCGCCTTCGAGGCGCTGCAGGCCATCGCCGCCAAGCCAGCCAAGTTGACCGGCTCGACGCACACGGCGCTGTTCGTCGGCGGCGAGGAAGCCGGCGGCAACATCGCCGCGGCGCTGGCGCTGATGGCCCGCGACCAGCACGCGCCGGCCCTCGCCGGCCAGTTGCTGATCTCGCCGATGCTGGACCCGCAGCTGGGTACCGCCTCCATGCGCGAGGGCGAATGCGGCGGCTGCGAATGCATCTATGCCAAGGGCTGGAAGGCCTACCTGGGCGACGGCATCCGTGCCGACCACCCGTACGCCGCGCCCATCAACGCCAGCCGCCTGGCCGGCCTGGCGCCCGCACTGGTGCTGAGCCTGGCGGGCCATCCGCTGAACGACGAGGCGCGCCGCTACGCCGCCGCGCTGCGCGAGCACGGCGGCAGCGCGCAGGACCTGACGCTGCCCGCCATCACGCCCGAGCTGGTGCTCAACCCCATCCACGAATTCCTGCGCGAGGCGGCCCGCCGCGCGCTGTCCCTGCCCGCCTGACCCCTCGGAGAGAACTCAAATGCAAGCCACCCCTCCCTTCAACCGCCGCCTCGGCCTCATCGCCGGCGCCACCGCCCTGGTCGCTCTCGGCGCCATCGGCTTCGGCCAGTTCAGCCAGCCGGCCCTGGCCAACTCGGGGCCGGCCGCGCCGCCGGCCACGCCGGTGTCCGTCGCCCAGGTGGTCAGCCAGGACGTGGCCGCCTGGAACGAGTTCTCCGGCCGCCTCGAAGCCGTGGAGCGCGTGGACGTGCGCGCCCGCGTGTCCGGCGCCGTGCAGGCCGTGCATTTCCGCGAGGGCAGCCTCGTGAAGGCAGGTGACCTGCTGGTCACCATCGACCCCGCGCCCTACCAGAGCGAGGTGGCCCGCCTGGAAGCCCAGGTGGCCGCTGCGCAGGCCCGCGTGACCTACACGGCCAGCGAAGCCCAGCGCGCCAAGTCGCTGCTGGAAGAACGCGCCGTGGCCCGCCGCGAGTTCGACGAGAAGGACAACGCCGCCCGTGAAGGCGCCGCCAACCTGCGCGCCGCGCAGGCTGCGCTGCAGTCGGCCCAGCTCAGCCTGGGCTACACGCAGGTGCGCGCACCGGTGGCCGGCCGTGTCGGCAGGATCGAGGTGACGCAGGGCAACCTGGTCGCGGCGGGTGCCGGCGCGCCGGTGCTGACGACGCTGGTGTCGGTCAGCCCGATCTACGCCAGCTTTGACGCGGACGAGAAGGTCGTGCGTGAAGCGCTGGCCTCGCTGCCCGGCGGCGCGGCGGAGCGCAAAGGCATGGAGCGCATCCCTGTGGAGATGCTGGCCGGCAGCGACAAGAGCGTGACCGGCAGGCTGCAGCTCGTCGACAACCAGGTGGACGCCAAGAGTGGCACGTTGCGCGTTCGTGCCGTCTTCGACAACAAGGACGGCGGCCTGATCCCCGGCCAGTTTGCCAAGCTGCGCATGGGCCAGGCCAAGAATGAAGCCGCGCTGCTGGTGAACGAGCGCGCCGTGGGCACCGACCAGGACAAGCGCTACGTCATCGTCGTCGGCCAGGGCAACCAGGCCGAGTGGCGGCCGGTGACGCTGGGCGCCAACGTGAACGGCCTGCGCGTCGTGACCAGCGGGCTGAAGGCCGGCGAGCGTGTCGTCGTCGGCGGCGTGCAGCGGGTGAGGCCGGGTTCGGTCCTTGCGCCCAAGGACGTCGCGATGGACGCCAAGCCCGAGCTGGCCGCGCAGCAAGCCGCCGCGAAGAAAACCTCCTGATCTAGCCCACCCCTCACCACGAGCCCCGCTTTGCGGGCCGGTTCAGCCGGCTTGCGGGGCGCGTGCTGTCTGGAGCACCCATGAACCTTTCCAAATTCTTCATCGACCGCCCCATCTTTGCGGGCGTGCTGTCGCTGCTGATCTTCATCGGCGGCCTGCTGTCGATCCGCGCGCTGCCGATCTCGGAATACCCCGACGTCGTGCCGCCCTCGGTCGTCGTGCGCGCCCAGTACCCCGGCGCCAACCCCAAGGTCATCGCCGAGACGGTGGCCACGCCACTCGAAGAGGCCATCAACGGCACCGAGGACATGCTCTACATGAGCAGCCAGGCGACGACGGACGGCCTGATGACACTGACCGTCAGCTTCAAGCTCGGCACCGACCCCGACAAGGCGCAGCAGCTGGTGCAGAACCGCGTGTCGCAGGCCGAGGCGCGGCTGCCCGAGGAGGTCAAGCGCCTGGGCGTGACGACCGTCAAGAGCAGCCCCGACCTGACCATGGTCGTGCACCTGACCTCGCCCAACGAGCGCTACGACATGACCTATCTGCGCAACTACGCGCTGCTCAACGTCAAGGACCGCCTGGCGCGCATCCAGGGCGTCGGGCAGGTGCAGTTGTTCGGCTCGGGCGACTATTCGATGCGCATCTGGCTGGACCCACAGAAGGTGGCCGAGCACGGCCTGTCGGCCAGCGACGTGGTGGCCGCCATCCGCAGCCAGAACGTGCAGGCGGCGGCCGGCGTCGTCGGCGCGTCGCCCGGCCTGCAGGGCATCGACCTGCAGCTGTCGGTCAATGCGCAAGGCCGCTTGCAGTCCGTCGAAGAGTTCGGCGACATCATCGTCAAGAGCGGCGCCAACGGTGCGGTGACTCGCCTGCGTGACCTGGGCCGCCTCGAACTCGGCGCGTCGGAATACGCACTGCGCTCGCTGCTGGACAACAAGCCCGCCGTCGCGGTGCCGGTCTTCCAGGCCCCGGGCGGCAACGCGCTGGACATCTCCAAGAACGTGCGCGCCACGATGGCCGAGCTGAAGGCCGCGATGCCCGAAGGCGTGGACTACACCATCGTCTACGACCCGACGCAGTTCGTGCGCGCCTCCATCGAGTCCGTCATCCACACGCTGCTGGAAGCCGTGGCACTGGTGGTGCTGGTCGTCATCCTGTTCCTGCAGACCTGGCGCGCCTCCATCATTCCGCTGCTGGCCGTGCCGGTGTCCATCATCGGCACCTTCGCCGTCATGCACGGCTTCGGCTTCTCGATCAACGCGCTGAGCCTGTTCGGCCTGGTGCTGGCCATCGGCATCGTGGTGGACGACGCCATCGTCGTGGTGGAGAACGTCGAGCGAAACATCGCGTCCGGGCTCTCACCCCGCGAGGCCACCTACCGCGCGATGCGTGAGGTGTCGGGCCCCATCATCGCCATCGCGCTGACGCTGATCTCGGTCTTCGTGCCGCTGGCTTTCATCACCGGCCTGACGGGCCAGTTCTACAAGCAGTTCGCGCTGACCATCGCGATCTCCACCGTCATCTCGGCGATCAACTCGCTGACGCTCTCGCCCGCGCTTGCCGCGCTGCTGCTGAAGGGCCACGACGCCCCCAAGGACGCGCTGACCCGCGGCATGGACGCCGTGCTGGGCCGCTTCTTCGGCGGCTTCAACAAGCTCTTCGCGAGCGGCTCGGCCAAGTACGGCAGCGGCGTGAAGACGCTGATGTCGCGCAAGGCCGTGATGATGGTCGTCTACCTCGCGCTGGTGGCAGCGACGGCGGGCCTGTTCAAGGCCGTGCCCGGCGGCTTCGTGCCGGGGCAGGACAAGCAGTACCTGATCGGCTTCGCCCAGCTGCCCGACGGCGCCACGCTGGACCGCACCGAAGACGTCATCCGCCGCATGACCGACATCACACTGAAGACACCCGGCGTCGAACACGCAGTGGCCTTCCCCGGCCTGTCGATCAACGGCTTCACCAACAGCTCGAGCTCGGGCATCGTCTTCGCCACGCTCAAGCCCTTTGACGAGCGCAAGGGCAAGGACCTGTCGGCCGGCGCGATTGCGGGCTCGCTGAACGCCCAGTACGGCGCCATCGAGGACGCCTTCATCGTCATGTTCCCGCCGCCACCCGTGCAGGGCCTGGGCACGACGGGCGGCTTCAAGCTGCAGCTGCAGGACCGCGGCGGCGTGGGCTACGAGGCGCTGGACGGCGCGGTCAAGGCCTTCATGGCCAAGGCCTACAAGACGCCCGAGCTGGCTGGCCTGTTCTCCAGCTACCAGGTCAACGTGCCGCAGCTCTTCGCCGACCTCGACCGCACCCGCGCCCGCCAACTCGGCGTGGCCGTGACGGACGTGTTCGACACGATGCAGATCTACCTCGGCAGCCTGTACGTGAACGACTTCAACAAGTTCGGCCGCACCTACTCCGTGCGCGTGCAGGCGGACGCCGCCTACCGCGCCCGCGCCGAGGACATCGGCGCGCTGAAGGTGCGCTCGGCCTCGGGCGAGATGGTGCCGCTGGCCGCGCTGATGACCGTCAAGCCCAGCTTCGGCCCCGAGCGCGCGATGCGCTACAACGGCTTCCTGTCCGCCGACATCAACGGCGGCGCCGCGCCCGGCTTCTCGTCGGGCCAGGCGCAGGCAGCGGTGGAGCGCATCGCGGCCGAGACGCTGCCGCCGGGCGTCGGATTCGAGTGGACCGACCTGACCTACCAGGAAAAGATCGCCGGCAACTCGGCGGCGTGGGTCTTCCCGCTGGCCATCCTGCTGGTGTTCCTGGTGCTGGCCGCGCAGTACGAAAGCCTGACGCTGCCCATCGCCATCCTGCTCATCGTGCCGATGGGTTTGCTGGCGGCGATGGCCGGTGTGTGGCTCAGCCATGGCGACAACAACGTGTTCACGCAGATCGGTTTGATCGTGCTGGTCGGGCTGTCCGCCAAGAACGCCATCCTGATCGTCGAGTTCGCCCGCGAGCTTGAGTTTGCTGGCCGCACACCGGTGCAGGCAGCCCTGGAAGCGGCACGGCTGCGGCTGCGCCCGATCCTGATGACGTCGATGGCCTTCGTCATGGGTGTGCTGCCGCTGGTGCTCTCCACCGGCGCCGGGGCCGAGATGCGCCAGGCCATGGGCATCGCCGTGTTCTCCGGGATGATCGGCGTGACGCTGTTCGGCCTGTTCCTGACGCCGTTGTTCTACGTCATCGTGCGTCGCATCACGGGCAACGCGCCGCTGCGCCATCACGGCGGGCAGGTGGCAGCCCCGGCCGCTCCGATTGAACCCGCGCAGCACGCCGCCCCCGTGGTCGACGCGCTGCCGCAACGAGGCAAGTGATCATCATGAAATTGAACCTGACCCCACTTTTTGCAGTGCTGCTGCTGGCGGGCTGTGCGTCGGTCGGCAGCGTCGACCCGACCCAGCTGCCGCAGGCGCCCGTCGCCTACAAGGCCACGGCTGCCAACGATGCCCCCGCGCTGACCGCCAGCTGGTGGCAGCCCTTTGGCGACCCGGTGCTGGATGACCTCGTCGCCCGGGCGATGGCGGGCAACACGAGCGTGCAGGCGGCGGCCAACCGGCTGGCCCAGGCCCGCGCAGCGCTGGGCGGCGCCGAGGCCTCGCGACTGCCGCAGCTCGGCGTCGCCGCCGGTGCCGGCCGCGCCGCTGACCCGGGCGCACGGGGCGTCACGCAGTACAGCGCCGGCCTGAACCTGGCCTACGAGCTGGACCTGGGCGGCCGCCTGTTGCACGAACGCAATGCCAGCGCGCTGGACGTCCGCGCCCGCGAACAGCTGCTGGCCGATGCCCGCCTGCTGGTGCAGGCCAACGTCGCCCGCGGCTACCTGGCGCTGCGCGCGCTGGACGCCGAGCGCGAGATCGTCAGAGGCACCGTCGCCGCCTACGGCGAGACACTGTCGCTGACCGAGAAGCGTGCCCGCGCCGGCGACGTGGCCGACCTGGACCTGGCCCGCGTGCGCGCCGAACTGGCCGCCAACGAGGCCGAGGCGCTGGCGCTGGACCGGCGCCGGCTGGAGCTGGAGACGGCACTGGCCGTCCTGCTGGGCGAGCCAGCCTCCAACTTCCGCCTGGCGCCCACCGCGTGGTCGACCGCGCTGCCCGCCGTGCCGGCCGGCCTGCCGAGCGAACTGCTGCAACGCCGCCCCGACCTGGCCGCCGCACGCAGCCAGCTGCAGGCCGCGCAGGCCCGCGTCGGCGTCGCCCAGGCCGCGTGGTGGCCCAGCCTGTCGCTCACCGCACAAGGCGGTGGCGCATCGAGCGAGCTGTCCAACCTGCTGAAAAGCGGCGCCAGCACCTGGGGCGTGGGCCTGCTGGCCGCGTTGCCCCTCTTCGATGGCGGCCGCCGCGAGGCCGGCGTCAACGCGGCCAAGGCCCAGCTCGACGGCTCGGCGATTGCCTTCCGCGAGCAGTTCCTGCTGGCGCTGAAGGACGTGGAGGACCAGCTCGGGTCGCTCACGCTGCTGCAGCGCCAGGGCGAGGCCAATGCCCGCGCCGTCGACGCGGCCGGCCAGGCGCTCAAGCTGTCGGACACGCGCTACCGCAACGGTCTGGTCAGCCAGCTCGAACTGCTGGACGCACGCCGCAGCGAGCTGGCCAACAAGCGAGCGGCGCTGCAGGTGAGGTCGGCTCAGTACCAGGCCACGGTCGGACTGATCCGGGCCCTGGGCGGTGGCTGGGCTAACGGCGCCTGAGCAAGGCGACGTTCACCGCACTGCGCACGACGAAACCCAGGCTTTTGTAGAGCGCAATCGCCATGGTGTTCGTCGTCCAGGCATGCAGGAAAGGCTGCTCGCCGCGACGCTGGATCTCGGCCGTCACGGCGGCCGACAGCCGCCGCGCGAGGCCGCGGCCGCGGTAGTCCGGGTGGGTGCACACGCCGCTCACCTCGACATGGCCTGGGAAGCGCATGCGCTCGCCGGCCATCGCGACGAGGCGGCCTTCGACGCGCAAACCGATGAAGCGCCCCATGGTGCTCGTGCGTGCGAGGAAGGGCCCCGGCTCCGTCAGCGTGGCGAGCGCGAGCATGTCGGCCGCATCGGCTTCACCCAGCACCTGCAATCCGTCGTCGACGTCGAGCCGACGCGCAGCCACCATCTGCACGCCCGGCGCCTCCTTCACGGCTTGCAGGCCAGCGGGCACGACGATGCGCGGCACCTGCAGCAGATAGACCCCGTCCTCGCCCCACTGCACGAGATCGGTCAGCGCGGCCAGGTGATCAGCGCCTTCGCCGGGCGTGGCGGCGAAGCGGTTGATGTCCGCCTTGAAACGCCGTGCGCGCTCGTCGCCCACGCTCCATTGCGGCTGATGCCGCAGGCTGGCCCAGACGGGCCGGTCGAGATCGCTCATGCCTGAACCCGCTGCAGCAATGGCGCTTCGACGAGGGCGTCTTCCAGCGCCGCGAGCTGCCCAAGCAGATCGCCCTGGAGCCCCGCGCAAGCCTGGGCGACCGCCGCCTCGATGGCCGGCCAGGCCTCGCGCTGCGAGCGCTGCACCAGGCCGCGGCCTTTGCGGCTCAGCGCGATGCGGCGCACGCGTCGGTCCTCATCGGATGCCCCGGACTCGATGAGGCCCTCGTCCTCCAGCCCGCGCAGCGATCGCGTGACAACCGGCTGGCTGACGCCCACCGCCTGGCTCAGATCGCCCACGCTCAAGGCGCCAAGCCGGTCCAACGCGGCCAGCAGCGGAAACCAGGCCGCTGGTTGTTCGAAGCCATGAGCCGCGAGCACCGCTTGCGTCTGCGCCTGCAGCGTCTCGCCGATGCGCTTGAGCCGCGTGCCCAGGCTGAGATGCCCCAGCTCCTTGACGACGTCTTCCACCATGCGCGGCCCTCCATCAATGTGCATAGCATGCTATGCAACAGATCGAGAACCGTCAACGACGCCGATGCAGCTCAAGCGGCCGCTTCAGCCAAGGCCTTCCGTGAGTGACTACGGAAGCGTCTTGCAGTTGGGCTTGCAGACCACCTCGTTGCGCCCAAGCAGCCGGATGGACTGCAGGCTGGCGGGTGCACGGTGCTTGCCGCACTTGAAGCAGGAGCGGGTGTGGCCGCTGCCAAGAAACGGCGAACCGCCGATTTTCGACTGGTAGCGCAAGCCATCCTGGCGGACCGCGGTGACGGTGTCTTTGCTCATTCTTCAGACAGGTCGGGACGAAGCAACTATTGACTCATGGCGAAGATGACAACGCCATCTCGCAAGCCCGAGGTTGCCGCCACAAAAGGCGGAAACCACGGGCTTTCCCTGCCCCGATCTGCGGGGTGAACCAGCGAGGACAATGCCGCTGCTCTCCAGAAGACGACATGGCCAAGCTCTTTTTCCGCTACGCCGCGATGAACGCCGGCAAATCCACCGCCCTGCTGCAGGTGGCGCACAACTACGAGGAGCGCGGCCACCGCGTGCGCATCTTCACGGCCCGCCTGGACGACCGCTACGGCCACGGCTTCGTCACGTCGCGCCTGGGCCCGAAGCGCGAGGTGGAGCAGTTCGACGCGGACACCGACTTCCTCGCGCTGATCGGCCAGAGTGAAGCAGGCCCGGGCATCGCCTGCATCCTCATCGACGAGGCGCAGTTCCTGACCAAGCGCCAGGTCCAGGCCCTGCACGAGATGGCGCACCTGCGCAACCTGCCGGCCATCTGCTACGGCCTGCGCACGGATTTCCAGGGCGAACTCTTCCCCGGCTCAGCCACGCTGCTGGCGCTGGCCGACGAAATCGACGAGATGAAGACCATCTGCGACTGCGGCCGCAAGGCGACCATGAACATGCGCGTCGACGCCAACAATCGCAAGGTCACCGAGGGCGCCCAGGTCGAGATTGGCGGCAACGCGCGCTACCGCTCCGTCTGCGGCCGCTGCTTCCGCCAAGGCTGAAAATAGAAAGCGCCGCCATGGGGGTCGAAGCCCGTGGCGACGCTTGGCGTTCATGGCCCTCGCGCGAAGCGAGGGGGCCGGCAACCTATTTGGCTGCGATCTGGGCGTCGAGTTCCTTGCAAGAAGGCGAGCAAACGGGCTGCGACTTGCCAAGCAGTTTCTTGGACTTGAGCATTGCGCGCGGGCGGTGCTTGCCGCAAAGGAAGCATGACATCGTTGCTGCGCCGAAAGAGGAAGTCGCCGCGAACGGCGAACCCGGAGCTTTGGAGCGGTAGCGCAGACCATCCGCTTCGATGGTGGTCTTGGTGGTTTCTTTGGCCACGCTGGTCCTGTCGAAGAGTGTTGTAAAGGGGGGCGCCGGGCGGGCGCTTGGGCACCGTATTTTCCACGATGTGGCGAATGCCCTGGCCTAGGGCTTTCAACCCCCCTTGAAAGTCGCCGGTCTTTTGCCGGCCCAGGCGGCTTGGCCCTCGACAAGATCGCCCGAATCACGGGCCTTGATGACGTCAGCCGCCAGCTGCGCCGCATCAAGCCGGCCGGCGGCAATCGCGTTCAGGTGCTGTTTCATCGGCAGCAGTGCAAGGGGCGCCATGCCGAGCAGTTCGTCGACCAGGGCTTGCAATGCAGCGTCCAGCGTGGCCACGTCGGGCATCAACTGGTCCAGGTAGCCGCAGCCCAGCAGGGCAGCGGCATCCAGCGTGCGGCCGGCCAGCAGCACCTGCTTGGCCGTGGCCAGGCCCAGGCGGTTGACGAAGCGCTGCAGGCCGCCAGCATAGAAGTGCAGGCCGATGCGCGCCGCCGGCACAAACATCTCGACGTCGGGTGCGCCGAGCCGGAAGTCGCAGGCCAGCGCCAGATCGGCCGCACCCCCGTAGACGCCGCCATGCAGCCGCGCGACGGTGATGGGCCGCGCAGCTTCCAGCGCATCAGCCAGCTCACCGAAGCGCGCACCGGCATCGATGCTGCCCAGGGCGCCGAGGTCGAAGCCACTGCAGAAATGCCGGCCCTCACCGGCCAGCACGAGGACGCGCACGGCCTCGGTGGCGTTCACCTTGTCGATCAAGTGGCGCAGCGAACCGAGATCCTCGACGGCCAGGCGGTTGGCCTGGCGCGGCCGGCGCAGCGTGATGCGCGCCACGCCAGCGTCGATCTCCAGCAGGGGTGCCTGTCCGCTGCTCATGGGCGCCGCGTCGCGATGCCCGCATGGAGCGCATAGCCGTCCTTGAGCCGCGCGACGTGCGCCTGCCGCTCCGTGGCGACCAGCTCCCGCAGCACCAGCGCCTGGGCCGGCCGCAGCGCGGTGTCCTGCTGCAGCACGAGTTCGGCCACCAGCCCCCAGTCCGTCTCCAGGTCCGTGGCCCAGAGCGCGGACTCCTGCGGCAGCTCGGCGAGCAGCTGCGCCGACGCGTCGGCCCCGGTTTCGGCGCTGACCAGCGCGGCCAGCTCCGGCCAGCGCTGCAGCGGCGCCGGCTCCGCGCACTGCGGAGCCCATGCGGCACACAACCACTGCGGCGCATGGTGCTTCACGACCAGGCCATCCGGCGTTTGCAACACCTCGGTGCTGGCATCGGCGACATGGCGGCGCAGCGCCGTCCAGGCCTGCGGCTGCCAGGCCACCAGCAGGCGCGGATCAGGGGCAACCAGCGGCGCGAGTGCGCCAATGTCCAGCAGCGGCGCCTCGATGTCGGCGGGAGGAGGCGGCACCTCGGGCAGATGGATGCCCTCGATGACCCACTGCGGATCAGGCTCCACCGGCGGCGGCGCACGGAAGTCGAGCATGGGCACCTCGGTGGCCGCGGGCGTGTGCGGCGCCATCGATGGCTGGAAGTCGTCCACGGGCGGGGGCGGGTCGGGTGCAGCCGGTGGTGGCGCAGGCGGTTGGCCCTGCTCGGTCGTTTCGACGACAGGCGGCGGCGCGTCATCAGCCGCTGCGGCGTCATCGTCGGCGGCAGCTGCGGGTGGCGCCTCGGGCAGTTGGACCTCCTCGACGAGCTGCCTGGGTTCGGCCTCCGCCAGCGGCAGAGGGCCCGGCATCTCCGGCACCCCGGCCGCGACGGCGACGCGCGGCGGCCTGGCCTCGGACAACTCGATGTCCTCGACATCCAGCATCTCGTAGCCGCGGGCCTTCAATCGTGCCTTCTTCGCCGCGTCCGGCACCGTGACGCCCGCATGCAGCGGTGATCTGAGTTGCAAATCCAGCGGCGCGGGCGCGGGCGCGCGCCAACCATCCAGCAAGTGTGCGGGATCGAAAGCCTCCCTCTCGGCCACACGGTTGGCGAGTCGACCCTCAGCCTGATCTCGCAGCTCGCCGCCGATGCGCAGCGACGACCCGATTTGCAAGTCCAGCGGCGCAGGCGCTGGCGGGCGCCAGCCGTCCAGCGCGTGCGTGGGATCGAAGTTGTCGGGCTCGGCCATGGGTTTACAAGCCAGACATTGTGACGACGTAAGCTCGCGCACCCGCCGTCACAAAAACGTCATGTTGCACACCCGACGCCACCTGCTGGGCCTGGCCCTCGCCGCCGCCCTCACCGCCTGCACGACGACCCCGCCGCCCGCCGCAGCGCCGAAGCCCCCGAAGCTGATCGTCCTCGTCGTCATCGACGGCCTGCCGATGCGTCAGGTCACCGGCTACCGCGACCAGCTCGCGCCCGACGGCTTCGCCCGCTTCCTGGACCGCGGCCGCTGGTTTGCCGACGCACACTATGGCCACGGCCACACGGTGACGGCCGCCGGCCACTCGGTCATGCTCAGCGGCGCCTACCCGCAGCGCAGCGGCATCATCAGCAACGAATGGCGCAACCCCGCCACCGGCGAGCAGGTCTACAACACCGGCGACGCGGACTACCAGTACATCGACAACCCGACCGCGCCGCTGTCCGGCACCAGCCCGCGCAACCTCAAGGTCGAGACGCTGGGCGACGTGCTGCGCACGCGCTCGCCGGCCTCCAAGGTCATCGGCATCTCGGGCAAGGACCGCGGCGCCATCCTGCCGGCCGGACACAAAGGCACGGCGTACATGTACATGACGGAGACGGGCCGCTTCGCCTCCAGCACCTACTACATGCCCGCGCACCCGCAATGGGTGACCGACTTCAACGCCGCCAAGCCGGCCGACGCCTTCTTCAAGAAGACCTGGGCGCCGCTGCTGCCCGAGGCGGCCTATGCCCGATCCGTGCCGGACGGCCAGACCTGGCAGGTCGCCAGCGGCAACGGCAACAAACTGCCTGCCGTCATCGGCGACAAGATGGATGGCCCCGGCCCGCGCTTCTACGGCAATCTGCTGGCCTCGCCCTTCGGCGACGAGCTGACGCTGGCCTTCGCCCGCGCTGCCGTCCGCAACGAGAAACTCGGCCAGCGCGGCGTGCAGGACCTGCTGTCGGTCAGCCTGTCCAGCCACGACTACATCAACCACGCCTTCGGCCCGGAGTCGCGGCTGTCGCATGACCACATGCTGCACCTGGACCGCCATCTGCAGGCCTTCTTCCAGTTCCTGGACCAGGAAGTGGGCGCCGGCAACTACGTGCTCGCGCTGACGGCCGACCACGGCTTCACCGACACGCCGGAATGGGCCCTCAGCCAGGGCCGCGACGCCGGTCGCTTCAACAGCGCGCCGTCGCTGGCGGCCGTCAACGCGGCGCTGAGCGCGAAGTTCGGCGTCGACAAGCTGGCCCGCGACTTCTCCGCCGCCGGCCTGCTGCTCAACGACAAGCTCGCGGCCGAGAAGGGCCTGGTCTTCGCCGACGTGCAGGCCACCGCCCGCGAGGCGCTGCTGCAGCTGCCCGGTGTCGCCACGGTCTTCACGCGCGAGCAACTGCTGGGCAGCGACACGACGACGCCGTACCTGGAAGCCATGCGCAAGTCCTTCGACCCGACGCGCGCCGCCCAGCTGCAGATCGTGCTCAAGCGCCACTGGATCGCCAGCTTCCGCCCGGGCGGCAGCACCCACGGCAGCCCCCACGATTACGACACCCATGTGCCCCTGCTGTTCTGGGGGCCAGGCTTCGTGGGGCAGGGCGAGGTCAAGGCCCGCGTCGAGGTGGCCGACCTGGCACCGACGCTGGCGGCCATTGCCGGCCTGCCCGCGCCGGCGCAGGCGCAAGGGCGGGACCTGAAGCTCAAGCCCTAGAAAGAAGGGCCGCGGCCGAATCGCCCCAGACGGCCTCGGTCAGCACCAGCGCGCCCAGCCGGGTGCCGAGCGCGGCGGCCTGGGCCGGGCCGGTGGCCGGCAGCATGACGAGCAGACGGCCGTCGTCCAGGCGCATGCAACCGTCCTCGCCGCGGATGCGCGCCAGCAGCTCGGCCGGATCGGCCGTGGTCGCGAGCGTCGCAACAGACAGCGGCCAGGCGCGCGGGTCGGCCAGCAGGGCCTGCAAGAGCTCCCGGCCCGCCTGGGCTGACAGCAACTGACCCGTCAACGGACGCGGCCCGGCCAGTGCGCTGATGTCCACGCCGGTGAGCGCCAGGCCGCCATCCGGCGTGCGCTGCTCGACCCACCAGAGCCGCCGGCCATCGCGCCAGGCCTGCTCGTAGCCGCGTTGGGCGATGCGGCTGCGCCGCTCGGGGGCATCGACCGGACCAGCGCCGCCGCGCCGCGCCGTCTCGACCATCTCGACCCATGCCGGCGACGCGCCTGCGTCCAGGCCCCAAGCCTGGCGATAGGCGGCGTTGGCGCGCAGCAGGCGGTCGTCCGCATCGAACAGGCCCAGCAGCAGCGGGCCCTCGGCCAGCGTCTGCCACCAGAGGTCGTCTTCGTTCACGGCCCCGATTCTGGGCCGGCGCGACCTAGCGCCGATGGATCTCGCCCGAACCGCTGACGCTTTGGCGCAACTGCGGCCGGCCGGCATAGCTGAGGTCGCCGGAACCGCTCAGTTGCACGTCCAGCTGCTCGGTCACGCCCAGCGACACGTCGCCCGAGCCGTTGATGTTGACCTTGGCCGCACGCCCGGCCAGCGCCCGTGCGTCGACATCGCCCGAACCGCTGACGCTCCAGCTCTGCTGATCCGCCCGGCCGGCCAGGCGCACATCGCCCGAGCCGCTGATGCTGACGTTCAGGTCCTTCAGCTCGACGAGGCCGAAATGCACATCGCCCGAGCCGACGACGTTCAGGCCCAGGCCGTCGGCCTTGAAGCTGTCGACGCTCAGGTCGCCCGAGCCATTGATGGCGATGGCCTGCAGCGCGCGGGCGCTGACGCGCACCGTCGGTGCGGAGCGCGTCGTGAATCCGGCGTCGCGCTTCATGCGAATGACCAGCGCGTCGCCCTCGACGGCCGTTTCGATCAGCGGCTCGATGTTGTCGTCCGCGACGATGGTGGCCTGGTCGCTGCCTGACTGGGTCAGCGTCACGTCGAAGGGACCGTCGATGCGCAGCTTGCTGAAGGCGGTCAGCGCGCGCACCCTCTCGACCTTGACGCCCGAGCCGCGCAGTCGGTTCTTGCCGCTGCCGTAATCCATGGGGCCGCTGAAGCTGGCCGTCCAGCCGTCGGCCTCCTTCTTGATGCGCAGCCGCCAGTCGTTGTCGCCGGCAAAGGCGGCGCTGGTGGCCAGGGCGGCGGTCAGGGTCAGCAGGGCGAGGCGTTTCATGGAGGCTCCGGGGCGGGTCTGCGGTGGGTCGACAGTGTGGCGATCCGCCCCGCGCCATGTCCGCAGACTCCGACAGACTGCAATTTGGCCGGCATGGGCCGTAGGATCGGCCGACTTGAAGGAGAGCCCTGATGAAGATGGACGGTCAGCGGGAGAGCGACAACGTCGAGGACGTGCGGCAAAGCAGCGGCGGGGGTGGGGGCGGCCTGCCCCTGGGCGGCGGCCGGGGCCTGAGCCTGGGCGGCATCGTCATCGCCCTGCTGGCCTCCTGGGCCTTCGGCATCAACCCGCTGACGGTGCTGGGCCTGCTCGATGGTGGCAGCGCGCCCGCGCAAGCGCCGGCCACGGCCCCTGCCGAATCCCACCCCACCGACCCCGGCGCCCGCTTTGTCAGCCAGGTGCTGGCCAACACCGAAGACGTCTGGGGCGCCTACTTCCAGCAGGCCGGCCAGCGCTACCCGGCACCCAAGCTGGTCATCTTCCGCGACCGCTGGCCCACCGGCTGCGGCACCGGCGAGGCGGCCATGGGGCCCTTTTACTGCCCCGCCGACCGCAAGGTCTACATCGACCTGAGCTTCTACGACACGCTGCGCCAGCGCCTCGGAGCACCGGGGGACTTCGCCCAGGCCTATGTCGTCGCCCACGAGGTCGGCCACCATCTGCAGAACCTGATGGGCACGACGGCCAAGATGGAACAGGCGCGCGGACGGGTCTCCGAACGCGAAATGAACGCCATGAGCGTCAAGCTGGAGTTGCAGGCGGACTGCTTTGCCGGCGTCTGGGCCAGTTTGTCGCAGCGCAGCAAGGGCTGGCTGGAGCAGGGCGACATCGAGGAAGCCCTGAACGCCGCCTCCCAGATCGGCGACGACACGCTGCAAAAGCGCTCCCGCGGCAGCGTCGTGCCGGAAAGCTTCACCCACGGCAGCAGCGCCCAGCGGGTGCGGTGGTTCAAGCGGGGGGTAGAAGCGGGCGATCTGAAGGCTTGTGACACCTTTTCGTCAGCCACCCTCTGAGTCCCCGATTCAGGCCCACCCAATCAAGGGGGCGGCGGATGGCCCTCAAAAGGCTTTGTGTGAAACACTCACATCCAAACCGCCGAGCCCTCCATTAGCATCGGCCCGCCCTGAGGAATCAGCGCGATTTGCACCCCATTGTGGTGCAGTCCAATAAGCATCAAGAGGCCTACTGTCATGAGCGAACGCCAAATCAACGACCCGCAGTCGACGCCCCAGGCGCCGGCCCCCGTCGACGCGTCCGCCAACGCGCTGGCCTCGGCGCGCCGCCGCCGCCTCATCAAAATGGGTGCAGGTGTCATTCCCGTGGCATTGACGCTGAGCAGCCGACCAGTACTTGCCACCAGCCAAGGGAAGTGTTTTTCGGCATCCGCCTGGGGATCCATCCAAACACTGGTTGGCACGGCTGCCAGCCAGTATGTGCGCAAGGCCAACAATGCACCGACGGTCAGCTGCTTCACGCTGAGTGAATGGTGCGGCAAGTCCGGCAGCAACCCGACCTGTACCGGATGGAAGGCCAACTCCATCAACTGCGCCAACCTGAATATGTCCACGGTCATGGCCTACACCGTTGGTAAGGCCTGCGGCAATACCACCGGCCCCACTGCCGGCATGGCTCAGAACCTTTCTTGCTGGACCGTGTTGACCAGCTCCAGCGGCTACAGCCAGCCGCAGAAGGCCATCTTGATCGCGTGGCTGAACTACCGCATCAGCGGCACGACCAACACCGACGTTTGCGTGATCGACTCGTTCTCGACCAACCAGCTTGTCACGCTGAGCAACATCGTCAAGAACAATGGCGGCACCGGTCCCGATGGCAAGCCTTGGACGCCAGCAGGCGTCCAGACCTATCTGCACAACAACTTCATCGGCCGCCTGACTTGAGCCTCATGCGACGGCAGGCTGAAGGTCCGCTGCACCGAGCCCGGCGCAGCTGATCAACCCCTGAGCGCAGATGCAGGAGTCCTTGTGGATGATCGGCAGGCCAGCCGACATCGTCTGGCGTGACTGGGATGGGTTGGGTGCCGTGTATGACGATGGCTCTGGCGATACCCACCTGGTTGACGCGCTGGCCATCGAATTCCTGGAGTTGCTGAGTCGGCAATCCCTGTCCGTCGGGCAGATTGTCGAAAAGTTGACGGATGCAATTCCCGATCTCATGGATACGCCGACAGCCTTCGCACTGTTCGAGCGCCAGCTGCGATCACTGAGGGACATCGGGCTGGTCGAGCAGACCCCCGCGTCGGCATGAAGGTCCGCGACCTCTCCCTGGACGATGTGCGCAGAAAGCTGGCTCGCGGCGAACTGGTCCTGAAAGTCCCTCCCTTCGTGGCGCGGCTGCGTTCGGACGTCGACCGTGTGGCCGAGGACCTGCTGCTGCTTTACTCGGACTTCGAGGTCGGCACGCCGGACGACTTCGCCGACTTTCACCTCGAGGTGCTTCTGGAGGGTGGCCTGCGCCGCTGGGTCAAGCCCATGGCCCGCTTCCTCGCGGACGGGGAAAAGGCGTTCAGCCTGCTGCCGGCCGAGCAAGGCTTCCACATGATCGAGTGGGGCTTGAACTGGGCCGTCAGCACGATGGCACATCCCTATCTCTCCTACCACGCCGCAGCGCTGGAGCGGGACGGTCGCGCCCTGGTCATGCCCGCCCCTCCGGGATCGGGCAAGAGTACGCTGAGCGCAGCGCTTGCGCATCGCGGTTGGCGGCTGATGTCTGACGAGATCACCCTCTACGACCTGACCTCCAGGCAGGTCACAGGGATGGGGCGCCCGGTCAACCTGAAGAACGTCTCCATCGACCTGATCCGCGGTTTCGCGCCGCAGGCCGAGCTGACACGGCCCGTGCCGGACACCACCAAAGGCACGCTCGCACTGATGAAGGCGCCTGCGCAAAGCGTGGCGCGAGTCCTTGAGCCTGCTCGGCCGGCCTGGATCGTGATGCCTCGCTACAGGGCGGGCAGCGCCCCTGCGCTGACGGACATGCCCAAGGCGCGCATGCTGCTGCTGCTGGCAGAACAGGCGTTCAACTACGACATCCACGGCCGCAGCGGTTTCGAAGCCACCGCTGATCTGGTCGATAGCTGCGAATGCCTGGAGTTCGAGTACTCGTCGCTGGACGAGGCCGTGCAGTGCATCGACCGGTTGGCAGCAGGACAATGATGGCGGCTCAAGCTCCCCTGGTGCTGCGGGTACTGCTCGACCCGGCTTCGGCGATGAGCTTGCGCCCGATAGAGTGGGATCTGCTGCTGCGGCAGGCGCGGCGGGGTCTGCTGCTGGCCAAGCTTGCCGTCGTGCTGAAACCCCGGCTTGAAGAGGTGCCGCCCGGCCCGCGCCACCATCTGCAAGCGGCCTTGCTGACTGCAGCGCGTCAAACAAAGCTGACGCACTGGGAGGTCAGCCGGATCCGCGAGGCGCTTCAGCCGCTGGGCATCGAGCCAATCCTGCTCAAGGGCACGGCCTACCTGATGGCCGGCCTGCCTGCCAGCCAGGGTCGCGTGTTCGGAGACGTCGACATCCTCGTGCCCAAAGCGCGCATTGCGGAGATCGAGGCGGCGCTGCTCGCCAACGGCTGGAGCTTCCAGGACGAACTGGACGCGTACGACGAGCGCTATTACCGGGAGTGGATGCACGAGATTCCGCCGCTGACCCACGAACACCGCGGCAGCAGCCTCGACGTCCATCACACCATCCTGCCTCCATCCGCCCGCATCCAGGTCAACACCGCAGCGCTGTTCGAGGACACCAGGGCACTGCCGACTCAGCCGGGCGTTCGCGTGCTGGCCCCGGTAACCATGGTGTTGCACAGCGCTGCCCATCTGTTCCACGAGGGCGAACTCGAAAAAGGGCTGCGGGACCTCTTCGACCTTGACGCGCTGCTGCGGGATTTCGGTCGTGCGCCGGAATTCTGGGGCGCGTTGGTCCCGCGCGCCCGCGCGTTGGGGCTGGCCCGGCCGCTTTTCCACGCACTGCGCTACACGACGCGTTGGCTGGGTACGCCTGTGCCAGGCGATGTCATGCAGGCTGCGGCTGCCGATGCACCGGCCTTCCAAGCCCTGCTGGACGCCTGCTATGACCGCGCCTTGATGCCCGACCATCCGAGCTGCAATCAGGCATTCACCGGCAGCGCCCGCCTGGCGCTGTATGTGCGCTCGCACTGGCTGCGCATGCCGATGGGCCTGTTGGTGCGCCACCTCGGTCGCAAGGCCTGGATGCGAATTCAGCCTACACCGGAAGAACCGGCACAGGCCTGAGAATCTGCGGGCATGGACAAACCCAAGCCTTTTTCGATGATCCGCGAGTTCCACCTCGCCGATTGGTTCACGCTCGGCAATGCCTGCGCCGGCATGGGCGCGCTGTTCGCGGTGATGAGCTTTCTGCAAAGCGGCGAGGTGCGGCACCTGCAGTACGCCTGCGCGCTGATCCCGGTGGCGCTGGCCTTCGACGTGCTCGACGGGCGCATTGCCCGCTGGCGCCAGAAGAGCTCAGCGCTGGGTCGTGAGCTGGATTCGCTGGCCGATGTGATTTCCTTCGGCGTGGCGCCTGCGGCCATCGCCTACGGCTGCGGCATGCAGGGGCTGTTCGACCGCATCGTGCTGGTGTTCTTCGTGGCTTGCGGTGTCAGCCGGCTGGCGCGCTACAACGTGACGGCCGAGAAGCTCAGCGGTGGCACGGGCAAGGTGGCCTATTTCGAGGGCACGCCGATCCCGACGTCGATGCTGCTTGTGGCCGTCCTGTGGGCGGCAGCGGCTCAGGGCGCGGTCGGGGAAGCTCTGTGGGGCGGGGTCTGGTGGCTGGCGGACTTCCGGCTGCACCCGCTGGTGCTGATGTTCGCGCTGTCCGGCTCGCTGATGGTGAGCCGGATCCGGATTCCCAAGCTTTAGGCTGTCCGGCGCGACAGCCAGCTCAACGGCGATTCCTGCGAGGCTTGGCCCGACTGAGACTCGAGGAAATCGCTCGGCGCCTGGCTGCGGTATTCGCTGATGCCCCCGCCATCCAGGCAGGCCTCCAGGCCGAAAGCAGTGCCGAGGTCAGCCGGATCGGGTTCGCTGCGCGCAGCGACGTCACGGCGGAAGAAACGCAGCGCTGGAACGAATCGCATGGCCAACCTCTTTGACTTGGCGGCGCCAACAACCACATCGGCTCCGTGGGCTCAGTGTGCGGGATTCATGTGACAAACCAACCCCTCATCTGTGAGTAAATATTGCCTCTACTGGCATTTACGCACGGGCGCAACGGCTGTTTTTCCCAGCAACGACGGGCCCTGCGGGCCGATGCCCCCCATTTGAAGGGGGCGTTGCGGTTTTGCAATTCCTTTCCCCCACTCCCTAGAGCTGAGGATAGGGTCCGCGGGTCCGACGCTTAAGCTGCGCCACCTCCCAAGCCCCCCGGCTCCTGCATGAGTTCAGAACTATTGAAATGGGTCGCCAGCGGCCTGATCGCCATCGTGCTGACCAGCACGCTATGGATGGCTCACGCCATACACCCCGAGCAGGGCAGCACCAGCGTGCTGCTTGCTCAGGCCGCGGCCGCTGCGGCGGCTACCGCCGCGTCGGCGCCGATCACGGGCACGGTCACCCGCTGATCAGACCGGCGCGACGGGCGCCTTCTGCGAGGGCCTTGCCGATCTGATCCAGCAGGGCGCCGCGGCCCTGCAGCTGCCACTGATGCCAATACAGGGCCACGTCGACGCCGATCTCCGGCTTCAGCACGACAAGCTGGGCCCCGCGTCGATCAGTGGCCTCACCTGGATTTCCGGGGCAACGCCCACGCCCCAGCCCATGACGGCAGCACGCACATAGGCCTCGCTGGATGGCACGAAGCGCTCGCGCAGCCGCGGTGCGCGCACGCCAAAGGCCTGTGACACCCATTGCGACTGGCTGTCGTCCTTGCGGTTGAAGACGAGAAACGGGGTATCGGAGAAATTGCCGCTGTGCAGGTCGCCGGGAAGCCGGGTGGCCAGGAATCCGGGACTGGCCACCGCCACGTAGCGCATGACGCCCAGCGGCTGCACGCGGCAGCCCTGCAGGGCTTCGGCGACCGTCGACACGCAGCCCAGCACCGCCCCCTGGCGCAGGCTGTCATGAGTGAAGTCCTGGTCATCGACGACCAGCTCCAGCCCGTAGCCTTCGCGCAGGCCTTGCTGCACGAGGTTGTCCAGGGCTGGCAACACCCATGTCGCCAGGCTGTCGGCGTTGACGGCGATGGCCAGGCGCGACTGCGGCGCGATGCGTTCGCCCAGTTCGCGGGCCACGTCCACGCGCAGCGCCTGCAGTTGGCGTGCGAAACGCAGCAGCACCTTGCCCGCCTCGGTCAGGCGCAGCGGTCGCGAGCGCACGACGAGAGGCTGGCCGACCTGGGTCTCCAGCGCACGCAGGCGTTGGGACACGGCACTTTGCGTGATGGCCAGGCGCTGGGCGGCGCGTTCGAAGCCCTGCTCGTCGGCCAGGGCGGCCAGGCAGTCCAGCGCTGCGGGATCGAACTCGTTCATAAGCCCCACTAATGTATGGCGAAGAATATGAATGCAGCTTCTTGATTTGGACTCGGCTGCGGAGAATCCGCCGATGCCCGTCCCCACCCTGGCTTCCGCTGACGCGCCCGCCGTTTTTGCGCAGGGCTGGGCCATGGGCGCCGGCCTCATCCTGGCGATCGGCGCGCAGAACGCGCTGGTGCTTCGCCAGGGCCTGAAGCGCGAACACGTTGGCGCCGTCGTGGCGGTCTGCACGCTGTCGGACTGGCTGCTGATCGCGCTCGGCGTGTTCGGCCTCGGCGCGCTGATCCAGGGCCAGCCGCTGCTGCTGGAGGTCTTCCGCTTCGGTGGCGCGGCCTTCCTGCTCGGCTACGCTCTGCTCGCCGCGCATCGCGCCTGGCGGCCGGCGGCCGGTCTCGAAGCCACAGGCCAGGCCGCCAGCCTGGGCGCCACACTGTCGGCGGCCTTCGCCTTCACCTATCTCAATCCCCACGTCTACCTCGACACCGTCGTGCTGCTCGGCGGCCTGGGCGCGCGTCAGCCGCCCGAGCTGCGCGCAGCCTTCGCGGCGGGCGCCGGTCTCGCGTCGGCGATGTGGTTCGGCCTGCTCGGTTTTGGCGCGGCAGCCGCGGCACCAAGGCTGCGCAGTCCCAACACCTGGCGGGTCGTTGATGCCCTCGTCGCTTTGCTGATGACCGCCCTGGGTTTACAACTCCTCCTGCAACCCCTCTAAGAACTCGAAGGACAGTCATGAAGATCGTCGTTCTCGGCGCCGGCATCATCGGCATCGCCACCGCCTGGTATCTGCTCGACGAGGGGCATGAGGTCATCGTCGTCGACCGCCAGGCCGACGCGTCCCTGGAGACCAGCTTCGCCAACGGCGCACAGATCTCGGTCAGCTTCTGCGAGCCTTGGGCCAATGCCGGGGCGCCGTTCAAGGTGGCCAAGTGGCTGCTGCGCGACGACTCGCCGCTGCTGTTCCGCCCCAGCCTGGACCCCAACCAGTGGCGCTGGGGCCTGGCCTTCCTGATGCAGTGCACGAACGCGGCTTTCGAGCGCAACGTGGAGGAGTTGGTGCAGCTGGGCCGCTATTCGCACGCGTCGCTGAAGGAGCTGGTCACGCGCACCGGCATCGAGTACGACCGGCTGGAACGCGGCATCCTGCACTTTTTCTCCAGCCAGGCCGACTTCGACAACGGTGCGGCCGGCGCGGAGATCATGCGTCGGCACGGCGTGGACCGCCGCGTGCTGGGCCGCGAGGAGGTGCTCAAGGTCGAACCGGCGCTGGCCAGCTTCGGTAGCCGCATCTTCGGCGGCACCTTCACGCCCAGCGACGAAAGCGGTGATGCCAAGGTCTTCACGCAGAAACTCGCCCGCCTGTGCGCCGAGCGCGGTGCGCAGTTCCTGTACGAGCACGACATCCTCGGTTTGCACAAGAGTGGCGACGGCATCGAGGCCGTGCAGATCGCGCACACGCGCAGTGGCGAGCGCAAGGCGCTGAAGGCCGACGCGTTCATCGCCGCGATGGGTTCCTACACGCCCGAGCTGTTGAAGCCGCTGGGCGAGCACCTCAACATCTACCCCGCCAAGGGCTACTCGGCCACGTTGCGCCTGAAAAAACCCGAGGCGGCCAGCGTCGTCAGCCTGCTGGACGACACGCGCAAGATCGCCATCTCGCGACTGGGCGACCACATCCGCATCGCCGGCACGGCCGAGCTGTCGGGCTTCGACCTCAACCTGGATTCGCCGACGGCACGGGTGCGCTGCGCTGCGCTGGTCAAACGCTACGAGGAGCTGTTCCCTGGCGTCGCCGATCTGTCCGAGCCCAACTACTGGACCGGCCTGCGTCCCAGCACGCCGACCAACATTCCCTACATCGGGCGCAGCAAGAAGGCCCGCAACCTGTGGATCAACGCCGGCCACGGCACGCTGGGCTGGACGCACGGCGCCGGCTCAGGCCACGCGATGGCCGAGCTCATCGCCGGCCGCCGGCCGGACATGGCCTTCGGCTTCTACGGCGTCTGACTTACAGCGTCTTCAGCAGCGCCTGCACCCGGCCCTGCTGCGGCAGCTTCGGCCCCAGCTTGGCCAGCCCCTCCAGCTCGGTCTTGGCGGCCGCCTTGTCGCCCGACTGGATCAGGATCTCGGCAAGATTGAGGCGGTAGGCCGGCTGGTCGGGCTGGTCGTTGACGAGCTGACGCTGCTGGCTGACGGCCTTGCCGAATTCCTTCTCGTTGGCCAGCACGGTGGCATAGGTGTCGCGCAAGGCCGCGTAGTCGGGATTGAGCTTGAGGCCGCGCTCGGCCAGATCGCGCGCGCCGGCCTTGCCGGCCTTGCTGCGCAGCCAGGCAACGTTGTTGATGACGGGCAGCACGTCAGGGCCACGCTTGAGCAAAGCCTCATAGCGCGTCAGCGCCGGCTCCAACTCACCCTGGGCCAGCAGCACGTCGGCCACGGCACCGGCAAACGCGATGTCCTGGGGATGCGCAGCCTGCCATTGCGTCTCAAAGGCCAGCGCCTCGTCGCGCTTCTTGGCGGCCAGCAGCACCGAAAAGAGGCGCGGCGCGGCGTCTGCCGGGTCGCGCAGAGCCGTGGCCTTGCGCAACGTGGCGATCGCACTGTCCAGGTGCTGGCGGCTGGCCTCCACGTCTGCCTCTGCAATCAGGGCATAGGCTTCCTGCGGATACTTCTTCTGACGCTCTCGCAACGCGGCCAAGCCCTCTTCGGTGCGCCCCTGGCGCAGCGCCAGCTGAATCTGCAAACGTTGCGCGATCACCGATCCCGGCTCGGCCTCCAGCGCGCGCTTGACCTCACGCTCGGCACCCGCGAAGTCCTGTTCGAAATAGCGCAGCTGCGCCAGCCCCATCCAACCGCCGGCGCGCGTGGGCGCCAGCACGGTCAGGCGCGAATAGGTCTTCGCCGCCTGGGACTTGTCGCCCGACGCCAGCTGGGTGCGCGCCAGCCGCTCCAGCAGATCCGCGTTGGCCGGCAGGGCCACCGACCCCTCCTGCGCGGCCTGGGCCGCCTTGGCGGTCTTGCCCTGGCGCAGGTAGTGGTCGATCAGGGCCAGGCGCAGGGCAGCCTCGGTCGGCTCCTCGCGCACGCCAGCGGCCAGCACATCGGTAATACGGTCGGCCGACGCACCCGTCTGCGTCAGCAGCTCGGCCAGCGCGAGGCGGGCCTGCGGCGAATGCGGCTGGCTGGCAACGAAGCCCTCCAGGCGCTTGACCGCGGCCTCGTTGCGCCCGGCCTGGCTGTCCAGCGCCACCAGACCCAGCACGGCCGGCAGATAGCCGGCGTCAGCCTTCAGCGCCGCCTCGAAGGCTGACTGGGCGGCCGCGTTGTCCTTGCGGACCAGGTGGATGCGGCCCCGCAGGCCTTCGGGCACGGGGCTGCCCTGCATCTTGGGCGCGAGCTTGTCAATGGCGGCCAGCGCAGCAGGCAGCTCGTTGCGGCGCATCAGCGCGTTGACCAGCATCAGGTCATAGTTGCTGCCGCTGTCCTTGGCGGCGATGTCGCGCAGCTGGCTGATGGCCGCATCGGCCTTGGCGCGGCTGGCGCCGCCGGGCGCCGCGCCGTCGCGCGCGATGGCCGACAGCGCGAGCGCCGCGCCGGTCTTGGCATCGTCGGGGCGCAGCTTCGCGGCGGCGCTGAAGGCCTGGTCCGCCGCTTCGAAATTACCCTGCATCAGCTGGGCCCTGCCCGCCAGCAGCAGGGTCTCGACGTCGGCCTTGGCCGACTCCAGCACGGGGCGCAGCGTCTCCAGCGCCTTGGCTGGCGCGCGCCGCTGCAGCTGCAGGCCAGCGAACTGGCGGCGCAGCGCCAGGTCGTCAGGCGCCAGCTTCAGGGCCTGGTTCAGCAGGTTCTCCGCGTCGGCCAGCTCACCGAGCTGCTGGTGGGCACCCGAGGCCAGGCGCAGCAGCGGCAGGAAGTTGGGCATCAGCTTGAGCAGCGGCAATGCCAGCTCGCGGGACTTGGCAGCATCACCCTTGGCCAGCGCCAGCTGGGCCTGCAGGAAACGCCCCTGGGGCTTCTTGGCCAGCGCCGGCGGCATGTCATCGACGAGCTTGGCCGCGACATCGAGCTTCTGGCGGCCGAGGGCCAGGCGCAGCAGCAGGGAGCGCGCGTCGTAGGAACTCGGCTCCAGCACCAGCACGTCTGCCAGCAGCGGCTCGGCCTCTTCCATCTTGCCGCGCGACAGCAGCACCTCGGCCTTGAGCTGCAGGGCCTTGGCGGCCTTGGGGTTCTTCAGCAGCAGCTCGTCCAGCGCCGCGAGCGCCTCGTCGGCGAAGCCACTGGCCAGCTTGGTGCGCGCGCTGACGACGACGGCATCCTCCGAGTCCGGCTTGAGCTGCAGAGCCCGCACGGCCGCCGCCTTGGCCTCGGTCACATTGCCCTGGGCGAGATAGGACAGGGCCAGGTGCTGCTGCAGCGTCGACATGGCCGTCGGGTCGGCCAGGCTCTGGTCGCTGAACTCGGCGATCACCTTGCGCGACTGGCCCGACTGCAGCAGCGCCTGGGCCAGCAGCGGCGCCAGTTCGTCGCGCGGCGCGCCCAGCTCCCAGGCGCGGCGCAGCTCGATCTCGGCGCCGGCCAGGTCGCCGGCATCCAGCAGCGCCTTGCCCAGCAGGTGGCGGCCCTTGATGCTCTCGGGGTTCTGCTGAAGCAGGTTCTTCAGCTCGATGACGGCGCCGCCGACATCCTTTTGCTCCATGCGCTTTTGCGCGGCGGCGAGCAAATCCTGCTCGGAGCGTTGGCTGCAGGCCGCCAGAACAGCGAGCATGATCAGGGCGAGGGCACGGCGCGATTTCATGGGGTCTCCTTGTCGGCGCGGATTGTGTTCCTAGAATCCGCGCCCTTTCTCAGGGCTGGCCCGAGGGCCAGCATTTCGTCATGAATGCCTCAGTTCCTTTCTGCGCCATCGACTTCGGCACGTCGAATTCGGCGGTTGCCGTGCCGGATGCGACCGGCGGCATGCACCTCATCGAGCTGGAGCCCGGCCAGCGCACGATGCCGACCGCGGTCTTCTACTTCACCGAGGGTGCCCACGATGCCGATGGCCCGCCGCGCGCCTTCGGCCGCGCGGCCGTGAAGGCCTACGTCGATGGCCACGACGGCCGGCTGATGCGCTCGATGAAGAGCATCCTTGGCTCGCCCCTCATCGACCAGACCACCGACGTCGGCGGCGGCCGCGGTGCCAAGTACTCCGACATCGTCGCCGGCTACCTGAAGCGGCTGCGCCGCCTGGCCGGCGAGCCGGAGCGGGTCGTGCTCGGGCGACCGGTGTTCTTCGTCGACGGCGAGCCCGAGCGCGACGCGGCCGCGCAGGCCCAGCTGGCGGCCTGTGCCCGCGCGGTCGGCTTCAAGGAGGTGCAGTTCCAGTACGAGCCCATCGCCGCGGCCTTCGACTTCGAGCAGCAGGCCACGCGTGAGCAGATCGTGCTGGTGGCCGACATCGGCGGCGGCACGAGCGACTTCTCCATCGTGCGCGTCGGCCCCGAGCGCATGGCACGCCTGGCCCGCCGCGACGACATCCTCGCCAGCCACGGCATCCACATCGCCGGCACCGACTTCGACCGCCACATCGAGCTGGCCGGCCTGCTGCAGGAATTCGGCTACCGGTCGACCGGCCCCGCGAAGCCTGGACAACCTGGCCGCGAGCTGCCCAGCGGCATCTACTTCGACCTGGCCACGTGGCACCTCATCAACACCTGCTACGCGCCGCTGCGCGTGGCGGAGTGGCGCGGCATGAAGAGCTGGTTCAGCGACGTGCGCCAGCACGCGCGCCTGATGACGGTGCTGGAGGAGCGCCTGGGCCACGAACTGGCCGCGCGCGCCGAAGCCGCCAAGATCGCCGTCTCAGGCGGCGCCGACACGACGGTGGACCTGAGCCACGTCGAAACCGGCCTCGTGCTCCCGCTGAGCGAAAAGACGGCGGTGGACGCGCTGCGCGCCGACCTGGACCGCATCATCTCCACGGCCCACGAGACCGTGGCCCTGGCCGGCCTTGGCCCCAAGCAGATCGACGCCCTCTACTTCACCGGCGGCTCGACGGGCCTGCGCCTGCTGGTGGACGGCATGGCCGCCGGCTTCCCCACCGCGGCCCGGGTCAGCGGCGACCGCTTTGCTTCGGTCGCGACCGGCCTGGGCCTGCACGCCCGGCGGATTTTTGCGTCGGCTGTGGCTTGAGCGGGCGGGACACGTCCGCCAGCATCAGCACCGCGCTGACCAGGCCCTCGACCGCCTCTTCCAGGTCCGCGGGCGGCTCCAGCGCCTCTATCTCTTCGAGCAAGGTGTCGGCGTCCTCGAGATCGTCCGGGTCCAGGTGTAGGTAGATCGCGGCCAGCGGCTCCAGCAGCGGCTCCTCGGGCAGCTTCATCAGCGCGGGGTGCGCGTCCAGCGCATGCGCGAAACCAGCCACCCAGGGCAGCACGCTGTCACTGACGCTTTGGCTCGGGCTGGCGTCCTCGTCGAGCTCGAACACCCAGGGGTCGAACCACTGGCGGCCGATGATGGCGAGGTTGAGTTCCTTGTGGCGGCGGCGCAGCAGCGCGACAAGGTCGTCGTTGATGCGTTGTGGCAGGGGTCGGCCCTCGCTGTCCAACAGCGGCGGCAGCCAGCGTTCCAGCGGCACGGGTTCAGGCTGCAGCAGCACCCCGCAAAGGTAGCCGTCGGCCATGCTGACGTCCAGCGGCTCCAGCGGCGCGGGCAGTGCGTCAAGCAACGCCTGCAGGCGCTCCAGATCGGCTTCGGAGAAGGCTTCGGTGGGGCGGGGCGCGGGGTGGGGCATGGCGGGGATTATCGGCAGGCGCCGTAAATATTGCCCACCGCCGCGCGGGCCTGCAGCCTAAAGTGGATTCATCCCAACGACGCCCTCTCCCCAGAGGGCTTCACGACCCGGCAGCCCGCTGACCGGGTCTTTTTTTGCGCGCGTCATGCGGGGCGTCATGCGGGGGTGCCACGCAGGCGGCTAGGCCGCCAGGCTGAGGCGGTCTCGCCCTGCGTGCTTGGCGATGTAGAGCGCTTCATCCGCCGCCTGCAGCAGCGCTTGTGCACTCAGGTAGGGATGGGCCGGGCTCACAGCGGCAAGGCCGACGCTCAGCGTCAGGCTGCCATGGCCGTCGGGCAGCCGCAGCGCGCGCAACTCGTCGCGCAGTGACTCCAGCACGCCCTGGGCCTCGGCCATGCCGAAACCGGGCAGCAGGGCAACGAACTCCTCGCCACCCAGCCGGGCGACGAGGTCGGTGTCGCGCTTGAAGCGCTCGCCCAGCAGCGACGCGACACGCTGCAGCGCCGCATCACCAGCGGCCGTGCCGTGGGCGAGGTTGAACTGCTTGAACTGGTCCAGATCCAGCACGGCCACGGCCAGCAGGCCGCGCAGGCGCTGGGCGCGCTTGAACTCGCGGCGCAGGGCTTCGTCGAAGGCGCGCTGGTTGGCGATGCCGGTCAGCGCGTCGGTGCGCGCCAGGCTGGCCAGTTCGCGCTGGTTGGCCTCCAGCGCGGCATGCGCCTCCTGCAGCTGGTGGCGCTGCTGGGCCAGTTCGCGCCGCAGCTCGCGGGCGTCCTGGTCCTGCTGCCACAGCGAGCCGCGGGCGCGCAGCATGGCGTGGCCGATGCGGTCCAGCTCGACGGTGAGCCCAGCGGTCGGCACGGCGGCCTCGGGCGTCAGCGGCACGGGCGCCGACTCCATCGCCTCACAGCCGGCGGCGAGCTGGCGCAGCGGCCGCAGCAGCAGGGCCTCGATGAGCATGAGCTGGGCGGCACTGAGCAGCAGCACCAGCCACGCCGTGCGGGCCAGGCCCTCGGCAGGCGACTCGTAGCCGCCCAGGCTCCACTCGAAAGCGGCGACGATGAGGGCCGTCAGCAGCGGCACCGCCAGCGTCAGCCGCAGCCGCAACGAACCCAGGCGACGCGGGCTCACGTGGCTCAGGGGTTCGGCGAGGGAATCGGTGCTCATCGTTGAGGCGGACTGCGGAACAAATTGTCACGGTCGCAGCCCGCCCTGTGCAGGCTGTTGTCTCGGGGTTTGTCAGGGGGCAGTCACTCGACTCAATAGGGCACCTGGTCCGAGGGGTACTTCCAGAAGTCCTTGAGCAGATAGTTCATCGGCAGGTTCAACGCCGTGTTCTTGGGCGGGATGGGCTTCATGAACCAGCGCTCGTAGATCGCGTGCGCCTCGTGGCTGGCGATGAGGCGCTTCATCTCCTCGTCGACGATGGCCTTGAGCTCGGCATCGCCCTTGGGCAGCACGATGGACAGGGGCTCGATGGTCAGGAACTTGCCGACGACGCGGAACTTGGCGGCGTCGGAGCGGCCGGCAACGATGCCGTACAGCAGCACGTCGTCCATGACGAAGCCGTCGGCCTGCCCAGCCGCCAGCATCTCCATGGCCTTGGCATGGTCCGGCGCCTCGACGATATGGATGCGCAGCCCGCGCTCGTTGTTGGCCTGGGTGATGGACTTCAGCGGCGTCGTGCCCTTGCTGGACACCAGCGTCTTGCCCTCGAGCTGCGCCAGTTCGGTGATGCCGCTGTCGGCTCTGACGAGGTAGCGCGCACCCGTGATGTAGTGGGGCACGGTGAAGGCCACCTTCTCGCGGCGCTCGGCGTTGTTGGTCGTCGAGCCGCATTCCAGGTCGGCCCTGCCATCGACCACCATCTGGATGCGGTTGGCCGGCGTCACCAGCAGGAACTGCGGGTTCAGCGTGTTCATCTTCAGCTTCCTGCGCACGGCCTCCGCGATCTTCAGGCACAGGTCCACCGCGTAGCCGACCGGGCGGCCATCGGGCATGAGATAACTGAAGGGCACGGAGGACTCGCGGTGCGCGAGCACGATGCGGCCGCTGGCATGGATGCGCTCCAGTGCCGGGCCGGCAGCAGCAGGCGCCGCGAAGCCGAAGGCGAGCAGCAGGAACAGCAGGGTTTTCATAACCGGACCATTGTGATTCAGCGCCCTAGAGTGCGTTCATGCGAAGAAGCTGTTGCTCGATGCTCGCGGCACTGGTCGGCCCGGCAGCAGCCGATCCGGGCTACTACATCGTCACGCCCTACGACCAGGCCGGCCGCCTCGGCGCGGAGCTGCGCTACTGGACCGTGAAGGCGCCCGACGAGAAGGCCGTGCTTTGGCCAGAGCTGGGCCTGAGCTGGGGCGTCAACACCCGCTGGACGACACGGCTGCTGGCCAGCTGGGAGGGCGAAACCCTGCGCGGGTCCAAGCTGGCGACCTGGAACTGGATCAACGAGGTCATGCTGACCCAGGGCGAGAAGCCCTACGACCTGGCCCTGCACGCCCAGCTCGTGCGCAACCGCGAGGACCGCAGCAACGCGCTGGAGCTGGGGCCTCTCTGGCAGACCGACCTCGGCCGCCTGAAGCTGAACGCGAGCGCCTTCTGGGAATACGACAGCGCCAAGCACGACACGCGGCTCAAGCTGCAGTGGCGCGGCGTCTGGCGCGCGGTGCCGGGCTGGCGGGTCGGCGTCGAGGGCTTCAGCGAGGTCGGGCAGTGGAACGACTGGGCACCGCGGGCGCGCCAGTCCCACCGCGCCGGCCCGGCCCTGCTGGCCACCCTGTGGGACGAGGGGCCCGACACCGTGACGCTGAACGCGGCCTATCTGTTCGGCAAGACCTACGGCAGCCGCGGCGACATGTTCACGATGCAGCTGCAGTGGTTGCACTGAGCTCGTCGTCGCCGTTGGCCACGGTGCGGTTGCGCCCCGCCCGCTTGGCCTCGTAGACGGCCCGGTCGGCCGCCGACAGCAGATCGGCAAAGCTCGTCGCGCCGGCCGGCAGCATGGCCAGGCCGACCGACAGCGTGGCCGACACGGTGCCGCCGTCCGGCGTCACGAAGGGCGCCTCCTGCACCATCAGCCGGATGCGCTCGGCCACCTCGCGGGCGCCGGCCAGGTCGGTGCGCGGCAGCAGCACGACGAACTCCTCGCCACCGTAGCGCGCAGCCAGGTCACCGGTGCGCAGGGAGCGCAGGATCAGCCCCCCGACCTGGCGCAGCACCTCGTCGCCAGCCGGGTGGCCGTGGCGGTCGTTGATGGCCTTGAAGTGGTCGATGTCCAGGAACAGGCAGGCCAGCGGGTAGCGGTGGCGCACCGCCTGACTGAACTCGATGAGGCTGCGGTGGTCGAAGTAGCGGCGGTTGTGCACGCCGGTCAGGCCGTCGGTCATGCCGGCACGGCGCAGGCGCTCGCGGTTGAGCATGCTCTCGATGGCGATGGCCCCGATGGCCGCCAGGCGGTCCAGGAACTTGGTGCCCGAGGCCGCGTCGTAGCGCTCGGAGTCGCGCGAGCCCAGGTGCAGGCTGCCGATCAGCAGGCCCTGGCGGATCAGCGGCAGCAAGGCCGCCGAGCGCACGCCGGACTCGGGCGCGAAGGCCTGGGTGAGCAGACCCTGGTCGGGGCCCGGCCCGATGAGGCGGGTCACGCGCGCGGCGCCGAACAGTGCCTTCAGCGGGCCGTGGCCGTCCAGCAGCCGGGGCGCCTTGATCATCGGCAGCGCCGGCAGCGCGCGGCGCAGCTCCTCGTCGGGGTCCAGCAGCCACAGCTCGGCCGCGTCCAGGCCGAAGTCGTCGCGGCAGTCGACCAGCAGCAGGTTGACCAGCTCCTCCATCGACGTCACCGCCATCAGCCGGCGCTCCAGCGCGTCGAAGCGGTCCAGCTTGCGCTCGTTGGCCGTGGCGGCGTCGAGCAGCGACTGCAGCTGGCGGCGCAGCTCCTGGACTTGGTCTTGGGGGGTGGCGGCGGTCATGGCGGCGCGATTGTCGCGGTGCCGCGCTGGAAGCTGCGCAGCTGGTCGGTGACGGGGTCCGTGAAGGAGATCGCGCGAGCCACCAGCTGCAGCGGCGCGTCAAAGCACGGCGGGTTCTCGTGCGGCTGCAGCAGCGGGTAGATGCGGTCGCCCACCAGCGGCAGGCCCAGCGCATTCATCTGGGCGCGCAGCTGGTGGCGCAGCCCCGTGCGCGGGCGCAGCTCGTAGCGGGCCAGGCCCTGCTGCTCGCCCTGCAAGGCCTCGACGAGGTCGACCCAGGTCTCGGCGTTGGGCTCGCCGTCCACGACCTGCATCTGCATGAAGCCCTCGCCACCCGGTTCCGCGAGGCGATGGCGCAGCACGCGCGGCCAGGGGCCGGTGCCGAGCGGCGCGACGGCCTCGTAGACCTTGTCGACGGCGCGGTCGCGGAACAGCCGGTGGTAGGCGTCGCGCTCCTCGCGCCGCAGGTTGAAGACGACGAGGCCGGCGGTCTCGCGGTCCAGCCGGTGCACGGGATTGAGGTCCACCAGGCCGGTGGCATGGCGCAGCCGGGCCATCAGCGTCTGCCGGGCGTAGATGCCGCTGGGCGTGACGGGCAGGAAGTGGGGCTTGTCGGCGACCAGCAGGTGCTCGTCCTGGAAGACGATGCGGGCCTCGAATGGCACCTCGGGCTCCACATCGATGTGGCGCCAGTAGTAGACGCGCCGGCCCGCGACGTAGGGTACGGCGCGCAGCGGCAGGCCCGCTTCGCCCACCACGTCGCCGCGCGCGACGCGCTCGGCCCAGTCCGGCACGCGCGGCAGGCGCTCGTCGAGAAAGGCCGTCAACGTGGGCCAGGGGCCTGCAGGGCAGAACACCGCGCTGGCCGCCACACCCTCGCGCAGCGGCAGCGCGGGCTTGGCCGGGCGGCTCACTCGATGCGCGGCCCGCCGCGGGCGCGCTCGTCCATGTAGGCGTTCAGCCGCTTCATGTCCTGCGGGTCGGAGTGCTCGCCGCGCCACTCGCGCACCCAGGCCTCGCGGCTCGGGTCGCGCGCGAGTTCGCGCACGGCGGCGTCGATGGCCTCGATGTGGCGCCGGCCCTCGGGCGTGCGGCTGCAGGACACGGTGGCCAGCAGCGTGCTCAGGCCCTCGGCCACCGGCAGCGCCACCAGCGCGCCGGGGTCGCCCACGCGGCCAAGGTAGTCCTTGACGACGGTCGGGTACTCCAGTGTGTAGTCCATGCGGCCGGCACGCAGCATGTCCAGCATCTGGCTGCTGAGCTGCGCGCCGACGGCCAGGCGCGGCACCGTGTACTGGGACAGCAGGCTGTCGATCTGCGCGCCGAAGGCCCGGTCGCGCGCCACCAGCAGGCGCAGTTCGGGGCGCTTGAGCAGTTCAGACAGCTGCAGCCGCCCGTCCTGCGGCCGCGCCTGCGACAGCTTGTCCATCAGCTCGCGCCGCACGATGACGTGCAGCTCGCGCGAAATCAGCGGCGGATAGAGGTGCGAGAAATAGGCCCACTGCAGCCGCTCGGGCGTGCGCACATGCATGGTGGAGCACAGCGTCTGGCCGCGCCGGCTCTCGGCCTCGTAGCGGGCCGTGCTGGATTCGACGAACTCATGCCGGAATTCGGGCATGCGCGCCAGCAGCACGCGCATGAAGCCGTCCACCTCGCCGTGGCCCAGCTCGGCGACGGAGCGCGGCGGGCGGCCCTGCACGAAGCTGAAGTGGGGCGGCACGTCCTGGGCCACCCAGCGGATGGTGTCGACGGGCGGCGCGGCCTGGGCAGCCGAAGCCACCAAGCAAGCGGCCGCGAGCCAGCAGCGCAACACTCAGTCGCCCTCGACCCATTCCATGCGAGCGCCCAGTTCACCGATGTGCTCGACGAAGTTCGGATGGGCGCGGCGAATCGGCGTCGCGTTCTTGATCACGCTCTTGCCGGGGATGCTGGCGGCCACCATCAGCAGCGCGATCGCCACACGGATGATGTAGGGGCTCTCGACCTCGGCCGGGCTCAGCGGCTTGCCGCCGAAGGTGATCATGCGGTGCGGGTCGCTCAGGAAGGCATGCGCGCCGAACTTGGCCAGCTCGCTGGTCCAGCCCATCGCACCGTCGTAGACCTTGTTCCAGAACATCACGCTGCCCTCGGCCTTGACGCCCAGCGCCACGAAGATGGGCAGCAGGTCCACCGGCACATAGGGCCAGGGCGCGGCTTCCACCTTTTGCAGGATGTTGCGCGTGAAGGGCTCCTTCACCTTCAGCGGGCCGGTCGTCACGCAACGGCTCCAGCCGCCTTCGTGCACGATCTGCACGCCGAATTTTGCGAAGGTGCGATCCAGCAGCGGGAACATTTCCGGCGCGCTGTTCTTGACGCGCACGTCGCCGCCGGTGATGGCGCCCAACGCCAGGAAGGTGACGATCTCGTGGAAGTCTTCGGTGAAGGTGTAGTCGGCGCCGCCCAACTCGTCGACGCCGGTGATCTTCAGCTTGGACGTGCCGTGGCCTTCGATCTTCGCGCCCAGCAGCGACATGAAGTTGCAGAACTCCTGCACATGCGGCTCGCTGGCGGCGTTGGTCAGCGTGGACTCGCCGTCGGCCAGGGCCGCGCAGAGCACGAAGTTCTCGGTCGTGGTGACGGAGGCGTAGTCAGTCCAGTGGGCGTTGGCCGTCAGCGGGCGGTGCACGCGCAGGATGAGGCCGTCGGGCAGGCGCTCGACATGGGCGCCGAAGCGCTCGAACACCTCCACATGCGGGTCAATCTCGCGCGCGCCCAGCGTGCAACCCTTGACGTCATCCTCGATGCGCGCGGCGCCGAAGCGGGCCATCAGGCCGGGCACCAGCATGATGGAGGAGCGCATCTCCTCGGGCAGGCGGTCGACGTTGGGGTCGAAGTGCGTGTGCTCGTGGTGGACGTCGAGGATGCCGGTCTTGAAGTCCAGCTCGACCTGGGAGCCGAGCTTCCTGAAGACCTCGACGATCTTCTTCACGTCGGTGATCTCGGGCACGCCGCGCAGGCGCACCGGCTGCTTGGTCAGCAGCGTCGCGCAGAGGATGGGCAGGACGGCGTTCTTGTTGGCCGAGGGAACGATGCGGCCGGAGAGAGGCGTGCCGCCGTGGACGATCAGATGGGACATCGAATGAGGGGATTTCGGTGCGCGCAAGCGGCGCGCGGTGGCATTGTCGACGTTTGCGGCGCGGCCCATGCGCCGCCGCCCGGAAGCTTTGCTCCGCGCCGGGGGAATCATGCCGGCCGCCCTGCATGGCGGCCGTCCTTCGGCAGGCGTCGAACAGGCCGCAGGGCCTGTTCTCGGTCCTGCCTCAGTCCTCCGCGGCCGGGTCCAGCCGCCTGGCCCGCGCCAGCCGCCAGGCGTCGGCCGGATCGGTGAACACGGCTTCAGCGGTCGTGCCGGTCTCGCGAGCCTGGGCGTCGATGGCGATGCGCTTGTCGAAGACGTAGCACTCGCCTTGCCAGTCTTCAGCTGCGTCGGGGAAGGCCTCCAGGAAGTTCAGGATGCCGCCGTCGAGCTGGGCGACCTTCAGGCCCTGGCCCTGCATCCAGGCCGCCGTCTTCTCGCAGCGGATGCCGCCGGTGCAGTACATCGCCACCGTCTTGCCCTGCCATGCGTCGCGATGCGCCTCGACGTAGGCCGGGAAGTCGCGGAAATGGGCCACGCCGGGGTCGATGGCACCGCGAAAGCGCCCCAGCTTGAACTCGAACGTGTTGCGGTTGTCGAGGACGACGGTGCCAGGGTCGGCCAGCAGCTCGCGCCAGCGCTGCGGGCTGACGTGGGTGTCGGTGGCGTCGCCCTGAACACCGGGCACGCCAAAAGCAACGATCTCGCGCTTGACCGAAACCTTGAGCAGGCTGAAGGGCGGGCGCTCGCAGGCGTTGTGCTTGAAGTGCAGGCCTTCGAACCCGGGCTGCTGCTGCAGCGAGGCTTCGAAGCCGGCCAGCACCTCGGCCGGCCCGGCCACCGCGGCGCTCAGGCCCTCGGTGGCGACGAGGATGACACCGCCCAGACCGGCAGCCGCCTCGCGCAGCCAGGCGGCCAGGGCGGTGGGGTCGGCCACCGGCGTGAAGCGGTAGAAGGAGCTGTGGACCAGGGACATCGACGCGGATTGTCGCGCCGGCCTCCCACCACCTCAGCTGGACGACAGCACGAAGACGTTGCCCTCGGAGTCCTTGAACTTCGCGAAGGTTCCCCAGGGCTGGGCGGTTGGCGGCTCGACGAACTCCACCCCGCGCTGCTGCAGCTGGCGATACGTGGCCTCGACGTCGTCGCAGGCGATGGCACCGTTGAAGAAGGTGCCGATGCGGTCCTCGTGCCCCTCGGGCGTGAACAGCACGACGCGTGTCGCCGAGTGGGCGATGCGCAGCTCGATCCAGCGCTTGCCCGGGCCCATGGGCTGGTCGGTCGCCACTGCAAAGCCGAGCTGGTCGCGGTAGAAGGCCAGCGCGCGGGCGGGGTCGGCCACGGGAATGCCGATGAACTTGACGTGGGTGATCATGGTGGCGGTGAGGGTGGGGTTGTGAACGCCATGCCCATTCTGAAATCACCCCGGCCGCCAGCGTTCGATGGCTGCTATAGCATTCATCGGCATGCGCCAGCCCGCCGACCATCAGCTCGACGCCTACGTCATCGACACGCTGATGGCCGACCTCTGCGGTCATGACCGCCGGCCATCGGCCTTCCTCGTCTACCTGTGCCTGGCCTGCGAGGCCCAGCGCCGCCGCGCCGAAGCGGTGCCGCTGAGCCTGCAGGAGATTGCGACGCGCACGGGGCTGGCCAAGTCCACCGTGCAGACCGCCATCCGCCACCTGAAACGCCGCGGCCTGCTCGATGCCGACGTCCAGGCAACCACCACTGCGCCGCTGCGCCGCGTGGTGGCGCCCTGGCGGTCACCCTAGGGGGCCGCCGCCTGGCCCGCTCCTAGAATCCTCGACCGCTTTTCGGCTCCCGTACATGTCCGACCGCCTCGCTGTCCTGCCCCAATACCTGATGCCCAAGCTGGCCATGACGCGCCTGGCCGGGCACTACGCGTCCAAGCCGATGGGCAGCTTCACGACGTCGACCATCCGCCGTTTCGTCGCGCGCTACGGCGTCAACATGGCCGAGGCGGCCGAGCCGGACATCGCGGCCTACAAGACCTTCAACGACTTTTTCACCCGCGCGCTGAAAGACGGTGCGCGGCCGCTGGCCAGCGCGCCGCTGATCTGCCCGGTGGACGGTGCGATCAGCCAGGTCGGCCGCATCCAGGGCGACCAGGTCTACCAGGCCAAGGGCCAGGCCTTCTCGACGGCGGCCCTGATCGGCGGCGACGCCGCGCTCGCGGCCCAGTTCCAGGACGGCCTGTTCGCCAACCTCTACCTCAGCCCCAAGGACTACCACCGCATCCACATGCCCGCCGCCGGCCGGCTGGTGCGCATGGTGCACGTGCCGGGCGCGCTGTTCTCGGTGAACCCCACCACGGCGCGCGGCGTGCCGGGACTGTTCGCGCGCAACGAGCGGGTGGTCTGCGTGTTCGAGGACGCCGCCCTGGGCACCTGGGTGCTGGTGCTGGTGGGTGCCACCATCGTGGGCAGCATGGCCACGGTCTGGCAAGGCCAGATCAAGCGCGGCGGACCGGTGCATGAGTGGACCTACGCCGACCAGGACATCCGCCTGGCCCAGGGCGACGAGATGGGCCGCTTCCTGCTGGGCTCCACGGTGGTCATGCTGTTCCCCAAGAGCGGGCTGCAGTTCAACCCGGCCTGGCAGCCGGGCGGGGCGATCCGGATGGGCGAGCTGATGGCGCATTAGCCGGTGGCGGCCAGCTCGGCCCGCAGCACCCCGGGCCAGGCGGCTGGCGGCAGGGGCTCCAGCACGGGATAGCTGCCTCCCATCATCAGCAGTTCGGTGAGGGAGTTCCAGCGGTCGCGCCAGGCGCTGGCGTGGTCGCGGAAGGCTTCGGCCTGGGTGCCGAAGGCGGCCATCCCTGAAACCGCACCGCGACCGCCACCTGTCATCGTCCGGTTGCCGTTCTGGTGATAGTCAGGAACAAATGGCGACGCGCAAGGCAACAACCCGCCTTGGCCGGGAAAACCCAGGAGCTCGCCCGGCACGCCAGGCAGGCCGGTGCGCGCGAGCAGGGACGTGACCTCCGGCACCGGTGTCGAAGGGGTCGGCGTCGCCGGCCAGGATGTCGACGCGCGCGTGCTGGTTGGGGCCGGCGGTGAAGTCCAGCCCGGCGGCGTTCACGACGGCGGCGCCGCCGTGGTCGTTGACGAACAGCCGAAAGCTTAGGTGCAGCCGCGAGGCGGCAGCCAGCGTGAAGGCCTGGTAGAGCACGGCGCTGCTCTCGTCGATGCGGTCGGACACGGCGTAGAAGCCGCCGAAGTTGCCGCCCGCCTGGCTGGCAGCCGTCCAACCGCTGAGATCGCCGGTCTCGAAGCCGCCATTGATCAGCAGCGGCGCGGGCTGCGCCGAGGCTTGTCAGAACGAGGAAGGCGGCGCCGATGCGCACCCGATACCTGCTGGCCATGAATGCGCCCTGAAATGGCTGTACACCACTCAACGCATACAGACCGGCCGACCCATCACGCCTTCATCAAGAATGTCCGCTCCAGCAGCCTCGCGGCCGCGTCGGCAGCCAGGGGCCGGGCCAGCAGGAAGCCCTGCAGATGGGTGCAGCCAAGCGCCGCCGCGGCGCGCGCCTGCTCCTCGGTCTCCACGCCTTCGGCCACCACAGACAGCCCCAGCGCCTGCGCCAGCACGCAGGCTGCCTGCACCACCGCGCCGGCCTTGGCCTCGGGCAGCGGGTCGATCATGCTGCGGTCCAGCTTGAGCGTCGTGATGGGCAGGCGGCGCAGCAGCGTCAGCGAGCTCTGGCCGGTGCCGAAATCGTCGAACGCCACGCCCACACCGGCCTCGCGCAGCTTCGCGAGCTGGGGCAGCACGCGGTCCATGTGGGTCATCGCCGCGGTCTCGGTGATCTCGACCTCGACCAGCGCCGGATCCACGCCGTGGGCGCGCACCAGGTCCAGCAGCCAGTCGGCAAAGCCGGCGTCCTCGAACTGCAGCGGCGACACATTGACGGCCACCGGCATCACGGTCAGGCCCTGCTGCTGCCAGGCACGCAGCTGCTGGGCCGCCTGGCGCAGGATGAGCGCGCCCAGCGGCACGATCTGGCCGGTGCGCTCGGCAGCGGGGATGAAGTCCGCCGGGCTGACGCGGCCGCGGCCCGGCCGCTGCCAGCGCACCAGCGCCTCGAAGCCGGCCAGGCGCCGCGTGCCGGCCGCGAACTTGGGCTGGTAGTCGAGCTGGAACTCTTCGCACTCGATGGCTGCGGCCAGCGCCTGCTCGATCTCCAGCAGGCCGCCCGCGGCCGTGGCCATGCCGGGGTGGAAGGCAACGACAGCGGCGCCGGCCTGCTGCTTGGCCTGGTGCATGGCCACGTCGGCCGCGCGCAGCAGGGCTGCGCCGTCCAGGCCATGGGCCGGAAAGCGCGCCATGCCGACCGACAGATGCACATGCAGCGCCCGATGGCCGACCGTGAACGGCGCGTTCATCAACGCGAGCAGGCGCTGGCCGGCCAGCAGCGCCGCGGCGTCATCCTCCACGCCGGGCTGCAGCAGCAGGAACTGGTCCTCGCCGAGGCGCGCCACCAGGGCATCCGGCGCCTTGGCCTCGCGCAGCCGCGCGGCGATGGCCTGCAGCAGCGCATCGCCGGTCTCGTGGCCCAGGCTTTCGTTGACAAGCTGGAAGCGGTCCAGGTCGGCCGACAGCAGCGCGAAGCCGGGTGCACCGGGCACCGTCATCGCGGCCAGCCGGTCCAGCGCCGCGTGGCGGTTGGGCAGGTCGGTCAGCTCGTCGTGCAAGGCCTGGCGGCGCAGCGCCTCGGTGGCGCGCTGGCGCTGCGTGTCGTCCAGCATCAGCACGACCAGGGCCGGGCCGCCCTCCCATTCGATGTAGCTGCTGCTGCCGCGCAGATAGATGGCGCTGCCGTCCTGCCGGTAGCGCTCGCCTTCCCAGGTGATATGCCCCCCGCGCTGCTGGATCAGCTGCGCGTAGCGCGCCCGCGAGGCCTCGACATCGGCGGGCGAGATCAGCAACTCGATGGGCAGCGCGCCGTCAATGCGGTTGAAGCCGAACATCGCCAGTGCCGCCGGGTTGGCGTAGACGGCACGGCCATCGCGCAGCACGACGAGGCCCTGCATGGACTGCTCGTAGAGCTGGCGCAGCCGCACGTTGACGCGCTCGGTCTCGCGGTGGGCGCGGCGCACCGACAGCAGGATGAGCGACATGGCCAGCACGGCCTGCACGTAGGTGCCCAGGATGTGGGTGATGGAGGAGCGGGCCAGCGGATCAAGCAGCGGGCCGCTGAGATGCACCAGGCCGGACGTGACGAAGCAGGCAGCCACGAAGCGCTCGCCCCGGGCGCCCGCCGCCCACAGCCACCAGGCCGCCAGCCAGGCGCCGCCCGCGAGGATCAGCGCCGCCGCAATGACGGCATAGCGCTGCTGCACCAGGGCCAGCACGAGGATGAAGACAAGCAGGGCCACGAACAGCGGCGCGCTGCGCCGCCAGCGCCAGGCTCGGCCGCGGTAGCGCGCGGCGCCGGCCAGCTGCAAGGCCAGCGAGGCAATGATCGCCGCCGTAGCCGCCGTGGCCTGGACCTTGTAGCGCAGCGAGTCCACGTCTGCCGGCACCAGGGCCACGCCCAGGGTCAGCCCCGCGGCCAACAGCACATGGCTCCAGCCCCAATCGGTGATGTGAGGGTGGCCGGGCTCCAGCCGGGCCAGCACGAGCAGCGCCACGCCGAGCAAGGCGATCAAGCTGGTACTGCTCAGCAGGGAAGCCGTCATCGGCCCATCCTAGCCAGTAAGGGCGGCCAGCCGCGAAGCCTGCCTCAGCCGGAGTCCTCAGAACTCGGGACGGACGTCGCGCGTGGTCAATGGCCACGCGTCGCTTCTCCACGGCGTGGCCGGCAGGCCGGCACCGTCGGTGAGGTTGGCCTCCAGTGGCGTGTCGCCCCAGGCGTAGCGCACGGCGGCGGGCCTGGGCAGGGCTTCGCTCCAGACGCGAACACGGTCGCGGCCGACGATCTCGGCGCGGGCCGGCACGAAGCGCTGGTCGGCGCCCGCGACAGCAAAGCCCAGCAGCGGGCCGCCACCGCGCGTGGCCAGGCCGCCGGCCACCTCGGCAAAGGTCAGCTCGAAACTGCCGTCAGGGAGAGCACGGCTGGCACGCAGCGTCGGGCCCTTGAAGGCCACGGGCTGACCGTAGACCTGAGCCAACGCGATGCGCGCCAGGCGCTCGCCCACCGTGCGCTTGTCGCGCGGGTGGATGTCGTTGGCGTCGCCGACGTCGATACTGACAGCCATGCCGGTGGCGGGGAGCCTGAGCGTCTGGCGCTGGGCGTCGCGCAGCTCGGCGAAGGCGCTGCCCTCGGGCAGCGGCGGGCGCGGGCCATAGGACGAGAGCTGCACGAAGTAGAACGGCAGCGTGCCGCGCTGGCCCTGCTGGCGCCACTGCGCCCGCCAATCCTCGATGAGGCGGGGAAACGCCTGGGCATACCGGGCGGCGCGCGGCGCGTTCGTCTCGCCCTGGTACCAGATGACACCCTTGGCCGCGAACGGCGTGAAGGGCCGGACCATGCCGTTGAAGAGCAGGCTGGGCAGGTCGTTGGGGCCGGGCTCCTCGACGGCCTGGATGGACTCGACACGGGCCTGCCAGCGGCCGGCGAGCGGTTTGGAGCCGGCGGCCGTGTCCAGCCGCAGGTTCGAGGCGGGGCCATGGATGCCGCCATCGCCGCCGGTGTCGGTCACGCGCACCGCGATGAGGTTGTCGCCCGCGCGCAGCAGCCCGGCGGGCAACGCGTAGGCCCGCGGCGTCTCCCAGCCGCAGGTGTTGCCGACCGGCTGGCCGTTGACGGCAGTCTCGTCGCAGTCGTCGACGAGGCCCAGGTGCAGCGTTGCGGCGCCGGCGGCCTCTGCCGCCGTCAGCGTGACGTGGCGGCGCAGCCAGACGCGGCCATCGATGCCCGGCAGGCCCTGCGTCTCCCAGACCTGAGGTGCGTTCAGCGTGGGCCACGCACGGTCGTCCAGCGCAGGGTCGGCGCCGGCGACGTTGGACAGCTCGCCCTGGAAGCGGCGCACGCGCACCAGCATCAGGTCGCGGCGGCCCTGCACGAAGGCCGCCGCGTCGGCCGGTATCGCGCGCACGGTGTCGGCCAGGTCGGGGTCGGTGGCCGCGGCGCGCGGGCTGGTCCAGGTCTCGACGTGGGTGCCGCCCCAGCTCAGGTTCAGGATGCCGATGGGCACGTTCACATCGGCCTGCACCCGGCGCGCGAAGTGCCAGGCCACGGCGCTGAAGTCGCCCGCCGTCGCAGGGCCGCTGACGTCCCAACGCAGCGGCGGTGCGTCGCGCAACGGGGTGAGGCTGACGCGGTGCGGCATCTTGGCGTGGCGGATCAGCGGGTGCTCGCCCGCGGCGGCGATCTCGGCTGCAGCGCTGCTGGAGTCGGCCAGTCGCCACTCCATGTTCGATTGGCCCGAGGCGATCCAGACGTCCCCGATCAGCACGTCGGAAAGCGTGCGCTGCTCGGCACCGGCGCTGACCTGCAGCCGGTGCGGGCCACCCGCCTTCAACGGCGCGAGCGTGGCCTGCCAGCGGCCGTCCTGGTCAGCGAGCGCGCTGGCCGCGTGGCCGGCGAGTTGCACGCGCACGCGTTGCCCCGGCTCCGCCTGGCCCCAGACGCGCAGCGGCGACTCGCGCTGCAGCACCATGTGGTCGGCAAACACGCCAGCCAGCTCCAGGGCCTGGGCCTGGGCCGCGCCGCTGGCGGCGATGAGGGCGGTGAGCAGAAGGGCACGCATCGCGGTCACCAGGTGAAGGTCACGACACCGCTGGCCGGCAGCTCGTAGCCGAAGCGCCGGCCCGGGGCCTGCACCGTGAAGCGGCGCGGCTCGGCGGCGGAGTTGCTGACGATGAGGGCCGTGCTGCCATCGGGGTTGGTGAAGGCGACGTGATCCAGCCCCTTCACATCGCCATTGGAGTCCACGCGCCGCGCGCCCTGGTGAACAAAGCGGCTGGCGTGGCCGAAGGCGTAGTACTCGATGTTGCGCGTGACCTGGCCGGTCTTGGGGTCGATGGTGACGACGCCGCGGCAGTCCTTGCAGCCGCCGAGATGCGGGCCATGGGCCGGGTCCAGCGCCAGGTTCCACATCAGCACGCCGCGCGCGCCGTGGCGGGTGCTGCCGATGATGAGGTTGCGCGTGATCCAGGGCAGGGTCTCGTTCCACTGGGGCTTCCATTCGCCACCGGAGCATTCGGTGAACCAGACGTCCAGCTCGGGGAAGTGCCGGGCCACCTGCGACTGGGCCGACACGTCGCCCGCATAGCAATGCCAGGCCACGCCCGACACGTACTTGCGCGCAGTGGCGTCGGACAGCATGGCCATCGGGCTCCAGGGCTCGTCCCAGTTGTGGTCCCATTCCAGGATCTGCGTCTTCATGCCTTTGCTCTTGAGCAGCGGGCCGAGGTGCTGGCCGACGACGGCGGCGCGCGTGGCCGGTGGCACGCGCATGCCGGGATAGTCCGGCGGCTCGAAGTGGGGTTCGTTCTGCAGCGTCAGCGCAAAGACGGGCACGCCCTCGGCGCCCATGGCCTCGACGTAACGCACCATGTAGCGCGCGAAGGCGCCGTAGAACTCCGGTTTGAGCTGGCCCTGCACGAGGCTGTCGGTGGTCTTCATCCAGCCCGGCGCGCTCCAGGGCGATGCCATGACCTGCAGCCCGGGGTTGAGCGCCAGTGCCTGTTTGACGGCGGGGATGACATCGGAGCGTTCGGGGTCCAGCGAGAAGTGCTCGAGCTCGGGGTCGGTCTGGCCCGGCGGCATGTCGTCCAGGCTGTAGTGGCGGCGCGAGAAGTCTGACGCGCCGATGGTCAACCGCGTCAGCTCGAAGCCCAGGCCCTTGCCGTCATTCCCCTCCCGCGTGAACAGCTCGCGCATCAGCGCGTCGCGCTGCGGCTCGCTCATGCCGTGGCGGATCAGCCAGGCCGAGCCCTCGGTGATGGCGGCGCCGAAGCCGGCCATGCGCTGGTGCTGGCGTGCCGGGTCGATGCGGATGACCGCGTCGCCCTTGGCCGCAGCCGCCACGGCGCCGGGCGCCAGCAGGTGCTGCTGGTCGGCCGTGGTCAGGAAGGCCCGTACAGGAGCAGAGTTAGCCAGGCCGGCGAGCGCGGCCATCAGGGTCAGAAGCAGTGTCTTCATGCGGTCAGGGCTGGAGAAGCCGCGCAATGTGCGGCGATGAAGTCGGCGTGGGTGGGCATCACGTCCACGCAGCGTTGGACGACGTGGCGCACGTCGTTGATGAATTGCTGTGCCTGCTCGTGCGGGCGGGCATCAGCCAGCGGGTGATGCCCTCTCGGCATCAGGCCCTGGCCGAGCAGCACCTGCAACCAGCTCGGCTCGGAGAACAGCTCCTGACCCTGGCGATAGAGGCGGCCATTGCTGGCGAACAGGTCCATCCGGTGCTGCAACGATTCAGGCACGGCCATCGCGCGGCAGTGGCGCCAGAAGGGCGAGTCATCGCGGCGCGTGAGCTTGTAGTGCAGGATGATGAAGTCGCGCACCGACGCCATCTCGGCGGCGGTCTGGCGGTTGTATTCGACGATGTCGGCGGCGTCCAGGCCCGCATTCGGAAACAGCTCGACGAGGCGCAGCATGGCGCTCTGGATCAGGTGGATGCTGGTGGACTCCAGCGGCTCCAGGAAACCGCTGGCCAGGCCGATGGCGACGCAGTTGCCCACCCAGGCTTGCTGGCGGCGGCCGGTGCGGAACCGGATCAACCGGGGTTCGGCAAGCGGCTCGCCCTCCAGGTTTCTCAGCAGCGTTTGGCGCGCTGCAGCCTCGTCGACAAAGGCACTGGCGAAGACATGGCCGTTGCCGGTGCGGTGCTGCAGCGGGATGCGCCATTGCCAGCCAGCGTCGTGCGCTGTCGCACGCGTGCAGGGCAGCAGCGGGCCATGAGAGGCAGTGGGCACGGCCCAGGCGCGGTCGCTGGGAAGCCAGTTGGACCAATCCTCGAACGCGACGCCCAGGGCCTCACCGATCAGCAGCGCACGCAGGCCCGAGCAGTCGATGAAGAAGTCGCCTGCAACGACGCGACCGTCGTGCAGATGCAGCTTGCGGATGCCCACGTCGTCACGCTCGACGCGTTCGATGCGGCCCTCGATGCGCCGCACGCCCAGCGTTTCCGAATGCCGCCGCAGCAGCGCCGCATACCGCGACGCGTCGAAGTGAAAGGCGTAGTGGATCTCTGCCAGCGGCGACCCGGCCATGTCCGGCCGAGGGCGCATGAAGCGGCCAGCCAGCGCAGCCTGGTTGTTGATCGAGAACTCGGCCAGCGGCGGCGCCGCGTCCAGGCGCAGCCAGTGCTGGTGGAAGGGTAGGCCGTCCAGCGGCCGGCCGACGTCACCAAAGGCGTGCATATAGCGCTCGCCGACCGCACCCCAGTTCACGAACTCGATGCCGAGCTTGAACGTGCCGCCGGTCTCGCGCAGAAGCTCGTCCTCGTCCAGCCCGATCAGCGCATTGAAGCCACGGATCGGCGGGATGGTGGCTTCGCCGACGCCGACGATGCCGATCTCGTCGGACTCGACCAGGGTGATCTCGTAGCCTGCATCCTCGCGCAGCAGCCGCGCCGCCAGCGCCGCCGCGCACATCCAGCCGGCGCTGCCGCCGCCCACGATGACGATGCGGCGCAGCTCGCTCACAGCCGCTGCTCGGTGCCGGCGTCGAAGACGTTGAGTGCGGACTCGTCCACGTCGAAGCCCAGCACGTCGCCAGCGCCGATGCGGCGGCCGTCGTGCACCAGCACCGAGAAGCCTTGGTCACCCAGCTTCATCCAGACGACCTGGTGGTTGCCCATGGGCTCCACCAGCTCCACCGTGGCGCGCCAGCGGCCGTCCGACTGCAGGCGCACATGCTCGGGCCGCACACCCAGCACCAGGCTCTGGCCCGCCTTCGCGCGGCCCTCGGCGAGTTGCAACGGCAGCACGCCTTGCAGCGAGCGGCCATCGGTGCCGACGCGGGCAGGCACGAAGTTGATGGCCGGCGCACCGAGGAAGCCGGCAACGAAAAGATTGGCCGGCCGCTCGTAGACCTCGCTGGGCGTGCCGATCTGCTGGATGACGCCGCTCTTCATGACGACGATGCGCGAGGCCAGCGTCATGGCCTCGACCTGGTCGTGGGTCACGTAGATCATCGTGTTGCCCAGCGTCTGGTGCAGCAGCTTGAGTTCGCGGCGCAGCTCGGCCCGCAGCTTGGCGTCGAGGTTGGACAGCGGCTCGTCGAACAGGAAGACGCCGGCCTCGCGCACCAGGGCTCGGCCGATCGCCACGCGCTGGCGCTGGCCACCGGAGAGCTGGGCCGGCTTGCGGTTCAGCAGCTGGGTGAGTTGCAGCATCTCGGCCGCGCGCTTCACACGCCGTTCGATTTCGGCCTTGGGCACGCCGGCCACGCGCGGGCCGAAGGACATGTTGCGCTCCACCGTCATCGTCGGGTACAGCGCATAGCTCTGGAACACCATGCCGATGCCGCGCTCGGCGGGCTCGGCGTCGGTCATGTCCTGGCCGCCGATGTGGATGCTGCCGCCGCTCACGTCGATGAGGCCGGCGATGCTGTGCAGCAACGTCGATTTGCCACAGCCCGAAGGGCCGAGCAGCACGAGGAACTCGCCCTCGACGACCTGCAGGTTCAGGCCCTTGATGACCTCGTTGGAACCGAAGCGGATGCTCAGGTTCTGGATGTTCACGCCACTCATTTGACTGCGCCCGCTGCAATGCCGCGGACGAACCAGCGGCCGGAAATCAGATAGACCAACAGGGGTACGGCTGACGTCAGGATCGTGGCCGCCATGTTGAGGTTGTAGAGCCGCTCGCCCGTCGTCGTGTTGATGACGTTGTTGAGCTGCACCGTCATCGGCTGGTTCTCGCGTCCGGCGAAGGTCAGGCCCAGGATGTAGTCGTTCCACACGCCGGTGATCTGCATGATGGCCGCGACGATGAGCATGGGCGTGGACATCGGCAGCACCAGCTGGATGAAGATGCGCCAGAAGCCGCCGCCATCCACGCGCGCCGCCTTGAAGAGCTCGCTCGGCAGGCTGGCGTAGTAGTTGCGGAACAGCAGCGTCATGACCGGCATCGCGAACACGAGGTGGACGACGACGATGCCGGGCAGGCTGCTGTAGATGCCGACCGCGGCCTCCAGCTTGACGAGCGGGAAGATCATCACCTGGATGGGGATGAAGGTGCCCATCATCAGGACGGCGAACAGCCACTGGCTGCCCTTGGGCTTCCACCAGGAGAGCGCATAGCCGTTGATGGCGCCCAGCAGGATGGGCAGGATGACCGACGGCACCGTGATGGCCACCGAGTTCCAGAAGCCGCCGCGGATGCCTTCGCAGCTGACGCCCGTGCAGGCCTCGCTCCACGCGGCACGCCAGGCGTCCAGCGATGCCGACGAGGGCAACGCGAAGATCTGGCCGAGGCGGATCTCTTCCATGCTCTTGAACGACGTCGTCAGCATGACGTACAGCGGCAGCAGGAAGAAGGCCGCGGCGAACAGCAGGAAGGCGTAGACGCCCAGCCGCGCCCATCGAGCGGTTGCCTTGCGCTTCATGCGTGGCCTCCCTTCGCGACCTGCCGGCTGCGCGCATAGGCGAGCGGCGCGACGAGCGCGAGCACCGTGATCAGCAACACCACCGCACCGGCAGAAGCCAGCGCGAGGTTCGCGCGGCCGAACAGGTGGTCCATGATGAACTTGGCCGGCACATCGCTGGCCGTGCCAGGGCCGCCTTGCGTCATCGCGACGACAGTGTCGAAGACCTTGACGACGCCGGTGGCCAGCAGCGTGAAGACGGTCGCCAGCGTCGGGCCCATCATGGGCAGCACGACGGAGAGGTAGACGCGCCAGGTGGGGATGCCGTCCAGCCGTGCGGCCTTCCAAATCTCCTCGTCGATGCCGCGCAGCCCGGCGAGCATCAGCGCCATCACCAGGCCCGCACCCTGCCAGGTCCCGGCGATGACCACCGTGTAGATGACCATGTCCTGGTCGACGATCCAGTCGAAGCTGAAGTCCTTCCAGCCCAGCTGCTGCATCGCGTTCTGCAGGCCGCTGTCGGGGTTGAGCACCCACTGCCAGACCAGGCCGGTCGCGACGAAGGACATCGCGTATGGGTACAGGAAGGCCGTGCGCAGCGCGCCCTCGCCGCGCACCTTCTGGTCGATGAAGACGGCCAGCAGAAAGCCCAGCGCCATGGCGGCGACGATGTAGAGCACGCCGTAGACCATCAGGTTGTGAATGGCGAGCTGCCAGCGGTCGTTGTCGAGCAGGCGCTCGAACTGCTGCAGGCCGACGAAGTCGTCCTTGGGAAAAGTGCGCGAGCTGGACACCGAGGTGCGCAGCGTCCACAGCACCGTGCCGACGTAGCCAACGAAGACGATCAGGGCCAGGGGCAGCAAGGCCCCCCAGGCCGCAAGGGAACGGCGTTTCATCGTCAGGACTTCAGCGCGTTGACGATGTCCTTCTGGACCTTCTCTACGGCCAAGTTGCGGTTCCAGTAGCTGGTCAGCACATCCTGCAGCGCGCCGTTCTGGTCGGGCGTGATGTAGATCTCGCCGTTGCCGAGCTGGCGCGACTTGTCCTTCATCGCCGCCACGCCCATTTGCGCGCACATGTCCATCTGGCTGACGTCCACGTCGGTGCGGATGGGGATGGAGCCCTTCTTCATGCTGAAGGCCACCTGCGTGGCGGGCTGCGTGATGACGCTGGCCAGCAGCTGCTGGGCCTTGACCTGGTCGGGCTTGGTGGTCTTGGGGAAGACCATCACGTCCCCCTGGATGATGTAGGGCGCCTTGGGGCCGAAGCCGGGCGCGCAGCCGTAGTCCTTGCCGGCTTCCTGCTTGGCCTGGGCGAACTCGCCCTTGGCCCAGTCGCCCATGATCTGCACGCCGCCGCGGCCGCTGATCAACATGGCGGTCGCGTCGTTCCAGTTGCGGCCGGGCGAGCCCTTGTCGGTGTAGCTCTGCAGGCGCTTGAAGGCCAGCAGCACCTTCTTGAAGTCCTCGCCCATGATGGCCTTGGGGTCGCGGTCGCGGAAAATCTTGAGGTACAGGTCGCGGCCGCCGTAGTGGGCCAGCGTGGCGGTGAAGACGATGCCGTCCTGCCAGGGCTGGCCGCCGTGGGCCAGCGGCACGAGGCCCGCGGCCTTGAGCTTGTCCAGCGCGGCGAACAGCTCGTCGAAGTTCTTGGGTTCCTCCGCGATGCCGGCCTTCTTGAAGGCGGCCTTGGAGAACCAGAACCAGCTCATGTTGTGGATGTTGACCGGCGCCGCGTAGTAGTGGCCGTTGACGCGGATGGCCTGCAGCACGGTCTCGGGCAGGAACTTGTCCCAGCCGTCGCGCTTGGCGACGTCGTCGACGTTGTTCAGCAGGCCCTGGTCGACGATGTCGCGGAACTGCTGGGTGGTGTTGAACTGCGCGGCCGTGGGCGGGTTGCCACCGGCGATGCGGTTGATGGCGACCGAGCGGGCCTGCTCGCCCAAGGCGATGGCCGTGTCCACCCAGATGCCGCCCTGGGCTTTGTAGGCCTCGGCCAGGGTCTTGGCGGCGGCGGACTCGCCGCCGGAAGTCCACCAGTGGATGACCTCGGCCTTGAGCGGTGCAGCGGGCTGGGCGACGGCAGGGAAAGCAGCGGCGACAAGCGCAGCGGCAGCCAGGGCATGGCGAGGGAACTTCATCTTGTCTCCGGATCTTGGTGTTCGGCGAGCGCAGTGTGCCCCGGTCAGGCGCACAGCGCCTGAGGGAGGACCCTGTAATATTTCATTTAGAAACCGCCTGTACCCCTTATCAAGCGGCTTGCAAGCCGTTAATTATTCGTTCAGGAACTGGCCGTACCAGAGGCCGCTGTCCTTCAGGATGCGCCGCTGCGTCGCGTAGTCCACGTAGGCGATGCCGAAGCGGCGCAGATAGCCTTCGGCCCATTCGAAGTTGTCCAGCAGGCTCCAGGCGAAGTAGCCCTTGACCGGCACGCCGGCGTCCATGGCCCGCCGCACGGCGCTCAGGTGGCGCTGCAGATAGGACAGGCGCTCGGCGTCGTGCACGCGGCCGTCTGGCGTCAGCACGTCGTCGAAGGTGGAACCGTTCTCGGTCAGCTGGATGACGGGCGGGTTGTAGTCGCGCTGGATGCGGGTCAGCAGGTCCACCAGGCCCTGTGGCGAGACCTCCCAGCCGAAGCCGGTGCGCTCGACGCCCTCCCGCTCGACCAGGCTGGCGCGCATCGGGCCGCCCTTGTCGCTGGAGTCGTTGCCGACCATTTCGGGGAAGTAGTAGTTCACGCCGAGGAAATCGGTCGCCGTCGCGATCGCGTCGAGATCACCGACCTCCACCTTGGGCGCGGCATTTCCGGATGACGCGAGCAGCTCCAGCGTGTCGGCCGGGTAGCCGCGGCCGAACAGCGGGTCGAGGAACCAGCGGTTGCGCAGGCCGTCGTGGCGCTTCAGCGCGGCGAGGTCTTCGGCGCTGTCGGACGCCGCGGTGATGGGGTGCAGGCTCAGCGTGATGCCGACCTGGGCATCGGCCGAGTTCCTGCGGATGACGGAAATAGCCTGCCCGTGGGACAGCAGCACGTGGTGGCAGGCCTGCATCGCGTCGGCCAGGCTCTTGCCGCCGGGGGCGTGCACGCCTTCCCAGTAGCCCATCATGCAGGAGCACCAGGGTTCGTTGTGCGTGATCCAGTGCTTGACGCGGTCGCCGAGGCGGCGCGTGACGATGTCGGTGTATTCGAGGAAGGCGCCGACGGTGTCGCGCGACAGCCAGCCGCCCTGCTCCTGCAGCGCCTGCGGCAGGTCCCAGTGGTAGAGCGTGGCCCAGGGGTCCAGGCCGCGCTCCAGCATGCCGTCCACCAGGCGGTCGTAGAAGGCCAGGCCGGCTTCGTTCACGGCCCCACGACCGGTCGGCACGATGCGCGGCCAGGCGATGGAGAAGCGGTAGGCGTTGACGCCCAGATGCTTCGCCATGTCCAGGTCCTGCGGGAACAGGTGGTAATGGTCGCAGGCGACCAACGCATTGGAGCCGTCGCGGATGCGGCCGGGTTCGCTGCAGAAGCGGTCCCAGATGGATTCGCCCCTGCCGTCCTCATGGCCGGCGCCTTCGATCTGGAAGGAGGAGGTGGACACGCCCCAGCGGAAGTCGGCGGGGAAGTCTTGGCGTTTCGGGGCGGTGTGGGAGCTCATGCTTCGGATGTGAGGGCGCCGGCCACGAGAGCCGGCGCGGGTTCAGGAACGGAAAAGTCGTCAGAACTTGTAGCTGCCGCCGATCAGGAACTGGCGGCCATAGGACGTGTAGCGCTCGGGCAATGTGGCGTTCGGGTCGGCGGATCCGGTCGACACACCAACGCGGGTGCGGTAGGGCTCATCACGCAGATTGTTGACCTGAAGCGTCAGCGACAGGCCCTTGAAGGGGCCCGACTCGAAGGCGTAGCCGATCTGCGCGTCGATGATGGTCTCGCTGGAGATCATGCTCGGCACGTTCTCGCCGAAGGTGCCCCGCACCGTCGTCACGAAGGGCGAGCGGTGGCGGCTGCCGATGCGGGCCGAGATGCCGTCGCGCTCGTAGTAGATGGTGAAGTTGGTCGCCTTGCCCGACAGGCCGTCCAGCGGCTTGGTCACGTCATTGCCCTCGTGCAGCGAGCTGCGCGTGTCGGAGTAGCTCAGGCTCACGCCGATGCCGTCCAGCGCCGGGCTGATGAGGCCGCCGTCCAGCGAGCCGCTCAGCTCGGTGCCGGCAATCATGCCGCCGCCGCCGTTGGACTGGGTGCTCAGCGTGCCGATGTTGCTGTAAGGCGTGAAGGCCGTCGGGTTGGGGAAGCCGGTGAAGTCGTAGTTGATGGACTGCGAGTAGACGAAGTTCTTGATGTTCTTGTGGAACACCGCAGCCGCCACGTAGCTGCGCTTGCTGAAGTAGTGCTCGACGGACAGGTCCACCGCGTCGGCACGCCAGGGCTCCAGCTTGGGATTGCCGCCGTTGGCCGACCACAGATGGGGCTCGGTCGTGCTGATGCTGATGCCCGAGAAGCCGGCGCGCATGTCCTCCATGTTGGGCTGCGCCAGCACCTTGGCCAGGCCGAAGCGCACGATGGTGTTGGCCGTCACGTCGGCAGCGATGTTGAGGCTGGGCAGCGTGTCGGTGTAGCTGGTGCCGCCACTGGCGGGCTCGGTGGCGTTGGTCTTGCCGTTCCAGAACAGGCCGTCGCTCCACTGCTTGGCGTGCACGACGCGCAAGCCCAGGCTGCCGTGGATGGGCACCAGCCAGTCGAACTCGAAGCCGAGCTTGGCGTGGGCGGCCGCGACCTTCTCGTGCACCTGCCAGATGCGGCCCGGCGCCTGGTCGGCCGAGGTCGGCACGACGTCGTAGAGGCTGAGCGCGGCCGGCAGGTCGAAATTGACCATGCGGATGTTGCTGCCGGCAAAGCTCAGGTCGGTCGGGGTGCGCAGCAGTGCGGACGGGATCAGCATCGGCGCGCGGCCGTTCTTGAGGTTGTAGTTCACCTCGGTGCGGTTCATGTCCTTGTCGCGCTCGGAGTAGTCCACGCCGGCCTCCAAGCTGCTGAGCCAGCTGTCGAACGTGCGGCCGGCCGTGAGCTTGAGCGCCTTGATCTGGTCACGCACCTTGGGGAACTGGCTGCGGCCGTCGCGGCCCCAGTTGGCGGGGTCGGTCAGGTAGACGCTCTTGCCGTCGCCGAAGTCGAAGGTCGGCGCAAAGGTGGAGCGGCCGTCGCCGGTGACGATGTGGGTCTGCCCCAGGCTGACACGGCTCAGCGAGCCGGCCTGCACTTCCGCGTTCTGCTCGTCGCGCTTGGCCTTGGACCAGCTCAGGTCACCCGCCAGCTTCCAGTCGGCAACTTTCAGCTCGTTGTTCCAGCCGATGGCGCGGATGTCGTCCTGGCGCTTGTTGAAGGTCGTCAGCGCCACCGGCGTGGTGTTGTTGACGACGCCGCTGGTGACGATCTTGTCGCCGTTGACGTTGGTCGTCTGCGCATTGCTCCAGGTCGCACCCGACCAGGTCGACATGTCGGACATCACCGTGCGGCGCGACTCGGTCTGGTCGAACTTGGAGTAGTACAGGTCCAGCGTGCTGTGGAAGTCGGCGTTGGGCTTGTACTCCAGCACGCCCATCAGGCCGTCGCGCTTCTGGCGCGACGAGGCCGCGCCCAGCTCGAAGCCTTGCAGCGCCACGGCGTCCAGCGGCACCCCGGGCAGCGGTGCGCCCCAATTGTTGGTGTTGGCCCACCACCAGCTCTTGTAATGCTTCTCCTGGTTGGGTGAGTCCAGATGCGCGTAGCCGATGGCCGCGCCCCAGGTGCGGTCGGCCGACTGCGTCACGTACGAGGCGCTCAGACGGTTGCCGGTGCCCGAGATCTCGGGGTTCAGCGAGCCGTTGGAGTTGCGCTCCACGCGCGCGCCGACGACGCCGCGCGAGGTCGCGAAGTCCAGTGGGCGCAGCGTCTTCATGTTCACCGTGCCCGACAGGCCCTGGGCCGACAGACTGGCGTCCGGTGTCTTGTAGACGGTGGCGGCGTTGATCAGCTCGGAAGGGAACTGGTCGTACTCCACCGAGCGGTTGTCGCCGGTGGAGACGATCTCGCGGCCGTTCAGCAGCGTCACGCCGTAGCGCGGCGCCATGCCGCGGATGCTGATGACCGACGAGCGGCCGGCCACGCGCTGGGATGTCAGGCCGGGCAGCCGCGAGATCGCGTCGGCAATCGACACGTCGGCAGCTTGCCGATGTCCTCGGCCGAGACGGACTCGACGATGGCATCGGCATTGCGCTTGGTGCTGATTGACGACTCCAGGCTGGCGCGAAAGCCCGTGACCGTCACGGTGTCGAGCTTTTGCTCGGCGGCCGGCGCGGG
>CAUJSJ030000038.1:0-10430 GCA_963422775.4 uncultured Roseateles sp.
CAGTAGCCGCTCTGCACCATCATCTTGACGGCGTGCTTGAAGCCCATGTGGGCGGCCAGCTTGAAGCAGGGGTAGCGCGGCTCGGAGACGACCAGTTCGCAGTCCGGAAAACGCAGCACGTCGCCTATCCAGACCTGGCTCTCCAGCAAGCCGGTGATCGTCAGGTTCTCGCCGAGGTCACCCGGCTGCAATGCGGCCTCGACCTGGGCTTGGCCGCGCAACGTGGCCCAGACCGCGAAGTGCTCCAGCGGATAGGCATAGACGGCCTTCGTCAGGCCGCCATGCACGCTCGGGTCGGCCTGCTCGTCGCCCTCCAGGCCCAGCGGGCCGACGGCGATACGGCCCTCGCGCGAGCGCTTGCGGATGGCCGAGCCCAGCGTTTCGCCATTGGTGGCAACGAAGTGCTCGATGCGGGCGGTATTGACGCTGATGATCTGCATATGGCCATTGTCCAGGAGGGGCTCGCAGGGGCTTTTCGGCGTCTTGGCCTACACGGCCCGTCATGGCGCGCTTTTAGGCTTGCGCAAAAACCACTGAAGGGAGACGCATGACTGCTCTCGACACCGGCGCCAGGGTTTGGGCCGGGCTGGCCGTGCCGCCCTCCAGCGCGCTGATGTTCGTCGTCGGCGTGCTGCTGGCCGGCGCATTGGCAGGGGAATTCATCGCCGCGACGACGCGGCTGCCTCGCGTCGTCGGCTACACGCTGGCGGGCTGCGTCGCCGCCGCCTTCGGCCATGGCGTGGCCATGCCGCTGGCCGGCGCGGCCCAGACCGTCACCGACCTGGCCCTGGGCCTGCTACTGTTCGAGATCGGCAGCCGAGTGCATCTGCGCTGGCTGGTCCGCAACCCCGGCCTGGCGTTGACCAGCCTGGCCGAGTCTTTGCTCAGCGCCGTGGCGGTGGCCGTGGTGCTGCGCTTCTTCGACCTCAGCTGGCAGACGACCATCGCCTGCGCCATCCTGGCCATGCCCGCACCGGCCGCCGTGTCGGGCCGCGTCGCGATGGAGCTGGGCGCCGAGGGTCAAGTCACTCAGCGGGCGTCGCTGCTGACGGCGCTGAACACGCTGTACGCCGTGGTCGCGCTGATCCTGATGCGCACCTGGTGGGCGGCGGACGACGGTGGCAGCCTGCCCCAGGCACTGGCCGGCCTGGCGATCTCGCTGCTGACCACGCTGGGCCTGGCGGCGCTGCTGGCCGGCGCCGTCTACCTCGTCGCGCGGCGGCTGGACCTGCGCAACGAAAGCGCCGTACTGCTGCTGTTCGGCCTGGTCTCCTTCGCCATCGTCGCGGCGCGCGCCATCGGCGTGTCGACGCTGCTGATGCCGCTGCTGGCCGGCCTCTTGCTGCGCAACACCAGCGAGCGGCCCTGGGTCTGGCCGCGCCACTTCGGCACCTCGGGCGGAGCGCTGGTGCTGATGCTGTTCGTCATCGTCGGCTCGGCCTGGTCGCCCAAGATCCTGGTCGCCGGCGGCTTTGCGGCGCTGGCGCTGCTGGCGACCCGCTTCATTGCCAAGACCATCGCCATCGTGGCGCTGGCGCCCCTGGCCAAGGCCAGCTGGCGCCAGGGCCTGGCGCTGTCGATCACCATGACGCCGCTGTCGGCCACGGCCCTGGTCATGCTCAGCGAGCTGATGCGCGCCGAGCCCGAACTGGCCGCCGGCGCTGTGCCCATCATCCTGGCGGCCATTGCCGTGCTGGAGCTCGTCGGCCCCATCGCCGTGCAGTTCGCGCTGCGCCTGGCCGGCGAGCTGCCACCGGCGCCCAAGCGGCGCCATAGCAAAGAGACCGGCAAGGAGGCCAACGAATGAGCGCCGCGCCGGGCCGTCCCAAGCAAGCTCGCTCCCGCTCGGCGGGACAGGCCGCAGGCCGAAGGGTGCACAAATGACTCTGGGCACCTTCTCCAAATCGCAGCCGCTGACGCTGGGCGTCGAGCTGGAACTGCAGATCGTCAACAGCGCCGACTACGACCTCGCGCCCGTCTCGGCCGACCTGCTGCGCCTGATGGAAAAGCGCAGCATTCCCGGCGACGTGAAACCCGAGATCACCAGCAGCATGATCGAGCTGGCCACCGGCGTGTGCACGGGCTACGGCCAGGTGCTGTCGGAGCTGGGCCAGATCCGCGACGCGCTGGTGGGCTGTGCCGAACAGCTCGACGTGAGCCTGTGCGGTGGCGGCACCCATCCCTTCCAGCACTGGAAGCGCCAGCGCATCTTCGAGACGCCGCGCTTTCACGAGCTGTCGTCGCTGTACGGCTATCTGTCCAAGCAGTTCACCATCTTCGGCCAGCACGTGCACATCGGCTGCCCGAGCGCCGACGAGGCCCTGGTGCTGCTGCATGGCATGAGCCGCTTCATCCCGCACCTGATCGCGCTCGCGGCCTCGTCGCCCTTTGTGCAGGGCGAGGACACCGGCTTCGATTCCGCACGGCTGAACTCGGTGTTCGCCTTCCCGCTGAGCGGCCGTGCGCCCTTCGTGCAGACCTGGGCCGACTTCGAGACCTACTTCACCAAGATGACCCGCACCGGCGTCGTCTCGGGCATGAAGGACTTCTATTGGGACATCCGTCCCAAGCCCGAGTTCGGCACCATCGAGGTCCGCGTGCTGGACACGCCGCTGACCATCGAGAAGGCCGCGGCCATCGCCGGCTTCATCCAGTGCCTGGCGCGCTGGATCACGGTCGAGAAGCCGTTCAAGCTCAGCGAGGACGACTACCTGCCCTACACCTTCAACCGTTTCCAGGCCTGCCGCTTCGGCCTGGACGGCACCTTCGTCGACCCCGAGAGCGGCGAGCACCGCGTGCTGCGCGACGATCTCATCGCCGTGCTGACCCGGCTCGACACCCACGCCGGCGACCTGCGCGCCGAGGCCGCGCTGCAATATGTGCGCCGTGAGATCAACGGCGTGGGCAACGACGCGACCTGGCTGCGGCGCATCGAGGCCGAGAGCCATCTGCTGCCCGAGGTGATCCGGCGGGCGGCCAAGCGCTGGCACGGCTGAGTGCCTCGGCGACCTCGGCCCTGCCCGTCCCGGGCGGGCAGCCGAGGTGCGCCGGGCCCTGAATCGGACAGCGCTGACCACGCCAAAGTTGCACGAAGTTTCACGCCGCCTTCGCGCAAACCCTAGGCCCACTTCACGAGCGCCGTGAGCCTCTCGCCCGCGCCAGCATGGCGTTATTCCTGTTTTGCATGACCCCACCGATCCCGGTGGTTACGGCGTGATTACATTGGATTCGACAATCCACCTCCTCAGGTTCGGTGTGCTTGGGCCAGCTCGCTGGCTGCCCCAAACACATTCCCATGATTGGAGCTTTCGCCATGAACCAACCCGCCATGCAGGGGCTGCGGCTGAACCTGCCCGCCTATGTCAAGAACGCCAGGCTGATCGCCTGGGTCGCCGAGATCGCGGCCCTCACCGAGGCTGCCGACGTCTATTGGTGCGACGGCAGCGCCGACGAGTACCAGCGCCTGTGCGACCAGCTCGTCGCCGCCGGTACCTTCAAGAAACTCAACCCCAAGCTGCGCCCCGGCAGCTACCTGGCGAATTCCGACCCCAGCGACGTCGCCCGCGTCGAGGACCGCACCTTCATCTGTTCCGAGAAGAAGGAAGACGCCGGCCCGACCAACAACTGGATGGCCCCGGCCGAGATGCGCGAGCTGCTGCAGACCGGCGACAAGGCGCTGTTCAAGGGCTGCATGCGCGGCCGCACCCTCTACGTCGTGCCCTTCAGCATGGGCCCGCTGGGTTCACCCATCGCCCACATCGGCGTGGAGCTGAGCGACAGCCCCTATGTCGCCGTCAACATGCGCACCATGACGCGCATGGGCCGCGCCGTCATCGAGCTGCTCGGCACCGATGGCGACTTCGTGCCTTGCGTGCACACGGTCGGCGCGCCGCTGGAAGAAGGCCAGGCCGACGTGAGCTGGCCCTGCAACAAGACCAAATACATCGTCCACTTCCCCGAGACGCGCGAGATCTGGAGCTATGGCTCGGGCTATGGCGGCAACGCGCTGCTGGGCAAGAAGTGCTTCGCGCTGCGCATCGCCTCCACCATGGGCCGTGACCAGGGCTGGCTGGCCGAGCACATGCTGGTGCTGGGCGTGGAAAGCCCGGCCGGCAAGAAGATGCACGTGGCCGCCGCCTTCCCCAGCGCCTGCGGCAAGACCAACTTCGCGATGCTGATCCCGCCCAAGGCCTTCAACGGCTGGAAGATCACCACCATCGGCGACGACATCGCCTGGATCAAGCCGGGTGCCGACGGCAAGCTCTACGCCATCAACCCCGAAGCCGGCTATTTCGGCGTCGCGCCGGGCACCAACTCGCACACCAACCCCAACTGCATGGACAGCCTGCAGCGCGACGTGATCTTCACGAACGTCGCACTGACCGATGACGGCGACGTCTGGTGGGAAGGCATGAGCGACACGCCGCCGCCCCACGCCATCGACTGGCAGGGCAAGGACTGGACGCCGGCCATCGCCAAGGAAACCGGCGCCAAGGCCGCACACCCCAACGCCCGCTTCACGGTCGCTGCGACCAACAACCCGGCGCTGGACGCCAACTGGGACAACCCCGCCGGTGTGGCCATCGACGCCTTCATCTTCGGCGGCCGCCGCTCCACCACCGTGCCGCTGGTGACCGAAGCGCGCAACTGGACCGAGGGCGTCTACATGGCCGCCACCATGGGCAGCGAGACGACCGCCGCCGCCGCCGGCCAGCAGGGCGTCGTGCGCCGCGACCCGTTCGCGATGCTGCCCTTCATGGGCTACAACATGGCCGACTACTTCCAGCACTGGCTGGACCTGGGCGCCAAGCTCGAAGCCTCGGGCGCCAAACTGCCTGCCATCTACTGCGTCAACTGGTTCCGCAAGGGCGCCGACGGCAAGTTCGTCTGGCCCGGCTATGGCGAGAACATGCGCGTGCTGAAGTGGATGCTGGACCGCCTGGAAGGCCAGGGCGGTGGCAGCGAACACGTCTTCGGCGTGTCGCCCGGCTACGGCGACCTGAACTGGGACGGCCTGGACTTCTCGCAGCAGCAGTTCGACACCGTCACCCGCATCGACGCCGCCGAATGGCAGGCCGAGATGAAGCTGCACGACGAGCTGTTCGCCCAGCTCGCCTTCCACCTGCCCACCGCCCTGCCCGCCGTCAAGGCGCGCATCGAGGAGCGCCTCGCCAAAGAGGCCGGCTGACCTTTTCTTGTTCGTTCCGGTGCAACGGTTCAGCGGGCGCTTCGGCGCCCGTTTTTTTAGCGCTTGCTGCCGAACACCAGCAGCAGGCCGCCGACGGCGATGGCGCCGACGCCCAGCCACATCGGAATATTGACCTGTTCCTTCTCCTTGGCCGAGACCTCGAGCGAGCCCAGCTTCACGACGGTCTTGTCCTTGGTGTAGCTGAAGCCGCCCATCGCGAGGCTGGCCGCGCCCACCACGAGCAGAAGGATGGCGATGATCTTGCTGGCACCCATGGCGCTCTCCTGGTTTGAAGTGCGCCCAGTCTCGGGGCGGCGCCCTGTGACAAACGGTGTCGGACGGCGCGACCCGCTGTCAGACGAAGCCGACAGCGGGTCGTCTCACGGGTAGTCCTTCAACGTCGCCGTGTTGCTACCGCCCTTGCAGCGCGCCGCATCGCCGGCGTCGTTGATGACGTGCTCGATGCTGCCCTTGTCCACCAGGCAGACGGTGATCATGTGGTGGAAACGCACGTCCTGCGCCTTGGGCACCTCGATGGCGCGGTCCAGCACGACGTCGGGCTTCAGGAAGACGCTGTAGATCCCCAGGCCCCAGGCCTCGTGGCGCGTCACCGTGTCGGCCAACTTGTAGGCCGCGTAGCCACGGCCCGTCGCGCTCGTCCACTGGGCTTGTGTGGGCGGGTCATACGGGATCTCGGACTGGTAGAAATAGACGCGGCCGCCATTGCCCTGCCAGACGACCTGCTCCTTCTGGAAATGCTCGGCGAAGAGGCCGTAGATGGTCACGTCCTCGCCATTGACCCACAGGCCATGCGCCGAAGGATTGCTCGTCCAGCTGACGCCGGCGCCATGGTCGGCGCGCCACAGCCAGGTGTGGTCGACCAGGGTGTCGTTGGCATTGATGCGCAGGGCCGTGCCCACCTGACCCGCCGCCGCGCCGCCGATGCGGAAGAACAGGTCATGCAGCACGATGGGGTCAGCCTTGTGCCGCTTCTTCGCGCCCGCAGGCGCCACCTCCATCAGCACGCCCGAGTCCTTCTCGCCCGCGTCCAGGAAGAGGCCGGAAATGGTCAGCCCGTCCACATCCGCCGTCTTCAGCAGTGGCTGGCCGTTGTCCGAGCGCAGCGTCGGGAAGCCGATGCCCAACACGACGGTGCCGGGGCGCCCGACCTGCAGCGTCTGCGTCAGCAGGTATTCGCCGGGCGTGAGCAGCAGATGCTTGCCCGCCGCCAGCTGAGCATTCATCGCCGCCGCCGTGTCGCCCGGTTTGGCGATGAAGAACTGGGCTATCGACAGCGTCTTGCCCGGCGCCAGCTTGTCGTCGGCCCACGAGATGCCGACGCTGTCGCGTCGCAGCGCCGGCACGCGCACGGCGTAGGCGCCCTGGGCGTCGATGAAGAGATAGGGCTTCTCGCGCACCAGCGGCGTCTTGTCGATCTTGGTGAAGCGCTGGCCCGGTGTCGGGAACTCGCCCGCCGGCGCACCCTGCACGCCGACGAAGACCATGTTCCAGTTCGAGCCCGTCCAGCTGCCCCACTGGCTGTTGCGCGACAGCCATTGCTGCTGGGTCGCCGAGTTGACATGGCCGTCCACCAGCACGTCCGAGAACCAGCCGCCGCTGGCCCAGCCCTTGTTCTGGTTCAGCCGCATATTGCCGCGCACATGCATGCGTCGGAACGGGATGGCCTGGGACACCGCCCACTGCATGGTGTTGTCGCCGATGCCCAGCGTGGGCGTCACCGAGAAGTTCTCGGCGCCGCGCCAGAAGTTCTGCGTCGCGTTGTCGCCGTCGAGGAAGGCCGTGGAGCGCAGGTCGCCGATGACGTGGACATCGTCAGGATGCGCTCCCAGGCCCAGCACCTGGGTGTAGAAGCCCAACGGGATGCGCAGGCCGTCATAAGTGCCGGGCTTGAGCAGGATGGCGTCGCGGCGCGGGCCGAAGTGGTTGGGCTGCTGTGCAGCGTAGATGCCGTCGACCAGCGCCTGCAGGCCCGGCGTCGCCGGATCGACGATGTGGACGTTCGGGCCGAAATCCGGCACTTCAACCGCCAGGGCCGTGGCCGCCAGGCCCACGGCCAGCACGGCCGCCATCGCTCGCTTGCACTGCATGTCTCTTCCTCGCCAGGCTGCTGGCTGTCATTGTTGGAATCGGTTCCAATTTCCCGATTGGATCACGCGACGCGGCGCCCGGCCTTCAGGGTTACTCCTGCGCGGGGCGGCGCACAATGGTTCGACTTTCGCAAGGAGCCCCGATGAGTCAAGGCTTTGGTCATGAGTTGCCGGCACGGCATGTGCAGCAGGATCACCGCAAGATCTCTCGTTACCTGATCGTCATCGAATCGGGTGCCGGCCCGGTCGCCAAGCTCTTTCTCGACAGCCGCGAGCCGGCGGGCGAATTCGACGTCGGCACCGAGGAAGTGGCCGTCATGACGCGCAGCGCCACATCGTCGACGGGCGCCAGTGGCGCGGAGTGGAACAAGGCCCTCGCCGGCCACAGCGCCGAGGAGCGTGCGGCGGCGACGGTCTATCTGCTCGACGTCTAGAAGCGGGAGCCCGGCTGGGTCAGGAAGACCTCTTCCTCAGGCGTCGAGACGCGGCCGAGGATGGCGTTGCGATGCGGGTAGCGCCCGAAGCGGTCGACGATCGCCTTGTGCTTGAGTTCGAACTCATGCGTGTGCTGCGGCGCGCGCTCGCGCATCAGCGGCTCGCCCGCCGCATGGATGGCGGCGGATTCGCTGTGCATATAGGGCATGTAGAGGAAGGCCCGCTGCTCGACATGCAGCTCCAGGTCGTCGCCCGCCGCGACCGTTTCTTGCGCGAGCGCCAGCGCCAGCGGGTCGGCCGCAAAGGCCCCCGGTGTGCCGCGATGGACGTTGCGCGCGAACTGGTCCAGCACGATGACCTCGGCCAGTCGGCCCTCGGCGGTGGCGCGCCAGGCAAAGAGTTCGCAGCGTCTGGCCTGCTCGTGCAGGCTGCCGAAGCGGCTGCGGACGAGTTCGTCGAAGGCAGGGTCCACCTGCCACCACTGGGCGGGCTGGATCTCCTGGAACCAAAAGTCGAGAACGGTGTGGGGCATGGTGGCAGCACGATAGGCGCTGAACCTTAACCGCTGCGGCCCCGGGGGTTTGTGCCCGGCAAGGTGCCGGGCAGCGGCTACCAAGTTTTGCGGATGCAAGGCCCGGAAGCGCGTGGGAAAACCATGCCGTCCGAACAACCTGGAGCTCCCCATGGCCACAAGCGAAACCGTGCCGTCTTCCAAGGTGCCCTGCTGCCCGACCCTGATCGAGGACGACAACTGCGACGTGCTCTTCTTCACCCGCACCCTCGACTACCCCGTGCTCGTGCACGACACCCGGCTGGTGGCCCAACTCGTCATCGGCTTTCGCTTCAAGCGCTGCACCCTCGGGCTGACGCTGGGCGACCCGGTGTACAGCACCACCCTGTTCCCGGGTGAGACGGTGCGCCTCGTCACCACCGACCGCCGCTCCTCCTTCGTCTACGACGCCAGCACCAAACTGGCCTACCGCAGCGAGCAGATGTCGGAAGAGCAGTACTTCATGACGGCCACCCAGACCTATCACGCGCAGCTCGACGCGCAGCAGTCCGGCAGCGTCGACACGACGGACAAGGGCAGTTGGGACTTCAAGGGCGATGCCGACGCCAGCCTGAAGTTCCTCGGCGTGGGCAGCTCGGTCAATGCCTCCGGCCACCACGACAGTTCGTCCACGCTGGACTATCTGCACCAGCAAAGCAGCAATCTGCACACGGCGGCGACCCAGGCCCTGAACGCCACGCGTGCAGCGCACTCGGTGTCGGTGGGCGAGGTGGCGACGCGCACGCATATCGAGGGCGAGTCCGAGGACCACTTCGAATCCTCCTCACGGGAGTTCTCCAACAAGAACGCCTGCCACGCGGTGACCTACTACTTCTACCGCCTCAACAAGAAGGTGGAGGTCTCCTTCGAGATCGTCAGCGTCGAGCTGACGCTGCCGCTGCCGACGGAGCGCCTGCCACGCCTGGCGCTCACGGCCGAACAGCGCGGCGCCGCGCTGAAGGAGATCAGCCACCAGCTCATCGCCGTCGGCGTGCTGGACGAACGCGGCCAACCCGCGAAGTCCCTGCGCCAGAAGCTCGAATTCAAGATCAGTTCCCACCTGCCCACGGCGGGAACCATGGTCAAGGGCTGCCTGGATGAGTGCAATGTCTGCGAGCCGGCACGCCGCGAGCGCGTGCACCTCGAGAACGAATTGCTGCGCAAGCAGATCGAACTGCTCGAGAAATCACAGGAGTACCGCTGCTGCCCGCCGGCGCCGGCCTGCTGCGACGAACCGACCTGAGGCGGTGCGCTCAGCCCCTGCGACCGCCGAACAGCAGCAAAAGCCCGCCCACGGCAATCGCGCCGACGCCCAGCCACACTGGCAGGTTGACCTCTTCCTTCTGCTTGGCCGACAACTCCAGCGGCCCCAGCTTCACGACGGTCTTGTCCTTGGTGTAGCTGAAGCCGCCGGTGACCAGGCTGGCGGTGCCGGCGACGATGAGGAGGATGCCGATGATCTTGGCGACGTTCATGGCGGACGGCTGGAGTGTCAGAGCCGTCAGCTTAAGGGCTTCACCAGGCGTAGCTCGCCCCCAGCAACCCGTAGTTCGTGCCCCCGCCCTGCGGCCCGTGGCTGCGGCCGATACCGGGCGTCAAGGTCCAGCCCGCACCGGCGGCGATGGCGGCCTTCATCTGCACGCTGCGCAGGCTGCCGCCGTCATGCACGCGGTCCTGCTGCAGCTCGCCGTTCAGCGCCACGCGCTCGCTGACGCGCCAGGTCGCGCCGAGCTGGTGGCTGCGGTCCAGGGCCGCCTCGTCGCGGTTGACGGCCGAGACGCGATGGCCGATCAGCGGCACACCGGCGAGCAGGCCACCGCTGTTCGCCGCCTGCGTCGTGCGGCTCGCGTAGCGGTTGCGCATGCTGGCGCCGTAGACCGTCAGGCGCGGCGTCACCGCGACGGCGCCATGCAGTCCCAGGCCATGGCCCTTGACGCGCTGCTCGACCGCAGCGCCCGACACCGTGCCGCGCACGCGGCCCTGCCGCCGGGTTGCGTCCACGCCGACGTTGACGCCCGCCGTCGGCCGCCAGTCCGCCACAGCGGCCCAGTCGGTCTGGCGCAGCCGGTCGCCGTCGCGGCGCTGGCTGGCGTTGAGGCTGGTCTGCCAGACCTTGCCGGCCAGGCCGCCGCCCACTGAAACCTGCTTG
>CAUJSJ030000039.1:0-77524 GCA_963422775.4 uncultured Roseateles sp.
GGCACCGCTGGCGTCGAACTTCTCCATCGTCGGCCGCACGCCGGATTCGGGCAAGACGGTCACCGAGGTCAATGCGCATGTGCGGCGCAGCAGCCTGTTCGCGGCCGTGGGTGACGAGCTGGCCGGGCAGTCCTTCGGCTCCAGCAAGGCCACCAAGAATCAACGCGCCGCGGCCAGCCGCAAGATCGCTTCGGACCCGAAGACCAAGGCCAAGTGCGAGGCGCTGAATGCCAAGGCCATGGGCCTGTTCAAGGCGCAGTGGAACGGTTTGCTGGCCACGGGCCTGGTGGGCGTCGGCAATGCGCTGAAGAACGATCCGGACAAGAGCTGGAAGGCCGAACTGACCGGCCAGGCCCACGCCAGCTGGGGCCAGCATCTGGGTGGCCCCTGAGATGCTGTAGCGCTTCGTCAGCGCTGCGCGAGCTGGCGAGTGCCGAACAGCACCTCGCGCGCCTTGTCGTCGGTCAACGGCCGGCGTGCGCCGGCCAGCACCTCCAGCCCGCGCTGCACGGCCGGGCGCTTGGCGATCTCGTCGAACCAGCCCTTGAGGTGCGGGTAGTCGCTCATCTGCACGCCCTGGTTCTTCCATGAACGCAACCAGGGGAAGACGGCGATGTCGGCGATGGAGTACTCGGGCCCGCCGAGGTAGGTGGTGTGTGCCAGGCGCTTGTTGATGACGCTGTAGAGCCGCTTGGCTTCGTTGGTGTAGCGGTCGATGGCGTAGGGCAGCTTCTCGGGCGCGTAGATGCGGAAGTGATGGGCCTGGCCCAGCATGGGCCCGACGCCGCCCATCTGGAACATCAGCCACTGCAGCACCTCGTATTTGCCGCGCACATCGGCGGGCAAGAGCTTCCCGGTCTTGCCGGCGAGGTAGAGCAGGATGGCGCCACTCTCGAACAGCGAGATCGGCTGGCCGTCGGGGCCGTCGGCGTCGGTGATCGCGGGGATCTTGTTGTTGGGGCTGATGGCGAGGAAGTCCGGCGCGAACTGCTCGCCGGCGCCGATGTCCACGGGATGCACCCGGTAGGCGAGGCGGCACTCCTCCAGCATGATGTGCACCTTGTGGCCGTTGGGCGTGGGCCATGAATACACTTCGATCATTCGTCGCCTCCATGCGGTGCGCCTAGCAAGCAGGCCCCATTCTCAGACTTCCTCACGACTCATGGTGGTAAAGCAAGTCAAGCACTGGCTCGTGACGCGCGCGAACGCGGCACGGTGGCGCCCGATCGAAGATTGGGCCGTGGCGCGTGGTGCCGAGTTCACGCAGACGCGTGATGGCCAGGGTTTCCTCATCGAGCAGCCCAAAGGCGCAACCCGGGCCGCTGCGCATCGAGTGGGGCGTGTCCCAGCGCAGCTATCTGCCCGGCTCGGAGCTGCGCATGCGCTGCGAGATGGGCCTGCACCCCGACCTGCAGCTGATGGTGCTGTGCCGCACGCTGATGGAGAACCTGGAGCGTGCCGTCTTCGAGGCCTACACCGACACGCTCAAGACCCGGGTCGACACCGACACGCCCGAGGAAATGCGCTGGCTGGTGATGTTCCCCAAGTTCAACAACGCGCCTTCGCAGATCCTGCGCCAGCGCTACGGCATCGTCGGCGTCACGAAGGATCTGACCAGCGCCTGGATCGAGGGCGAGCTCGGTGAGGCCCTGGTGCAGGCCAGCCAGGACTTGCTGCCCGAGGGCCATCCCATCGTGCTGATGAGCATGCGCGGCAACCTCTACCTGCGCACCGAGATGGCCGAAGCGGACCTGCCCAAGTTGCAGGGCCTGGTGCGCCTGCTCGAATGCGCGGCGCGCGAGGCGTTGCGCGTGAATGCCCGGCTGTCGGATTCCGGTGCCTGGCCGACGACGACGTCCATCGCCTGGACGCCCTCGACACGCCCCGGGGACGTGGCCTGACGCTTCAGTTGGCCGGGTGTTCCGGGCCGAGCGCAGGGCCACTCCCAAGGCGGCCCGTCTTGGCGATGTGGTTGCGGCTCGATGCTGCAAGCATCGCTGTTCCCCCGGGTGACCGACCGGACTTGCCCGCGTTCAGCGGGGCGAGACTGGGCGAGGCGCTCACGCTTTGTGCGCGAAGCTCCAGGCCAGCTCCGCCAGCGGCCTGGCACTCTTGGCGGTTTCTTTGGCCTGGGCACTGGACGCCGTGCCATCCACCACGCGCTTGGCGATGCCCTGCACGATGGCCGAGATGCGGAACATGTTGTAGGCCATGTAGAAGTTCCAGTCGGCCATGACGGTGCCAATGTCCGCGCGGCCGGTGCGCTCGCAGTAGCGCTGCACGTACTCGCGCTCGCTCGGGATGCCCAGCTCGACGAGGTCCTTGCCGCCCAGGCCGCGTGCGGCGCCCGATGTCGTGATGTGCCAGCTCATGCAGTGGTAGCTGAAGTCGGCCAGCGGGTGGCCGAGCGTGGACAGCTCCCAGTCCAGCACGGCGATGATGCGCGGCTCGGTGGGGTGGAAGACGACGTTGTCCATGCGGTAGTCGCCATGCACGATGCCGACCTCGCTCTCGTCGCGCGCCGACGCCGGGATGTGCGTGGGCAGCCATTCGAGAAGCGAATCCATCGCGGGGTTCGGCTCGGTGATGGAAGCCAGGTATTGCTTGCTCCAGCGGCCGATCTGGCGCTCGAAGTAGTTGCCCGGCTTGCCGTAGGCCGCGAGGCCCACGGCCTTGAAATCGACCTGGTGCAGAGCTGCGATGACGCGGTTCATCTCGTCGTAGTGGGCGGCGCGATCGGCCTGGCTCATGCCGGGCAGGCTCTGGTCCCACAGCACGCGGCCGGGCATGAAGCTCATCACGTAGAAGGCGCGGCCGATGACGGCCTCGTCCTCGCACAACGCATACATGGCCGGCACGGGCACGTCGGTGCCGGCCAGCGCCCCCATGACCTGGAACTCGCGTTCGATGGCGTGGGCCGACGGCAGCAGCTTGGCGACCGGCGCGGGCTTGCTGCGCATCACGTACTGCGCACCCGGCGTCTTCAGCAGATAGGTCGGGTTGGACTGGCCGCCCTTGAACTGCTCGATGGCGAGCGGCCCGGCAAAGTCGTCGACATGGGCAGCCAACCAAGCTTCGAGAGCCGCGGTATCCAGGGCCTGGGCCAGGGGACGGGTGCCGGTGAATGCTTCCATGGATGTCGTTCTTGTAGCGTGCGAACTTTCCATTCTGCGATCCGCGGCCGGCCCGCCGTGTCGCGGCAGCGTCAGCGCGAGGCTGCCGCCAGCAGCTTCTCGCGGCTCAGTACGACGAGGCGGGTGGGCTCCACACGCACCGCGCCTTCGCGCTCGAAGGCCTTCAGTTCCTGGTTGACGCGCTGGCGCGAGGCGCCGAGCAACTGGGCCAGATCTTCTTGCGCCAGTTGCAGGCCGATGCGGATCTCATCCCCTTCCTGCACCCCGTAGGAACGCGCCAGCAGCAGTACCTGCTTGGCCAGGCGTGCCGCCAGCGGCCGGGTGTTGAGGTCTTCGATCATGTCGAACATCAGCCGCAGGCGGCGGCAGTTGAGCCGCAGCAGCGCGTCGTAGAGTTCGGAATGGGCCTGCAGCAGCGCGCGGAAGTCGGACTTGCGCACGCACAGCAGCGTCGTCTCGCCATGGGCATAGGCATCGTGGGTGCGGGGCAGGCCGTCGAACAGGGCGATGTCGCCGAACCAGGTGCCGGGCTCGACATAGGTCAGCGAAATCTGCTTGCCGGCCAGCGACACCGAGCTGACGCGCACGGCGCCCTTGGCGACGGCCGACCATTCCTCGGCGGGCTCGCCGCGGTGGGACAGCATGGTCTCATCGGGCAGGCGGCGCACGAAGGCGCGCTGCAGGATGTCGCTGCGCAGGGACTCGGACAACTTGGAGAACCAGGCGCCCTGGTCGATCTGCTGGCGTTCGGCGGGAGTGAGGCTGAGTGCGTTCATGGGTTGGGAGGCATTGTGCCGCCCGCGGATCGCCCGGGAATCGGGGCGTTGGGGGTTGCCCCCATGCTAGAGTGATCCGCGCTGTCTCCACCCCCTCGTTCAACCATACCGTAGCCGCCCGCAGTCAATGCCCATCACGGCCCTGCGCCCGACGTTGCTGGGTGCCCTCACACCCGCCTTGGCACTGCTGCTTGGCCTGGTACCCCAGGGTGCCCAGGCGCTGGGGCTGGGCCGGCCGCAGGTTCATTCGACGCTCGGCAAGCCGCTGGATGTCAGCTTCCCGCTGACGCTGGCCGATGGTGAACCACTGACCGACTCCTGCCTGCGCGCCGAGGTGTCCGCCGGCGATGCGCGCGTGCCGGCCGGCCTGTTGCAGTTGCGCATCGAGGGCGAGCCCGGCCAGCAGCGCATCCGCCTGCAGAGCCAGGCCCGCATCGAGGAGCCCGCACTGCGCATCACGCTGGCCCTGGGCTGCCCGCTGCGGCTGACGCGCGAGTTCAATGCCTTCGTCGACCCGCCGGCCAGCGCGGCGGTCGCGCCGCCACCGCTGCCCCCGGCTCCGGTGTTCGTGCCGTCGCCCGTCGTGCAAGCCGCACCGCGACAGCAGGCCGAGGCTGCGCCGGCGCCTGCCCCGGTGGCGAGGCAGCGCCCCCGACCCAAGCCGCGTGCGACAGGTCCGCGGCTGACGCTGGAGCGGCCGGAGGTGCTGGTGGCCGAGGCGCCGCGGCCCGTGCAGCCGGCGGCCAGCGCGCCGGAGATGGAGCTGACCCCGGAACTCGAAGCCCAGATCAGCCAGCTCGAAGCCACCGTGGCGCAGCTGCGTGCCGAGCTGCAGGCCCGCCAGCAGGCCGAGGCCGCCTCTGCCGTCGTTGCTGAGCCGCCAGCTGCGTCCGCCGCCGAACCCGTGCAGCCCACGGCGCCTGCCGTTGTGCGCAGCGTCCGCGCGTCGCCCTACCGCGATCCCATGACCTGGGTGCTGACGCTGGCCCTGAGCCTGCTCGCCGGTTCAGCCGCTTTCTACATCAGTCGCTGGCGCGACCAGCGCGCGCGTCGCGAGCTGGCCTATTGGCGCGCCCTGCACGCGGCCGAGGGCGCCGGCCTGCCGCCCGCGGCACCGGCGCCCGGCATGGCGCCACCCGTTGCCGGCCTGGCAGCTGCCGCGCTGCCGGACGAAGGACAGCACCAGATCACGCGGCCGCAGCCCCGGCCCATGCCCTGGCCTCCGACGCTGGCCGCACAACCGGTCGCACAACCGGCCGCGCCAGCGCCGACACCGACGTTCGTGCCGTCCATGCAGGCCACCCAGCCGCTGCCGATCCAGGCCGTGGCGGCTCCGGTGCTGTCCAACGAGCTGACCGCTGCCGACGAGCTGCTGGATCTGCAGCAGCAGGTCGAGTTCCTGCAACTGCTCGGCCAGCACGAGGCCGCGGCCGACCTGCTGGCGACGCGGTTGACACGCGGCCATGCGGGCGCCATGCCCTATCTGCTGCTGATGGAGCTGTGCCAGCAGCGCGGCGAGCCCGAGGTGTTTGCGGAACTGGTCAAGCAGTTCGAGCAGCGCTTCGGCGCGCTGGCGCCACAGTGGTCACAAAGCCTGTCGCGCGGCCGCAGCCTGGATGCCTGCCCCAGCGTCATCGCGCATCTGCAGGTCGTCTGGGCCGACCCCGAGGCCGCGATGAAGATGCTGCATGAGCTGCTGGCCCAGGGCGGTGGCCCGGGCGTGCCCCACTTCGACCTGCCTGCCTACCGCGACCTGCTGACGCTCTACAGCGTCGCCCGTGATCTCTTCGAGGCCGGGTTGCGCGGCGAGGGCGTGGACTTGATGCTGCCGATGGATTCCAGCTTCGGCAGCTGAGGGGTCATGCCCGCCGGCTTGCATGCCGGCGGTCCTTCGTTGGGCGTCGAACAGGCCGCAGGACCTGTTGTCGGTCCCAACTCAGATGCCGAAGTCGGTCGAGTCGCCATTCATGGCCTTCTCGATGAGCTTGCGGCTCAGCCGCTCGGACAGCAGCTCGGCGAAGGCGTACACATAGTTGCGCAGATAGGCGCCGCGCTTGAAGGCGATGCGCGTGACGTTGCTGCCCAGCAGGGCGCCGAGGGGCCGTGCGACGAGGTCGCTGTTGGCGGGCTCCTCTCGCATCGCCATCTCGGCGACGATGCCCACGCCCATGCCCAGGCGCACGTAGGTCTTGATGACGTCGGAGTCGATGGCCTCCAGCACGACGTTGGGCGTCAGGTGGCGCGCCGCGAAGGCCTTGTCGATGCGGGTGCGGCCCGTGAAGCTGGGGTGGTAGGACACCAGCGGCTCGCCGGCGATCTGCTCCAGGTTGACGCGTTCAACGCTGGCGAGCGGGTGGTCCCGCGGCACGACCATGACATGCTGCCACTCGTAGCAGGGCAGGGTGACGAGTTCGGGATACTGGGCCAGCGACTCGGTGGCCAGCCCCAGGTCGGCGGTCTCGTCGAGCAGCATCTTGGCGACCTGGTCGGGGCTGCCCTGGTGCAGGCTGATGCGCAGCTGCGGCAGGTTCTTGCGCAGCTGGGCCACCGGCGTGGGCAGTACGTAGCGGGCTTGCGTGTGGGTCGTGGCGATGGAGAAGGTGCCGCTGTCCTGGCGCGAATACTCCTCGCCGATGCGCTTGAGGTTGCCGACTTCGCGCAGGATGATCTCGATACAGGCCAGCACCTGCTGGCCCGGCTCGGTGATGCGCCGCAGCCGCTTGCCGTGGCGCGAGAAGATGTCCACGCCCAGCTCTTCCTCTAGCTCCAGGATGGCCTTGGAGACGCCCGGCTGCGACGTGAACAGCGCCTTGGCCGTCTCGGTCAGGTTGAGGTTGCGGCGTGCGGCTTCCTGGACGAAGCGGAATTGGTGCAGGTTCATGTCAAGGGTTCCAGGCAGGCATCGCACATCGCCTGCAGCACGGCCTCGTGTTCACCCAGCGGTGCGTGCAACAGCCATTCGATGCTCGGGCCGTGGCGCTCGCGCAGTCCGTCGAGCAGCGGCGGCACGTCACGGCGCACATGGCCTCCGGTGCCAAGGAAGAGCGGCAGCACGTGCACGCGCGTGCAGCCGGCGGCCACCAGCTGTTCGGCCGCATCGCCGATGTTGGGTGCCATGAACTCCAGGAAGGACAGCGCCAGCGGCGTGTCTGGCCGGGCTTGGCGCAACCGCGCAGCGACGTCTTCGAAGGGCCGGGCCCAGGCCGGGTCGCGCGCGCCGTGGGCGAAAAGCAGGAGTCCATCCATCAGCGATATCTCACGAGCCAGGTGAAGGCCGCCATCGACAGGCCGAGGTAAATGAGGCTCGGCGTCGCCGCCACGACCCAGGGCGTCCAGTTCTTCAGCAGGCCCAGGTGACCGGCGACGTTGTTCAGCAGCACGAAGCTGATGCCCAGCATGATGCCGCCGAAGACCTTGATGCTGATGCCGCCCGAGCGGCCGTGCATGTAGGCAAAGGGCAGGGCCAGGGCGACCATGACGAAGCAGGCGAAGGGGTACAAGGCCTTGCGCCAGAACTGGATGTTGTGGGCCTGGGCGGACTGCTCCTGCGCCGACAGATGGGCGGTGTAGCGGTACAGCTCCAGCGTCGACATCGACATGGCCGGCAGCACGGCCGCGGCGATGACGCCCGCGTGCAGCGAGCTCTGCCAGTCCAGCTTGTCCATCTTCTGCTCGCTGACGACGACGTCGCCAACGGGGCTGGCACTGGCGGTGATGCCGGGATTCCAGACTGTGCGTTTGACGGTCTGCAGATGCCACAGGCCCTGGGCGTCGACATCGACGTTCTCGGCCTCGGTGCGTGTCATCAGTCGGCCCTCGGCATCGAACTCGAAGATGCGCACGTCCTCCAGCTCGCCGTTGCCGCCGACGCGTCCCACCTTGACCGAATAGCTGCGCTCCTGGCCGTCGATCTTCTGGTGGTCCTTCAGCCAGGCGCCGCGCTTGGCCGGACTGGCGTCGTGGCTGAAACGCATGCGCAGGTCATCGCCCTGCCGCTCGAACTGCGGCGCCACGTAGTCGCCGATGACGAAGGTCAGCACCGCGAATGCGGCGGCCAGGCCGGCCAGCAGGCTCAGCGCACGCGCGGGGCCGAGGCCGCCGGTGCGCAGGATGGTGAACTCGCTGCTCTGCGCCAGACGGGCCAGCGCGACGATGGCGCCGATCAGAACGGCGATGGGAAAGAGTTCGTAGAAGCGGCCGGGCAGCTCCATCGCAGCGAGCAGCGCGGCCTTGCCGCCGCCAACGCCGATGCGGGCCATGCGCTCCAGCTCGTCGACGAAATCAATGAAGAAGAAGAGGGACAGGAAGGCCAGCGCCACGAGCACGACCGAGCCGACGATGTCCTTGTAGAGCAGGGTGCGAACGGTTCTCATGCCATAGCCCCTTTCACGCGGCGGCGCAGGCAGAAGCGATTGGCGTTGTCGCGCAGCCAGATGACGGCCAGGGCGAGCACAAGGGCGCTGCCGTGCACCGTGATGAGTGCGCGCGGCAGCGCCACGCGCCCGTTGCCGACCCAGGACTGCGACAGGTTGATGAGGTTGAAGTAGACGATGAAGGCCAGCAGCGCGAACAGCAGGTTCCAGTTGCTGGCGCGGCGCGGGTTGGACGCGGCCAGGCCGACGCCGAGCAGGGCCATGTTGACGCCGCCCAGGATCATCCCCAGCCGCCAAGCCAGCTCGCCCTGGTTCTTGGGTGTGGGCAGGCGCAGCAGGTCCAGCGTCGCCATCGCCTTGGGCGGCAGCTGGTTGGCGTTGGCCAGCACCTGCGTGTCCGTCATCACCTTGTACTGCTCAAAGCGCGCCAGGCTCTTTTCGCCGGTCTTGAGCTGGGTCTCGTTGCGCTGGCCATGGTCCAGCACCAGCAGACGGTCGTCGCCCTCCATCTCCAGGCGGCCGCGCGCCGACGTCGTCACCGATTCGCGTTCATGCTGGTTCGACAGGATGAAGACGTTCCGGCCGGTCGCCGCGTTGTCGCCATCGCGTTCGATGAAGAACACACGGCTGCCATCGCGCGAGCTCTGGAACTGGCCCGGCGCCACGCGCGACAGGTCGCTGCGCTTCTGGTAGCGGTCGCGCAGTTCGGCGCTGTTCTGGTTGCCCCAGGGCCAGACGAGCAGTTCCAGCACGATGACTGCCAGCAGGACGGGCCAGGCCATGCGCAGCACAGGCCGCACGAAACGTGACAGCGGAATGCCGCTGGCGAACCAGATCGTCATCTCGGACTCGCGGTAGATGCGGCCCAGCGTGATGACGACGGCGACGAAGAGGGACAGGATGAGCATCGTCGCAAGGTGGGCGATGGTCGCGTAGCCCATCAGCAGCACGACGTCTTGCGGTGCGACATTGCCTCCGGCGGCCTGGCCCAGCGTGCGGATCAGCGTCGACGTGAGCATGATGGTCAGGATGACCACCAGCGTGACGCCGAAGCTCCTGGCCAGTTCGGATCGCGTCGATGAATCGAATAACATCAAAAACACTTCTATCTACTTCTGGTCATTATGGACTTCAAGATTCAAACCGCAGAGTTGGATGCGCTCGGGGGAGTCGGCGCTGACGCCCTTGTCGTTGTGCTCGGCGGCGAGGCCTTGCCCAAGGGGCTGGATGCCGCTGTCGCCACGCATGTGCAGGCGGCCATCAAGCTCGGTGACTTCGCTCTGAAAGCCGGCCAGGCACTGACACTGACGCAGGCGGAAGGCATCAAGTCGCCTCGCCTCGTGCTGGTCGCCAGTGGAAAGTCGACGCTGGCTGCGGCACGTGCCGCGCTGGGTGCCGGCCTGGCCCAGATCAAGTCGCGCGGCGCGGTCAGCGCCGCCGTGGTGTTTGCTGGCTTCGACGCCGGCCTTGTCGAATCGCTGGCCGAGCAGACCGCTCTGGCAGGCAGCGACGCGGTCTATCTCTACCGCCACACCAAGCCCAGCGCGCCAGCGGCTTCCAAGCTGGCCAAGCTGGCCTTGCTGGTGGGCAAGGCCGACGCGAAGGCTGCCAAGGCCGGCCTGGCTCGCGGCGAGGCCATTGCCGCTGGCGTCGAGCTGGCACGCGAATGTGCCAACCGCCCTGCCAACTACGCGACGCCGACCTATCTGGGCGAAGTCGTGCAGGGCCTGGGCAAGGCGCACGGCCTCAAGGTCGAGGTGCTGGACAAAAAGGCCGTGGAAAAGCTCGGCATGGGCAGCTTCCTGTCCGTCGCCCAGGGTTCGGACGAGCCGCTGCGCTTCATCGTCGCGCGCTACGACGGCGCGGCCAAGACGGTGGCGCCCGTCGTTCTGGTAGGCAAGGGCATCACCTTCGACACCGGCGGCATCTCGCTGAAGCCGGGCGCCGAGATGGACGAGATGAAGTTCGACATGGGCGGCGCGGCCAGCGTCATCGGCACGTTGCGTGCGGTGGCTGAACTCAAGCCCAAGCTCAACCTCGTCATGATCGTCGCCGCCTGCGAAAACATGCCCAGCGGCCGCGCGGTCAAGCCGGGCGACGTGGTGACGTCGATGTCGGGCCAGACCATCGAGATCCTGAACACCGACGCCGAAGGCCGCCTCATCCTCTGCGACGCGCTGACCTATGCCGAGCGCTTCAAGCCGGCAGTCGTCGTTGATGTGGCGACGCTGACCGGCGCCTGTGTCATCGCGCTGGGTGGCGTTCGCAGCGGCATGTATGCCAGCGACGACGAACTTGCAGCGTCGCTGACTGCGGCCGGTGATGCCGTGCTCGACCCGTGCTGGCGCATGCCGCTGGACGACGAGTACGCCGAAGGCCTGAAGAGCAACTTTGCCGACGTGCCCAACATCGCCGGCCGTGCAGGCGGGTCGATCACGGCAGCCAAGTTCCTGCAGCGCTTTGCCGGCAAATACCGCTGGGGCCATCTCGACATCGCCGGCACGGCCTGGAAGGGTGGTGCGGCCAAGGGCGCAACGGGCCGCCCCGTGGGCCTGCTGACGCACTTCGTGCTGAGCCACGCGAAGTAAGCGGTGGCCGGCCAGGTCAGCTTCTACAGCGACGCAGCGGACCCGCTGCAATACGCCTGCCGGCTGATCCGTCGCGCTCTCGCGTCGGGCAAGCCGGTTGGCGTGTGCGTGGCCTCGGCGCACGCCGCGCAGCTGGATGAATTGCTGTGGAGCTTCGATGCCGCGGAGTTCATTCCGCATCGACGTTGGGACGGTGCAACGCCAGCAGCACCCGGTGAAGTGCTGCTGGTCGGCGACGCCGCCCAATTGCCGCACCGTGGACTGCTGCTGAATCTGTGCGACGAGATGCCCGGCGATGCGCAAGATTTCGAGCGCGTGCTGGAGGTCATCGGGCGGGAACCCTCGAGCGTTCAAGCTGGGCGTGCGCGTTATCGCGTCTATCAGCAGTCGGGCGCCAAGCTGGACCACTTTTCAGCGGCAGGTTGACAACGTTGCGTCCACGCTTTCCCGAATGAGAGCACCCTGGATTTGGGGTATGTTCAATTGGTTGAAAAATCAACAGGTCTCTGTTTGTTCCTCTCTCTTTCAAACTGGAGTTGATCCATGCAAATCAAGCTGAATATCGTGGTGGGCGCAGTGGCTGCACTGCTCAGCGGCGCCGCCATGTCGCAAGACCTGGTCGTCAAGATCGGCCACGTCGGCCCGACCAGCGGCGCCATTGCCCACCTGGGCAAGGACAACGAGCTGGGCGCCCGCCTGGCCATCGAGGAACTGAACGCCAAGGGCGTCATGATCGGCGGCAAAAAGGCCAAGTTCGAGCTGCTGGCTGAAGACGATGCCGGCGATCCGAAGCAAGGCACGGCCGCTGCCCAGAAGCTGGTCGACTCCAAGGTCAACGGCGTCATCGGCCACTTGAACTCGGGTACGTCGATCCCGGCCTCCAAGGTCTACAGCGACGCTGGCATTCCGCAGATCTCGCCGTCGGCCACGAACCCCAAGTTCACCCGCAACGGCTACAAGACCACCTTCCGCGTCGTCGCCGACGATGTGCATCTGGGTGGCACGCTGGGCCGCTACGCCGCCAAGGATCTGAAGGGCAAGTCCATCGCCGTCATCGATGACCGCACGGCCTACGGCCAGGGCGTCGCCGACGAGTTCGAAAAGGGCGTCAAGGGTGCGGGCGGCAAGATCGTCGGCCGGGAATTCACGAATGACAAGGCCACGGACTTCACCGCCATCCTGACCTCCTTGAAGGGCAAGAAGCCCGATGTGGTCTTCTTCGGCGGCATGGACGCCGTGGCCGGCCCGATGCTGCGCCAGATGAAGCAGCTCGGCATCGAAGCCAAGTTCATGGGCGGCGACGGCATCTGCTCGGGCGAGCTGCCCAAGCTGGCGGCCGGCACGATGGCGGATGGCCAGGTCGTCTGTGCTGAAGCGGGCGGCGTCGAGGGCGAAGCCAAGAAGTCGATGGATGAGTTCAAGGCCAAGTTCAAGTCGAAGTTCAACGTCGACGTGCAGATCTACGCCCCTTACGTCTATGACGCCGTCAACGTGATGGCTGCCGCGATGGCCAAGGCCGGTTCGGCCGAGCCGGCCAAGTACCTGCCTGTGCTGGCCAAGACGGCCGGCTACAAGGGCGTGACCGGCACCATTGCCTTCGACGAGAAGGGCGACATCAAGAATGGTGCGCTGACGCTGTACACCTACAAGGGTGGTGCTCGCGAGCAGCTCGCCGTCGTCCGTTGATGCTGGCTTGCTGATTCAAGACGCCCGCTTTGGCGGGCGTTTTTTCTTGCCAAGGCCCGCCTGCGTGCGGGCCTTTTCTTTTGCAGCTTCGAGGGAGTTGTTGCTGGACGACAAAACAATGTGAGTTGCGACAGCGGGGGAGTGAATAAGTCGTGAATACTGCCCGCGCCTCACTGCGGCTCAATATCGCCGCTGCATGAAAACTCCGCGAATGGGGTGGAGCCCGTTCTCCATAAACCCTGTTTCGTGGAATTTCAAAGCGATGGCTGTGCGTTTCGCACGCTTTGCCTCGGCCAGCGCTGACGCTGTCATGGTCCTGTCGCCCGCTTTCGGTTCTACTGCCGCCCGGTGTGAAAACGAGGCTGCGTTCGGGCCGCGCATCGGACGCAGCCGGCACGGATTCAAGGCTTGCGCACCCTCTAAACGGGGGGCTTTCAAGCCTGAGGGGCAGAGGCATGATGCCGGCGCGATCAAGGTTGGTCGGAATTGTCCTTTGCGGCGTCAAGTCCGGGGCGTTCACAGACCGGCCGGGCGGTCTCCGAGGTGTCCGTGACTGTCGGGGCTGCCGCGAGGTGGTAATGCGACAGGCGGTCTCCGTGCGAGAAATGGAATATCGATATAGATTCGAATTTCGTTAATCGGATTGCAAATGCGGAAAGCGCCAAGCGGTATTGATCGGGGATAAAAATGATTCGAATATTCAACCATTACCTGCACAAGCAGACGCTGCTTCAGGTCTTCTTCGATCTCGGCCTGATCGTGTTTGCCGTCATTGCCGTTGTCCTCAGCCAAGGCGAGTCAGCGCAGACGGTGCTTCCGTTCGCCGCGTCGCACGGCCTGTCTCTTGCCGGCTGCATGTTCGTGATCAATTCGGCCACGGGCTTCTATCAACATGTGCACAACCGCTCCATTACGGAGTCCTGCGCGCGCGCGCTGTTCGGCCTGCTGTTCGGTCTGCCGTTGGCCTACGCCATCTTCAGCCTGGTGCCTTCCAACACGAGCCATCGTGACCTGCTGACCCTGGTGGCCATGGTCGCCGTCGCCGCGGTGATGGTGCATCGCGTCTACGCTGCCCACTCTGGTGCTCAGGCTCGCCTGCGCAGCCGCATCCTGATTTTTGGTACGGGCGTGGCCGCCCGAACTGTGGGCAACACGCTGCGTGCCTCCGATCCGCACGCACAGATCGTGGGTTACTACGCCGGCCCCAATGAAGACCAACCTGAGGTGCCTCGAGCAGAGATCATCAATGACGGGGCCAACCTCACCGAAGCCGCGCTGAAGCACAACGTCGACGAGATCGTCGTCGCACTGAGCGAGCGTCGTGGCGGCAGCATGCCTCTGCGTCAATTACTGGATTGCAAGCTGTCCGGCGTTCGCGTCGTCGACATTGCTACCCACTTCGAGAAGACGCTGGCGCAGATCAATATCAAGCATGTCAACGCCGGCTGGCTGGTGTTTGGCGACGGCTTCAGCCAAGGAATGTTGCGTGCAGCGATCAAGCGTGTCTGTGACATCGTGTTCGCTTCGCTGATCCTGGCAGTGACCTGGCCGATCATGTTGATCACGGCCCTGGCCATACGCTTTGAATCGCGCGGTCCCATGCTTTATCGCCAGGAGCGCGTCGGCCTGAACGGTGTGCCCTTCAACGTCATCAAGTTCCGCAGCATGCGGACCGATGCGGAGAAGGATGGGAAGCCGCGCTGGGCGACCAAAAACGATGACCGCGTCACTCGCGTTGGTCGCTTCATCCGCAGGGTACGCATCGATGAGCTACCGCAGCTTTTCAATGTGCTGTGGGGCGAGATGAGCATGGTCGGGCCGCGCCCGGAGCGTCAGTATTTTGTCGACGAGCTGGTCAGCAAGATTCCCTACTACGCAGTGCGCCACAGCGTGAAGCCTGGTGTCACCGGTTGGGCACAGGTGCGCTATGAGTACGGTTCGACGATCGAGGATTCGGTCGAGAAACTTCAGTACGACCTCTACTACGTCAAGAATCACTCGCTCTTCCTTGATCTGCTGATCATGCTGGAGACGGTGGCCGTGGTGCTGACCGGCAAGGGCGCTCGCTGAGCCTTGTGCGCTTCGGCGTAAGCGCCGATGTTCATGCTGCTGAGGCATGCTTGAATCACGCATGTCTCTTGCTGTTGAATGGGGTTCTGCCCTGAGCGCGATGATCGAGAAGTTGGCGCCTTTTCTTTCGTTGGGCAGTCTTGCCGATCTGATTTGCGCGTCGGCCTATGGGCTGTTCGCGCTCTATTTCGCTTTGAGGCTGTTGCGCGGCAGTCTGCCTGCCACGACGCTGGCGCTGGTCTTTCTGGCTGCGCTGGCCAGCAGTTCGATTTGGGCTGGCGTTGCGTTGGTGGATGGATTGAGGCATTGGTCCGATCGCCTCCCGACCTGGATCACACCGACGCTGGATCTGCTGCGTTTCGGCTTTTGGTTCGCCTTCATGCTGATGTTGTTGCCGCCACCGCGGCGCGGCGGTGGTTTTGGCTGGATGCGCCCCCTGGCCGCCTGCGCGGTATTGGCTCAACTGTGGCTCATCCTGTCCGCCGAGAGCCTGCCGCCAGGGACTTTGGCTCGGCCTCAAGCCTTTGCAGCGCTTGGCATCGCAGTGTTGGGCCTGGTCCTCGTCGAGCAAATGCTGCGCAACGCAACGGGCGATGCGCGCTGGAATGCCAAGCCGGTCTGTCTGGCTCTTGGCGCCATCTTCGTTTTCGATCTCTTCATCGCCTCTCAATCCGCGTTGTTCCAGCACTTTGATGGCGACGCCATCAGCGTGCGCTCACTCGTGCATGCGGTAGCGGTGCCCTTGCTCTATGTGGCGTCTCGCCGGCACGCCGACTGGCTGGGCAAGCTGCATGTGTCGCGCGCGGCAGTCTTCCATTCGGCTGCGCTATTGCTGGTCGGCTTTTATCTGCTGATGGTGGCCGGCGTTGGGTACTACGTGCGCTACACGAGTGGCCACTGGGGACGAGCCTTGTCCGTGGCGCTGGTCTTTGTAGCGCTGGTGGCGCTGGCTTTGCTGGTCGCCTCCGGCTCGATGCGCTCCCGCCTGCGTGTCTACATCAGCAAGAACTTCTTCAGTTACCGCTATGACTATCGTGAGGAATGGTTGCGCTTCACGCAGCTGCTTTCCAGCAGCACCGAATCCCAACACACCGCGGAAACCGTCGTCCAAGCCCTTGCGAACCTGGTCGAGAGCCCGAGCGGCATGCTTTGGCTGCAACGCTCCGCGGCGAGCGATTTCGTGCAAACAGCCCGCTGGAATCTGCCGGCGCAAGTCGGCAGCGAAGGCCGGGACGGGGCGCTGGCCAGATTCTGGCAAGAGAGGGCTTGGATCATCAATGTGGACGAGTGGCGAGAAAAGCGCGACGCCTATCCCGGCCTTGAGCTACCCGCCTGGCTGATCGACGAGCCGAGATGCTGGTTGCTGGTGCCGTTGCTCGTGCGAGAAGCGCTGATTGGCTTCGTCGTGCTTGGCCGGCCGCGCGCCCTTGTCGAGCTGAACTGGGAAGTGCGCGACCTGCTGCGTACTGCCGCCAGTCAGGCGTCGGGCTACCTGGACCAGGCTCAGGCCACCGAAGCCCTGCTGGAGGCACGCAAGTTCGACGCCTTCAACCGCATGTCGGCATTCGTGGTGCATGACCTGAAGAACATCGTCACCCAGCTCTCGCTGATGATGAAGAACGCCAAGCGCCTGCGCGACAACCCCGAGTTCCAGCAGGACATGTTGGACACTGTCGAGAATTCACTCGAGAAGATGCGCCAACTGATGCTGCAGTTGCGTGAAGGTGACAAGCCTCATGGCGTGACCAGCGGCGTTGATCTGGAGCAGATCGCGAAACGCCTTGCCGCAGCAGCATCCAGCAAGGGCAGGGTGCTGGAACTGGAGTTGCAGCCAGGCGTCAGCACCCGAGGGCATGCGGAGCGTGTGGAGCGCGTGGTGGGCCACATCGTGCAGAACGCCTTCGACGCCACTCCCGCCAGCGGTCGAGTCTGCCTGACGCTGGACTCCCAAGGCAGCCAGGCCTGCGTTCGCGTGGAGGACAGTGGCTGCGGCATGAGCGTGGATTTCATACAGAATCGCCTCTTCAAGCCGTTCCAGACCACCAAGGCCAGCGGCATGGGCATAGGAGCCCACGAGAGCTATCAATACGTGCAGGAACTGGGAGGCAAGATCAGCGTGCAGAGTGAATTGAACCGGGGAACCACCGTAACCCTGTTGCTCCCCTTGTTCCACGCGCAGGCTGATGCGCCGCTGGCCGCGCTGGATGCCCAATGAGCACACCACGCCACGCACCGCTGTTGATTGTCGAAGACGATCTCGCCTTGCAGAAGCAGCTCAAGTGGTCACTTGATCGCTTCGAGTCGGTCACGGCTGACGACGTCGCCAGTGCAGTGCTGCAGTTCCGCCGCAACAGCCCCGCCGTCGTCACGATGGATCTCGGCCTGCCGCCGGACCGGGACTCGGTGTCCGAGGGTTTCAGGTGTCTTGAGAAATTGCTGGAGCTCGACCCTGGCGTCAAGGTCATCGTGCTGACCGGTCAGAACGATCAGGAAAACGCGTTGCGGGCCATCCGCATGGGCGCCTATGACTTCCTCGCCAAGCCCGTCGATCCCGACGTCTTGAGCCTGACCGTTGAGCGAGCCTATCGGCTATACGAGCTGCAGCAGGAGAACCGCCGCCTGCAAATGCAGCAGAGCAGCGACGTTTTCTCGGGCCTCATCACGCGCGACCCTGGCATGCAGCGTGTCTGCCGCATGATCGAGAAGGTTGCGCCCAGCGATGCCACTGTGTTGCTGCTGGGCGAGAGCGGCACAGGCAAGGAGGTGCTGGCCCAGGGCCTGCATGACGCCTCCAAGCGCAAGGGCCGCTTCGTCGCCATCAACTGCGCAGCCATCCCCGAGACGCTGCTGGAAAGCGAACTTTTCGGCTACGAGAAGGGCGCATTCACGGGGGCGACCAAGTCCACGCTCGGCAAGATCGAGACGGCCAATGGCGGCACGCTGATGCTTGACGAGATCGGCGACCTGCCCATGTCGCTGCAGGCCAAGCTGCTGCGCTTCCTGCAGGAGCGCGTCATCGAGCGCGTCGGTGGTCGCCAGGAGATTCCGATCGATGTGCGCGTGGTCGGTGCGACGCATCAGGATCTCAAGACGCGCATCACGGATGGCCGTTTCCGTGAGGATCTCTACTACCGTCTCGCTGAGATCGTTGTCGAGATCCCGCCGCTGCGGGAGCGCCTGGGCGACCCGGTGCTGCTCTCGCATGCCTTTGCACGCCGCTTCGCGACCGACATGCGGCGCCCCGTCCCCACGTTGGCGGACGATGCACTGCGCGCGCTGGAGAAGCACCGCTGGCCGGGCAACGTGCGCGAGCTGCAAAACATGCTCAAGCGTGCCGTCATCATGGCCGAAGACGACCGCATCGCGGCGGTGGATCTTGGCTTGCGGACAACGGACACGCAGACGGATGGGAGCGCCACGCTGGATCTGCGCACCGTGCGCGAAAACGCCGAACGGCACGCCCTCATCACGGCGCTGGCGCGTACTGATGGCAATATCGTTCGTGCGGCCGAGTTGTTAGGTATCAGCCGCCCGACCCTCTACGACATGATGAACCGGTTGCAGATCAAATGACTAAGACCAACAAGACAGTGTTCGGATGGCCGGGTATCGCGGTGCTTACGCTAGCGATGGGGCTGACTGTCACCGGGTGTTCTGAGCAGACGGCGCAGCAGTACGTGCAGTCCGGCAAGGCCCGCATGACTAAGAAGGACTACAAAGGGGCGGCCATCGAGTTCAAAAACGCCCTGTCCAAGGACTCGGCGTCGGCGGAGGCGAGATTCTTCCTGGGAAAGGCCCTGCTTGAGAGCGGTGAACCCCGGAGCGCTTGGCTGGAGCTCAACAAGGCGCGCGATGGGGGCTACAGCAAGGATGAGTTGTCGCCCGTGATGGCGACCACGCTGCTGGCCCTGGGCCTGACGGACAAGTTCATCGCTGACTTCGCCGACGTCCAGCTCGCAACGCCAGTGCGCCAGGCCGAGCTCAAGGCAGCACTCTCCATGGCATATGGCTCCAAGGGCAAGTATGCGGATGCGCGTATTGCTGCTGAAGCGGCAGTCGCTGCCGACCCTAATAATATCGCTGCCAGGGTGTCGATCGCTTGGCTGTCCATGGTCAACGGCGACAAGTCTGGGGCGCTGGCCCAGGTAGACGAGCTCATCAAGGCTCACCCCGAAGCCGTCAATGGCTGGGCTGCACGTGCGGAAATGGTGCTAGCCGCCCAGGGGGACCCGGCAGACGCCCTGGCGGCCTACCGCGAGGCCCTGCGCCTGCAGCCGGACGCCCTGGATGCCCACCTGGGCATCATCAAGCTGCTGTGGCGGCAGCAGGACTACGCGGGTGTCGAAAACCAGCTGGCCCAGCTCAACAAGGCGCGGCCGAACAACATCGATCACCGCTACTACCAGGGCTTGCTGGCCTTCGAGCGCAAGGATCTCAAGAATGCGCGCGAGGTGTCCCAGTTGCTGCTGAAGGCGGCGCCCGAGAATGCGCGCTTCCTGCACCTGGCCGGCATGGTCGAATACGAGCGCGGCAACTACGCGCAAGCCATCGCCCACCTGTCCAAGGCGGCGCCGTCGTCCCTATCGCCGCCCGCCGTTCGCGTGCTGCTGGCACGTGCGTACTTGCGCGCCGGCGATCCGCGCAAGGCGCTGAACGCCTTGCAGCCGCTGTTGGAAAAGGACGAGTCCAAGGTGCCGGCGGAAGTCTATGCCGCCGCCGGGGACGCCTACACGCAGCTGGGTGACGCCGCTGCCGCGCGCCGCATGCAGCAGTTGGCCGTGAAGTCCAACCCCGCGGACGTGCGCAGCCGCGCCGCCCTGGCGCTGTCGGACATCAACCAGGGACGCACGAACGAAGGGCTGTCGGCGTTGCAGTCCATTGCGGATGCGGACAAGAGTGCCGCCAAGGGGGTCGAAGCCGAACTCCTGCTGTTCGTCGCGCACATTCGTGCGGGCCGACTGGATGACGCCGAGAAGGTTGCCGAAGCCGTCAACAGGAAATTGCCGGACCACCCGGCCGGCGCCTATCTCCGTGCGCAGGTCGAGCAGCGGCGTGGCCAGCCGGACAAGGCGCGGGAATCGTTGGAACTGGCGCTCAAGCGTTCCGCGTCCTACGCACCTGCGGCCTTCGAGCTCGCCCGGGTGGACCTTGCCAGTGGGAGGCCGGCACAAGCGGCCCAACGCTTCGAGCGCCTCGTCGCGGCGGATCCCAAGTCCGTGAATGCCGCCCTGGCCCTGATCGCTGCCCGCGCACTGGCCGGGGCTCCGCGTGAAGAGATCCGTGCGCAGTCCGACGCGGTCGTCAAGAAATTCCCGGAGGATGAGGCGCCGCGCTTGGCGCTGGTGCAGTTGCTGCTGGATCAGCGGGACTATCCCGCAGCGGTCGCCGCCGCCTCTGAAGGGCTCGCTCGCATCCCGGACAGTGTCCGCCTGCAGGATCTTGTGGGAGTGACGGAGCTCGCCGTCGGCAACCTCAGCAGGGCCGCTGCAGCCTTCAACAAGACGGCGGCACAGCAGCCGCAGGCCATGCAGCCGCTGATGCGGCTTGTCGATGTCGAGCTGGCCCGCAAGGATGTCCCCGCCGCCATCGGCCAGTTGAAGAGGGCGCTGGCCGTCAAGCCGGACGACTTGCCCGCGCAAGCCATGCTCGTGCGGCTGTTGTCGCGTTCAGGCAAGACTGATGAAGCCTTGGCCCAGGCCAAGACCGTTCAGGCCCGGTCGCCGCAGAGCTCGGTCGGCTGGCTGCTGGAAGGCGATCTGCTGTCGTCCAAGCTGAAGTTCCCGGAAAGCGCGGCTGCGTACCGGACGGCGCAGCAGAAGCAGCCCGACGGGACGACGGCGGCCAGGCTGCACCGTTCGCTGCTCAAGGCCGGGCAGACTTCGGAAGCGGCCAAGTTCCAAGCCCAATGGCTGAGCCAGAAACCCGATGATCCTGACTTCCAGTACTACCTGGGCAGCGAAGCGCTGCGCCAGCAGCAATACGACGCTGCTGAAAAGGCGTATCGCAAGGTGCTCGCCGCACGGCCAAACGATCCTGTTTCGTTGAACAACCTGGCCTGGCTGCTGCATCACGCCGGCAAGCCCGGCGCGTTGGCGAACGTGCAGCAGGCCCTTGCCGGGGCGCCGAACAGCGCGGCACTGCTGGATACTGCAGCGGAGATCTATCTGGCGGCGGGCCAGCTGGACAAGGCGCTCGAATTGCAGAGCCGCGCCGTCAAGATCGAACCCGATCAGCCGTTGCATCGGCTGCATCTTGCACAGTACCTGGCCCAGTCCGGCAAGAATACCGAGGCGCGTCAGGAATTGGAGAAGCTGAGTGAATTGGGCATGGGCTTCTCTGGCCAGGATGAGGTTCAGAAGCTCCTGGCTTCGTTGAAGTAGTCAAGCTTGGGTTCTTTTCAACCTCTCTGGAGGGCGGATGCAAATCAAGCAAGCGAGCCTGCGCAAGAAATTCCATCAGCTGCTGCGTCGGACGTTCGCACTTCTGCCGCAGGACCTGCGCCACGGGATCTACCGGCGCATGATCGATTGCGATCGGGCGCCCGATCCCCGGCTCGAACTCAAGGTCGCCGAGACCCGTGAAGAGCTGGAGGATTGCTTTCGCATCCTGCATGACGCCTACGTCGCCAGCGGCTTCATGAAGCCGGCACCGTCGGGGCTGCGCGTGACCATGTATCACGCGCTGCCGACGACGACGACGCTGTGCGCCAAGTACGACGGCCGCGTCGTGGGCACGATGTCCATGATCCGCGAGGGTGTCTTCGGCTTCCCTCTGCAGGCCGTCTTCGACCTCACCGAGGTGCGCGCCAAGCAGGGGCAGATCGCCGAGATCTCGGCGTTGGCCGTGCACCCGGACTTCCGCAAGACGGGCGGGGCCATCCTGTTCCCGCTGATGAAGTTCATGTACGAGTACTGCACTGAGTACTTCGACACGCGCCACCTGGTCATCGCCGTCAACCCGGACAAGATCGAACTCTACGAGTCGCTGCTGTTCTTCGAGCGCCTGCAGGAGACCGTCGTCGACAAGTACGACTTCGCCAACGGCGCGCCGGCCGTCGGTGCGGCGTTGGACCTGCCCATCGCGAAGGAAATCTTCCGCCGCGTCTATGGCAAGCGCAAGGAACGAAAGAACCTGCACCACTATTTCGTCCAGTTGCGCCTGCCCCACATCAAGCTGCCCAAGCGCCGCTACTTCACGACCAACGACCCGGTGCTGACGCCGGCCACCCTCGACCATTTCTTCAACCAGCGCAGCAAGGTCTTCGAGGAGCTCGACGACCGCCGCAAGGCGCTGCTGTGGTCCATCTACGACCAGCCCGAATTCCGCGCCGTGCTGCCCATGATGAGGGGCTCGCCCACGGGCTTCCATCCGATGCGGCGCCACCAGCGTTTCTCGCTGCGCTGCCCGGCCGAGTTGCGCTTGCGCGTCGAGGGCGAAGGTCGTTCCATCGTGATGACGGTCATCGAGATTTCGCTTTCGGGCTTCCAGGCCCAGTCTAAGCTCGACATCCCGGTCGGTGCCGAGGGCTCGGTGTGGGTGGAGCTAGGCAGCCAGGACAAGGCGACGTTGGACGTGAAGGTCATGCGCCACCACCACGGCGACACCGGCGAGTTCTACGGTTTCAAGCTCGAAGAGCCCGACGAGGTCTGGCGCCGCGCCGTCAGTGCGTTGGAGACCGAGCACGTCGCGGGCGACCTGTGAGCCTTGATCGCCGCAGCCTGCTTGCCGTCGCAGCCTGGGTGGCCTGCACCGGTTCCACCGCTGGGACCGAGCCGCTGCCCGTTCTGATCGCCCGCGCGAAGCGTTCCGTCGTCCTGGTGGGCAGTTACGGCTTGATGGACAGCCCGCGGTTCGGTTTCCGGGGAAGTGGCTTCGTCGTGGCAGATGGGCGCCATGTCGTGACCAACGTCCATGTGCTGCCGCCTGAAACCCCGGGGCGGATCGATCGCTCGGTGGCCATCCAGTTCTGGACGCCTGAAACGGACTGGGTGATGCGCAGCGCCAAACTGGTCGCGAGCGATAGCACCCGTGATCTTGCCATCCTGAAAATAGACGAAGGCGTCCCGATTCCACCGCTGCGGCTCGCCGCCGGTGACGCCAGGGAGGGCACGTCCATCGCCCTGATGGGCTTCCCGCTCGGCGGTGCCCTCGGCTATGCGCATGTCACCCACCGGGGGATCGTGGCGTCGCGGGCGGCGATCACGCCGCCTGCCGCCGGGCCGCAAGGCTTGTCGGAGCGCGCGGTCCGGCAATTGAGGCAAGGTGCCTTCGACATCCTCCAGCTCGACGTGACGGCCTATCCCGGCAACAGCGGTGGGCCGGTGCTGGACGCCGATACCGGTGAGGTCATCGGCGTCGTCAACATGGTGCTGGTGAAGGGGAATCGGGAATCTGCGCTGAGTGCACCGTCGGGCATCAGCTATGCGATACCTGTATCCAATGTGACTGCGCTCCTCGCCACGCTCAAGTTTTCTGCGAACTGAGTGTCAGCGCAGTCGTTTTGGGTGAGGTGAAGCCGGATGATCAGCCGGGGCGCGATCCGCCACGCGGTTCCTTGTAGAGCGTGCCCAGGAGCACGTCAAATATCGGGAACGTGATATTGAAGTTGTAGTGCGCCATCAATTTCGTCTGATGATGCTGGATGTGCATGCGGGACAGGCGCGCGAGAAAGGGAATCCGCTTGACGAAACTGGATTGGGGCGTGTGATAGCTGAAATGCAGCAGTTCATAGATCAAATAATACGCATAAGCCACGAACGCAAATGCAAGACCGCGGTCGGCGCCGAACAACAGCCCGACAGCGCCGCCCAGAATGGTAATCACGAGGGTTAGGCCGATAAAAATGTAGTGCGGGAGTATGGCTGCATAGAAGTCTGCCGGTTCCTCAAAGAAGAAATGCTCGTTGGCGTAGAAGTTGTGATGAATGGTCACATGCTCGTAGACAATAAGCATGCCAGTCATCTTGCGATGCATCGGATACCGGTGTAGCCAGTATTCGACGCCATTCACGATCAGGAAATAGGCGGGCAGCGACACCCAGAATATTACGTCGTAGTGCTGTATCGACAGCGCCAGCCCGATCATGATGGACAGCAGCAGGAACAGATTGATCAGCGCGTACCAGCGGCCATCCAGCCGGGTGCGTGCCTGGCCCCGGAACTGCTCCCGGTATTCTGTCGAGCCGAATCTGGGTGCGGCGCCTTCAAGCGCGCTGGCTGCTGTCGTCGAGTCGATTTCCATGGGTGGCCTCCTGCTGCACTCAGCTTTATCAATTGTGATCCCGCCCGGGAAGATGGGTGGCGCTACCGAAACGCGATGCGCTGAGCACACGGTAGGATTTTCGCAGAAGCCGTTCTGCTCCGCCCGTTTGGAATGATGAAATCGTGCAAGGCGCGATCGCCGGAGACGAGGGTCGGCAATGATTGCGAGCCGCGGCACGGCGAACTTTTGACGCGCATGCTCAGGGTTGCAGTCACGCGGGCCCGCCGACCGCTGGCAGAACGTCGTTGACGCGGTGTCGAGTTTTTTTACAGGCTGCCCCGTCCGTGCGTGCGTTGTGAGCGATGGATGATGTAGCTCATTGTTTTTAAAGGGAAGTTTGTTGTTGGCACGATGCATGCTTACAAAAGTGCGTGGGTGAGGCACCGAGGTGCAGCTCCAAAGTCTGTGTCTTTTCAAGGAGATTTCATGAACAAGTTTCTCAAGGCAACTGCAGCTGCGGCAATGCTGGCTCTGGCTGCTGGCGCTCAGGCCGGGTTGTTGGTCGACGATTTTTCGCAAGTCCAAACTCAGCTGCAAGACACCGTCACTGACGGCAATGCTCTGACGTCGACCTCGGCCTTCAGCGCATCGATCCTGGGTGGCTACCGCGATCTGTACATCAACAAGGTCGCCGAAGCCGCTGACGACGCGAATCCGGACGGCGTGAAGATCGGCGTGTCGGGCGGCGTGCTGCGCTTCTCGCAAGACACCGGCCAACGCGGTCAAGGCATCGTCCGCTGGGACGGCGCTCACTTCGACAACTTCGCGACGATTGACGCGACCGGCCTGGGCGGCCTGAATTTTGCCTCCCAAGCCGTGGGCTTCCAACTGAAGGTGCTGTCGACGGATGCTGGCTTCCCGTTCACGCTGAATGTCTACACCGACGCGTCGAACTACTCGTCGCTGACGCTGGTTGCCGGCGGCGTGGGTACCTTCTTCGTCCCGTTCAGCCTGTTCTCCACGTTGGGCGTTTCGACGGGTGCCGGCGCGAACTTCTCCAGCGTTGGCGCGCTGGAGGCGATCATCAACACGGGCGGCGCCGTCAAAGACGTTGACCTGCAGATCGACATGGTCTCCGTCGTCCCCGAGCCGGCTTCGCTGGCCCTGGTGGGTCTGGCCCTGGTTGCCGCCGGTGGTGCTGTGCGGCGTCGCCGCAACGCCTGAGCTGTCAAGCCTCAGGAAAAATGGCGCTCCTCGGGGCGCCATTTTTCATTTATTGGCCGCTAGTTCCCGGCCGGGATTGCCTTGGTACGATGGCAAGTGGAGTCAGTTCGAGCTGGGTTCGCCCTTCAATTTGGACCGGATCAGCATCAGAAGGATCTGCTGCATGGGGTTGGCATTGCCGAACGGCCGCCAGGTGAAGCTCAACTTCTGCCGATAGGCGTCGAATTGCATGGCCCAGGGGGCGGCACGAACCTCGCCACGGTTCAGCAGCACCTTCAGCACTGAGGTCCCCATGACGCCTGCACACAAGTCGCAGGCCATCATGGTTGATGGGCCGCGTTTCTCGTGGAAGTTCACAGCTTCCGGTGCCACCAGATAGTTGCGCTGCAACATTGCCGGCGAAAGCCCTGCGATGAAGCGCGCATATTGTTCCTGCTGTTTATGGCCCTCGACCCTGAAGTAGTCCTCGAAGCTCATGCCGCCAGGCCGGAAATACAACAGCGAAACTCCCATGCCCAGCGGCGCCGCGGTCAGCGCAGGTGTCCCGCGTTCATGGCAGGCTTTGAAGACCATCCGTCGCGCTTCGATCGCAAAAAAGTCGATGCTGTCCACATAGACGTCTATGCTTTCCATGAAGGCATCCAGATTGGCCGGGGTTACGCCGTCGTCGAAGCAGCGAACGTCGGCTCCGGGGTTGATGTTGCGGATCATTTCCGCCAGTACCGCAGCCTTCGGTCGCCCCACGGTTGACATGAAAGCGCCGACCTGACGGTTGAAGTTGTGGACTTCGAAGTCGTCGAAGTCGGCCAGATGGAACTTGCTGACGCCCAGCCTGGCCAGCGTCAGGGCGTGGGCGCCGCCGACGCCGCCGCCGCCGGCAATGGCCACCCGCGCCTGTCGCAATTTGTGTTGTTCTTCTCTTGTGACCCAACCGATGTTCCTGGAGAACGCGTCGTCGTAGTCAAAATGTGCGTTGGCGTCCAAGTTCTCACCCGCTTGAATATTCAGCAAAATTGCATTTGTCGGCATCATGCCCCAAGCAACGCCGACAAACCAGCCTCGGGATCTGCCCGGCGCGGCTCGTTGTGCAGCTGCCTCGCCCCGGTTAGGCGCAGCCGGGGGCAAAAAGCGCATCAAAGGATATGGGTATGAGCACACAAGAAATCATCGAACAGATCATCGAGCTAGCGCGCTGGGCGCCCAGCGGCGACAACAGCCAGCCATGGCGCTTTAATATCGTCAGTCCTCTGCACGTCAAGGTGTACGGGCTCGACAAGCGCGACTTCTACGACCGGGACGGCCACTCTCAGCAGATATCGATGGGGGCGATGCTGGAAACTTTCGCAATTGCCGCCACCAGTTGGGGCTTGCGAGTACAAGTCAGTCTGGCTGAGATATTTTCGGAGTTTGAGCCGATATTTGATCTGCATCTTTCGCACGATAAATCCATCGTTGCCGATCCATTGGTAGGCAGTATCAGGAGTCGTAGCGTGCAGCGGCGTGAATTCTCAACGAAGGCGCTTGACGAGGCTGCGTTGAGTGCGCTGCAGCGCAGTGTCGGACCGGGGTATTTCGTGGCGTGGAAATCGAGCCTGGTCGATCGTTTGCGGATGGCGTTGATGCTGTTCTATTCGGCCAAGATCCGGCTGATCAGCCCGGAGGCCTACGTGGTGCACAAAAACATGATCCGGTGGGATGCCCAATTCAGCGAGGAAGGGATTCCCGATCAGGCTCTCGGTGCCCCCCGCTTTCTTTTGCCGTCGATGCGGTTCGTGCTGGCAGACTGGCAGCGGGTGCAATTCTCCAATCGCTTTCTGGCCGGCACCTGGATGCCCCGATTGCTGATGGACTTCATGCCGGCCATCGCCTGTGCGGGTCATTTTGCAATCGCGGCGGCCAATCCGCCGCAAACCTTCGATGACCGGATCGAAGCTGGCCGCCGCATTCAACGATTCTGGTTGACCGTCACCAGCCTGGGCTTGTGCATGCAACCGGCGATCACGCCGCTCGTCTTTGCCCGGTATGCGCGCGAGCAGGCCGTGTTCCCGTTGCTCTCCAGGTTGTCGAAAATGGCCCATAAGGTGGGCGACAGCCTCGACCACCTCTGGTCCCCCGACATCGCTCGCAGGGCCGTTTTCATGGGGCGCGTCGGTCACGGGGAGGCGCCGAAGGCGCGCTCGGAGCGCCTTTCGGTGCAAGCGTTGCAGCAGCTACCGAGCAGGGATGTGGAGTTCCTGAGTGGCCGCTCGCGGTGATCCGGGCGTTGGCGGCCGACCAGCGTCACACATGGGCGTTGAAACTGGCATTCGAGCTGGGCAGCCCGATCGCGCCTGGCTGCTGTAGCCGGGGCTGGACTCCCGGTTCCCGAGCCAAAAACGTCCGTGCCTAGCGTGTGTGAAAGTCCGCGCGGCGCAACGTAAGCCCCCGATTCAGGTTGCCGGATATGGGGTGGTGCTATGGCATGATTCCAAGGCTTTGGCCCCTTGCCGCGGCGGGTTGCACCGTTCGCGAGGGCCGGGCTTTCGATGAATAGACCCACAGAGGACTCGCCTTGGACAACCTTCATGCTTCGAACAACAAAGGTGCGCAACTGATGTTGTCGGCCGAAAGCGCAGCGAGTTCTGCCATCGCGTTCCGCGTTACCTGGCTCAGCCGTACTGCGGCCGCAATGGGCCTCGTGCTGTTGGCTGCCTGCGCTAGCATCAACCATCCGGCGGCGCCGCCTACGGTCGCGAACGACGACTACAGCTACATCATCGGTGCCGGCGACAACATCAACATCCAAGTCTGGCGCAATCCCGAGTTGTCGATGTCTGTGCCCGTGCGCCCCGATGGCAAGATCGCCGCGCCGCTCGTCGACGAGATGGTCGTGCAGGGCAAGACCTCGGTGCAGGTTGCGCGTGAAGTCGAGAAGCAACTTGGCAAATATGTGCGCGACCCAGTTGTGACCGTCATCGTCACAGGTTTTGTCGGTCCGTACAGCGAACAGATCCGCGTCGTCGGTGAGGCTGCAAAGCCCCAGTTCCTGCCCTACAAGCAGAAGATGACTGTGCTCGACGTGATGATCGCGGTTGGCGGTCTCACCGACTTCGCCGCTGGCAACAGCGCGACCATCCTGCGTACGGCCGAGGGCAACAAGCAGTATTCGGTGCGGCTGAAGGATCTGATCAAGCGGGGTGACGTTTCGGCGAATGTGGAGATGCGTCCCGGCGACATCTTGATCATTCCTCAAAGCATGTTCTGAATTTTGGTTGGCGCGCTTCTAGGGCTGCGCCTGTCTTCGATATAGCTTTAACCGAGACTGTCCTCCATGGAATTGCTGATTGGTCAGCTCCTGATCATCGTCCGGCGGATGTGGAAGTACCGCTGGGTCGGCTTGGTCGTTGCTTGGGTTGCTGGCGTCGTCGGTGCCGTGGTGGTGTTCGTGCTGCCGGACCGCTATGAGGCCAGCGCCCGCATCTACGTGGACACTCAATCCATCCTGAAGCCGCTGATGTCCGGCTTGGCCGTTCAGCCCAATGTCGAGCAGCAGGTGACGATGTTGAGCCGCACGCTGATCAGTCGACCCAATGTCGAAAAGCTCGTGCGCATGGCTGACCTGGATCTGAAGAACCAGTCCAAGGCCCAGCAAGAGGCGACTATCGAGACGGTGACGACCAACCTGTCCATTCAGAGCAGCGGTCGCGACAACCTTTATATCCTCGGCTATCGCGATAGCGACCCGGAAACGGCCAAGCGCGTCGTGCAGGCCCTGGTATCCATCTTTGTCGAGTCCAGCCTTGGTCAGACGCGCCAGGGCACCTCCACGGCGACAACCTTCATCAACGAGCAGATCAAGGCCTACGAGGCCAAGCTGGAAGAGGCTGAGACCCGACTGAAGGAATTCCGGCTCAAGAATCTGTCCAATATGGCCGGCGATGGTAAGGACTCGGCGGCGCACATCGCCGAGCTGAACGCGCAATTGGATCGCGCCCGTCTCGAATACCGCGAAGCGATCAATGCGCGAGACGCGGCCAAGGCGCAGCTTGAGGCAGAGAAGTCACGTGGTGGCGCGCAGACAACCGCCCAGAGCCTGATGCAGGAGTCCGCCGCCAACGTCAGCACGCCCGAACTCGACGCGCGGCTGGCCGAGCATCGGCGCAATCTGGATGCATTGCTGCAGCGCTACACCGATCAGCATCCGGACATCATCGCGACGCGAAAGCTCATCAAGGATCTTGAGGAGCAGAAAAAGCGCGAGGTCGCCGAATTGCGCAAGGCTGCGATGAACGTCCCCATGGCATCGGTCGGGCAGACCAGTGGCAGCCTGGCGATGCAGGAATTGGTGCGCATCGTCGCGACGACCGAAGTTCAGGTGGCGTCGCTCAAGGCCCGTGTTGACGAATACTCGGGTCGCTATTCCCAGGCGCTTTCAGCCATGAAGACCGCGCCACAGGTGGAGGCCGAGGCGGCTCAATTGAATCGCGACTATGCGATTCACAAGCGCAACTACGAGGATCTCGTGCAGCGCCGCGAGCAAGCCTCCATTTCCGGTGAGCTTGACGTCGCTTCAGGTGTGGCGGACTTCCGCGTCATCGATCCGCCTCGCGCCAATCCCAAGCCTGTGGCGCCCAACCGTCTGCTGTTGCTGGCGGGGGCGATGGCGGCGGCCTTGGGCGTTGGGGTGTTCACGACATTTGCGGCAAGCCAACTGCGTCCGGTGTTCCATGACGCGAACGACCTGCGTGCGCGTGTGGAGTTGCCAATCCTCGGTGTCGTGACCCGTCTGGTGACGGATGCCGACCGCGCTCGGCAGCGGGTCGAGTTGATTCGTTTTTCTGCTGGAGCCGGGGGGTTGCTGGCGATGTTTGCCGTCGCATTGACGGTTTTGGCTGTGCAACTGAGCCGGCAGGTGGTTTGACATGACGAGCCTGATTGAACAAGCCGCTCAACGGCTCGAGCAACTGCGCCAAGCTGGCGTAGTTCTGCCTGGCGATGAGCAGGCAAGACCAGCGCCCGAGACCGAGACCGTAGCGCCGGCCGAGACCCCGCCCAGCCCGATCGCCGTCGTGCCCATCACGGAGGCTGCGACCCGTTCACACGTGGGCATCTCTATCCAGGAGGACGGCCATCATCCGTCCTCCAAGCGCGTTGAACTTGACGTTGTGGCACTGGCGGCTCAGGGCTTTCTGATGCCTCACACGCCGCGCTCCCAGACCGGCGACCAGTACCGTGTCATCAAGCGGCCACTGATCAAGAACGCGATGGGCAAGGGTGCCGCGACGATCAACCATGCCAACCTGCTGATGGTCACCAGCGCGCTGGCCGGTGAGGGCAAGAGCTTCACCTCCGTGAACCTGGCTCTGAGCATTGCGGCTGAGCTGGACAACACCGTCATGCTGGTCGACGCCGACGTGGCCCGGCCCTCGGTGCTGCGCATGCTGGGCCTGCCACAAGGCCCCGGCCTGCTGGATGTGCTGGAAGAGCGCGTCGAGATGCCCGAGGTATTGCTGCGCACCAACGTCGAGAAGCTCACCATCCTGCCTAGCGGTACACCGCATCCGCGGGCTACCGAACTGCTCGCCAGCGATGCGATGAGGCATCTGCTGGACAACATGGCCAAACGCTACCCGGATCGCATCATCATCTTCGACTCGCCGCCGCTTCTGCTGACGACCGAGTCCCGGGTGCTGGCCTCGCACATGGGTCAGATCATCATCGTCGTGCACGCCGAGAAGACGGCTCAGAGCGCCGTCCAGCAGGCGCTGGCAACGATCGAGAACTGTCCGGTAAAGATGATGCTGCTCAACCAGGCCAGCCCCAACGCCGCCGGTGGTTACGGCTACGGATACGGCTATGGGTACGGCTACGGGTACGGATACGGCTATGGCAGCAATGACTCGGCTCAGACCTGAGTCGCGCCATCTGCTTCTGGCCCTTGCCGTCATCACGGCGGCTGCTCATGCCCAGCAGGGTGACAGTGCGGGCGTGGCGAGCAGTTCGGCGATACAGCCGCGTCTTGGCTTTTCCTTGGGTTGGACCGACAACCTCAAGCTCAGCGACCATGACAAGGATGCAGCTCTCATCACGACCGTGTCGCCCGGCATCAGCATCGTGCGCAACAGCGGCGCCTTGCGTGGCAGCTTGGACTATTCGCTCAACGGCATCGCCTATCTGAAATCCAGCCAGCGCTCTCAGGTCCAGAACTCGCTGTCGGCCTCCGGCCAAGCCGAAATCGTGCCGCGCACGCTCTACGTCGATGCCCAGGCCAGCATAGGACAGCAAAGCGCCTCGGCCTTTGGCTTGCAGTCCGCACCAACGCTGGGATCGCAAGGGGCGATCTCGGCGCTGGACAACCCTAACCGGCGCGAAACCGGCACGTTGAACGTTTCTCCGGTGCTCCACGGGCAACTGGGCGGCTTTGCCAACTTTGACCTGCGTGGCAACTTCTCCATCACGGAAGTGCGTGGCAGCGGCTTGGGTGACAGCCGTGGCACTGGAAGCACGCTGCGCGTGAACCAACTCAATCCCGGCCTGCTGGGCTGGTATTTGCAGGCCAGCACGCAACAGGTACGGCCCACTGGAGCGCTGTCCAATCGCACGAGTTCGCTGACCGGGGGCCTGAACTATCGGCCCGACCCTGACTGGTCGTTCACGGTCAATGCGGGCCGTGAGCGCAACGACTACCTCAGCTCCGCGGCTGGCGGGAAGGATGGCGTCACCGGCGGCATCACGGCTGACTGGACGCCCACGCCGCGCACGCGCGTCAACGGGAACTGGCAGCGCCATCAGTATGGCAACAGTCACGGCCTGAGCTTCGAGCATCGCATGGTGCATTCAGTCTGGCGGCTGTCTGATACCCGCACCGTCACGTTGGGCAACACTGGCGCCCTTGGTGGCGTACGCACCAACTACGACCTGTACTTCCTGATGTTCGCTACGCTGGAACCGGATCCGATCAAGCGCGATGCGTCGGTGCGAGCCTTCTTGCAGTTGCAGGGCCTGTCGCCGGACTCGCCCGCGTCTCTCGGCTTCCTTTCCACCGGTCCGAGCCAGTTGCATAACCAGATGCTCAGCTTCACGTTGCAGGGCTTGCGCACCAGCCTGACGGCCAGCCTCAGCCGCGCCGTCACAAGCCGCCTGGGCAGCGGCCTCAATCAAGGCGACCTTGCCAACAACTCTCAGGTCGACCAGCGCTCGATTTCGCTTTCGGGCAGCTATCAGTTGTCGCCGGTGTCGGGTCTGGCGCTGACGGCGTCGCGCCAGCAGACGATTGGAGATCCGAACACGCCACGCACGCAACTGACCAGCTTGACGGCCAACTGGAATGCCCGCCTGGGTTCACGAATCAGCCTGCAACTCGGCGTGCGCCACAGTGGCTTCGACGGTGTTGTCACGTACTCCGAGAATGCGGCCTACGCCACCCTGACTCAACAGTTCTGAAATGAAACAGCCCTCACGCTCACGTCGCTCGCGACCCTTCATGGGGATGTGCCAGTGGCTGCGGGTGGTCGGAGGCCACTGATATGTACGAAGCTTTCTTTGGGCTGAGCAGCAAGCCCTTCCAGCTCAGCCCGGACCCGAACTTCTACTACGGCAGCAAGCAGCATCGCCGGGCCAAGGCCTACCTGGACTACGGCGTGCTGCGCAACGACGGCTTCATCGTCATCACCGGTGAGATCGGCGCCGGCAAGACGACGCTGCTGCGCGGCCTGCTCGACAGCCTGAACCGCAGCAACGTCGTCATCGGCAACGTCGTGACGACCCAGCTCGACGCCGAGGACACGCTGCGCATGGTCGGTGCAGCCTTCGGCGTGCGGGTGAAGGACGCGCCCAAGTCCGAGCTGCTGATGACGCTGGAAGCCTTCTTCGTCAATCAGGTGACCCAGGGCAAGCGCTGCCTGCTCATCGTCGACGAGGCGCAGAACCTGACCCCGCGCGCGGTGGAGGAGCTGCGCATGTTGTCCAACTTCCAGTTCAGCAACCAGTCGCTGCTGCAGACCTTCCTCGTCGGCCAGCCCGAATTCCGCGGCATCCTGCAAAGGCCCGAGATGGAGCAGTTCCGCCAGCGCGTCGCGGCGACCTGCCACATCGGCCCGATGGACGAGGACGAGACACAGCGCTACATGGAGCACCGCCTGAAGTGCGCAGGTTCCACCGGCAAGCCCACCTTTGACCACGACGCCTTCCCGGCCATCCACAAGGCCAGCAACGGCATCCCGCGCCGCATCAACCGCCTGTGCGACCGCCTGCTGTTGCTGGGCTTCATGCAGGGCCGCAGCCATCTGACCCTGGCCGATGTGAAGGAAGTGCTGCGCGACATCGCCCAGGAGAGCGAGACGCCGCGCCACAGCGACGCCAGCCCGCTGGACAGCGTGCCCGCCCGGCTGCCCGACAGCCGCCCCGGTACCCTGGACAGTGCGCCGGGCGCCCTGGACGTGTCAAAGCTGAAGTTGAGCGTCGCCGAGGTCGATGGCCTGTCCAGCGAAATCGCGGCGTTGAATGCCGATCACCACACCGACCGCCTGCAGCGCCTGGAGCGCAGCATGATGCGACTGGAGCGCATCAACCTGCAGACGCTGGCGCTGCTGCAGAAGCTGGTGGACGCCGTCAAGCAGCATTGAGGTACGAATGATGCCCCCACGCTCACATCGTTCACTGCCCTCCGCGCGGGCTGCAGCGCCTTCGGGCGGCCGGGCGGCACTGCCATGCTGATGCCCACCAAGACCCCAGCGCTGCGCAACGCGATGAGCATTGACGTGGAGGACTACTTCCAGGTCTCCGCCTTCGCGCCCTACATCCGCCGCGAAGACTGGAACGGCCTGGAATGCCGGGTGGAGCGCAACATCGACCGCATCCTGGCGCTGCTCGCCGCCAAGCAGGTCAAAGCCACCTTCTTCACGCTGGGCTGGATCGCCGAGCGTTACCCGCAGCTCGTCAAGGCCATTGTGGCCGGTGGCCATGAACTTGCCAGCCACGGCTATGGTCATGAGCGTGCCAGCGACCTGAGTCCAGCGGCCTTTCTCGAGGACATCACCAGCGCCAAGAAGCTGCTGGAGGACCTCGGTGGCGTGCCCGTCGTCGGCTACCGTGCCCCGAGCTTCTCGATCGGCAAGGACAACCTCTGGGCCTTTGACGTGCTGCGAGACGCGGGCTACCGCTACTCGTCCAGCGTCTACCCCATCGCCCACGACCACTACGGCATGCCCGATTCGCCTCGTTTCGCCTACCCGGTGCGCGAAGGGCTGCTAGAGATCCCGGTGACGACATTGCGCATGGGCTCTCGCAACCTGCCCAGCAGCGGCGGTGGCTATTTCCGCCTGCTGCCCTATGCGCTGTCGCGCTGGATGATTCGCCGCGTCAACGAGATCGACGGCGAGCCGGCGGTCTTCTACTTCCACCCCTGGGAGATCGATGCCGACCAACCGCGCATCCCCGGCATCAACGCGAAGACGCGCTTTCGCCACTACGTCAACATCCCGCGCACCCATGACCGCATCGCGCGCCTGCTCGGCGATTTCCGCTGGGGCCGGATGGACGACATCTTCCTCGGCCGCGAGGCCAGCCCGCGCGCTCCGGCGCCCACGCTGAGCCCGGCCTGAATGACCAGCGCTCTTCGCATTGCGCGCCTGGCCGCGCAAGACAAAGCCTTGTCCGCGCGTTGGGACGAGTTCGTCTTCGCGCACCCGCAGGCGACCTTCTTCCACCGCAGCGGCTGGCTGCGCGTCATCGAGTCGGTGTTCGGGCACAAGGGCTTCTTCCTCTATGCCGAGCGTGACGGCGTCATCGAGGGCGTGCTGCCGCTGGCCGAGGTCAAGAGCCGGCTGTTCGGCCACTCGGTCACCAGCCTGCCGTTCGCGGTCTATGGCGGTGTCGCCGCGTTGAACGACGAAGCGGCGGCGGCTCTCGAAGCCGAGGCCGAAAGGATCGCCCGAGGGAAGGGCGCCGAGCACCTCGAGTACCGCAACCTCGGCGCCACCCGCCACGCCGAATGGCCGCGCCAGGACCTCTACGTGACCTTCCGCAAGGAGATCCTGGCCGACGAGGAGGCCAACATGCTGGCCATTCCCCGCAAGCAGCGGGCGATGGTGCGCAAGGGCATCAAGAACGAACTCAAGGCCGAGATCGACGCCAATGTGGATCGATTCTTCGACCTCTATGCCGACAACGTCCACCGGCACGGCACGCCGGCCATGCCCAAGAAATACTTCCAGGCACTGCTGGACGAGTTCGGCCCCGATGCCGAAGTGCTGACCGTCACCGGCCCGGACGGCAAGCCGCTGTCCACGGTGCTGACGTTCTACTTTCGCGACGAATGCCTGCCGTATTACGCCGGTGACGACGAGGCCGCGCGCGACCTTGCCGCCAACGATTTCAAGTACTGGGAGCTGATGCGTCGTGCCTGCGCGCGTGGCCTCAAGGTCTTTGACTACGGCCGCAGCAAGCAGGGCACCGGCCCCTATGCGTTCAAGAAGAACTGGGGCTTCGAGCCGCAGCCCTTGAGCTACGAATACCGGCTGTTCAAGCGCGACGCGATTCCGCAGAACAACCCGAACAATCCGAAGTACCAGCTGATGATCAAGGCGTGGCGCAAGTTGCCCATCGGCGTGGCGAACTGGCTCGGGCCCTTCATCGTGAAGAACCTCGGCTGAGCGGGCATGGGTGATGCCCCCACGCCCACTTCGTTTGCTGCCCCCCGAGGGGGTGCGTCAGCGCCTTCGGGCGGCCGCGCGGCGCTGACATGAAGATCCTCTACCTCGTCCACCGCCTGCCTTACCCGCCCAACAAGGGCGACAAGGTCCGCTCCTACCATCTGCTCAAGCATCTGGCGGCGCGGCACGAGGTTCATCTCGGCACCTTCATCGACGACCCGGACGACGAGCAGCACCTGCCGCGCGTGCGCGAGTGGTGCGCCGGCTTGCACGCCGCGCGTCTGAATCCCCGCGCTGCCAAGCTGTTGAGCCTGCGTGGCCTCTTGAACGGGGAGGCGCTGAGCCTGCCCTACTACCGCGATGCCGGCCTGCAGGCCTGGGTAGACGAGTCGGCGACCCGCGTGGGGTTCGATGCCACCGTCGTGTTCAGTGGCGTCATGGCCCAGTACACCCGCAACTTCAAGGCGGTGAAGACGCTGGTGGACTTCGTCGATGTCGACTCCGCCAAATGGCGTGACTACGCCCCCGAGCACGCCTGGCCGATGTCCTGGCTCTACCGCCGCGAGTTTGCCAAGCTGCTGGGCTTCGAGCAGCGTGTTGCGGCCGCGGCAGCCTGCAGCTTCTTCGTCACCGACAACGAGGTCAGGCTGTTCCGAGAGCTCAGCCCGGGCCATGACCTGCGCCTTGCGGCACTGGGCAATGGCGTCGACGCCGACTTCTTCATGCCGGACGCGGCTCGCGCCAACCCGTTCGCTGCGGATGAGCTGCCGCTGGTGTTCACCGGCGCCATGGACTACTGGCCCAACGTCGACGCCGTGACCTGGTTCGTCAACGACATCCTGCCTGCGCTGCGAGCGCGCTTGCCGGCGCTGCGCTTTCACATCGTCGGCCGCAGCCCGACGCCAGCCGTGCAGGCGCTGGCTGGTGAGGCCGTCAGCGTGACCGGCACCGTCCCCGATGTGCGCCCCTATCTGCAGCATGCCGCCGCCGTCGTCGCACCGCTGCGGTTGGCGCGTGGCATCCAGAACAAGGTGCTGGAGGCCATGGCGATGGCTCGACCGGTCGTCGCGGCCGGCACCTGCGTGCAAGCCATCACGAGCGGCACGCAGGCCGGGCTGCAATCCGCCGAAACCGAATCAGACTACGTCGAGCGTGTCAGTGCGCTGCTGGCCGACGCCGACGCCGCCAACATCGCCGGCCGCGCCGCGCGCGACTTCGTGCTCGGCGCCTACAGCTGGGACGCCCACCTGGCCGGCCTCGACCGTCACCTGGAAGCCGAATGATCCATTTGCCCAAGCCCTGGCGACCGCCGCTGATTGCCCTGGCCCTGGCCTGGGCGCTGCTCGCAGCCCTGTATTTCGCCACCGGCGCGGCCATGGTCGAGATCTGGAATCGCTCGGAGACCTTTGCCCATGCCTGGGTCGTGCCACCCATCTCGGTCTGGCTGATCTGGCGCATGCGCGCCGAGCTTGCGTCGATGGCGCCGCGACCGGCACCGCTGTGGCTGCTGGCCTTGCTGCCTCTGGGGCTTCTCTGGCTGGTCGGCGATCTGGCTGCGGCGAACTCAGCGACCCAGTTTGCGCTGCTCGGCATGGGCATCGCGCTGGTGCCGGCACTTCTGGGCACAGCTGTGGCCGGCCGCATGGCCTTCCCGCTGGGCTTCCTCTTCTTCGCCGTGCCTTTCGGTGACTTCCTGACGCCGTGGTTGGTGGAGCGAACTGCCGATTTCACCGTCATTGCCGTGCGCGCCACGGGCATCCCTGTGTTCCGGGAGGGCACACAGTTCATCATTCCGTCGGGCTCCTGGTCCGTCGTGCAAGCCTGCAGCGGCATCCGCTATCTGATGGCCTCGGTCATGGTGGGCACCTTGTTTGCCTACCTGAACTACCGAACGAACAGGAAGCGCTGGGCTTTCATCGGTGTCGCCATCGTCACGCCGCTGGTGGCCAACTGGCTGCGCGCCTACATGATCGTCATGCTGGGGCATCTGTCTGGCAACAGGCTGGCCGTCGGGGTGGACCACATCATCTACGGCTGGGTGTTCTTCGGCATCATCATGCTGGCCATGTTCATGATCGGCGCGCGCTGGGCCGATCCCGATGCCGAGCCGGTGCCTGTCTTGTCGCACGGGCAGGCGCAGTCGCCAGCACTGCATCGTGTCGCGACGGTGTTGATCGCGGCCTTGCTCTTGGTGGCCCTGCCGGCCGGCCTGCGCGCTCAGTCCGCGCGTGCGGGAGCGCATGGCGACCCGAGTCTGGTGATGCCCGCGCTGCCTGGTCAAACCTGGGTAGCCAGTCCACTGAGCAGTTGGACGCCTCAGTTCAGCAATCCGGCGGCATCGCTGCACGGGCACTTCGAGGCGGACGCTGGCGGCGCGAGGGTGGGTGTCTTCATCGGCTACTACCGGGACCAACGCTACGGCCGCCAACTCGTCACATCAACGAACGATCTCATCAGCGACGATGAAGGCTATGTGTGGTCGCGCACTGCCGCTGGCACAGGCGAGGTCGATGCACAGCCATGGCGGACCGCCGATTTGCGTGGCCAGGGGCTGAGCCAGATCTCCGGCGGTGGGAGTACGGCTCCGCGGCTGCGCGTCTGGCAGACCTACTGGATCAACGGCAAGCCTTTCACCCGCGACTGGCAGGCCAAGCTCTACGGTGCCTGGCAACGCCTGATGGGGCAGGGGGACGACGCAGCGGTCGTTATCGTCTATGCCGACAAGGTGGCAGCGGGTGCAGATGACGCGTTGCTGCGCGAATTCCTGCACAAGCACTGGGGGGCTCTTGACGCTGCTTTGCGGGGCGTCAGGGACCGCGACGCCATGCGCAAGCAGTGACAATCACCAGCCTTCCGAAAAATCACAGCAACGAGAAACGATTCATGAATACGCTCGCAGTCATCGGCCTGGGTTACGTGGGCCTTCCCCTGGTGGTGGAATTCGGCAAGCAGATCCGCACCATCGGCTTCGATATCGCCAAGAACAAGGTAGAGGCCTGCCAGCGCGGCACCGACCCGAGTCGCGAGCTGACGGATGAGGAGGTCCAGGCCGCCACGCACGCCGTCTACACGGATGACCCCAAGATGCTGGCCGAGGCCGACGTCATCATCGTGGCCGTGCCCACGCCGGTGGATGAGGCCCACATTCCCGACTTCCGCCCGCTGATCGGCTCGTCCACCAGCGTCGGCCGCCACATGAAGAAGGGCGCCATCGTCGTCTATGAGAGCACCGTGTACCCCGGCGCCACCGAGGAGGTCTGCATCCCCGTGCTGGAGCGCGAATCCGGCCTCAAGTGGAAGCAGGACTTCTTCGTCGGCTACAGCCCCGAGCGCATCAACCCGGGCGACAAGGAACATACGCTGACCAAGATCCTGAAGATTGTCTCCGGCGACACGCCCGAGACCTTGGACAAGGTCGCTCAGGTCTACGAGAAGATCATCATCCCCGGCGTGCACCGCGCGTCCAGCATCAAGGCCGCCGAGGCTGCGAAGGTCATCGAGAACACGCAGCGAGACCTCAACATTGCGCTGATGAACGAGCTGTCCATCATCTTCGACAAGCTCGGCATCGACACCTCCGAGGTGCTGGAGGCGGCCGGCACGAAGTGGAACTTCCTCAAGTTCAAGCCGGGGCCCTGGTGGGCGGCCATTGCATCGGCGTTGACCCCTACTACCTGACCCACAAGGCCGACATGCTGGGCTACCACCCGCAGGTCATCCTGGCCGGCCGTCGGATCAACGACGGCATGGGCAAGTTCATCGCCGAACAGACCATCAAGCAGATGATCGCCAGCGGCAGCCACGTCAAGGGCGCGCGCATCAATGTGCTGGGCCTGACCTTCAAGGAGAACTGCGGCGACCTGCGCAACTCCAAGGTCATCGACATCATCAATGAGCTCAAGACCTACGGTGTCGAGATCTTCGTGACCGACGCCCAGGCTGAGGCCGAAGAAGCCATGCACGAGTACGGCGTGCGACTGATGAAGTGGGAAGACTTGCCTCAGGCCGATGCGATCGTTGCCGCTGTCTCGCATCGCGAGTACGCCAGTCTTTCGATGGACGAAATCGGAAAGAAGCTGGTCAAAGGTGGTGCCTTCATCGATGTCAAGGCAGCCTTTGACGCCAAGGCCTTGCTGGGCGCCGGCTACAGGCTCTGGCGCCTGTGAGCCTGGCTGGTGCGGATGCTCGGCCGCTGGTCGTGCATCTGCTGCACCGCTTTGATACCGGCGGGTTGGAGAACGGCGTTGCCAATCTGATCAACCACCTGCCGTCTTTCAGGCACGCCGTCGTCGCGGTAACGGAGATCACCGCGTTCAAGGAGCGCGTGAAAGCGCCGGGAACTCTGTTCATCGCGCTGAACAAGGCGCCAGGCCAGGGTCTATGGCTATACCCGAGGGTGTACCGGTTGTTGCGCGAGTTGCGCCCGGCAGTCGTGCACACGCGCAACCTCGGCGCCATGGAGTTCCAGGTTCCGGCCTGGGCGGCACGCGTGCCGCTGCGCGTGCACAGTGAGCATGGTTGGGAGGTGGGCGATCTCGGCGGGGTCAACCGCTCGAACCAGCGGCTGCGCCGCCTTTACGGACCTGCCGTCCACCGCTTCGTGGCGCTGTCCATGGCCATCGAGACCTATCTGACCGGCCCCGTGGGATTCGCGCGTGAGCGCGTGCTGCGCATTTGCAATGGCGTGGACACGCAACGCTTCGCGCCGGTAGCCTCGGTGCCTGAGGCTTGGCCGTACCGCCGCGGCGAGCACTTCGTCATCGGCGCGGTTGGACGCATGCAAGCGGTGAAGGATCCGCTCAATCTCGTCGATGCCTTCCTGCGCCTGCGCGAACGATGTCCGACCGAATGGCCGCGGCTGCGGCTGGCGATGTTGGGTGGTGGGGCACTTCTCGAGGCGGCCCGTGGGCGACTGGAAGAGGCAGGTGCGGCTGCGCAGGCGTGGTTGCCGGGGGACCGCAGCGATGTCGCCGCGCTGTTGCCCCAATTCGACGTCTTTGCGCTGCCTTCCCAGGCTGAAGGCATCAGCAACACGCTGCTGGAGGCGATGGCTTGCGGCTGCCCCCCCGTGGCGACCGATGTGGGCGGCAATCCGGAGCTGGTGGTGGCCGATGTCAATGGCCTGCTCGTCCCTGCCCAGGACAGCGCTGCACTGGCCCTGGCGCTGGCGCGGCTCGTCAAGGAGCCGGCGCTACGCCATCGACTCGCCGAGGCTTCATTGGTGCGCGCGCGAAATCAGTTCAGCCTGGACGGAATGGTCTCCGCGTATGGCGCGCTGTACGCGTCGACGCCGTCCGGACCTCGGGCGTGAGGCGGCCGGTTCCGGCTGAGTCGGTCAGCGGCGCTTGCTGCCGACCCGGCGGAAGATCAGGGCGCCGTCCGGCGTGAGGCATTGGCACGGTCGATGGGTGCGGTCCCATTGTCGGTTGAGCATCCCCCGTACAGGGGGGAACCCGTGCCTGACGTCACACAGGGCGTTGCCGATGCCGGGCGGCGTCACCAAGCTCGGTAAGAATCCGCTTTTCTCCGCGCCAGGCATGCCAGGCGTGCGCGGTCTTTCAATGATTGGCTGAACCAGGTCCAACCTATGTGCGGCATCACCGGTCTGTTCGACACCCGCGGCCAGCGCCTTCCCGAGCGCGAGCGCCTGCACCGGATGAACGAGTCCCAGCACCATCGCGGGCCTGACGAGGGCGACCTGCACATCGAACCCGGCGTGGGCTTCGGCCACCGGCGCCTGTCCGTCATCGACATCGCGACCGGCCAGCAGCCGATCTTCAACGACGACAAGTCGGTGGCCCTCGTCTTCAACGGCGAGGTCTACAACTATCTGGAGCTGATGGACGAGTTGCGCGGCCACGGCTACGTGTTCCGCACCAAGAGCGACTCCGAAGCCATCGTGCGCGCCTGGGAGCACTGGGGCGAGGACTGCGTGCATCACCTGCGCGGCATGTTCGCCTTCATGATCCACGACCGCCGTCGCGACTGCCTCTTCATGGCGCGTGACCGGCTGGGCGTGAAGCCTTTGCACTACGCCATGACCGAGGATGGCTGGCTGCTGTTCGGCTCCGAACTCAAGAGCCTGATGGCCCATGGCGGCCTGCGTCAGGAGATCGACCCGCGCGCCGTGGAGGCCTACTTCGCACTGGGCTACGTGCCCGACCCTGCCACCATCTACAAGCACGCCAAGAAGCTCGCTCCCGGCCACCGCCTGCTCGTCAAGCGCGGCCAGGCCTTGGGCACGCCGCAGCGCTACTGGGACGTGAAATTCACGCTGGATGCCAAGATCGGGGAGGAAGAGGCCGCCGAAGAACTGCGCCGCAGACTCTCCGAGTCGGTCAAGCTGCGCCTGAAGGCCGAAGTGCCGTTGGGCGCTTTCCTGTCCGGGGGTGTCGATTCCAGCGCCGTCGTCGCGGCGATGGCGCAGCTGGACGATCAGCCCGTCAACACCTGCTCCATCGGGTTCGACGACCCCAAGTTCAACGAAACCGAGTTCGCGCAGATGGTCGCGGACCGCTACCGCACCAACCACCGCGTCGAAACCGTCAGCAGTGACGACTTCGGGCTGGTGGACCTGCTGGCTCACCTGTATGACGAGCCGTATGCCGACTCGTCCGCCATCCCAACCTACCGCGTCTGCGAACTGGCGCGCAAGCACGTCACCGTGGCATTGAGCGGCGACGGCGGTGATGAAAGCCTGGGAGGCTATCGCCGCTACAAGATGCACATGATGGAAGAGCGCATGCGCAGCGCCTTCCCGCTGGCCCTGCGCCGCGGTGTGTTCGGCCCGCTGGCCAAGGTCTACCCCAAGGCTGACTGGGCGCCGCGCATCTTCCGCGCCAAGACGACTTTCCAGGCGATCGCGCGCAACTCCGTCGACGCCTACTTCAACACCATGGGCATGGTGCGTGACCCCATGCGTCAGGAGCTCTTCAGCGATGGCTTCAAGCGCGAACTGCAGGGCTGGAATGCCAGCGAGATCTTCCATGAGCATGCCCAGCGTGCGAACACGGATGACCCTCTGGCGTTGATTCAGTACCTGGACATCCACACGTACCTGCCGGGCGACATCAACACCAAGGTTGACCGCGCCAGCATGGCTCACAGCCTGGAGGTCCGCGAGCCGTTGATGGACCATCCGCTGGTTGAATGGGTCGCTACCTTGCCGTCAGACCTGAAACTGCGCGGCCAAGAGGGCAAGTACCTGTTCAAGAAGGCACTGGAACCGATGCTGCCGCACGACGTGCTGTACCGGCCCAAGATGGGGTTCGCCGTGCCGCTGGCGCGCTGGCTGCGCGGTCCGCTGCGCGAGAAGACGCGCCAAGCCCTGCAGCAAGGTGCACTGGCACAGACCGGCTGGTTCAACCCCACCGTCATCGGCCGGATGCTGGACCAGCACGAGCGCGGCGTCATGGACCACGCCCAGCCGCTCTGGGTGCTGCTGATGTTCGACGCATTCCTGCGCAATGCATTCGGCGACCGGCAAGCAGCCCCGCATGCTGAAATTTCCCGTCTGAGCGCATGAAGATTCTCTACCACCATCGAACGGCCTCCCGCGATGGGCAATCTACGCATATCACCGAGATGATTCTCGCGATGCGCAGCAATGGCCACCAGGTGATCGAAAGTGCGCCCGCAGTGGGCGAATACCGAGCGGGCGGCGGCAGTCCTGGCTGGGTGGGGCGCATGAAGGCCTGGTTACCCAAGTCGCTCTATGAACTCGCGGAAATTGCCTATTCATTGGTGGCCCTGCGACGACTTGCCGGAGTCATTCGGCAGGAGCGGCCGGCTTGCATTTACGAGCGATATAACCTGTATCTCTTTGCGGGTGTTTGGGCTCGCAAAATATTTGGCTTGCCGCTGGTGCTGGAGGTAAATGCGCCGATGGCCCTGGAGCGCCGCCAATACGGCGGGCTGATGTGGCCGCGCCTGGCTGACTGGGCGGAAAAATATGTCTGGATGCGCGCCGATTTGATACTGCCTGTCACTCAAGTGCTGGCAGATTACATGATCAATATTGGTATAAACGCCGCCAAAATACGCGTCATTCCCAACGCCATCAACCAAGAGCACTACGTCAATCTGCCTACTGCGCCGCAAGCCAAGGCCGAACTTGGACTGGATGGCCGTCTCGTGATCGGCTTTACCGGTTTTGTCCGCGAGTGGGATCGGTTGGAGCGCATTCTTGAATGGATGGCCACGCGGCTGAATCGGTATCCACTTCACCTGTTGGTCATTGGCGATGGTCCTTCCAGGGCCAGCATAGAACGTGTGGCGGCTTCGTGCGGCATCACTGATCGCCTGTCATTTACCGGCGCCGTTGCAAGGGAGCGGGTGCCGGCCTTGTCCATGGCATTCGATATTGCATTGCAAACAGCGTTGGTGCCTTATGCCTCACCGTTGTGTCTCTTTGAATACCTTGCGCTTGGCAAAGCCATCGTCGCGCCGGATCAGCCGAATCATCATGAAATATTGACCGATGGTCAGGACGCAATTCTTTACGGGCCCAACGACGACATGGGTATCGAAAAGGCGCTTGATACCCTCTGTGCTGACGTCGAACTGCGGCAGCGGTTGGCGGGGGCGGCAGCCGAAGTGATCATTCGCAAGCAACTGACCTGGCGAGCGCACGCCGCTCGCATCGTGGTTGAGATGAATGGGCTGACGGCCCAGCGGGCTTGAGCATATGTCCGAGAAGCCACTGAGGATATTGACGTTCTCCACGCTGTATCCGAGCAGCAATCGCCCGGGGCACGGTATATTCGTGGAAACCCGACTGCGTGAATTGCTGAGCAGCGGCAAGGTAGAGGCAAAAGTCGTGGCGCCGGTGCCCTGGTTTCCCTCTGATAATCCCCGCTGGGGCGAGTATTCACGGATGGCGGCAGTGCCTCGGCAAGAGGTTTGGAACGGCGTTGAAGTGCATCACCCGCGCTATGTGCTGTTGCCCAAGATTGGCATGACGTCGGCGCCGTTGATGATGGCGCTGGGCGCGCGTCGCTGTATCGCGCGTCTGATTGAAGAGGGTTTCGACTTCGATGTTATCGACGCACATTACTATTACCCTGATGGTGTCGCTGCGGCATTGCTTGCGCGGTGGTTCAAGAAGCCCTTCACGGTGACGGCTCGCGGTACGGACCTGAATCTGATACCCATGTATTCATTGCCGCGAAAGATGATGCAATGGACGGCGGCGCGCGCTTCGGTATCGATTGGCGTGTGTCAGGCGCTGGTGGATGTCCTTCGCACGTGGCAGGTGCCGGGCGACCGTCTGGCCGTCCTGCGAAATGGGGTTGACCTGCAGCGATTCCGACCGCTGGATCAGGAAGAATGCCGTCGGGAACTCAATCTGAGCGGCTCCCCCTTGCTCTTGTCGGTCGGTTACCTGATCGAGCGCAAGGGCCACCATATTGCAATCAAGGCGCTCGCAAATCTGCGCTCGCAATATCCCGATGCACGCCTGGTTATCGTTGGCGATGGCAGCGAGCGTGTGGCTCTTGAAGCTCTGGCGCACGAATTGCAGGTATCGGATCGCGTGACCTTTGCAGGAGCAAGGCCGAATGCCGAATTGATCAAGTGGTACAGCGCTGCAGATGTCCTGATTCTGGCCTCGAGCCGTGAGGGGTGGGCCAACGTGCTGCTGGAAGCGATGGCTTGCGGCACGCCCGTGGTTGCATCGAATATCTGGGGTACACCTGAAGTGGTTCAGGATGGGCGGGTTGGGGAACTGGTCGAAGGGCGTGAGCCAGCCGCATTTGCGACTGCCATCGCGACCTTGCTGATGCGCGGCAGCAGTCGTTCTGAAATCAGGGCCTATGCGGAGGAGTTCAGCTGGCAGGCAACGACCGACGGGCAGTTGCAGCTCTTCGGGAATATCGCCGGAAGCTCGTCGAGGTAGTTGCAATGCGTGACGTAGTATTGGCGCTTTCCCTGCTCTGGTTTGTGCTTGTTGCGTGGCGCAAGCCATGGATCGGCATCATCGGGTGGACTTGGGTCAGCATCATGAATCCCCATGCCTTGAGCTGGACTCTGGCCAATATGCCGATTGCCGCTGCGGTAGGTGGGAGTACGCTGGTCGGATTGTTCCTCGGCCAAGGTAAGAAAAACTACTTTCTGTGCCGAGAAAATGTGGTGCTGATACTCTTCATGATATGGATGACGATAGGGTTGCCCTCTTCGTTTATCTATGATGAGAGTTTCATATTGTGGTCTCGAGTCATGAAAATTGACTTGATGATCTTGGTTGCCATGGTATTGCTGCATACCAAAAGGCATATCATTCTGCTGGTCTGGATCCTGGTTTTTTCCATCGGATTCTTTGGCGTCAAGGGTGGGGTGTTCACCATGGCGACAGGTGGCAGTTACCGTGTCTGGGGGCCTGAGAACACGTATATCGGCGGCAACAACGAGGTTGCTCTTGCCATCGTGATGACGATCCCACTCATGTGGTTTCTTCAACAGCAACTCCAGGCGAAATGGGCCAAGGTGCTGATGACGATCTGCATGGTTCTGATGGCTGCATCTGCGCTGGGCAGTCATTCGCGGGGAGCGCTTCTGGCCATCGGCGCCATGGCTCTCGTGCTCTGGTGGCGTGGGAAGGGCAACAAGATCGGCATGGCCATCGGCATGATCGTCGTTGGCGCGGCCCTGCTGTCCCTCATGCCGGCCGAATGGTGGGAGCGCATGAACACGATCAAGACCTATGACCAAGACACCTCGGCCATGGGGCGTATTAATGCGTGGTGGATGGCGTGGAATCTCGCCAAGGCCAACTTCTTCGGTGGGGGCTTCATGATCTGGACAGGGAGCATCTTCGCCATCTATGCGCCCGATCCCCTCGACCCTCATGCCGCGCACAGCATCTATTTCATGGTGCTCGGCGAGCTGGGTTTCATTGGCTTGTTTCTCTTCGTGCTCATGTTCTATTTCGTATGGAACACGGCGGGAAGATTGCGAACGCAGGCGGCCGGGCGACCAGAAACACAATGGCTGTCCGATCTCGGCGGCATGCTGCAGGTCAGCCTGGTGGGATATGCGGTCGGTGGAGCGTTCTTGAGCCTGTCGTATTGGGATTTTCCGTACAACCTGATGGTGCTTGCCGTCATCGGGCGCCGTTGGCTGGAGAGCAAAGCCTGGCTGACCGAGAAGCCGGAACCTTTGATCGTGCTGCCCGCCTTCATGGATGGATGGTTCAAATCCAACAGATCGCGGTCGGCATGAAGGCCTTGTTTGGTTGCCTGTCACCTGCGGGGCCCCGCGCTCGGCTGAATGTCCTCATTTTTCATCGGGTGCTGGCGCAGCCCGATCCCCTGTTCCCGGGCGAGGTCGATGCAGCGCGCTTTGACCAGATGCTGGGTTGGCTAGCCCGCTGGTTCAATGTGCTGCCGCTGGACGCCGCCGTGGATCGGCTGCGAGACGGGACCCTACCCGCCCGCGCTGCCGCATTGACCTTTGATGATGGCTATGCCGACAACCATGACGTCGCGCTGCCACTGTTGCAACACCATGGCCTGCCCTGCAGCTTCTTCATCGCCACCGGCTTCCTCGATGGCGGCCGCATGTGGAACGACACCTTGATCGAATCGGTCCGACGCAGCGCCCTGAGCCATCTCGACCTTCGAGGACTTGCCGATGCATCCGGCAAGGATCTGGGGCGGCATGCGATGGTTGACGTGCCGAGCCGGCGTGCGGCGCTGGGCAACCTCATCGAGCGCGTCAAGTATTTGGCGCCCGAGCAACGCCAAGTCTGCGTGGATGCCATTGCGAAGCGCGCGGAAGTGACGCCGCCCGACGACCTGATGATGCGCAGCGAGGACGTTCGCAGTCTGCGCCGTGCTGGCATGCAGATCGGTGCCCACACGGTCAGCCACCCCATCCTCGCGAGTCTGGATGCGCAGCAGGCATCCGACGAGATCGCGCGCAGCCGCGATGCCCTGGAGGCTTTGCTCGGCGAGCGGGTGGGCCTGTTCGCCTATCCGAACGGCAAGCCGGGTACGGATTACCTTCCGGCTGTTCATCCCGGGCTGGTGCGCGAACTTGGCTTCGATGCCGCCGTGTCGACCCGCTGGGCTGCAGCAAGGCTTGGTGAAGACCTTTTCCAGATCCCTCGTTTCACGCCCTGGGATCGTGGCCGATTGAAATTCGGCGTGCGCCTGGCGCGCAATCTGGCGAATTGATGCGTCAGGTTCTTTTCATCGCCTATCTGTTCCCACCGATTGCCAATTCCGGCACACGGCGCAGCTTGGCTTTCGCCAATACCCTGCCCGACGCCAGCTGGCAGCCGATCGTGCTGGGTTGGGAGCCAGATCTCAAGATCGAGCCGGACCCAGGAATGCTGGCTGAACTCAAGCCCCTCACCTGCGTGGAGCGCGTGCCGCTGTTGTCACGCGTTCGTGCACGGCGCTGGGCCGGATGGCTCCGCACAGGCTGGCGTCAGCGCGTCGTCGAAGGGCGGCTTGGCGGCTGCGCGAGCGCGATGTGGTGCCCGACGAAGCCACGGACTGGTTCAAGCCTGCGGCCGACCGCGCATCGGGGTTGCATGCACGCGAAGGCTTCGACGTCATCTACGCCAGCGGCTGGCCCGGACTTCCCTTTTTGATCGCCCGCGAGGTTTCTCTTCTCACCGGCAAGCCTTACGTATTGGACTATCGCGACCAATGGGCGCCGAGTGGCGACATGGCCTGGGAACACGCCACGCCGGAACAACTGCGTGACAACCCCGCCCTGGAGCGGCTCGCTGCCAAAGACGCCGCAGCCGTCATCACGGTCACTCGGGCATTGGTGAACAGCGTGGGCCGCGACTGCGGGCGCGACGACCTGCACCTGATCACGAACAGTTTCGAGCCGGCGGACTTCGCGGGTGACGTTGCGCCCCTCGCGGGCGGCTTCCTGCGAGTCGCTTACACGGGCGCCTGGCGGCCTGGCTATGGGCTGCAATACCTGTACGCTGCGATCGCATTGCTCAAGAGCCAGGGGTATCCAGAACTTGCACGGCTGCGCGTGCAGGCGGCCGGCTTTGCACCCGGGCCTGCCGCCCGAGGCGGGCTTGACTGAATGGATCAGCGAGATGGGGCCGATGCGACTTGATGGGTGCTGTGCGCAACGTGGCCTATCCGGCCTATGCCAAGGCGGTGCGAGAGCGGCAAGAGATGGAGCCGCTGTACGTCGTCAGCGTCACCTACGTCTGTGTCGTCGCCTGTCCGTTCTACGGTTTCATCTCGCCTTGTGGGCTCGGGACGTTGCAGTTGCTGTTCGGTCCGCAATGGGATGCTGCGGCGCCGCTCGTGCTGCTCTTCTGCCTTGCCGGCGCATTGGCTGCGGCGAGCAGCTTGATTGGCAACCTCATGGTCACCATGGGCCGCATGGACTTGCTGACACGCATGGAAATCGTCTTCCAGCCCGCGCGCGCGGCCCTCGTCGTTGCGGCCGCCGTGTACTGGCGCGAGCCCTGGGCTTGTGCAGTTGCTGCCGTGCTTGCCATGCTGCTGCAATTGCCGCTGGTCTACTCGGGCAAGGCCAAATTCCCGCCCGATGACTGGCGGACGCTGCGACGCCACCTTGGGCGCAGCATGGCGGTGGCGGTGCTGGCACTGACATTGCCTGCGCTGATTTTGTGGTTGCACCCGCGCGAAGCCGGCCAGCTCATGCCCATTCCCTGGTTCATGCTGGCCATCGTCTGCTGCTGCGTCTCATGGTTGCTTGCGCTGAGCTGGTGTCGCCTCCCGCTGGCCGCCGACCCAGCTTTCGCAACCCTGACGCGCATCTGGCGCCGGAGTGCCGACAATGGCCCCAGAACGGATCACTCTAGTGAATCGCATGCAACAGCAACGTCCTCCCGTCACCGGCCGTCTCGTCCGCTTCGCGCTGATCGGTTGTGGCCGCATCGCCCAGAACCACATGGAGGCGATCAAGAAGCACGCAGAGCGCGCCGAACTGGTGGCCGTCTGTGACACCGACCCCGCGGCACTGGCGGCTGCCGTCGCCAAGACGGGCGCGCGCGGCTTTGCCAGCCTCACCGAGCTGCTCGGCGCCAAGGCCGACCTGGGCATCGACTGCGTCGGGCTCACCACCCCCAGTGGCCTGCACCCGCGCCAGGCCATCGAAGTCGCCGCTGCCGGCATCGACGTGATGACTGAGAAGCCCATGGCCACGCGCTGGCAGGACGGCTTGGCCATGGTCAAGGCCTGCGACGCCGCGGGCGTGCACCTGTTCGTCGTCAAGCAGAACCGACGCAACCCGACGCTGCAGTTGCTCAAGCGTGCCGTTTCGGAGAACCGCTTCGGGCGCCTGTACAACATCGCCGTCAACGTGTTCTGGACCCGACCGCAGAGCTATTACGACAGCGCGGAATGGCGCGGCACCTGGGAGTTCGACGGCGGCGCCTTCATGAACCAGGCCAGCCATTACATCGACCTGCTGGACTGGATTTGCGGCCCCGTTGAAAGCGTCATGGCCTACACCGGCACGCTGGCCCGCAACATCGAGGTCGAGGACAGCGGCGCGGCGGCGCTGAAATGGCGCAATGGCGCCATGGGAACCGTCAATGTCAGCATGCTGACCTACCCCAAGAACCTCGAAGGCTCGATCACCATCCTGGGCGAGAAGGGCTCGGCGCGAGTGGGCGGCCTGGCCGTCAACGAGATCCAACACTGGGACTTCGAGGCGCCGCACGAGATGGACGCCCTCATCAAGGACGCCAGCTACCAGACCACCTCGGTCTACGGCTTCGGCCACCCGCTGTACTACGACAACGTCATCAAGACCCTGCGTGGTGAGGCGAATCCCGAGACCGATGGCCGCGAGGGTCTCAAGTCCCTGGAACTGCTGATCGCCCTGTACATGAGCGCCCGCGATGGGCGCCGCATCAATCTCCCGCTGAGCTACTGAGATGCCGACCACCATCCATCCCTCGGCCATCGTCGACGACGGCGCCCAACTCGGCGCGGATTGCCGCGTCTGGCACTTTGTCCACATCAGTGCCGGCGCCCGCATTGGCGGCAAATGCTCGTTCGGCCAGAACGTCTACGTCGGCAATGACGTGCTCATCGGTGACAACGTCAAGATCCAGAACAACGTCTCCGTCTATGACGCCGTGACGCTGGAAGACGATGTCTTCTGCGGCCCCAGCATGGTGTTCACCAACGTCTACAACCCGCGCTCGGCCGTCACGCGCAAGGACGAGTACCGCCGCACCCTCGTGAAGCAGGGGGCAACGCTGGGCGCCAACAGCACCATCGTCTGCGGCGCCACCATCGGCCGTTACGCCTTCATCGGTGCCGGCGCCGTCATCAACCGCGACGTGCCCGATTTCGCGCTGATGGTCGGCGTGCCGGCCAAGCAGATCGGTTGGATGAGTCGCTTCGGCGAGCGCCTCGAACTGCCCGCGACGAGTGCGCAGCCTGTCGAAGCCACCTGTCCCCACACCGGCGACCGCTACCTGCTGAGCGGCCAGCAACTGCAACTCATCGAGAAGAGCTGATGGACTTCATTGACCTCAAGAGCCAGTACGCCGCGCTGCGCGACAACATCAACGCCCGCATCCAGACCGTGCTGGACCACGGCCAGTACATCCTCGGCCCCGAGGTCAAGGAGATGGAGGCCGCGCTGACCGCCTATACCGGCGCCAGGCACTGCATCAGCGTGGCCAGCGGTACCGAGGCGCTGCTGATCTGCCTGATGGCTCTGGACCTGCAGCCGGGCGACGAAGTCATCACCAGCCCCTTCACCTTCGCGGCCACCGCCGAGATGATCGTGCTGGCCGGTGGGGTGCCCGTCTTCGTCGACATCGAGCCCGACACGGCGAACATCGACGTGAACCTGATCGAAGACGCGATAACACCGCGCACCAAGGCCATCATGCCGGTCAGCCTTTACGGCCAGGTGGCCGACATGGACGCCATCAACGTCATCGCCCAGCGCCACGGCCTGGCCGTCATCGAGGACGCCGCACAAAGCTTCGGCGCGAGTTACCGCGGCAACAAGAGCTGCAACACCTCCACCTTCGGCTGCACCAGCTTCTTCCCGAGCAAGCCGCTGGGCTGCTATGGCGATGGCGGCGCCATCTTCACGAATGACGACGCGCTCGCGCAAGCCTGCCGTGAGATCCGCGTGCACGGCCAGAGCCAGCGCTACCTGCATACCCGGGTGGGCGTGGGCGGTCGCATGGACACGCTGCAATGCGCCGTCGTGCTCGGCAAATTGGACCGCTTCGAGTGGGAGATCCGCCGCCGGCTGGAACTCGGCGACGCCTACAAACGCAAGCTCCGGGCCGCCATCCCGTCGTTGCAGCTGCTCGAAGTGCGGCCCGACCGCGACTGCGTCTGGGCGCAGTACACAGTCTTCGTCGACAACCGCGAAGCAGTGCAGGCCAGCCTCAAGGCTGCCAGCGTGCCCACGGCCGTGCACTACCCGCGCGCGCTGCACCACCAGCCCGCCTACGCCAAGTACGCCAAGGCCGACGCCTGCCCCAAAGCCGTCAGCGCCGCGGCGCGTGTGATGAGCCTGCCAATGAGCGCCGACCTCACCGAGGAGCAGCAAGACCGGGTGGTGGCCGCGCTGGCCCAGGCGCTGGGCTGATCTCCGGCGGATGAAGTTCCGGCCCGACATCGAGGGGCTTCGGGCCCTGGCCATCGTGCCGGTCGTGGTCTTCCACGCCTGGCCGGCTGCCTTGCCGGGCGGCTTCGTGGGGGTGGACATCTTTTTCGTGATCTCGGGCTACCTGATCACGACGCTGTTGCTGCAGCGACTGGCGGCCGGCACCTACAGCATCGGTTCCTTCTACGCGGCACGCATCCGGCGCATCTTCCCGGCACTGTTTGCAATGCTGGCGATCCTCGTGCCGGCCTGCCTGCTGTTGCTGGAGCCTGCAGCACTGCGCGAGTTCGGGCGACTGCTGGGTGCGACGGGCCTGTTCGTCTCCAACATTGAGCTGTATCGCACCACAGGGTATTTCGAGGGCGCCGCCGACCTCAAACCGCTGCTGCACACCTGGTCGTTGGCTGTCGAAGAGCAGTACTACATCGTTTTCCCGCTGCTGCTTGCCTTGTTGTGGCGTTTCGCGCGGCAGCGCATCGGCATGGTCTTGTTGGGCGTGGGCCTGGTGTCGCTGGCTTATTGCCTTTGGTTGATGCGGCGCGATGCCGAGCTGGCCTTCTACAGCGCGCCTGCACGCACCTTCGAGCTGATGATTGGCTCGGGCCTGGCCTGGTGGGTCAGTCGCGACGAAGCCAGTCCCACGCGTCCGGCTTGGCTGGACCAGGGCGTCGGCTGGGTCGCGCTCGCCGCCCTGGTCTCCTCGCTGCTGCTGATGCGCGCTGACCAGGCCTTTCCGGGGCCTCTGGCACTGTGGCCATGCCTCGCGACTGCGGCCCTGATCTGGGTGGGCGCCTCGAAACGGGCCGTTGCGACGCGCTGGCTAGCGGCGCCGCCGCTGCGCTGGCTCGGAGCGATGTCGTTTTCGCTCTACCTGTGGCATTGGCCGGTGCTGGTGCTGACGCATCACCTCGTGCTGGATTTGCCCACTCCCTGGCAGGCTGCGCTCGCTGTGGCCCTGTCCGTTGCGTTGGCCTGGGCCTCGCTGCGCTGGGTGGAGGCGCCGGTGCGGCAGTCCAGGGTGGCGCAGCCCATCATGCTCGCGGCTGGCGCATCGACGATCTTCGCGAGCCTGGCCGTGGCTTGGGCGCTGACGGTGGCATCGGATCAGCGCGCCGCCCAGCCGGGCCGCGATGCCACGCTGCGCGCGGGTGCCAACGACTTCAGCCCTGATCGCAAGCGCTGCCATTCCAGTGGCAACCGCTGGCTGGACTACGACGCCCGTTGCTTGTTCGGCCCCGAGGCCGCGCCGGCAACGCTGGCCGTCTGGGGCGACAGCCATGGTGTGGAGATCGCTCGTGCCCTGGGTGACCAGGCCTCGGGCCGCCGCGTCGCCCAGCTCACCGGCTCTACCTGCCCACCGGCGCTGGACTACACGCCGCCCGGCCGACCGCGCTGCGCCGCCGTCAACCGCGCGCTGATTGAGCGTCTGAGCCAGGATGCGAGCGTCGACAGCGTGCTGCTGGCCGCGCGATATGAGGTCTACCTGAACGCTCCGGATGCAGCTGCCTTCGAGGCAGGCATGGCCGAGAGCGTGCGGCGCCTGCGCCAGGCCGGCAAGCTGGTGCTGCTTCTGGATCCTTTGCCGACCTATCACTACCCCATCCCGGCCGCCCTGGCCCAGCGCTGGCATCGGGGCCTGGATCTCGCCCAGCAGGGGCTGACGCCATTGCAGTACGAGGCCAGGCAGGTCGATTCGCTAGCTCTGGTGCAGAAACTGGCTGCTGGTGGCCAGGCCCGGCGCGTCGCCATCGGCGAGGTGCTCTGTGCAGGGTCGCGCTGCGCTGTGCTGGACGGGGACCGCAGCTTCTATTTCGACGACAACCACCTCAGCATGCGAGGCGCAGCCGAGGTGGCACCGGCCGTACTGCGCTTGCTGGCTTCGCCCGGCGAGCGGCAGGCTCGATAAGTGGGGGCCCAACCGGCTCAGCTGAGCCGATAGTCCGGCGCATGCCGGCGCAGCCACTGCTCCAGCATCATCAGGATCCAGACCATCTCGCCGTAGTAGCCGGCGTGCTCCTTGAGCCGACGCGTCAGCAGGTTGTCGACAAACTCGGCTCGCACAATGCCACGCGCTGCCACGCCGCGCAGGGATTCCGCGGCGAGCGCGTTGAGCGCGGCATCCTTGACCGCCCAGGGGCCGAAGGGCAGGCCGAAGCCGTGTTTCTTCTTCGTCAGGATCTCGTCCGGAAGGAGGCCGCGCAGTGCCTCCTTGAAGAACCAGCGCAGCTTCAGGCCCTTGAGCTTGTAGCTGGTGGGCAGTTTCAGCGAGAAGTCCAGCAGTCGGGTGTCCAGCAGCGGAAAGCTCACATCGATGCCCGCCAGGCCCGTCGTGCCGACGACCTTGGGCAGATCGTTCTCGGCCAGCGTGTAGCGCCAGTCGAAGGCCAGCATCTGGTTGACGAGGCTGGCGTCTTGCGGGCCGGCAGCCCAGGTGGCGCGCTGATGCTGGCGCGGGCTTCCGGTGTCGACGGCGGCCAGGAAGGCCGGCGTCAGCACTTCCGCCAAACCCAGGCGGTCCAGCAGGTTGTAGGTCTGCATGCGGTCAGGCATGGGCACGCGGGCCTGGCGGATGTAGCTCGTGCCCTTCTTCAACAGCGGGATGTTGCCTGTCACCGGGTTCATGAACAGCGGATGCAGCACGCCCGCGCGCAGTGGCGAAGGGATCTGGCTGTAGACGTGGAAGACCCGTTCCTTGGCATAGCGCGTATTGCCGCCGAAGAGTTCGTCGCCGCCGTCGCCGGCCAGGATGCGCGTGTAGCCGTCGGCGCGAGCCTTGCTAGCGCAGTAGAAGGCCGGCACGGCCGACGAGTTGCCGAAAGGCTGGTCGTAGTGGGCCGCGACGTCTGGGATGGCCTTCACGAGGTCGGCCGGCGTCACGTAGTACTCGTGATGGTCAGCGCCGTAGGCCTTGGCGGCGATGCGGGCGTACTCCATCTCGTCATAGCCCTCGGCCTCGAAGCCGATGGAGTAGCTGGCGGGTGGCCGGTCGGTGGCTTCGCGAAGCAGGCCGCAGACGGTGGAGCTGTCGGTGCCGCCGCTCAGGAAGCAGGCCGTCTTGCCGTCGGCACCCAGGCGCTCGCGAACGGCGCTGCGCAAGATGCCGCGGAACTCGTCGCGCAGCGCGTCGAAGCTGGGGTTGGCCTGCTCCGCAAAGCTTGCAACCCAGTAGGGCGCAACGGTCAGCTGGCCATTCTCGAAAAGCGCGTAGTGCGCGGGCGGCAACCGGTGGACGCCAGCATAGATGGTACGGGGCGAGGGAATGCAGTGGTGGAACAGGTAATCGAAGATGGCCTGCGGGTCGAGTTCGCGGATGCCCAGGCGCCGCGCCAGTTCGTCGGCACGCGTCGCGTAGTGCAGGCGGCCGTCGCGCACGGCATAGCACAGGCTGTGCACGGCGAACCGGTCGACGGCGAGGTAGGTGCCGCCGCTCGGCAAGGCGAGCGCGACAGCGAACTCGCCACTCACGTCGGCCGCGCAGGCCGCGCCGCGTGTGGCATAGGCCTGTTGCCAGTCGCCCAGCGCGTCAGCGGCAGTGGCAGCGGCAGTGGCAGTGGCAGTGGCAGTCGCGGCGAAGCGGGGAGATCCGGAGGCGAAGGGCGTTTCGGGCGGCAGGGCTTGGGCTTGCATGCGGGCTCGTGAGGATCAGGACGCGGGATTGTCTGCGGGAAGGGCGGCTGCGGGCGTGTAGGTCGCGCGCAGGCGCCGCCAGGTCTTGCCCACGGCCTGGCGCAGCAGGCCGATCAGTCCGTGCGGCGTGGCGGGGTCGTAGGCGACGAGTCCGAAGCGCTCGCGGCGGTGGCTCATCCAGGTCTTCTTGTAGGCATCGTCGCCGATCAGATAGTCGACCTCGGTGACGTTCTCGCGGTCGATGACCTGCTCAAGCAGCAAGGCCGTGACAAGCGTTCCGGGGGCGACCGCCTTGTAGGCTTCGTCGTAGGCCACTTTGTAGATGTGGGCCCGCCCCGCATTGACGATCCAGAGCTGGGCCGCGATCGGCTTGTCGCCGATCCAGGCAAGGCCCAGACGGAGCCAGCCGCGGCGGGCGCACAGCCGGATCAGGCCGGGGACGAATTCGGCATAGGGTTCAGGTACTTTCCAGCTGGCGCCGTAGACCGCTTCGTAGGCCGAGATGCCCCGTTCGACGTCGGCCTCGTCGCGGATGATTTCGAGGTGACCATTGTCGGCGGCCAAGCGCTTGGTCATGCGCTTGATGGTGCTGCGCAGCTGGCCGCTGCGGTTCTTGAGGTAGCTCTGCCAGTCGCCGTTGACCTGGAGATACCAGTTGCCGAATGCGAAGTATTCGTGCGGGCTCAGCCCGGCCAGGCGCAGCGCGTCCCGAAGCAGCTCAAACTCGTGCGCTTGCGGATCCATGGGCCAGAAGCGGAATGCCGGCGTGCCGCGGTGGTTCTTGCGCAGCGCCAGTGTCAGCGGCAGCAAGTCTTCGGGCGTGAGTTCGTCGTCCAGCGCCGGCGCGTACAGCGTCGTGTAGTAGTTGGCCAGTGCCCCGACTTCCTGGCCGCCCGCGGCGCCCGGCTGGGTGCCTACGGGCAGCACGGCCAGGGCGCGCCCCTGTCGGCGCAGCACGTACAGCGCGACCTGGGCTTGATCGCGAAATACCGTGTCCGCCAGCAGGCCGAACCAGTCGGCACCAAACTCCACGTAGGCCTGCTCGTTGCGGCGCAGCAGGGCCAATGCATCCTCGGGCAAGTCGCGTGGGTGGGCGAAGCACTCGACCGTTGCACCGCTGCGCTGCGCCATCGCCAGCGCGTCGACGCGGCGGTGAAGCTTGCGACCCGTCCAGCCGCGCGTGCCGCGCCTGAGCAGGCCGTAAATGGTCGGCAGGAAGCTGTGGCGGTAGACGCTGACGTGGTTGATCCAGCGTTGTGAAGTGGACCAGGCCAGCAGGTCAGGTTCGGCATTGGTGTAGAACTCGACGACGCCGCCCGGCGCGCGCTTGAATAGATCCTCGAGCACGCGCAGCAGCAGGATGCGGCCGGGTGCGAAGCGCTCGAACTGCTCGTGGAAGGCCGTCTTCAGCATGATGGCCATGCCGTCACGCAGCAGCAGCATGCGCGAGGCCAGCAGTTCCTCGCCCAGCCACAGTTCGTAGACCAGGGCCTCGCCGTGAACGGCGAATTGGCGCATGACCTCGGCGTAGAAGCGTCCTTGCGGGTTGTCGCTGCCGACGGCCGTGCCCTCGCGGCCCTTCCAGCCGCTGGACTCCAGCACCGCGTATCGATCCACGGCCGCCGCGATAGCTTCGGGCGTGCTGATGACCTCCATGCGCTCCGCGCTCGGCTCAGACTGCAGCCGGCGCAGGTATCGGCGCATGTTCTGGATCAGCTTGCGTGGGCGCTGGGCCCAGTAGTCGTCAAAGCCGTTGCGCAGGCTGACGCTCATCGTCAGCGCGTGGGGCAGGCTCTTGACGGGCCGGCCAGGCAGATCGCGCAGGTCGCCAAAGCGCGGGTCGTTGCACAACAGGTCCAGCTCGCCGGCATAGCCCGGCAACGCGGCAAGCAGGCCGCCCAGATCCAGCCCGGGCGGTACGAGGCTCAGCCCGATCTGCGTCTGCGACGGCAAGAAGCTGGACCAGACGCCCACGCCGCGTGCTTGTGCATTGAGCAGCAGCATGGCCAGGGGCACCGCGCCGTCATCGGCTATGGCGAGCAGCACGTCATCGGCGCCGAAGTGACAAAGCAGCGCATCGACGAAGTCCACGCTCAGCATGGCGTGGCCGGCCATCAGCTCGCGGTTGAGGCGTTCCCAGCCATCATGATGCGTGCCGAGGCCCTGTCCGGACTTGATGGGATGAAGCTGCCAGTGCAGGTGGGAACTCATGGCGCGTCGAGATTCAGGAAGTGAGGTCCTGCCTCGGCGCATTGGCGAGCGTGGCGGCGGGTGCTGGGCAATTCGCCCAGCACCCGCAGCGTCGCGTGCAGGCTGGCGATGAAGGCCTGCAGGTCATGGTCGCACAGCAGATCGGCCAGCGGCCGCACGACGCCCGTGGCGATCAGGCGCAGCAGCTGGCCCGCCAGCCGCCCCTGCGGGCGCTTGAGATCGGTGAGCAGCCCCGAACGCTGCCGCTCGCTGCGGCCGCGCATGGTCAGCCACCAGCCCTGCGGCGGGCGGGGCGACTTGGCACGCAGATGCACGATGCGCGCCGCCGGCAACAGGGCCGTGCGCAGGCCATGGTGGCTGAAGCGATCGATGAGGTCGTCGTCCTCGCCATACATGAAGAAGAGCGGGTCGAAGCCGCCCACCTGCCGGAACACAGCGGCGCGCAGCATCCAGGCTGCCGCATTGATCCCGCGGATGGCGTAGTGCGGTTGCACGCGATCCAGGCAGGCGTCGGACAGATAGCCCGGCGCATGGCGCTGCAGATAGGCGTTCTGGGTGTTGGGGTCGACGCGGCTCAGGTCGGGGCTGCAATGCAGGGGGCTGACGATGTCGAACTCGGGGTGCGCCTGCAGGAACTCCACCATCAGTGCGATGGCCTGCGGCGTGATGTAGGCATCCTGGTTCAGCAGGAAGACGGCATCGCCGCCTTGCCGGAGGGCGTATTCGATGCCTAGGTTGTTGCCGCGCCCGAAGCCGAGGTTGGCTCCGCTCTCAATGAGTACGGCCTCCGGAAACTCCTGGCGCACGATGCCTGCCGTGCCGTCACCCGAGGCGTTGTCGACGACGACGGCCACGCAGGGATGGCTGCTGTCGCGCAAGGACTGCAGGGCGCCGCGTATCCAGGGGGCGCCGTTGAAAGTGACGATGACGACGAAGACCTTCATGGCGTGGCCGCGCGGCGCCGGCGGATCAGGTTGACGATTTCCAGATACAGCGGGTGGCCCAGCAGGCGCAGGCCGGCCAGCCAGAGCAGGCAGGTGAGGGCGGCGCAGCCGAGCCAGGCTGGCAGGGGTAGGGCCTGGCCTGCGGGGCGCAGCCAGGCCGCGATGATGGCGCTGGGCAGCAGGCAGATTAGGGCCAGCATGGCGTTGCGAGTCAGCTCTCGGCCAAGGGCGTTGAAGTCGGTGGGCAGGCAGCGCTGCTTGAAGACGTAGAAGTAGGGCACGGCGATGACCGCCATGGCCAGGAAGCCCAGGGCCAGGGGCTGCAGAGCCCGCCATTGCCAGAGCACGCCGATCAGCAGCAGGGCCTTGACCGGCTGGATAGTCAGGTCGGCCAGGGCCACCCGCTTGGCATGGCCGGCGGCCAGCATGACGGTCGGAATCAGGCTGTTGAGCACGCTGACTGCGCCGGCCAGGCAATAGATGGGCACCAGCGGCGCCGACGCATCCCATTGCGGGCCGAACATCAGCCTCAGCACTTCCAGCGAGAACAGCGCGACGAAGCCGTAGAAGGGCCAGGCCACCGCGCTGCAGGCGCCCACGCTCTGCACATAGCGCTGCTCCAGCACATTGCCCTCGCGGTGGGCCTTGGCATAGGCCGGGTAGGCGACCGAGCGTACCGTGTTCATGATGTCGCGGTGGAAGAGATTCATCAGGCCCTGGGCGCGACTGGCGATGGCGACCTGGGTGAAGTTCAGCATCTTGCCCACGGCGAGGTCGTTGATGTCCATGGACACCGAGGTGACGACATTGGCCGCCGTGACCGGGCCGCCGAAATGCAGGATCTCGCGCCAGCGCCGCAGCTGAGGCTGCGCCAACCGGCCCCAAGCACCGCAGAGGCTGACGCCGGTCGCGATCGTCAGGCTGCTGGCGATCTCGCCCCAGGCCAGGCTGGCCGAACCCGCACCGCTCCAGGCCAGGCCGAGCGTGGTGAAGGTGCCGACGATGGCGGCCGCCACGTTGACGCGCATCAGCCGGTCGAAGCGCATGTCGCGTCGCAGCAGCGCGATGGATACGGAGTTGAAGGGCAGGATCAGGAAGTTGACCGAGATGATGCGCACGATGCCGACCAGCGCGGCTTCCCCGTAGAACTGCGCGATCCAGGGGGCCGCGGCATTGATGCCGACGAACAGGCTGCCGCCCAGCAGCAGCGACACGCCCATGGCGCTGCCGATGTCCTCGCGGCCCAGCTCCTTGTGCTGGATCAGGTAGTTGGCCAAGCCGAAGTCCCGCACGACCTGGGCCATGCTGATCAGCGCCATGGACACCGAGTACAAGCCGATCTGCGGCGGCGTCAGCAGACGCGCCAGCATCGTGAACGACAGCAACTGAAGGCCGATCAGCAGATAGCGTTCGAGGAAGGCGAAGCCGAGCGAGCGGCGGACGTCACCCATCAGTAGACGTTCGTCTTCTTCTGGGAGCGGCCTTCGACCCAGCCAGGGTAGGCGTGCGGCCTCAACCGTGACATCCAGCGGCTGGCCATGGTGCCCCAGGCGCGCCACAGCCTCAACTCGCGGGCGAAACGCTCGGCGGGGCTGTCGCCACGCAGCGGCGCCGTCAACCAGGCCATGGCGTCCTGCAGCGCGCGGCGATAGAGCCACAACGGCACCCACGCGAAATGGCGCACGCCCGGCTGCATCTCCGTCCATGGGGAAATGCCGGCCTTCAAGGACCAGCGCCGGAAATAGCGCTGCGTGAGGATCGCTGGATCGACGGGCGCCGTGACCATCACGGCGGGCAGGTAGGCCACGCATTCACCGCGCGCCAACGCCCGTTGGCCGAACTCGTAGTCCATGTGGCGGAAATGCGTTTCCGAGAAGCCGCCGATCCGGTCGAAGAGATCGATGCGCGCGAACAAGTTTGTCCCGGCCGGCGCATAGTCGGCCGGTGGCGGGCATAGCGGCTGCTCGCCAATGTCCACTTCGGCCACGATGGCGCCCATGCTGCGGTGGTACCAAACGGGTGGCCGCCCCCCGGGCCAGGTCACCACGGTCTTGCCGCCGGCCAGCGATGGACTGCAGGGAGAATCATCCATGGCGGCGAGCAACTGCTCCAGCCAGGTCGGCTCGAAAAAGACGTCGTCATCGGTGAATGCGAGCAGATCGCACCTCAGCCGGCGTGCCTCTTCGATGCCCATGTTCAGGGCAAACTGCTTGCCCTGGCTGGGTTCGAACAGCACGTGCAATCGTCCAAGCGGCCAGTCGGCTTGCAAGGCCTTCAGGCGGGCCTGGGTGTCGTCGTGGGAGTTGTTGTCTACCACGAGCACGTCGACCTCGGCCGCACCCGGTTGGCGCACCTGGGCGAGGCTCGCCACTGTCTCGGCAAGTACGCTGGCGCGGTTCCAGGTGCAGATGATAACAGCGATACGGACAGGCATGGCGGGCGAGTTCACGGGATGCGGCCGAGGAGGCGCTAGGCACGGAGCCGCGACGCGAGGTGCGGTTCAATCGCTGTATTCAGTGGCGACCATTTCGGTCGCGTGGCAGTGTAGTCCGAGCCGCCCGTCCGAAAGGGCGGCGGCCGCCCTTGACTGAGCAGCCGGCTGGGCTTGACGACGAAAACAGCGCCTTGGTCAACATGGCTGGATCGAGGCGCGCATAGGCCGCGAGCGCGCCGGTCCTCGGGAAGCGCCGGCCGAACTCGAAATCCATGTGACGGAAATGGGCCTCCGAGAAGCCGCCGATCCGATCGAGCAGTTCGGTTTGCGCGATCAGGTTGGCGCCCGCTGGTGAATACCCGGTGGGCGGCGTCATCCGGCGCTCGAGCCCCAGATCCACGCCGCCGACGATGGAGTCCATCGCTTCGTCGTACCAGTTCGGTCGACCGGACGCAGGCCAACGCAGTTCCGTGCGGCCACCGGCAAGCGCAGGACCGCCCGCGACGACAGATGGCATCTGTCTGCTCCAGCCAGTCGGGCGGAAAGACGATGTCATCGTCGGTAAAAGCCAGCATGTTGCTGCCGATTTCGCGGGCGTGTGCGATAGCAGCATTCAGCGCGAACTGCTTCCGCTGGCGGGGCTCGAAAAGGGCGTGCAGACGTCCCAGCGGCCAGCCTGGCCGGCGTTCACACACAAGGGCCTCGGTGTCGTCCAGCGAATTGTTGTCGACAACCAGTACATCCACCACGCAGCCGGACGGTGAACGTACGGTGGCGAGTGAGTGGAGCGTCGCTGCCAGCATTTCGGCACGGGTCCAGGTGCAAATGACGACGCCAAGGCGATTCATCGAGTGGTGGCCACCTTGCGGTAGACCTCCAGATGGCGTCTGTAGCTCTCTGCCCAGCGAAAGCCCAAAGCCCAGTCCCGTGCGCGTGCGGCTTTGTTGGCGCGTATCTCGGTCGGCAGCGTGGCGGCCTCGTGTAGTGCAGTTGCCCAAGCGGCGAGATCTTCTGCCGGCACCAGTGACGCTAGCGGCCCAACCAATTCGGCCAAGCTGCCGAGCGGGCTGAAGATAACGGGCGTGCCGGCTGCCTGAGCCTCGACAGCCGGAAAGCCGAAGCCTTCGTAGAGCGTCGGGTAAAGCACGGCAGCCGCGCTGCGGTAGAGGGTCAGTAGTTCGCCATCGGACAGAAACTCGGCGAACACGACGCGGCCTTGCAACTCGTGGGGCAGGGCCTTGCGTGCGGCCTCACGCGCATCGGCGCCGAAGCCGCATGCGACGAGCTTGAGCGCCGCGTCCGGCTGCGTTGCCAACGTATCCAATGCCCAGTTGAAGCGCTTGCGCTGCATCGGCCCGCCCAGGTAGACGGCGAAGCGTGCGCCGGCCAGCGCTGTCGTCAATGCGGCTGGAAGCTCGCTGGTGGGTGGTTCGAAGTAGGCGGCTTCGATGCCATGCGGAATGACGGTCAGCCGAGGCTCAAGTTCGGGCCAGCGTGCCAGGATATCGCGCCGGGACGACTCGCTGATCGTCACAATGCCCGCGCAACGTCGGAACGCTGCGGGCATCAGCCGGTGCCAGTACCAGTGCTGCCAACGCGTATCCGTCTCCATCTCCCAGGGGATGGTGTCGTGGATGGTGATGACGGCAGGGCAGGGCTGCCACCACGCCATCGTGTTCTCGGCCCAGTGCAGCACGTCCAGGCGGTGTTGCCCAATACGGCGCGGCATGCCAGCCTGCTCCCACATCGAGAAGCGATCTCCGGGGAAGTCAAAGATGTCGGTCTGCACCTGCTGCTCGCGTGGCAGGTGCATGGGGCGGTTGACGTTCTGCGCGAACAGCGTCCAGGCCACGCCGTCCTCGGGTCGGGCCCTGGCTGCACATCTCCAGCAGGTATTTGCCCATGCCGCGCAGGTGCGCGGTGTTCAAGCTGGTGGCGCTGATGCCTACCCGCAGGGGCTCAGTCATTCGGTACCCAGCGGCGAAACAGCGATTTGGCTGTCTTGGTCAACGTCGCAACGCGATAAGGACCGCGAGCGAGCAGGCCGGTGAACGTCCGCAGACCCAGGCCAAGGTCGCCGCGAGCGCAATGCGCATCAGCGAAATTGCACCAGCCGCGATGCTGGTAGAACCTCAGCGCCGTGGGATCGACGTCATGGCCTGGTGGCGAACTCATGCCGAAGCGGCGGATCAAGTCCGCGCGCATCAGTTCAGTGGTGTTGGTCTGTGGAATGCGGCGCGAAAGCGAAACCGGTTGCTGGCGGTAGAGCACGAAAGATTCCGCCAGACGGATGAACCGGTGCTGAGTGCTTGCACGCACCAAGTATTCCCAGTCGTCTGTCTGCTGGTTGTCTGCCAGGAAGCCTCCCATGCGGTCCCAGGCGGTGCGGCGCCAGAGCACTGAAGACGGTAGGGCGTGGTTATCGAGGATCAGTCGGGGATAGATCCAGCCGGACAGCGATTCGTCGACCAAGCCGCCACGGGGTTCTTGGAAATAGTTTGGCCGAGGCTCGCCATGCCATACGTCAAACGCCGTGTAGCAGAAATCATAGTCAGGACGCTCTTGCAAAGCCGCCAGTTGCAGACGCAGCTTTTCCGGATGCCACAGATCGTCGGCATCGAGAAGAGCAACAAATTCCGAATCCACTTCGGCGACCCCCCTGTTGCGCGAACGGGACATGCCCCGATTTTCCTGAGAAATTACCCGTACGCGGGCATCGGCTAGCGCTGCCTGTTCTGCCGTTGCGTCCCGGGAGCCATCGTTGATGACCGTGACCTGGAAATCCCCTGTCGTCTGCGCGAGTGCCGACCGCAAAGTGTCAGCAATGAACTCGGCAGCGTTGTAGGCCGGTATGACGATATTGACGCGAGGCATACGATCTGGATCTCAACGGTCGGGCACTGACGATGCTGAAGATGCGGGCGCATCCGGACTGACCAATGTTTCCGGCTCCCTCCAACGGCCGATTGCGCTCAGGCGGTTTTGCAGTTCCGGCCATTTCATTCCCATTGCTAGGGCGCGATGGGCTTGAATCAATGCCTTCTCATAATCTTTCATATCGAAATACAGCAGGCCCGCATTGAACTGGGTCAAAGGGTTGTCAGGCGCCTGCGCTACGACGTATTCAAGCGATTTGGTTGCGTCTTCGAATCGATGACGTCGTATCAGGAAATCGATATACAACATCCGGAAGACCAGATCGTCGGGGGCAAAGGCCATGCCGCGACCATAGTAGCATTCGACTGTCTGGGCGGCGCCTGCAGGCGGGTCGGACTTTTCCCTTTCTGCCAGGCGCTCCATGGTTCTGATTGCTCTAGCGTGATTGGGAAATACGGCGATGGTGTAATCGATATTGCCGCCGAAGTCCGTTGTTGCTCCTTTCGATAGGGTTTCTATTCCATGATGGAAATGTCGGTTCTCGACGATAGAACGTTGCTGTGCGTTGGCTGTCCGATAATCGAATGGGCCGTAGCTATTATATGATCCACCGCAGCCCGGCAGTGAAGGGGCGCTTCGCTGGGCAAAGCTGCTGAAACCCGTGGTTGCCAGCGTCAATGCCAGTACCAGACTGGTTGCCGTTCTGTACTTGCTCATGAGGTGCCCATCTTCAACCGGTGTTGCGATGCAATTCGTTGGCAATTGTGCAGGGCTGTTCTACCGATCCGCCTGTTGCGGCGTCGGCATCGATTCGGGTAAATGAGATTGTCTGGGCGCCTGAAGTGCCAAGGCGCGCGCAAGTTCCGTGGCGATCTCTTGCAGCTGCAGAATCTTGAATTGCAGGCTGACGGATATCGCGAGGCTGATCACGATCCAGCAATACATGATTAGATCAGCGCCTCTGCCGACGCCCAGAAAATGCGCCAGCGCCGTTGTGAAATCAGGGAAGCTGACAAAAGCAATGCCTGCAATGCTGGTTGCGGATATCGTCCAGCTGACCAGTCCTGATTTGCGTCTTTGCAAAAATGCATAGAACAGGCAGAACAGAAGACCGATGATCAAAAGAATTTGAATGATCATTTCTGCATCCTTGCCAGAATGGTTTCCCAGATGATATTGAAGGCGTTGCTCAGGCGTTGCCCTTTTTGCAGTGAGTATTCCGTATACAGTACCGTGACGGGTGCTTCAGCAAGCGAGATCTGTTGGCTCTTGATCTGATCGATGATTTCTGAAGCGTGCGACATCCGGTTCTGCCTGATCCGAAGCCGAAGTGCTGCAGCACGGGTCAGCAGACGAAAGCCGTTGTGGGCATCCGTCATGCTGACGCCGCTGGTAAGGCGCGTGTAGTGCACAGCCATCTTCAGCACGAATCGACGAAAAGGCGGCATGCCCTCCGCTGAACCCAGAAACCGGCTGCCAATCACCATCTCGGCGCCAGTCTCGAGCTGCTTGCGTAGAAGGACTTCAATGTCGTCAACGCGATGCTGGCCATCTGCATCAAACGTGACGATGTATTCTGCGCCCTTCGACAATGCATAACGAATCCCCGTTGCGAGTGCGGCGCCCTGGCCCAGATTGATCGGGTGACTCAATACGATGGCGCCGGCTTGCTCGGCAATGGCGGCGGTTTCATCGGGTGAGCAGTCGTCGATTACGACAACTTTGGGGTACTTCTTCACGACCCCGGCGATCACATCTCCGATGACCGTGGCTTCTCTGAAGGCCGGCACGACGATATATATGGAATCCAGCGATTTCATTTATGTTGCCTTCACTACGATGAGCCCCAGGCCCATCAGTATCAATGCCAGTCCCAGTGCATACCAGAAATTGATGCTCTCTTTAAAGAAAAGCATCGAAAGTGCTGGCGTGAAAATGAATGCTAGCGCAACGAAAGGGTAGGCGCGACTGAGCGGGACGCGGGATAATATCCAGACCCAGACCAATGTCAGAATCGCATAGAGCGTGATTGACGCATAAAAATGCACCGATGTCATCAGCGCAGGCCAGAACGCGCGATCAACTGCATTGCGGGCATGGTCGGCGGCCAGCTTGAACAGGCATTGCCCGAGGGAAAGTCCCAGGGTATAGGCGACCAATATTGCAAAATTAAGAGGCGTCATGGCATTGTTGCGGGCCGAGTCGCGCCTTGGGGTACCACGCTGTCGCTTGGATCCGATTGAACAGACCCTGATGGCACCCGATACAGTGCCGTACTCGGGTTGGGACGGTCGATTCGCTTGGCGAGCCCCTTGGGGAGGTTGTTTAGAACCCCCATGCGTTCAAGCGCAATACCAAGCAGTTTGCGGTCCTCGTCGTAACGCTGTTGGAGTTGCCAGTCGCGACTTGGCTGAAGGCGTTTGAGCAGTTCGGCGTTCATCAGTCGATTTGGTGACTCTGTATTTTTTGGGTTGTGATAGAAGAGCGCGCCAGCGGGTGGCGCTCCCGCTTTTACCCTGCTGCAGTCTGCTTTTTGCCAGCGGCAAAACCAATAGATATCGTCTTCGGTGAGTGGATCCGTGTATATATCGCCCGTGGTGGATCCAAGCAGGTCAACCAATCTGCGCTCGCCGAATCTGGGATTCTTGTTGTCCAGATTGATGGCGAGCAGATTCACTGACAAGAATGCGATGATTCCAGTTGTCAGCAGGCGCGGGTGCGAACGCTGCAGGGCCGAGTGCGCCCAAATGCTGACCACAATGAAGAGCGCATACGCGGACGTCATGTAATAGCGCGGCCCAAGGATCATGTCGCGCAGAACGATGGCCGCAAAAACCATCCATACGGCCGCCAAACCGGCAAATATCCGTGCGCACGCAAGCGCGTCGGAAGGGGGGTTGCGACGCGTGCTGATACAGGTCCACCACAGGGCAGGCAAGGATGCCCAGCCGAGCAGGCTAAATTCATGCTTGGTCAATAGCATGATGATTGGATCAATAGGGTCCCATATGTGCAGCGTTCCATTCGCTGCAATTTGGCCGAACCCAACTTGCACTCGATCCACGTAGCGGACTGCCGAGCGCAGCAGATTGAAGCGATGCAATGGATCCCCGACCACGATCGCGTAGTAGATGCATTCAATTCCGATGACGGCGCCGAACCCCACTCCGATGAACAAGTAGTGGCGGCGACTGGTAATTGGGAAGAAGACAAACGAAAGGCCGTAGAGAAGCAGCGCCGCCAGCGTGAGTTCGTGGGCTGAGAAGGCAAGACCGAGGCAAAGGCCGACACACAACATGCGTGCGGCGGGGCGAGTGCTGTTTCTGCTGTACGCGTAGAGCCAGACGGAACTGGCGACAAAGAACAATTCGGGCAGATCTGCAGAGGCAATCGAAGTACGGAGTGCGAAAACCGGTACTGTGGCGAGAAGCATGCTGCTGCAAAGGGCAGCACTATTTCCTATGATGCGGGAAAGCATCGTCAAGGTGAGCGAAAGCGTCAGTCCGAAATAGAGGCATGTGCTCAGCGGGATGACCCATTCATGCTCGCCGAATATTGCAAGCGTCAGGGCCATCGGAATGCCGACGACTACGCGGCTGGTGCCGAAGTGCGAAGGAATGTACGGAAACGTACTCAACCAGCCAAGCGCGCCCTGTGTATAGGTCTCGTCATCGCTGGCGATGAATCCCACCCATGAGAACCAGAGTGTTACAGCGAGCACACTCCACAGGAGCGCATGTCGCAACAGCGACGTCGCCAAATCGCGCTCTGAATGTACGCTGGACGGCGCGGTTGCCATGGACTTGATAAGCATCGGTATTTTCTTTCAGCCCCGAGTTTGAGTTTGCTGACCAAAGAGAGGATAGAGATTTTCCAGCCATTCGGCGATGGCGCCGAACATCTGCTTTTGATGCTGCAACTTGGAAAGCGTATGGTCGGCGCCTTCGATGGAGATCACCTTGATGTTTGCTTGCTTTGTCAGATGATTCCAGGCGTCCGCCGTGCGGGCGTGCTCAACGAACTCCTGCGCGGTTTGATCCAGGCTGCTCAATAGCAGCAAGCACGGACTGCCCGTACTGCGCAAGGCGGCCAGCATCCTGTGCTGAAACGTCCCGTTCTTGGTGATGTCGGTTTGCCTGCCATCGCCAGAGATTGAACTCTGGACATTTCTGACGAGGGTTTGGATCGCGCCCAATCCAAGCCTGCCGCTCGCAAGCTTGAGCCAGAATTCCTTTTGGACGATGCGGCGTCGGTAGTAGTGCTTGACGGTTGTTTTTGCGAGGCTGGCAGTCGAGCGTGCCCAGGGATTGACGAGGCAAAGCGCTTGAACTCGCATGTCATCGTGCGAGCCGATATACAGAAGCGCGGCAGAAGCCGCGTCACAAAGGCCCCACAGTACTATTCGCCGTACGGCCGGTTTGGCTGATTGGAACGCAGAGATGGCAGCGCTGATGTCCGCGTCGACGCCCAGAAAATCCTTCGCGTCCCCCGGGCTGTCGCCCATGCCGCGGTAGTCAAAACGAAATGAGGCGAATCCACGAGCCGCCAGGTGCCGCGCCATCAAGGTGAATTGGCGGTGACTACCGGCGCGGTACTGCGGGCCTCCTACGATGATGAGGACGCCAAGATCGGCCGACGCCGCTTCGGTCGGCTCGCCGAGGATGCCGACCAGGGTCTCGCCCCCGCAGATGAAGCTGACTGCAGATTCGCGATGGGAGCTCATTGGAGCGCTTCCAGCGTGCCGGCAATCATTGCAGGAGCCAATTCGATCTCGGCCGTGGCCCAGAAGCCCGGACCCTGCGCGATGCGCGAGCGCAGAACCCAGCCGGCATCGCGCCAGCGCTTGATCGCCTGCTCGCTCACAGGCGTCAGCACGGCGTTCTCGCTGGTGCTGACTTCCAGCCACTCGACGCGCCCTGGCGCGCCCGCGGGTGTCAGCGCGGACGCTTCGAGACCTGAAGCCAGTGCGGCGCCCAGGCGATAGCCAGCGACTTCCACTTCAATTCCGGCAGCGAGTTCCGACTTCATCTGCTCCATCAAGCCTTTGCCACCGCCACTGGCCATTTCCGCGGCCAGCTTCAACCGCAGGAACTGCTGCAACGCCAGCTTGCCGCTCGTCATCGGCTGCCAGAACAGGTAATTCACCGGCCGGCCCCAGTCGGCCGCGGCCAGCAGGCAGCCGGCGCGCAAGCCCCAGAGCCAGAGCGGCGCCTGAACCGGCTCTGGCACGCGGGCATCGAGGCATTCGAGGCCTAGCTGCACGTCGGCCTGCCAGTCGGCCCAGGAGGCGTCGCCGAAATCTGCGGACGAGTCCCCGCAGCCGCGCAGGTCGATCTGAAGCACGGCGTGGCCGGCCTCTGCCAGCGCGCGGCAGGCCAGGGCGGCCATGCGGCGCGACTTGTTCATTTCCTCTGCAAACGGATGCAGATAGAGGATCTTGCTGCGCGGCGCGCCGGCCGGTGAATGAAACAGGCACAGCCGCTGCTCGCCGCCGGCGGCGGGCAGGAAGAAGACGTCGGGATGTGGGATCAACCCAGGCGGGCCGCGACGAAGTCGGCCAGCGAACCCACGGTGGCGAAGGTGTCGCCGTCGATGTCGTCATCGTCGACAACCAGGCCGAGCTGCTCCTCCAGCGCGGTGATGAGGCTGACCACGGCCATGGAGTCCAACTCGGGCAAGGCGCCAAGCAGGGCGGTGTCCCGGGTGAAAGTCTGAGCGCGGCCGCCGAGGCTCAGCACCTCGTCGAGGAGTCTCAGCACATGGTCAAGAACTTGGGCGTGGTCCATCGGCGGGTGTCCAAAAAAGCAGCCGCGCAGTTTAGCGGGCGGCCCCCTCGCCTCCGGGGAGCGCACCCCTTGGCCTCGGGGGCGCATGAGATACTTTTTTAACGGCCTTTGCCCTCCTCAGCCCCCAGTTCATGCCCGAATCCACGCTGCTTCACGAGTTGGTGGCCGTTGCCGCCGAGCGAACGCCCGACGCCCCGGCCTTGACCTACGGTGCGCTGACATTGAGCTATGGCGAAATGGATGCCGCCGTGCGCGGCTTCGCCAGCGGCTTGGCCCACCTGGGCCTGGCCCGTGGCGAACGGGTGGCGATCTATCTGGAAAAGCGCTTCGAAACCGTTGTCGCCAGCTTCGGTGCACCCGCCGCCGGCGGCGTTTTCGTGCCGCTGAACGCGCTGTTGAAACCCGATCAGGTCGGTTTCATCGTGCGCGACTGCGACGTGCGCGTGCTGGTCACGTCGCCCGAGCGCCTGGCCCAGCTGGGTGAGGTGCTGACGCAATGCCCGTCGCTGCGCCATGTCGTGTTGACGAGCGGCACGGGCTCGGCGCCGGTGCCGGTGCATGACTGGACTGCAGTGCTGCAAGGCCCCGCCCGTGTCGGCCACCGCGTCATCGACACCGACATGACCGCCATCCTCTACACCTCGGGCTCCACGGGCCGGCCCAAGGGTGTCGTGCTGTCCCATCGCAACATGGTGGCGGGTGGCAAGAGCGTCGCGAGCTATCTTGAGAACCGCGCGAGCGACACGCTGCTGGCCGCGCTGCCGCTGTCCTTCGACGCCGGTTTCAGCCAGCTCACCACGGCCTTTCACAGCGGCGCGCGTGTCGTGCTGCTGAACTATCTGCTGCCCAAGGACGTGCTCAAGGCCATGGAGCGCGAGAAAGTCACCGGCTTGACCGCCGTGCCGCCGCTCTACATCCAGCTGACCCAGCTGGAGTGGCCGGCTGCCATCGACGCCAATCTGCGCTACTTTGCCAACACCGGCGGACGCATGCCGCGCGCCACGCTGGACCTGCTGCGCGCCAAGGCGCCGTCGGCCAGTCCCTTCCTGATGTACGGCCTGACCGAGGCCTTCCGCTCGACCTATCTGCCACCCACCGAGGTGGACCGCCGACCGGACTCCATCGGCAAGGCCATTCCGAACGCCGAGATCCTCGTGCTGCGCGAGGACGGCAGCGAATGCGCGCCCGATGAGCCGGGTGAGCTGGTGCACCGCGGCGCGCTGGTGGGCCTGGGCTACTGGAACGATGCCGAGAAGACAGCCGAGCGCTACAAGCCGCTGCCGGTCGGTGTGGGTGGCCGCGAGGGCGGCCTGCAGTTGCCCGAGTTCGCCGTGTTCTCGGGCGACACGGTGAAGCGCGACGCCGAGGGCTTCCTGTACTTCGTCGGCCGGCGCGACGAGATGATGAAGACCTCGGGCTACCGGGTCAGCCCGACCGAGGTCGAGGAAGTTCTCTACGCGACCGGGCTGGTGGGCGAATGCGTGGCTTTTGGCGTCTATCACGACGCGCTGGGCCAGGCCATCCAGGTCATCGCAACGCCGCCCGAGGGCGCGAGCGAGCTGGACCTGGCCGCGCTGACCGCCGCCTGCAAGGCCCGCATGCCGGCTTACATGGTGCCGCATGGCATCGACGTCCGTTCGGGCCCGTTGCCGCGCAACCCGAACGGCAAGATTGATCGCAAAACCCTTTCGACCGACTGGGCGGAACGCAAAGCTGAATGACTGAATCTGCCCCGAACAAGCGCGTCCTCGAGCACGCCCCCGTGCTCTTTCCCCGCGATGCCAACGGCGAACTGCGCGTCGGTGGGCAGCGCCTGTCCGTGCTGGCTGAGCGCGTCGGCCAGACGCCGTTCTACGCCTATGACCGCGGCCTGCTGAAGTCCCGTGTCGCCGAGTTGCGGGCGGCTCTGCCCAAGGGCATTGAGCTGCACTACGCGATGAAAGCCAACCCGATGCCGGCGCTGGTCGGGCTGATGGCCGGGCTGGTGGACGGCATCGACGTGGCTTCGGCCGGTGAACTGCAGGTCGCGCTGAACGCCGGAGCCGACCCGCACGAGATCAGCTTTGCCGGCCCCGGCAAGCGCGACATCGAGCTGGGCCAGGCCGTCGCGGCCGGCGTGTTGGTCAACGTCGAGTCGGCGCGGGAACTGGCGCCGCTGGCGCGCGCTTCGCAGCGCCTGGGCCTGCCGGCCCGCGTGGCGCTGCGCGTGAACCCGGACTTCGAGCTCAAGGGCTCGGGCATGCGCATGAGCGGCGGCCCCAAGCAGTTTGGCATCGACGCGGAGGCGCTGCCCGAGGTGCTGGCCGAGGTGGGCCGGCTCAGCGGCGACGGCATTGCCTTCGAAGGCTTTCACCTGTTTGCCGGCTCGCAGAACCTCAAGGCCGAGGCGATCTGCGAGGCGCAGCAGAAATCTTACGAACTCGCCCTGCGGCTGGCCGAATCGGCGCCGTCACCGGTCCGGTTCCTTAACCTTGGTGGCGGCTTCGGCATTCCGTATTTCCCAGGCGAAACGCGGCTGGATCTCTCGTCGATCTCGGACAACCTTGCCGCGCTGCAGCAGCGCGCCAGGGCTGATCTGCCGCAGGCCAAGCTGGTCATCGAGCTGGGCCGTTATTTCGTCGGCGAGGCCGGCGTCTACGTCAGCCGCGTCGTGGACCGCAAGGTGTCGCGCGGCCAGGTCTTCCTGGTGGCGGACGGGGGCTTGCACCACCACCTGTCAGCCTCGGGCAATTTCGGCCAGGTGCTGCGCAAGAACTACCCGGCTTCGATCGAGCCTCAGGGCCGCCGTGAGCCGGCCACCGAGCCGGCGAGCGTCGTCGGCCCGCTGTGCACGCCGCTGGATCTGCTGGCGGACCGCATGGACATGGCCAAGGGCGAGATCGGCGATCTGACGGTCGTCTACCAGAGCGGTGCCTACGGGCGCAGTGCCAGCCCGGAGGGCTTCCTCGGCCACCCGGCCTGCGTGGAAGTGCTGGTCTAAGCCTGCGCCTCGGTGGCGTCTTCCCAGGCGCCGTTCTGCAGGATCTGGTAGGGCTTGAAGCCAGCCTTGTAGGCCATCTTGGGGCTCTCCTCGATCCAGTATCCCAGGTACAGGTGGCTCAGCTTGAGCTCGCGTGCCTGCTGGATCTGCCACAGCACGCCGTAGGTGCCGAAGCTGCCTTCGATGTCCGGATCGTAGAAGGTGTAGACCGCCGACAGGCCGTCGCTGAGGATGTCGAGGATGGACACCATTCGCAACGGCGCGCTGCCATCGGGCATCGTTTCTCGGAACTCCACCAGGCGGGAGTTGATGCGCGACTGCAGCAGGAACTGGGTGTACTGGTCGACGCTGTCGTGGTCCATGCCGCCGCCGCTGTGCCGGCCGGCCTGGTAGCGCAGGTAGAGGGCGTAATGCTCGGGCGAATAGCCCAGTCGCATCACCTTGGCCTGCAGATGGCGGTGGGCTTTCCAGGCACGTTTCTGACTGCGGCTGGGCTCGAAGCGCTCGACCGGCACGCGCAGCGCGATGCAGGCGCGGCACTGGTCGCAGTAGGGGCGGTAGGTGAACAGCCCGCTGCGGCGAAAGCCCGCCGCCACGAGGTTGGAGTAGGCGTCGGCGTGGATCAGGTGGCTGGGCGTGGCGACCTGGGAACGCGCCTGGCGGCCCGCCACGTAGCTGCACGGGTAGGCGGCCGTGGCGTAGAACTGGATCTGCGCGAGGGGCAGTTCTTTGGGGTGGGTCACGTCGAGGTCAGAAGCCGGTGCCAGTAGACGGGATGATAGGTCCAGGGCCCCGGGCTGGCTTCACCGACATGGGTGGCGAGGTGGGCCTCGAAGGCCGCACGCGGGACTTCCGCCGCGCCGAGCGAGGCCAGGTGGCCGGTGTTCTGCTGGCAGTCGATCCACGGGATGCCGAACTCGCGGCACAGGCAGACCAGCGCGCACAGGGCGATCTTGGAGGCGTCGGTGCGCCGCATGAACATCGACTCGCCGTAGAACATGCGGCCCAGGTTGACGCCGTACAGCCCGCCGACCAGTTCGTCGTCCACCCAGGTCTCGATGCTGTGCATGGCCGGCCAGGCCAGGTAGGCGGCCTGCAGCTCGGGCACGATCCAGGTGCCAGCCTGCCCCTCGCGCGGCACGCTGGCGCAGGCCTTGAGGACGGCGGCGCGGTCGTGGTCGATGCGGATCTCGCAGCCCTTTGTTCCGGCAAAGCGCTGCACCGTCTTGCGCAGCGAGCGCGACAGCTTGAAGTCGGCGGCCTTCAGCACCATGCGCGGGTCCGGCGCCCACCACAGCGGCGGCTGGCCGGGGCCGTACCAGGGAAAGATGCCGCTGCGGTACGCGGCCTGCAGGCGTTCCGGGGTCAGCGTGCCGCCGGCGGCGAGCAGCCCCGGCGCGTCGGTTTCGGGGCCGAGCGCGCGTTGGCTCGGCGGGAAGTCGAGAGTCTCGTCGTCCAGCCAGTCGATCATGGCCGCATGGTAAGTTGGCGCCCATGATCACCGTCTATGGCATTCCCAATTGCGACACCGTCAAGCGCGCCCGCGCCTGGCTGGCCGAACAAGGCCTGGAGGTCGCGTTTCACGACTTCAAGAAGCAGGGCGTACCGGCCGAGCTTCTGTCGACCTGGCTCCAGGCTTTCGGTCGCGACAAGATCGTCAACCGCGCGGGCAATACCTGGCGCAAGCTGGACGATGCAACCAAGGCTGCGGTCTTAGACGACGCAGCGGCCACGGCACTGATGCTGACCGAGCCCAGCGTCATCAAACGCCCTGTTGTGCGCTGGGCGGACGGGCACTGGACGCTTGGATTCAGTGCGTCATTGTTCGAAGAAGGTGCGAAACGCGCACCTAAATAGAGCGGCCAGGGCGATGTTGGTGCTGGCGCCACCGGTGGCGGCGCCTTAAAAGTGGGCATTGAATTTGCTGTTTCGGTGCAGTCCGGCTCGGCTTGGTGCATGTCGCCCCAAGGCTGGCGCCGGGTCAACGGAGACAGCGTTGGAGTCATCGATCAAGCAGGGCGCGGATGCGCTCTTCATCCTGCTGGGCGCCATCATGGTGCTGGCCATGCATGCGGGCTTCGCCTTCCTGGAGCTGGGCACGGTGCGCAAAAAGAACCAGGTCAATGCCCTGGTCAAGATCCTGGTGGACTTTGCCGTGTCCACGCTGGCCTATTTCCTCGTCGGCTACCTCGTCGCCTACGGCACGCACTTCTTCGTCGGCGCCGAACAGCTCGCCCAGAAGAACGGCTACGAACTCGTCAAGTTCTTCTTCCTGCTGACGTTCGCTGCGGCCATTCCTGCCATCGTGTCCGGCGGCATCGCCGAGCGGGCGCGCTTCGGCCCGCAGCTGGCGGCCACGGCCGTCATCGTCGGTTTCATCTACCCGGCCTTCGAAGGCGTGGCCTGGAACCAAGCGCTGGGCATCCAGGCGTGGCTCAAGGCGGCCACCGGTGCCGAGTTCCATGACTTCGCTGGCAGCGTCGTCGTGCACGCCGTGGGCGGCTGGATCGGCCTGGCGGCCGTGCTGCTGCTCGGTCCGCGGCTGAACCGCTACCGCAAGGATGGCGCGATGAGTGCCCATCCGCCGTCCAGCATCCCGTTCCTGGCCCTGGGCGCCTGGGTGCTGACGGTCGGCTGGTTCGGCTTCAATGTGATGAGCGCGCAGACGCTGGACAAGCTCTCCGGTCTCGTCGCCGTCAACTCGCTGATGGCGATGGCGGGCGGCACGCTTGCGGCCGTGCTGCTGGGCCGCAACGACCCCGGCTTCGCCTACAACGGTCCGCTGGCCGGCCTCGTGGCCGTCTGCGCGGGCTCGGACGTCATGCACCCGCTGGGCGCGCTGGTGACGGGCGGCATCGCCGGCTGGGTGTTCGTGCAGTTCTTCACCCTGACGCAGAACCGCTGGAAGATCGACGACGTGCTGGGCGTGTGGCCGCTGCACGGCCTGTGCGGCGCCTGGGGCGGCATCGCCTGTGGCATCTTCGGCCAGCGGGCGCTGGGGGGCATCGGTGGCGTCAGCTTCGGTGCGCAACTGATCGGCACGCTGGGCGGCGTGGCCTGGGCGCTGGCGGGCGGCTTCGTCGTCTACGGCCTGATCCGCCGGTTCGTCGGCCTGCGGCTGGACGCCGAGCAGGAGTTCGAAGGCGCCGACCAGTCCATCCACAAGATCGGCTCGACACCCGACCGCGAGGTCAGCTGGTAAGCTGGGCCATCGATCTCAAACGGCCCCACCCGGGGCCTTTTTTCATCATGTTCACAGGCATCGTCCAGGGCGTCGCCCACGTCGAATCCATTGAGGCCCGCGAGGGCCTGCACACGCTGCACCTGAAGTTCCCCGAGGGCTTCGACGACGCGCTGGCCATCGGTGCCAGCGTGTCCTGCGATGGCGTCTGCCTGACCGTCACCGAGCGCCCGGCGCCAGGCGTGGCGAGCTTCGATGTGATGGCGCAGACGCTGAGCCTGACGACGCTGGGCGGCCTGCAGGTGGGCTCGGGCCTGAACGTCGAGCGCGCCGCGAAGGAGGGCGTCGAGATTGGCGGCCATCCGCTGTCCGGCCATGTCGATGTGTCCGCCCGCATCGCCGGGATCCGCCGGCCCGACAACAACCACGTCATCCGCTTCGCGCTGCCCGCGCCGTGGATGCGCTACGTCTTTGCCAAGGGCTACATCGGCGTCAACGGCTGCAGCCTGACGGTCGCCGAAGCCCAGCGCGAGCGCGACGGCTCGGGCTGGTTCGAGGTCTGGCTCATCCCCGAGACACTGCGCATGACGACCTTTGGCGACAAGCTCGTTGGCGACGCCATCCACATCGAGATCGAGCGCAGCACCCAGGTCGTTGTCGACACCGTGCGGGATGCGCTGGACGAGAAGCTGGGCCCGCTGCTGCCCGTGCTCGAAGCCATCGCCCGGGAGCGTGGCATCGACATCACCCAGCTGACCCTGCCGAAGTCCTGATCCCGCCTCGATGCGTCGCCCGCACCGCAACCTGCACCTGCTGCCATGCTGATCAACAGTGTCGTTTACGACGATGGCCGTGTCGTGGCCGAGCCTGGCCTGGAAGGCCTGTCCGAGGCGCTGGCGGAGCTGCCCGGCTTCGTGTGGGTGGCGCTGCGCGACCCGACTGATGAGGAGCTCAACCTGCTGGAGCGGGAGCTCGACCTGCCACCGCTGGCCGTCGAGGATGCCCGCAAAGGCCACCAGCGGCCCAAGCTGGAGGAATACGGCGACATGCTCTTCGCCGCCATGCACCTGCTGGAGGCTGGCGCGGATGGCAGCCTGGAGGTGGGTGAGGTGCACGTCTTCGTCGGCGCGCGTTTCATCGTGTCGGTGCGACACCGCAGCGCGCAGGGCTTCCTCGGCGTGCGCGGGCGGGCCGAGCGCGAGCCCCATCTG
>CAUJSJ030000040.1:0-39757 GCA_963422775.4 uncultured Roseateles sp.
GCGTGCCGCCAAACCCGATGCGATGTACATCTTCCTGCCCGGCGGCATGGGCATCAACTTCATCAAGCAGTTCGTCGGCGCGGGGCTGTCGAAGGACGTGACGTTGTTCGGGCCGGGGTTCTCGGCGGATGAGGATGTCATCAAGGCGGTGGGCGAACCGATGCTGGGCATGTTCAACAGCTCGCATTGGGCGCATGACCTGGACAACGCGGCGAACAAGAGGTTCGTCGCGGACTTCTTGAAGGACTATGGGCGGCTGCCGTCGCTGTATGCGGGCCAGGGGTATGACGCGGCGCTGCTGATGAATGCGGCGGTGAGGGATGTGAAGGGGAAGGTGGAGGATCGCGACGCTTTGTTGAAGGCGATCAAGGCGGCGAAGTTCGATTCCGTTCGTGGGCCGTTTCGGTTCAACCGGAATCAGTATCCGGTGCAGGACTACTACCTGCGTGTGATCACGAAGGATGGGCAGGGGAGGGTGACAAATCGGACGTTGGGGAAGATCTTCACGCAGCATGAAGATGCTTACGTTGCTTCTTGCAAGATGAGTTGATGTGGGAGTGATGGTGGCTGGTTGCTTGTGCGAGGAGCTTTCATGACTCGGTGCATTGCCGGGAGTCCGTCCCGGCGGCCGGGTAACTTTCTTCTGCGGGGCCAGAAGAAAGTCACCAAAGAAGAGGCCCTGAACCGCACACCAGCACCACATGCACGAGCTGCGCCGTGCAACGGCCGCTCGGTGAGCGGGCCGAAGCGACCCGCTGCGCTCTCGCTGCTGTCCTTGTCACCAGCATCACTCACCGCACCTTCAGCCCGCCTAACGCGCGGCTGCACGCCGTGCTCACGAGAAAGCCAATGCGGCGTCGCTCGGGCGACGCGATCAATGCCAGCACCTCGTGGGCGTCGCCTGAGCGACGCGGTATTCCCTGATGAGTTCGGCGTGCAGCCGACGTTAACCGGCGTGAAGCGGCGATGGATGGTGCTCGTCATAAAGACAGCAGCGAGAGCGCAGCGGGTCGCGTCTTCCCCAAATCGGAATGAGCGTTTTCGCGCGCCAGTCATGGCGACGTGGCACTCGTGTGCGGTTCAGCGCCTCTTCTTTGGTGACTTTCTTCTGGCGCCGCAGAAGAAAGTTACCCCGCCGCCGGGCGGGACTCCCGGCATGGGCCTTGGCATCAACCAGCCGTCGGCGAAGGCAGCCCACTGACACGGACTGGATCCTCATCACCGAGCAATCCCTCAACGGCCTCCAATTCGGCCTGATGCTCTTTCTCCTCGCCGCCGGCCTCACCCTCGTGTTCGGCATCATGGACATGATCAACCTGGCCCATGGCTCGCTCTACATGGTCGGCGCCTACCTCGCCGCAGCCACGGCCGCCGCGACAGGCTCGTTCACCATCGCCGTGGTCGCTGCCATCGCCGGCACAGCCATCCTCGGCATGCTGCTGGAGATCACGCTGCTACAGCGTCTGTACGCCCGCGACCACCTCAGCCAGGTCCTCGCCACCTTCGCGCTGATCCTGATGCTCAACGAGGGCGTTCGCATCATCTGGGGCGACCAGCCGCTGATGCTGAACACGCCGGCCGCACTGTCCGGCCCCGTCGAGCTGCTGCCCGGCCTGTTCTACCCGGCCTACCGCCTGCTCATCATCGGCGTCGGCCTCGCCGTTGCACTGCTGATGTGGCTGCTCGTCACCCGCACGCGCGCGGGCATGTGGGTGCGGGCCGGTGCGTCCAACCGCCAGATGGCCACGGCCATGGGCGTCGACATCCGCAAGCTGTTCACCGCCGTGTTCGGCCTGGGCGCCGCGCTGTGCGCGCTGGCCGGTGCGCTGCTCGGCCCGTTGCTTGCCGTGCAGGTCGGCATGGGCGAAAGCATCCTCATCCTGGCCTTTGTCGTCATCGTCGTGGGCGGCATCGGCTCGGTACGCGGCGCGCTGGTGGGCTCGCTGCTGGTCGGCGTGGTCGACACGGCCAGCCGCACGCTGCTGCCGGCCGCGCTGCGCCAGCTCGCCTCGCCCGAGGTCGCGTCCAACCTCGGCCCAGCGCTGGCGTCCATCCTCATCTATGTGCTGATGGCTGCCATCCTGTTCTGGAAGCCTCGCGGCCTCTTCCCTGCTCATGGCTGAGGCTCGCAGCCTTCACCATCGCGGGCTCGGCGCCTGGGACTGGCCGCTGCTGGCCGCGCTCGCCGCTCTGCCGCCGCTGTTGCATACGCTGGGCCTTGAGTTCTATACGGTCGTCGCGACGCGCATCCTCATCTTCGCCATCGCCGCATCGAGCCTCAATCTCATCCTCGGCTTTGGTGGCCTGGTCAGCTTCGGCCATGCGGCCTATATCGGCCTGGGTGCCTACACGGTGGGCGTGCTGATGGACGCGGGCGTCACGTCCGCCTGGATTGCCTGGCCTGCGGCCATGGTCGTGAGCGCCGCAGCAGCAGCGGTGATCGGTGCCATCAGCCTGCGCACGCGCGGCGTCTACTTCATCATGATCACGCTGGCGTTTGCGCAGATGTTCTATTACCTGGCCGTGTCGCTGAAGGCCTATGGCGGCGACGACGGCCTGCCGCTGGCGCAGCGCTCGGTGCTTGGTCTGGGTGTGGACCTAAAAGACGACGCGAGCTTCTACTGGGTGGCCCTGCTGCTCTGGGCCGTCTTCATGGCCGGCCTGCAGCGCCTCGTGAATTCGCCCTTCGGCTGGCTGCTGCAGGGTGCGCGCGAGAACGAGGTGCGCGTTGCCGCGGCGGGTGGCCGCGTGTTCGCGCTGCGCTGGCAGGCCTTCGTGCTCGCTGGCGCCATCGCGGGCCTGGCCGGTGCCCTGCTGGCGAACCTGAACGGCCTGGTGTCGCCGCACCTGATGCACTGGTCGCAGTCGGGCCAGTTGATGGTCATGGTCATCATCGGCGGGGCGGGTGCGCTGTGGGGCGGGCCGCTGGGCGCGCTGGCGCTGCTGCTGCTGGAGGAACTGCTGTCTGGCTACACGCTGCACTGGCAACTGGGCCTGGGCGCGCTGTTGCTGCTCGTCGTGCTGTATGCGCCGCGCGGTCTGGCTGGAGTCTGGCCCCGTGCTTGAGGTCAGGCAACTCGTGAAGCGCTTCGGCGCGCTGGCCGCGACCGATGGCGCCAGCTTCGAGGTGCGGCCGGGCGAGTTGCATGCGCTGATCGGCCCCAACGGCGCCGGCAAGACGACGCTCATCCACCAGATCTCCGGCGCGCTGGCGCCCGACTCGGGTGCCATCGACTTCGACGGCCGAGACGTCACGCGCCACGGCATGGCCCGCCGCGTGCAGGCCGGCCTTGTGCGCAGCTTCCAGATCACCAGCCTGTTCAAGCCCTGCACCGTGCGCGACAACCTGGTGCTGGCCGTGCTGGCGCGGCGCGAAGGCGCCCCGTCTTGGTGGCGTATGGCGCGCGCCGATGCAGCCGCCCATGCCGAGGCCGATGCATTGCTCGCGCGTGTCGGCCTGACTGCGCAGGCCGATCGCATCGCCGGCGAACTGGCCCACGGCGAACAACGCCAGCTCGAAGTCGGCCTGGCCCTGGCTGCCAAGCCACGCCTGCTGCTGCTGGACGAGCCGCTGGCCGGCATGGGGCCAGACGAATCCACACGCATGGTCGAACTGCTGCAGGCCCTCAAGCGCGAAGGCCTGACGCTGCTGCTCGTCGAGCACGACATGGACGCCGTCTTCCGCCTGGCCGACCGCATCTCCACGCTGGTGGCCGGGCGCGTCATCGCCAGCGGCTCGCCGGCAGAGATCCGGGAGCACGCCGAGGTCAAGCGCGCCTACCTCGGCGACGAGATGGAGATGCCTGCATGACGGCGCTGCTGGAGATCGAAGGCCTGCAAGCCGGCTACGGCGCCAGCCAGGTCCTGTTCGGTCTGGGTCTCACCATGCAGCCCGGCGAGGTGGCCACGCTGCTGGGCCGCAACGGCATGGGCAAGAGTACGCTGCTGCGCTGCCTGTGCGGCTGGATGGCGCCCAGCAGCGGTCGCATCGTCTTCTGCGGCCAGGACATCACCGGCTGGCCGGCCGACCGCATCGCGCGGTTGGGGCTGGCCCTGGTGCCCGAGGGGCGGCAGGTCTTCCCCAACCTCAGCGTGCACGAGCACCTGCGCGCCTTCGCGGCCAACCGCAGCGGGGCGGCCGAGCCGTGGACGGTGGAGCGTGTCTACGGCCTCTTCCCGCGCCTGGCCGAGCGCGCCGGCCACATGGGCCAGCAGCTGTCGGGCGGCGAGCAGCAGATGCTGGCCATCGGCCGCGCCCTGGTCACCAACCCGCGCCTGCTGGTGCTGGACGAAGCCACCGAAGGCTTGGCCCCGATCGTGCGCGAGGAGATCTGGCGCTGCCTGGACCTGCTGCGCGCCGCCGGCCAGACCATCCTCGTCGTCGACAAATATGTGCAACGGCTGATCCGCCTGGCCGACCACCACACCGTGGTCGAGCGCGGCCGCGTGGCCTGGGCCGGCCCGTCGGCGGCGCTCGCAGCCGACCCGACGCTGTGGCAGAAGTACGTCGGGGTGTGACGATGAGCTTTGCCTTCCAACGTGAACAGCTCGTGCGCTTCGGCCACTGCGACCCGGCCGGCATCGTCTTCTACCCGCGCTATTTCGAGATGCTCAACGAGCTGATCGAGGACTGGTTCGCCCAAGACTTGGGCCTGCCCTTCGATGTGCTGATCGGCCAGCGCCAGATCGGCATGCCCACGGCCCAGCTCGACACCCGCTTCCTGCGCGTCAGCCGCCATGGCGACCGCCTCGTGCAAACCATCCGCATCGAGCGCCTGGGCGGTGGCTCGATGACGCTGCGCATCGCCTTCGACGGCGACGATGACACGCGCGTCGAGTTCACGCAGGTGCTGGTCTGCACCTCGCTCGCCACCCACAAGCCCCAGGCCTTTCCCGCCGATCTGCGCGCCGCGCTGGAGCGCTCGCTCGCGGCACAACCGGAGACAACCTCATGAGCAACAACAAGCAAATCTTGCAGCCCGTTGGCTGGACCCAACCGCGCGGCTATGCGAACGGCGTTGCGGCCAGCGGCCGCCAGGTCTTCGTCGCCGGCCAGATCGGCTGGAACGAGCGCTGCGAGTTCGACAGCGACGACTTCATCGCGCAGGTGCGCCAGGCGCTGTTCAACATCCGCGCCGTGCTGGCCGAAGCCGATGCGGCGCCCGAGCACATCGTGCGCATGACCTGGTACCTCGTCGACAAGCGCGAATACATCGCCCGCGGCCGCGAGGTGGGCCAGGGGGCCTATCGCGACGTGCTGGGTCGTGACTACGGCATCGCCATGAGCGCCGTGCAGGTGTCGGCGCTGATGGAGGACCGGGCGAAGGTGGAGATCGAGGTGACGGCGGTGGTGCCGGACGCGGTCAGCTGACGTAGCGTAGTTCTCAATCGCGCGGGCTAAGCTGCTTCAAGCAGGCCGAAAGTTAGCAACAGACGTCAAGTGGCACTCGCAACGCCTTTCCCCGCCTCTGCCAGGCCATGCAGCAGTGCGAGATTGAAGCTAAGAAAAGCCCTTGTTACTGCCATTACTTCATCTGGGTCAAGGTTTTTAAGCAAGCCAATCTGCGCCTGTAAATCTTTCCCGTAGTGGCCAGCGACCTGATTCCTGAAACTAGACCAGCGCTTCAGTCGCGCGAGTTCAGTCTTCCAATGTGAGCGCGCAGCTTTGACCTTGGCTTTATCGAATGCAATGCCGCGCTTCTCTGCAAGCGCGAGTAGCCGTGGAATGAACGTAGAGTTCAAGAGGTCGTCGTACTCGTAGAGCCTGAGCACTAAGCCTTTTAGTGCGACCGCAGCTGCAAAGCCAATGGGCTTGTTTCGAACAAAGCTAACCATCTCGGCGCAAACGTCGTACTGAAAGATGGTCGCTTGAAGTTTCAACTCCACAAACTCGAGAGCGAGTCCTGGAACTGCTTGTTCGTAGTGCCGGAGGGAATCCTCAAGGTTCTTCGCCGCTGTTCGATGAATCGTCGCGTAGTTTGGCTTGCGCATTACGACTCCTACAGTGCTTCAATCATTGCATGCCAGCGACGCCCTGCTGGCCGGCGTCAAGCCAACACCACCTCAATCCCCCGCCCCCTCAACTGATCCACGATGGCCTGATCCGCGCCGCTGTCGGTGATCAGCATGTCCAGTTGCTCCACCGGCGCGATGACGGAGAGGTTGCGTTTCATCAGCTTGGACGCGTCCGCCACGGCCACCACCTGGCGGCTGATCTTCATCATCTGGGCGTTGAGCTGGGCTTCGAGCAGATGGGGCGTCATCAGGCCGATGTCGGGGTCGAGGCTGTCGACGCCGAGGAAGAGGCGGTCGGCATACAGGCCCTGCAGCGCGGCCACGGCCTGGGGGCCGGACAGCGAGAAGGAGTTGGGCCGCAGTTGGCCACCCGGCATGATGAGGTTGATGTGGGGCACCGTCGCCAGCAGCGCCGCGATGTTGAGCGCGTTGGTGATGACGTTCAGCGACGTGAGGCGCAGGCCGCGGATCTGCTTGGCGATCTCTTCGGTGGTGGAGCCCGAGTCGAGCAGGATGGTCTCGCCGTCGCGGATCATCTTGGCCGCCTCGGTGGCGATGCGCACCTTCTGCTCGTGGCGCAGCTTCTGCTTGACGCCGATGGGCACTTCCTCGGTATCGCGCTGGGCCAGCGCGCCGCCATGGGTGCGCAGCACGGCGCCGGTGGAGGCCAGCGAGTTGAGGTCGCTGCGGATGGTGACGACGGAGGTGCCGAAGCGCTCGGCCAGTTCGTCCACCGTGACGCGGCCCTGGCTCTGCACCAGCTCGCGGATCAGCCGGCGCCGCTCGTCGATGAGCAGCGGGCTTTCGGTTTTCGCGGGCGAGGGGACGGAGGTGGGCATGCGGAGTCGAAAGGCGGGGCCGACTTTCGAATGATATCGACGGCTAGCTCTCAAGCCTTGCCAGCGCCGCGGGCGACAGCGGTCGGCCGGCCAGGCGGGCGGCATAGAGTGCAGCGCCCAGTTCGGGCCCGAAGCGCGGCGTCTTCAGCACCGAGCCCGGCAGGCGACGAGCCAGCGCGGCCTGCAAGGGCCCGAGCACCAGTTCGCCGGCCGCAAACACGCCGCCGGAATAGGACACGGGCACGGTCTGGATGCCGCAAACCCCCGCGATGCCGAGATTGCGCGCGACGCCGGCGGTCAAGGCGGCCAGTTCGTCGCCGGCGCGCACCAGCAGCTGGCGGGCCTGCACGTCGCCGGCGCTGGCGGCGGCCGTGGCCAGGCGGGCGACCTGAGCCAGTTCGCTGCGCGCGGCGCTGCCGTTGATCTCGCCGCAGAGGTCGAGGTCGTGCTTGAGCTCGAAGTGCTCGCGCACCAGGCCGAGCAGCGGGCCGGGCTCGGCGCGGCAATCGGCCATGCGCGAGAACAGGGCCAGCACCTCGCGCGCCAGCCAGTGGGCCGAGCCTTTGTCGCCAAAGACCTCGCCCCAGCCGCCGCAGCGCGCGCCGCGGCCCATCCATTCGCCGTAGGCGATGGAGCCGGTGCCGGCGACGAGGCTGATGCCGTCGGCGCCCGCCAGCGACCCGGCCCAGCTGCAGGTCATGTCATTGCCGATGCGGCTGTGCGGCACCACGCCGGCCAGCAGCGCGTCGAAGGTGGCGAGCAGCTCGCTGTCCTCGCCATGCGCGGGCAGCCCGGCGAAGGTGTAGGCCACGTCGCTCGCCGCCACGCCGGCCCGGCGCAGTGCGGCCTGCACGCCGTCGCGCAGCAGGGCGCGCAGCGCGTCGAAGCCGATTTCGATGTAGTAGCTCGTCGTCGACTCGTGGCGCGCGAGCAGGCGGCCGATCTCGTCCACGAGGACGAAGGCGGTCTTGGTGCCGCCACCGTCGATGCCGAGGAACATGGAAGTCATCGTTATTGCCGCTGCTGGGTCACGGGATGGATGGTGACACCGCTGACGACGCGGGTCACGGTGCCCGAGGCGCTGGGGTTGTCCGGCGTGATGCCGAGCTGCAGCGAGGCGAGCAGGGCCAGGCATTGCGCGAACACGAGTGCTACAGGTGCCAGGGCCAGGTCGGGCGCGGAGGCGGGCAGGGCCAGGGCCACGTCGTCGGCATGCGGCGCCTCGGCGCCGTTCAGCGAGGACGTGCGCAGGGCCAGCACGCGGGCTGGGCCCTGCTGGCGCAGCTCGCGCAGCAGGTCGAGGTCGTACTGGCGCGTGTAGGGATCGTTGGACAGGATGATGACGACCAGCGTCTTGTCGTTGAGGATGGTCTTGGGGCCGTGGCGGAAGCCCAGCGTCGAGTCGGCCATGGCCACGAGCTTGCCGTCGGTCAGCTCCAGCAGCTTCAGCGCGGCCTCGCGTGCCAGGCCCAGCAGGGTGTTGCTGCCCAGGTAGACGACGCGTTCGAATGGCTTGTCGGTCAGCGCGTAGAGGCGGTCGGCTTCGGACTCCACCAACGCGGCGGCAGCATGCGCCAGCGCGGTCACGGGCGCCAGCGGCAAGCTAAACGCCCAGGCCGCGGCCAGCAGCATGCTGGTGAAGCTGGACGTCATCGCGAAGCCGCGGTCGTTGGTCTCATCGGGCAGCAGCAGCACCTGGGCATGCGATTGGCCGGCCATGCGACGGTTCAGCGTGCCGTCGGCGGCACAGGTGATGACGAGGTGGTGGCAGGTCTTGATGAAGCGGTCGGCCAGCTCGACGGCGGCCAGGCTTTCGGGGCTGTTGCCCGAGCGCGCGAAGGACACCAGCAGGGTCGGCACCTCCGGCTGCAGGCATTGCTCGGGGCTGGAGACGATGTCGGTCGTCGCGAGCGCTTCGACGCGGATGCCGGGGTGTGCGCCGAGGTGGCGCAGCAGGGCGGGTGCGATGCACTGGCCGATGAAGGACGAGCTGCCAGCGCCGGTCAGCACGATGCGCAGCTGCGGCAAGGCGAGCAGCGGTGCCAGGAAGGCGTCGAGCATGGGGCGCTCGGCCTGCAGTTGGGTGTAGACCGTTTGCCAGACGGCAGGCTGATGAGCAATCTCACGGGCCGTGTGTGCGGCGCCGCGGTGGTCAAGGTCGGTGGGGTCGAGGTGCAGAAGGGTCATATCAGTGATCTGGTTCGTATTCAGCTGCGGGCCGAGCGCCGGGCCGCTCCCAAGCCGGCCCGCGTCAGGCGATGTGCATGCCGGTCGAGCCGGCATGCATCGCCGTCCCCTCGGGGGACCGACTGGGCGAGCCCGCGTTCAGCGTGGCGAGACCGGGCGAGGGGCTTCATGCGCTGCAGGCGTGCAGATAGGGGCGCAGGGCTTGGACGGTGCCGTCGCGCAGCAGGGAATCGGTGTGGGTGGTGATGCGGCCATCGCGCACGGCTTCGTACTGGCGCGGCAGGTACTGGCTCAGCAGCGTCAGCGGCGGCGCTGCGGCGTCCAGCCGGGCCAGCATGGTCCTGCAGGCCTCGCGCACGGCGGGGTGGGCCCAGTAGTAGCGGATGCGGTCGCTCAAGGAGTAGGCGAGGTCGACATTCAGGCGCGCCGGGTCCTGGTAGTAGCCGCGCCAATGCTCGGGCTCGGCGCGCATGACGCCCAGCACGGTGTCGACCAGGCCTTCGCCTTCGCCCACCCATTCGCGCTCGACGGCGGCCAGCGCCCAAAGCGTCTCGCGCAGCGCGAAGGTCACGCCGGGGCCGACCTTGAGGATGGCGAAGTGGTCGCGGACCAGCTGGGCCAGGCACTCGGGGGTCTGGTAGTCCGTCGAATGGGCTTCGAAGACGAGGCCGGGCTGGCTCTCGATGAAGGCGCTCAAGGCACGCGCCTTCTCGGGCCGGTAGTCGATGACCTTGTGGTGGTCGAACTCGACGCCCGGTTGCACGACCATGGCAATGACGCGCTCCCAGGCCGACTCCAGGCCAGCGCGCTGGAAGGCGACGCGGTGCAGTTCCAGCGTGGACGCGGCGGCGTCGGGCGACGTCACTTCCAACTCGCCCAGGTCCTCATGCGCGCCGCCGGGCACGGGCACCTCGGTGCCGATGACGTAGACCGGCGGGTCGCCGCGCTCGGGCGACTGCAGCCAGGCCTGCTCGGCCGCGCGGCACAGGCGCACGGCGCGAGCGGCGATCTCGGGCTCGGGCAGGGGTACCGGGTCACCGGAGCAGCTCATGGAGCAGTCGAGGTGGATCTTGCGAAAGCCCGCGCTCACGTACTGCGCCACCATGATCTCGGCCTTGGCCATGGCCGCATCGGCCGGCAGCTTGCGCCAGGCGTTCGGCCCGAGGTGGTCGCCGCCCAGCAGCAGCAGCTCGGGCGCCAGCCCTTCCGCTTCGGCCAGGCCTTGCACGTAGCGGCGGAAGTCCAGCGGTGTCATGCCGGTGTAGCCACCATCCTGGTTGACCTGGTTGGACGTGGCCTCGATGAGGGCGGGCCGGCCCTGGGCGGCGCATTCGCGCAGCGTGGCGGCGATGACGACGGGATGGGCGGAACAGACCGAGGGAATGCCGACGACCAATGTGCCGTTGGCCGCTTGCTTGTGGCGGCGCACGAGGTCGAGCATGAGCTTCATGCGGCGTCTCCTTGAACGGGTTGGGAAGAGGAAGAAGAGGGGACTTCAGGCTGCAGCGCCAGCAGCAGCGCGGCCAGCAGGGCCAGCGCAACACCGGCCAGCTTGCTGCCGCTGGGTGTCGCGCCACTGAGGGCCATCGACAGCACGGCCGTCAGCAGCGGCGCACCGGCGTTGACAAGCGGCGACACGACCATGGCCTTGCCGTATCGGAAGGCGTAGACCAGCGTCAGCGCGCCGATGGCGTTCAGCACCTGGGTCACGGCGGCGAGGCCCGGGCCTTGCCAGCCCCAGTTGATGGGCTGGGAGAAGTCGGTCATGGCCAGCGCCACCGGCACGCAGGCCAGGGCGCCGACGGTCATGTAGAAAAAGATGCTCTCGGCGCTGCTGCCCGCGTTGGCCAGCTTGATGAAGTAGGCCTGCAGGCCCCAGGCCACCAGCACGACAAGCGCCAGCACGAACCACAGGCCCAGGCCTTGCTCGCCTTGGCCGAGCTGCAGGTCAAACAGCGGCAGCGAGCACAGCGCCAACAGGATGCCCGCCACGCCCAGCCGCCCGGTGCGCTCGCCCAGCAGGCCGAAGGACAAGGCGATGGTGATGGACGGCGACAGCGACACGATCGGGAAGATCAGATAGGCCGGGCCCGACTGCACCGCGCGGAACAGCAACATCTGGCCGCCGGCGCCCAGCAGGCCCACGGTCAGGCCGAGCACGACGGAGCGGCGGTCGCGCTCGATGCGCCAGCCGCTGCGCGCCAGCACGATGGCGGCGGGCGGGATCATCGTCAGCGCCCACACGACGTAGATCAGTGTGTCCGGGAAGCCTTGCTCCGACGGCAGGCCGGCGAAGGCGCCCCACACGCCCCAGAGCAGGGTGGTGATCAGCGTGTAGGTGAGCCAGTTGCTCTGCATCGGGAGGTCTTTCGTGGAGTCCGGAGCCGTGATTTCGACTTTCGAGCGAAAGCATAAACGAACAAAAACGAAAACACAACGGCAGAAGCACTTTCGTATATCAAATCCCGCAGGTGAGAGGTAAAACGCCATATAGCTCAGAGCGCTAGTCCTGTGTCAGCTCCGCGGAAGGCTTTCGTGGCATGATTCATCGAAAGCATTCGGCATCGGTGAAAACTCTATACGAAATCAAACGAAAGAATTCGTAGACTTGCGTCAAGCCGGCTCGGGGCACCTTCCGGGGCCGGCACAACGCACCGGGGGGAGCTGCCCCGGCACCCATCCGCAAATTGCTTCTCGCTGCCCTGATGGCAGCCACGACACATAAAAGGAACCGTTCGATGAGTCCTCGCCTGCAACCCCGTTTTGCCCTGCACCCGCTGACCGCGGCTGGCCTGCTGGCCCTGGCGGCATTCGGCGCCCCGGCATTCGCCCAGGAAGCCGCCAAACCTGATGCTGACAACACCCTGGACCGCGTCGAAGTCACCGGCACCCGCGCCAGCCTGCAGAAGTCCCTCGCGCTGAAGCGCAATGCCGCCGGCGTGCAGGACAGCATCAGCGCGACCGAGCTGGGCCGCTTCCCCGACAACAACGTCGCCGACTCGCTGAGCCACATCACCGGCGTGTCCATCTCGCGCACGGCGGGCGGCGAAGGCCAGAAGGTCAGCATCCGCGGCCTCGGCCCCGAGTACACCCTCACCACCTTCAACGGCCGCCTGCTGGGCACCGACAGCGCCGGCCGCTACTTCGCCTATGACGTGCTGCCGGCGGACGTCATCAGCGGCGCCGACGTCGTCAAGTCCACCCAGGCCTCCCTCGTCGAAGGCGCGATCGGCGGCCTGGTGAACCTGCGCTCCGCCAGCCCGTTCGACCAGAAGGGCCAGCGCGGCCTGCTGCGCGTGGAGGCCGACCGCAACCAGATGAGCAGCCTCAACGGCACCAAGGTGTCGGGCACCTACAGCAACACCTTCGGCGACCAGCTGGGCGTGCTGCTGGGTGTGGTCTACGCCAAGCGCGACGTGCGCACCGACACGGCCGGCAACGACGGCGGCTGGAGCCGCAACCCGGCGCCGAACAAGCCGGAACTCTTCTGGCCCTGGGGCAACACCTGGGGCGGCAACATCGACCCCAACGGCAATGGCCAGCTGGACCTGGACGAAGAAGGCCTGATCGCGCCGGGCCAGTTCCGCTTCGGCACCATCATGGAGAAGAAGGAGCGCATGGCGCTGTCTGGCAAGGTGGAGTGGCGGCCGAGCAGCGCGTGAAGGTCGTCGTCGACGGGTTCAAGACGCGGCTGGACTCGCCGCAGGTGGGCTACCAGCTGTCCTTCTACCCGCTGTACGCACCGGGCCGCTGGTCCAACATGAAGATCAACAACGGCGTGGTGACCGACTTCACGCTGGCCAATCCCGACCCGGAGATGGCGCTCAATCCCGAGCTGCTGAACAAGACCGAGTACCGCGTGGTGGACACCGCGCTGTACGGTGCCAACGCGGAATGGAAGATCTCGCCGACGCTGAAGGCGACCGGTGACATCTACGAGTCCACTTCCAAGCGCCACTCCGGCGGCAACGACAGTTATGTCGTGCTGCGCATGAACCAGCCCAACGTGACGCGCATCCAGCTGACCGGCTCGGCCGTGCCCGACGTGAAGACCACCTTCTCGGACGGCCGCGACCTGCAGACCGGCCTGGCGCAAGGCCTGTTCACCGCCAAGGACTTCAACACCCACTACTACAGCCGCGCCGGCGACAACATCGACGACAAGATCGACGGTGCGAGCGGCAACCTCGAGTGGAAGCTGGACCGCTTCTACATCGACCAGTTCAAGTTCGGCCTCAGCCAAACCAACCGCAAGAAGTCGCGGGACCTGATCAACAACGCGTTCAACGCGGGTGACGGCCATTACTCAGGACAGAACGCGATCAACGTCGGCGCGCTGGGCGGCAACGTCATCAACCAGACGCTGAGCCCGTCCGGCTTCCTGGACGGCGTCAGCGGCAACTTCCCGCGCAGCTTCCTGGGCTTCGATGTCAACAACTACGCCGAGGCCCTGAAGGCGTACGACGGCAAGCCCCGCCCCGGTGGCGGCGTCTACAGCTCGGCCGCCTCCGCGCCCGCCTGGAACCCACTGGAAAGCTATCGTGTGACGGAGAAGACCACCACCGCCTTCGTGCAGGCTGACCTGTCGGGCGACGGCTGGAACGCGGATGCCGGCTTGCGCTTCGTGAAGACCAAGACGACCGCCCAGGCCTGGGACGCGAAGATCACCAACATCATCGAGAACGGCGCGTTCAACTACACGGCCATCTACGCGGCACCGTCCGTCGTGCAGCAGGAGACCAGCTACAGCTTCGCGCTGCCGTCGGTCAACTTCACCTGGCTGTTCACCGACGCCCTGCAACTGCGCCTGGGTGCGGCCAAGACCATGGCCCGCCCGTCGGTGGACAAGCTGGCGCCCACGAGCACGACACAGAGCATTTCCTGGGGTGACTTCACGCAGGTCTTCGGCGGCAACGCCGAGCTCAAGCCCTACAGCGCCCGCCAGGTCGATGCGTCGCTGGAGTGGTATTACGCCAAGGACTCGGCGCTCACTTTCGCCGTCTACCAGAAGAACATCAAGAACCAGATCACCAGCATCTGGCTGACGGGCCAGGACATCGGTGCCCCTGGCGGGCGGCTGTTCAACATCAGCAAGCCCATCAACGGCGACAAGGCCTTGGCGCGCGGCTTCGAGATCGGCCTGCAGCACCTCTTCGACAACGGCTTCGGCGTGCGGGCGCAGTACACCCGCAACAAGTCGCGCAGCTGGGTGGGCGGCGAGGAGCGTGCGCTGGAGGGCATCGCGCCGGCCACGTCGTCGTTCGGCGTGCTGTACGAGAAGGGTCCGTGGAGCATGAGCGCCACGGCCGACCACACCGACGCCTTCGTCACCGCCACCAATGTGCTGGGCGCCGGCTTCAACGAGCGCGCCAAGGCCGTGACCTGGGCGACGGCCCAGATCGCCTATGAAGTCAACAAATGGCTGCGCATCAGCCTGGAAGGCAACAACCTGACCGATGCGACGCAGGAGTACACGCTGGGCAACGACAGCGTGAAGCTGCCGCAGGGCTACTACCGTTATGGCCGCTCGTTCACTGTCGGCGCCTCTATCAAGTTCTGATGCGACACCTTGTCTCCTCCGTTGCCGCCCTGCTTGCCTGGGCGGCCTTTTTCTCCGCCTCGGCCGCCGAGCCCAAGCCCTACACGATGGCCGACTACGGCCGTGTCGCGAAGGTCGACGCGCACCTGCACTTGCACAACCCCGCGCCGGCCTTCATGGAGGCCGCGCGGCGCCAGAAATTCAAAGTGTTGACGATCAACGTCGACTACCCGGACTTCCCGCCGCTGGACGACCAGCAGCGCGTGGCGGTCGAGCTTCAAAAGCAGTTCCCCAAGGACGTGGCCTGGGCGGCCAGTTTCTCGGTGGACGGCTCGGACCAGCCCGCGTGGCTGCCCGCCACTCGAGCCCGTATTGAAGCGTCGATGACGGCGGGCGCCGTCGGCGTGAAGGTGTGGAAGAACATCGGCATGAGCCTGAAGGGTGCCGACGACAAGCTCGTCATGATCGACGACGCCCGCTTCGCGCCGCTGTTCGACGACTTCGCCAAACAAGGCGTCCCGCTGCTGGGCCACCAGGGCGAGCCGCACAACTGCTGGCTGCCGCTGGAGCGGATGACGGTCAACAATGACCGCGAATACTTCAAGGCCCACCCGCAGTACCACATGGCCCTGCACCCTGAAATGCCCAGCTGGGAGGCTCAGATGGCCGCGCGCGACCGCATGGTGGCGGCCCACCCGGGACTGAACTTCATCGGCGTGCACCTCGCGTCGCTGGAACGTGACGTGGACGAGCTGGGCGCCTTCCTGGACAGGTTCCCGAATGCCGTGGTGGACGTGGCCGCGCGCATTGGCCAGCTGCAGTACCAGAGCCAGAAGGACCGCGAGCGTGTGCGCCGCTTCTTCATCAAGTACCAGGACCGCATTCTCTACGGCAGCGACATGTCGCAGGCGCCCGACCAGGATGGTGCAGCGCTGGCCAAGGAGGCTGAGGGCGTGTGGCGCATGCATTGGCGCTACTTCAACACCGTCGACAGCTTCAAGGAGGCCGACCTCGACAAGCCCGTGAAGGGCTTGGCCCTGCCGCGCGAGGTCGTCGACAAGCTCTATCACCTGAACGCCGAGCGGACCTTTCCCGGCGCCTGGGGTGGCAAGCAATGACGGCACGCCGGGCCTTCCTGCAGTGGCTCGGCGCCGCGCCGCTGGCCACGCAGTTGCCGCTTGCCCATGCTGCTCAGGGCAAGGGCCATGTGCGCGTGCAGGACGGGGCGGTGTCGCTGCAGTTCGACGATCAGATGCGCTGCCGCGTCGTCAGCTTGGCTGGCAAGCAGCCGGTCGAGCTGACGGGCTATGATGCCAGCGAGCACCTGGTCGTGAAGGGCAGGGCGCTGAGTCGCTTCGTGCTGAAGCAGGCTGAGCCTGGCAAGGCCACCACGCCTTTCGGGGCTGGCCAGACGCTGCGCTTGGCGGGCCGCTCTTCGGACGGCATCGAGAAGCGCGTCACGGTCACGCTGCTCGACGAACACCCCGGCGTCGCGCTGCTGGATGTCGCCTACGTCAACGCTGGCGACAAGCCGCTCGCCATCGACGCCTGGGTCAACGCCGCCCACCGCCTGGCCGCAGCACCCCGCCACGCGGGCGGCTGGTGGACCTATTCCGGCGCCAGCCACGCCGACCGGCGCGACTGGGTGCAGCCCGTCAAGCGCGGCTTCGAGCAGCGCAACTTCATGGGCATGAATGCGTCCGACTACGGCGGGGGCACGCCCGTCGTGGACGTCTGGCGCCGCGATGTCGGCGTCGCCGTCGGCCACCTGGCCCTTCAACCGCAGCTCGTCGCGCTGCCCGTGAAGGCCATCGTGGATGCCGTCGAAGTCTCGCTGCGCGGCGACGCGCCGCGGACCCTGGAGCCGGGCCAGGTGCTCATCACGCCGCCCAGCTTCATCGCCGTGCACCGCGGCGACTTCTTCGTGCCGCTGGACCGCTACCGCCGCCTGATGGCCGCCCAGGGCCTGGCCGCACCCCAACCGCCGCAGAGCGCCTACGAGGCGCAGTGGTGTGCCTGGGGCTATGAGCGCGACTTCTCGCTGGACTATGTGCGCGCCACCTTGCCCAAGGTGCAGGAGCTGGGCTTCAAGTGGGCCGTGCTGGACGACGGCTGGCAGGTGAAGACGGGTGACTGGACGCCCGACCTGGCCAAGTTCCCGCGCGGTGAGGAAGACATGAGGGCCCTCGTCGCAGACATCCATGCGCGTGGCATGAAGGCGCGCCTGTGGATCGCGCCGCTGGCCGTCGCCCCCGGCAGCGATGAGCTGCACGACCACACCGACTTGCTGTTGCTGGACAAGGACGGCGCGGTGCAGAACGTGACGTGGTGGAACGCCTTCTACCTGTGCCCGGCCTACGAGAAGACGCAAGCCCGCCTGGCCGCCACGGTGAAGAAGATCATTGGCGACTGGGGCTTCGATGGCCTCAAGGTGGACGGCCAGCACCTCAACGGCGTGGCGCCCTGCTTCAACCCGGCGCACAAGCACGCGCGGCCGGAGGATGCGGTGGAAAAGCTCGCCGACTTCTACAAGGTCATGCACACCTCGGCCCACGCGGCCAACCCCGAGGCCGTGGTGGAGGTCTGCCCCTGCGGCACCGGCTATGCCTTCCACAACATGCCCTTCATGGACCAGGCGCCGGCATCCGACCCGCTGTCCAGCTGGCAGGTGCGCCACAAGGGCAAGACGCTGAAGGCGCTGATGGGGCCTTGGGCGGCCTATGCCGGCGACCACGTCGAGCTGAGCACCGGCGGGCAGGACTTCGCCTCCAGCGTCGGCATCGGCGCCGTCGTGGCCAGCAAGTTCACCTGGCCGGTCGATCCCAAGCCCAAGGACAGCTTCCTGCTGACGCCCGAGCGCGAGCCGCACTGGCGCCAGTGGGTGGACCTCTACAACCGCCAGCGACTGGCCGAAGGCCGCTACCGCGGTGAGCTCTACGACCTGGGTTTCGACAAGCCCGAGACGCATGTCATCGAGCAGGGCGGGGCGCTGCATTACGCCTTCTATGCCGAGCGCTGGGACGGCCCGGTCACGCTGCGCGGCTTGAGCGCGGGGCGCTGGACCTTGCGCGACGCACTCACCGGCAAGGAGTTGGGCCACGTCACCGCCGACAAGCCCACGCTGCCGTTGCGCTTCACGCACAGCCTGCTGATCGAGGCGCGCCCCGACGCACCCGACACGCTGCCCGTCGCCTTCGCCGGCAAGGTCGGGCAGGTCGGCGCCGACGGCTTCCCGCTGGCTTCGCAATGGGCCGATGCCCCTGCCACCTTCTTCCGCCACGACTGGCAGGGCAAGGCGCTCGTTGGCCCGCAGTCCACCCGCGTGCAGCTGCTGCGCGGCGCCGGCCAGCTCTACCTGCGCTTCATCTGCAAGTACGACGTGCTCACCACCTTCGACCGCGCCGGCTCGGCCACCGACATCTGGCCGCTGTGGGAGCGTGATGTCGTCGAGGTCTTCCTGCAGGCGCCGGACCGTGCGGGGCTGAAGAGCTACCGCGAGGTCGAGGTGTCGCCTAATGGCCTGCTGCTGGAGATCGCCGTCGAGGCCTCGGGCAAGAAGCGCATCGCCGGCGAGAGCCGCGCCAAGGCACACATCGACACGGAGGCCAAGGTCTGGACGGCAGAACTCGCGGTGCCCATGCGTGGCGCGGAGGATGGCTGGCGCCTGAACCTGTTCCGCGTCGAAGGCGAGGGCCAGGGTCGCATCTATTCCGCGTGGAGCCCGACCCGGACCGCCACGCCCGATTTCCACGTGCCGACCGCCTTCGGCCGCCTGCTGCCCGTCGCATGAAGCTGATCGCCCTCTCCCTGCTCGTCGCGTTCTCCGCGCAAGCCCAGCAGCCGCTGGCCGCCATCGGGCGCTGGCAGCACGAGCCGGTCGGCAGTGCGCCCACGCCGCCCATGGGCTGGTCGAGCTGGAACGCGTTCCGCGTCGACATCACCGAGCAGAAGGTGCTGGGTTCGGCCCAGGTCATCGTCGACTCGGGGCTGGCCAGCGCGGGCTACCGCAGCATCAACATCGACGACGGCTGGTGGCTCAAGCGCCGCACGAGCGACGGCCGGCTGCAGGTGCGCACGGGCCTGTTCCCGAGCGCGGCCACGGGCAAGGACTCGTCGCTGCGGCCCTTCACGGACAAGATCCACGCCATGGGCCTGAAGGCCGGGCTGTACACCGACATCGGCCGCAACGCCTGCTCCCAGGCCTATGACGCCGACAGCCCCAACCTGCCCGAGGGCACGCACGCCGAGCGTGAGGTGGGGCTGATGGGCAACGTGCGCCAGGACGTGACGCTGTTCTTTGGCGAGTGGAATTTCGACTACCTGAAGGTGGACGGCTGCGGCCTGTCGTCGTACGGCCGCGACCGGCCGCACGTGGCCTCGGGCCAGTACCGCGAATACAAGCCCACCATCGTCGAAGGCAATGTCAACCAGTCCGACGTCGAGGGCACGAAGAAGCTCTACACCGGCCTGAAGCAGGCCCTGCACGAGGTGCGGCCGCGCGGCGACTACGTGCTGTCGGTCTGCCTCTGGGGCACGGTCAATGTCCGCGCCTGGGGGCAGGACGCCGGCACGATGTGGCGCACCGGCCGCGACATCGCAAACACCTTCCCGCAGATGGTCCACAACTTCGACACCGTCGCCACGCGCGAGTTCTACGCCGGCCCGGGCCGCTGGAACGACCCCGACATGCTGGAGATCGGCAATGGCGAGTTCGACGGCAACCACCTGAACGAGGCCCGCACGCACATGGGCCTTTGGGCCATCGCGGCCGCGCCGCTGATGATAGGCACCGACCTGTCCAAGGTCTCGCCGGCCATCATCGACATCCTGAAGGCGCCCGAGGTGGTTGCCATCAACCAGGATCCGGCCGGCCACCAGGGCGTGCTCGCTTACGCGGACAGCGACCGGCAGATCCTCGTCAAGACCTTGGCCGATGGTCGCAAGGCCGTGCTGCTGTTCAACCGCACCGACGCGCCCGCCAAGTTCACGCTGACGGCCGAGCACCTGAAGATGGACGCCACGGCGCCGATCGCGCTGCGCGACGCCTGGGCGCGCGCCGACGGGGGCGCCTTCACCGGCCAGCGCGAGTTCGAGCTCAAGCCGCGCGAGGCGCTGCTGTTCACGGCGACGGGCAAGCACTTGCTGCCGCGCGGCTACTTCGTGTCCGAGCGGCCCGGCAACGTCTATGTGGCGCGCGACGGCATCCGCGCGCTGGAGCAGGACCCCATCGGCTATCGCGCGCTCGCCTCATGGTCCACCACCGACAACGGCGGCACGCGCCCGGCCTATGCTGGCTGGGGTGGGCCGCGCGCGGATTCGACGCCTTACGACCAGGCACTCAGTGTGCAGCGCCAGGCCTTCCGCCATGGCGTCGGCGCGCTGGCCGACTCGCGCCTGCAGGTGCAGGTGGCTCCCAACTCGCAGCGTTTTGTTGCGCGCGTGGGCGTGGACGACTCGACGCGCGGCAAGACCGCCGCCGTCAGCTTCGAGGTCTGGGGTGATGGCCGCCGCCTCGCCGGCACCGCACCCATGAAGTTCAACCAGCCGGCGCGCGAACTCAGCGCCGACCTGCGTGGCGTGAAGCTGATCGAGCTGATCGCGCGCCAACACGGGGCCGATACCGCCGGCCCCGTCGTCGTGACCTGGGGCGAAGCTCGCATCGAGTAGCCGCCCAAACAAGTCCTCCACCCCATCGCCCTTGGCACCGGTCGCGCCGGTGCCCCGGCCGCGTTCGCGCTGACGCGGCCTGCCACTCCCTTCCAGCGCTCCGTCGTTCATGAGGAGAACCCGATGCCATCCATGCGTCCCTGTCCCTTGCCCCGCTCTCGCGCCGGGCTGATCGCCACCCCGCTTGCCCTGCTCGCCGCCTGGCCCGTCGCTGCGACCGCGGCGCCCTTGGTGGCGAACGCCCTGGGCGCCTGCACACAGGCCATCACGGCAAGCTGGGATGTCAGCCTGGCGGCCTGCAACGCCGGCGCGCTGCAGGACTTCACCTTCACGCCCGTGAGCACCGGCAGCGGCATCTCCACCATCCGCAACGCCCAAGCCGGCCTGTGCATCGCCGCCACCGGCACCGGCTCCGGTTCCTTCGTGGAGCTCGCCAGTTGCGCCAGCAGCCAGGCGTTCCAGCGTTTCCAGACGGTTGCCTTGGCGGGCGGATCGCTGGTACAGGTGAAGCTCGCGTCGGCCAACGTCTGCCTGACCGCGCCGACGCAGCTGAACCAGGTGGCCTTCTCGGTCAAGACCTGCAACGCCGGTGATGCGAACCAGGCCTGGCAGCTTGCAGCACCCGCGCCCACGCCGGCACCCACCCCGGCGCCTGCACCGGTCGAGACGAGCTTCACCGTCAGCACCGCCGAGATCGCCAACCCTGAGCGCGGCATGTACACCTGGGCCGCCGACAACCTGCTGCTGTGGACGCAGGCCGATGCCGATGCGCAGTTCCAGGCCGGCTATCGGGTCGTCTACGCCGCCGTGCGCCTGGACGCCTACGCCAGCACCACCTTGCCCTCCAGCCTGCTCACGCAGATCACGGACCGCTTCGCGATCGCGCGCCGCGCTGGGCTGAAGATCGTGCCGCGCTTCCTCTACAACTACCCGGCCAACGAGACCGAGTACTTGAACGTGAAGGACGCACCGCTGACGCGCGTGCTCGGCCACATCGGCCAGCTCAAGCCCGTGCTGACGGCCAATGCGGATGTCATCGCCTACCTGCAGGCCGGCTTCGTCGATGCCTGGGGTGAATGGCACACCTCGTCCAACAACCTCACCGACACCAGCCCCCGCACGCAGATCCGCGATGCGCTGCTCAACGCCCTGCCGGCCGAACGGTTCCTGCAGCTGCGCTATCCGCCGTATCTGATGCAGTGGGCGCCGCAGCTGCCGAGCTGGCGCGATGGGTCTGCGGCGTCCCGCATCGGCCTGCACAACGACTGCTTCCTGGCCTCGGCCACCGACGTCGGTACCTACAGCGAGGACGCAGCGACGCGGCAGAGCGAGCGCAACTACACCGCGGCGCTGTCGCGCGTGGCACCCTTCGGCGGCGAAACCTGCAACCCCGCTGATGAGGCGGGCGCGGTGCCGCGAACCACCTGCAACGACATCCTGACCGAGGGTCGGCAGTTCGGCCTGACCTACCTGAACAACGACTACTACCGCGACCTGTTCCACACCCAATGGGAGGCGCAGGGCTGCATGGCTGAGGTCAAGCGCAGCATGGGCTACCGGTTCGAGCTCGCCACGCTGCGGCACAGCTCGGTGGTGACGGCCGGACAGTCGGGCGACCTCCTCATGACCGTGCGCAACACTGGCTGGGCACGCGCCTTCAATCCGCGTGCGGTGCAGCTGCTGCTCAAGCATCGAACCACCGGCGCCGTCGTGCGCATCGCACTGCCGGCGGTCGACCCGCGGGGCTGGCTGCCCAACAGCACGAGCACCGTGTCAGCCGGGTTCACCGTGCCGGCGGGAACGCCGACGGGCGCCTATGACGTGCTGCTCGCCCTGCCTGATGGCGCCGCATCGATCAGCACCGACGTGCGTTATAGCGTGCGCCCCGCCAATGCGGACAACACCGCCAAGGCCCAGGCATGGGATGCGGCGCTCGGCGCGTTCCGCGCCGGGACCGCGCTCACCGTGCGTTGAGGGGAGGCGCGCCTGCACCGCGGGCGCTGCCTCGCATGGACATGCCCAACTCAAGGACAAAACAAATGTTCGACGTTCGATTGAAGCCCGCCATCGCTGGCCTGTTCGGCCTGACCGTGACGCTGGCCGGCGCCGCGCCGACCAGCTTCGGCCTGGTGGCTTACTGGGGCGAGACCGCAAGCACTTACGGTGGCCAGGTGCCGTCGGGCGCCTATGTCGTCATCAACCCCAACAGCGGAGCCACAGGGCTGAATGCCAGCCAAGTCACCAACTACAAGGCCGTCATCGCCAACATTCGTGCCCAGGGCGGCAAGGTACTGGGCTACGTCGCCACTGGCTACAACACCAACACCACCGATGAGGTCGCACGCTACAACGCGATCTCGGCCCATCTCACCGCCTACAAGACCACGCTGGGCGGCGTGGACGGCTTCTTCTTCGACGAGGCCGCGTATGACGACGCAGCGCTGACAGACGCGCAGAAGTGCAGCGGCACGCCACCGAAGTGGAGTGCCGTGCGCGCCAAGATCTCGGCGGCCGGCACCGGCGGCACGGTGGTGTGGAACGCGGGCTGGCCGGGTGCCAGCAGTTGCTTCGTCAGTGCCGCGACCTACGGCGAGCACATCGTCATGTACGAGGCAGGCTACGCCGACTACGTCAACGCTGCCAGCTGGCTCAACGGCGGCGTGCAAAACCTTGCCACCTCTCTGGGCGTGAAGACCTGGCTGCTCGTGCACTCGGCCACGCAGGCGCAGATGCAGGCGATGCTGAAGGGCACGACGGCGAACTACGTCTTCGTCACCAGCATGACCTACAACCCCAGCCTCCCCTGGGGCGGCCCGATCTGGAACTACACGCCCACCTACTGGGGCAACGAGACGCTGAGCGGCTCCGAGCGCTGGTGCCTGAAGAGCCTGAAGACCGGCGGAACCTGCTGAACGGAGACCCCTGACATGAAGCATTTGAAGACCCTCATCGCCACGCTGGCCCTCGCCACCGCGGCCCCCTTCGCCTCGGCCATTGAGATCATCGTGCCGGCCTACTTCTACCCGTCCTGGATGCCGTCGCAGAACGAATGGCACCAGCTCACCTGGGCTGCGCAACAGGGAGCGCAGGTCACCGCCATCATGAACCCGGGCAACGGCCCAGGCACGGCGTCCAACAGCGACTACGTGGGCTCGGTCAACGAGTTCCGCGCGGCCGGCGGCAAGGTGATCGGCTATGTCTACACCTGCTATGGCGTCAACCACTGCACGCCCGAAGTGCCGCCGACGCGGTCGACCGGCGAGGTGCTGGCGGACGCGCAGAAGTATGCGAATTGGTACGGCGTTGACGGCGTGTTCCTGGACGAGATGGCGACGCAGCCAAGTCAGCTGCCTTTCTATCAGACCGTCAGCAGCAATCTGCGTGCAGCCCACCCGGGCTGGGAGATCGTCGGCAATCCCGGTGTGGCGCCCACCGCCGGGTACGCGGCCGTGGCGAACACGCTGATGAGCTTCGAGGGGGCTTACAACGCATTCGTCAACGGCTCGTTCCTGAGCGGGCTGACGAACGCCGCGTCGACCGGGGCCATCGTTCACGGCGTGGCGACGGTGGCTGAGATGCAGCAGGTGATGGGCCTGGCCAGGCAGTACGGGCTGGGAGCGATCTACATCACGGACGGGACGCTGGAAAGCGGCAATCCGTATCTGCATCTCCCGAGCTACTGGGTGGAGGAGATCGCAGCGGCAACGGCGGCTGTGCCGGAGCCGGCGCACGCCGCCTTGCTGGCTGCAGGGCTGGGCGTGCTGGCCTTGTCCCGGCGCCGACGTTCGGCCTGAGGATCGGTCAGAAGCGGCGCCATCGAAGGCGAGCCTGCCTCCTACACGCAGGTGCCGCCCCAGGGGCAACACTCAGCCCATCGGAACTGACGAGCGCGGTGCCCCATGAGAATCGTCTTCGACGCCATCCTTGGCGGCATGCTCGCAGCGGCCGCTACGGGCGCCGCTTTCGCTCAGTCCGTCACGCCACCTGCGCCGCCAGCTTCCGCCGCCGTGCCCATGACTGCTGCCTCGAAGCAGAACCCGACTCGCAACGCAGCCGTGATGGCGTCCGAGAACGCGAAGGAGCCCGGCAACCAGCGGCCCGAAGAACGGGTGATCCCGCAAATCTCAATCCCGTTCAAGCCCAGGAACAGCACCGCGTTCGCCGCATCAGGGCCAACCGGCAGCGTGCCCGGTGGCGTGGACGACGGCGCGGCGCGATGCCTGGCCACCGGGAGCGGCAGCGAGAAGGCCGCCTGTGAGCGCGCGTTGGCGGCATCTGCGGCGGTGAAGTCGCAACGATGAACTTGCCGGAGACACCCAGATGCCCATTCGCAAGCTGCTGTCCTCCGTATTGATTGGCGCTGTGGCGAGCGCGCGGTCGATGACGCCCATAGCCACCATCGCGGCGGCCCGCCTGGCTGGCCGTCGTACGCCGGGGCAGCTCGTCCTGCTGGACCGACCTCTGTTCAAGTTCGGCGCCTTGCTCATGGGAGTTGGAGAACTGTTCGGCGACAAGATGAAGACCGCCCCTGACCGCACCGTCTTCCTGGGCCTGGCGGCGCGCGTCATGAGCGCGGGCATTGCCGGCGCGGCCTTGGCGCCGCAAGGCAGGGAGCGAGCAGGCGCAACGGTCGCGGTCGTGACCGCCGTGCCGCTGGCCTACGCCACCCTCGCCGCCCGCAAGCAGGCCATGGCCCGTATCGGCCAGACCCGCAGCGGGCTGATCGAAGACGCCCTCGTCGTCGCCGCAGGTGCAGCGATCGTCGCGTTGGCGATGAGGAAGTAGCGCGCCAACTGACCGGCTTGAAAAAAGGGGGCTGGCCATTCCTGGCCGGCCCCCCGCGTTCGCTCAAGCTGCCAGCGCAGCACGCGCAGGCACTTCGGCGTAGTGGTCCAACTGCATCGTGAACTGCGCCCGCCCTGAACTGAGCGCACGCAGATTGCCGATGTAGCCAAACATCCGCTCCAGCGGCACATGCGCCGTCACGACGACCGCGTTGCCGCGCGCGTCCTGGCCTTGCACCTGGCCACGCCGGCGCAGCAGGTCGCCGATGACGTCGCCCAGGTGGTCGGCCGGGGTGATGACCTCCACGGCCATCACCGGCTCCAGCACCACGGGCGCCGCCTTCAGCACCGCTTCACGCAACGCCGCCGCCGCCGCCAGCTCGAAAGCGAGCGCCGATGAATCGCGCACGTGGTGGCTGCCGTCCACCAGCACTGCCTCGAAGTCCACCAGCGGGTAGCCCGCGAACGGCCCGGCCTGCGCGGCCTTGCGGATGCCCGCCTCGACTGCCGGGATGAACTCGCGCGGGATCGCGCCACCCACCACGGTGTTCTCGAAGCGAATGCCTGAACCGCGCGCTAACGGCGCCACGCGCAGCGTCAGCTCGGCAAACTGGCCAGGGCCGCCGCTCTGCTTGCGGTGCAGATGGTGCAACGCGGCCGCCGCCGCGATGGTCTCGCGGTAGGCGACCTGGGGCCGGCCCACCTGCACTTGCACGCCGAAGCGTGAGCGCAGCTTCTCAACGGCGACCTCGAGCTGCAGCTCGCCCATGCCGGACAGCAGCGTCTGGCCCGAGTCGGCGTCATGGTGCAGGCGCAACGACGGGTCCTCGCGGACGAGCACGCCCAGGCCCTTGGCGAGGGCCGCCGTGCCTTCCTGGTGACGTGCTTCGATGGCGACGTCGATGACGGCTTCGGGCACGGCGATGCTTTCCAGCAACGGCGCATCCTTGGCAGACGCCAGCGTGTGGCCGGTCAGCACGTCCTTCAGGCCGACGACGCCCGCGATATCGCCCGCGACAAGTTCGTCGCGCTCGACGCGCCGGTCCGCATGGATCTCATACAGGCGTGACACGCGCTCGGCCTTGCCGGTGCTGGCGTTGAACACGGTGTCGCCGCGCTTGAGCTTGCCGCTATACACGCGCACGAACACCATCGCGCCGTGGTCGTCGGCGGTCAGCTTGAAGGCGAGGGCAGACAGCGGGCCTTCGGTCGTCGCCGCACCAGGCACCTCGCCCGGGCGGGGCAGATACGAAATGACGGCGTCCAGCAACGGCTCCACGCCACGGTTGCGGAAGGCGGAGCCGGCCAGCACGGGCACAAAGGCACCCGCGATCGTGCCGCGGCGCAAGGCCGCACGCACCTCGTCCAAGGGCAACTCGGCGCCACGCAGCCAGGCGTCCAGCAGCGCATCGTCCTGCTCGGCGGCGGCTTCCAGCAGGCGCGCATGCGCGGCCTCGGCGGCGGGCAGCAGCTCGGGCGGGATGGTTTCGATGCGCGGCGGCGCCGTGGCGTCGTCACGGTCCCAGACCAGGGCCTGCATCGCCAGCAGGTCCACCACGCCGCGGAAGTCGCCTTCCGCGCCGATGGGCAGCTGCAGCGGCAGCGCACGCACGCCCAGGCGTTCCTGCAGGGAAGCGACGACGCGCTGGAAATCCGCGCCGACGCGGTCCAGCTTGTTGACGAAGGCGATCCGCGGCACGCGGTACTCGTCCGCGAGGCGCCAGTTGGTCTCGGTCTGGGGTTCGACGCCGGCCACGCCGTCGAAGACGACGACGGCGCCGTCCAGCACGCGCAGGGAGCGGCGCACCTCGATGTTGAAGTCGATGTGTCCGGGCGTGTCGATCAGGTTGATCTGCGTGCCGTGCCAGTGCACGGTCGTGGCCGCGCTGTGGATGGTGATGCCGCGGTCGCGTTCCTGCGGGTCGAAGTCCATCGTGGTGTTGCCGTCGTTGACGTCGCCGATGCGATGGTTTTCGCCCGTGTAGAACAGGATGCGTTCGGTGGTCGTGGTCTTGCCGGCGTCGACGTGGGCGATGACGCCGATGTTGCGCAGGTTGCGCAGGTTGTTCGAATTCGAGTTCATGGTGGATTCCTGATGCGGTGACTGTTGCCAGCCCCCGGTGGAACCACCTGGCAGGGCTAGCGCAAAGGCAGGACGCCGAAGCGCAAGAGCGACGAGCAGGACTCAGCCGCGCTCCGGCGCTCGGGAATCGTGGCGATCAGCTTGTCGAAGGTGCGGGTGCGCATGGTGTGAACTCAAGGATCAGAAAAACAAAACCCCGGAGGGTGCGAGCCTGCCGGGGTTGGGTTGACCGGAAGGCATGGCGCCTTCCGAACACGGTCGAAGGGCGCTCAGGGGCTGAGGCGGGCTTGGATCGTGTGGTTGATCTTCATGATGGGCGCGATTGTGTGGCTGGACGAAATGTCAGGCGTTGCGTAGGGATTTCAAGCCCGCAGCGGCGTGGCCGCCAGTTGCGCCGTCGTCGCGTTGCGGTAGGGTGCGCAAAGCTGCTCAACGTAGGCTTGGTGCTGCGGCAGCCCGGCCACCGTTCGCGAGACCTTGAGGTGGATGTCGCCGAGGAAGTTGCTCAGCTCGTCCTTGCCCATCAGGTCGGCCACCGGGTGGTAGCGCTCGGGCGTGATGCCCTGGCCCATCATGACCTGGACCCATGAGTTCTCGGCGAACAGCTCGTCGCTGGTGCGGAACACGCGGCCGGTCTCGCGGAAGAGGGCGATGCGGTGGCGCAGCGTGGCGGGCAGGTCCATCTCGCGCACATGCTTCCAGAGCCTGGAGTCGGTGCGTTCGTTGACGGTGTAGTGCAGCACGATGAAGTCGCGGATGTGCTCCAGCTCGCGCTTGGACTGCAGGTTGAACTCGTCGACGTCGGCTTGCTGGATGCCGCCGGCCGGGAAGGTCTGCATCAGGCGGATGGCGGCGCGCTGGATGAGGTGGATGCTGGTGGACTCCAGCGGCTCGACGAAGCCGCTGGCCAGGCCCACGGCGACGCAGTTGCGATGCCAGACCTTGTCGCGCTGGCCGGGCAGGAACTTGATGACGCGCGGCTGGATCAGCAGTTCGCCCTCGACGTGCTTCTTGATCACCTCGGGCGCGTCGGCGTCGCTGAGTTCCTTGCTGCTGTAGACCAGGCCGTTGCCGACGCGGTTCTGCAGCGGGATGCGCCATTGCCAGCCGAAGGGGTGGCAGATGGAGCGGGTGTAGGGCCAGGCCTCGCGCACCGAGGCCGTCTGCACGGCCACGGCGCGGTCGCAGGGCAGCCAGTAGGACCAGTCCTCGTAGCCCACACCCAAGGTCTCGCCGAGCAGCAGGGAGCGAAAGCCCGTGCAGTCGATGAAGAGGTCGCCGTCGATGCGGGTGCCATCCTGCATCACGAGCGCGGTGATGTCGCCGTCGCGGCCATCACGACTATCGGGGCCGTCCTGCAGCACCGCGGCGATCTTGCCTTCGACGCGCTGCACACCGTAGCTCTCGCTCATCACCCGCAGGTATTTGGCGTAGCGCCCGGCGTCCATGTGGTACGCGTAGTTCAAGCCGCCGCGCGGCAGGTGGGCGAAGCGGTTGGCGAAGGCGGCCACCGTTTCGGGGTTGTAGTCGGTGTAGGTCTTCGCGATGCCTTCGGCACGGCCCTTGAGCCAGAAGTGCTGGAAGCCGGCGCTCCAGTGGTCCGTGCCCGTCGAGCCGAAGGAGTGGAAATAGTCCTGGCCGATGTTCTTCCAGCCCTCGAAATTGATGCCGAGCTTGAACGTGGCGTTGGTGGCAGCCATGAACTCGGCCTCGTTGATGCCGAGCAGGTTGTGATACGTGTGCAGCGCGGGAATGGTGGCCTCGCCAACGCCGACGGTGCCGATCTCCTCGGACTCGACGAGCTTGATGTCGAGCTGCTTGCCGAGCAGCTTGCCCATCAGGGCGGCCATCATCCAGCCGGCGGTGCCGCCGCCGGCGATGACGACGCGGCGGAATTGCTTGGTGGTGGAGTTCATCGCTTGAGTTGGGTCAGGAGTTGCGCGCGGGCCTGGCGCGAAAGGGTGTCGTCGATGGGCCCGAGCAGGCCGCGGGCGGCCTCGGGGATGTGGGCCCAGGTGCTGTCGTCGGCATCGAAGACGAAATGCTGGAAGTGGTGCTGCCAGACGCGGCGCTCCTTCTCGGGGAGGTCGCGCAGCGTCATCAGCGCCAGGTGCAGGGTGCTCAGCGGCGAGTCGACATGGTCCGGCGTCTGGCGCCACCAGGCGTTGATGAGCAGGTTGACCGGTGCCAGCCCCTCGATGTGGTGGAACCACATGCTGGGGATGAAGATCGCGTCGCCCGGCTCCAGCTCGGCCACCTCGCCGGCCTCCAGCGCTTGCGCGAACCGCGGGAAGCGCTCGAAGTCGGGCTTCTCGAAGTCGACCAGGCTGACGGGCTGGCCGGCCGGCGTCGGATCCAGCGGGCCCATGTAGAGGTGATGGATCTGCTCGGGCGGGAAGACCGTGAAGCGGCGCCGGCCGGCGGCGACGACGGCGAGGTTGTCGGGCAGGTCGTAGTGGGCGGCGATGCGGGTGCGGTTGCCCAGCCACAGGCTGACGAGGGCATCGCGCTGACCCAGGCCCATGACGTTGGCGTCGAGGAAGCCGGGCAGCACAGCTTCCACCGTGGTCGAGCCGACGTACAGCGCCGGCGGCTCGGGCGTCCGGGTCAGGCCGAGCAGGCCCGTCAGCACCTGATCCAGCGTGGCGGCATAGCGGCTGAAGTTGAAGCCGCGCAGTGTCTCGTCGGCGTAGAAGACGCGGCCACGGGCCTCGGGCGCCAGCTGGAAGAGGCCGATGCGCACGCCGTTGTACAGGCCCATCAGATAGCGGGCCAGGGCTTCGTCGGACTGGCGCGCCGCCTGCACGACCGGCCAGTGCGCGAAGCCGCCACGCACGACGTAGGGCCGGTCGCCGGTCAAAAGCTCGGCGGGGAGCTTGCCGGGATCGAAAGGCCCGGTCCAGTCGGGTACTGCTCGCATGACCGGATCAGCGTCGGCTGGCTCGCTCGACGAGGCCTTGCAGTTGCTGCAGCGAGGCGATCTGCATGTAGATGGGCAGCAGATGGCCTTCGCGCGCCAGGGCTTCCAGCGCGTCACCCGGCAGGGCGGCCAGGCGCTCCTCGTGGATGGTGAAGAGACCCGACAGGCGGCCCGGCTCGCCGCTCGTCGATTCGATGTCGATGACGAAAGGCTCCAGCAGTTGGTGGCGGGTCAGCGCCTCGATGAAGACCGGCAGGTGCTGGGCCTGGGCATGCAGGTGCTCCATCAGCTGCACGACATGATCCAGGTACTCGCTGAAGCCGCCGTGCGGCATGAAGAGGGCGGTGCCGACTTCGCCCTCCTCGGGCCGCACGATGCGCGGGCTGTCCAGGTCGATGTGCAGTTGCAGGCTGTCGTCAGGCGCGCGGCCGATCATGAAGGGATCGCGCTGCAAGGCCATGGGCACGGCGGGGGCATCCCAGCCGGTGTCGGTCAGGAAGACGTTCTGGCCTTCTTCCAGGCCGAACAGGGCCACGGGCTGAAAACCGGCGTTGGCAGCATCGCCCTCGACCAACTGGAAGACGATGGGGAAATGCGCCTGCAGATGGCGGAACTCGGCCGGCAGGGCCAGGGCCGACTGGCGCGCGTCGCCCAGGGCGGCGGAGCGCTCGCTGCGCACGCGCAGATGGCGGTGGGTGACGTTGTCGAGCAGGGTGGGGCGGGTCATGTCTGGGCTTTTCTGATGTAATCAACCAGGCTGCGGTGGCCGGGCAGGCCGGGCACAAGGCGGCGGGCCTGGCGGGCGGCTTCGTCGAAGGCGGCCTGGGCTGCCTGGAGTTTGGTGGGGGACAGGGGCTGGGTGTCAGGGCGGAAACCCATGCCGTAGAGCACGTACTGGTAGCTGGCCGAAGGGAAGACCTCGTCGATGCGGCCAAAGTCGTGCCGCGCCGGCGCGCGCAGGCGCCACATGGGCAGCAGCTCGCGCAGGCGCTCGGGCCAGCTGGCCGGGTCGCGGTGGGCGCGCCAGTAGTCGCTGTCGTCGCGCTGGCTCAGCGCGTAGTGCAGCTTCAGGAAGTCGATGACGCGGGCCCAGCGGTAGCTGAAGTCTTCGTTGAAGCGGCGCGCCACGGCGTCCATGGAGGTGCGCGTCATCGGCAGCTCGTCGCACAGGCGCTGGGCCGACAACTCGACGAGTGCCAGGGCCGACGCCTCCAGCGGCTCGATGAAGCCGGCCGACAGGCCGATGGCGACGCAGTTGCGCACCCAGAACTGCTGGCGGTAGCCCGGGTCGAAACGGATGGAGCGCGGTGCGGGGCGCTCGGCCGGCGCGCCGGTGGCATCGAGATAGGCCTGCAGGGCCGCATGGGCCTCGTCGTCGCTGGCGTGCGCCCGCGAGTAGACGCAGCCCACGCCGCGCCGAGAGGGCAGGCCGATGTCCCAGATCCAGCCCTTGGCCCAGGCGGTGGCGACGGTGACCGAGGCCAGCGGCGCGTCGGGTGTGGCGTAGGGCACCTGCACGGGCAGGGCGGCATCGTTGAACAGGACGTCGCGCTCGCTCTTCAGCGGGATGCCGAAGTGCTGACCAATGAGGCGTGAGGTGAGACCGGAGCAGTCGATGAAGAGGTCGGCCTTGAGTTCACCGTGCTCGCGGGTCTGCAAGGCTGCGACGTCGCCGTTCTCGTGAGGCACGACCGCGTCGACATGGTCGATGACGTGGCGCACCCCCAGCTTGGCAATCGCGTGCTCGCGCAGCAGCTGGCCGAACAGGCCGGCATCGAAGTGATAGGCGTAGTTGGCGACGGCGCCGAACTCAGGCGTCTGCACCTGCTTGGGCGCGCGGCCGGCTTCGCAGACCTGCACGGAAGGGCTGACGACGTCGGCAAACGGCCTCGTGCCCTGGGTGGCCAGCCAGGGCTGCACCAGGTCCACGTCGCCATAGCCGACGGGCAGCATGAAGGGGTGGTAGTAGCGGTCGCCATCCGCGCCCGGCGCACCGCGGGCCCAGCCGTCGAAGCGCGAGCCCTGCTTGAACGAGACCTGGCAGCGGCGGATGAACTCGGGCTCGGACAGGCCGATGCGGCGCAGCGTGTCGCGCATGGACGGCCAGGTGCCTTCGCCGACACCGATGGTCGGGACGTCGCTGGATTCGATCAGCGTGATCTTGAGATCGCCATGCTCGGCGGCCAGCAGTCCCGCCACCAGCCACCCCGCCGAGCCGCCTCCCAGCACCACCACGTCACGCAGCCTGTCGTTCAAGTCCCGTCCCCAGAAGTAAAAAGGGCCGCTCGCGCGGCCTCGCCAAACGGCGAACAAGGACGGCACCCCAGAGCGCGAGCGCCGCCGAACCAGACTTTGCCTCACAAGGAAGGGCTGCAGAGTCCCGACTTTCCTTGAGGGGCCGGACTGAGCCGGCCCCTGAGGCTTTCTCTTAGAACTTGTAGCGCGCGCCGATAATGATGCGACGGCCCAGCTGGGTGACGGCACCGATCTGGTTCTCGTTGCGCAGATGCGTGCGGGTGTACTCGTCCGTCAGGTTGATGGCTTCGAACTGGAAGCGCAGTTGCGGAGTGAAGTTGTAGCCCAGGCTCACGTCCAGCTGGCCGAAGGGTTCCACGTACAGCGGCTGTGCACCCTCCACGCCGCCGTAGTTGGCGGCCAGGAACTTGCCGCGCCAGTTGTAGGCCAGGCGCGCCGAGTAGGTCTCGTTCTCGTAGAAGCCCACCAGGTTGCCGGAGTCGCCCAGGCCGACCAGCACGTCGGTCTGCGCGCCCCGCTTGTTGTTGTCGTAGCTCAGGTTGGACTTCACCTTGGTGAAGTTGGCCGACACGCCGAAGCCGCTGTTGCCGAAGATGTGCTGGGCGTTCAGCTCGATGCCGTTGAGCTTGCTGGTGCGGGTGTTGTTGATGTAGGTGCCCAGCTTGAACATCAGCAGCGGGTCGTTGGGCTGGGCGGTGATGCTGCCAAGCTGGGTGCCCGGGGTGCCGCTGACGCCCGGAGCGTTCGGGAAGTTCGTGAAGATGTATTGGCGAATGCACACCGAATCGGTGCCGCAGCCCCCAGCCGTCTGGGCCTGCTTGTACATCGCGCTGTTGATCGGCGTATGCAGGCCGAACAGATTGACGTCGGAGATGATGGCTTCGTTGTAGTCCTTGAGGGACTTGTGGAAGTAGCTCGCCGCGACGTAGCTGCTCTTGGCGTAGTAGTGCTCGGCCGAGAAGTCGAAGTTGCTCGAGTGAAGCGGCTTCAGTTCCGGGTTGCCGACCGTGGCCGAGCCGCCGTCGACACGGGCTAGCGGGTCCAGCCGCTGCCCGCCCTGGATGGCGTTCCAGCCCGGGCGGCCGATGGTCTGGCCGTAGCTGACGCGCAGCTTGGTGTCGGCGGTCACGTCGGCGCTGAAGTCGATGGACGGCAGGAAATAGCCGTACTTGCCGCTCCGTTCCGCGGAGCGTGTGCCGCTGAAGCTGATGGGCACCTCGTTGGGTGCGGTCCAGGCGACAGACACCGGGATCTTCTCGATGGACGGCGAACGCACCTTGGTCCGCTCGTAGCGAGCGCCGATGGCGGCTTCCATGGGCACACCCCAGTCCCAGGCCAGGTTGTACTGGCCGAAGACGGCCTGCGACTTCTCCGTCGTGCGGAAGTCGTCCTGCCAGTCGAAGGAGGCCTTCAGCAGGTTGTCGGAGCCCAGGGCCTTGATGGCAGCGGCGCGCAGGTCTTCGAAGTTGAAATAGAAGAACTGGTTGAACAGGCGCGGGTCGTTGGAGCCCGGGATGCGGCTGAAGTACTTGCTGATCGAGTCGGCCTTCCAGATGTCGTCCGGCATGGCGGCCGGGCCGCCGCCGGCGCCTGCGCCCCAGGAGTCGCGCTGCACGTTGGCGAAGGCCGAGCGGTTCTTCACTTCAGTCAGGGACAGGCCGAAATCGAGGCTGCTGTCGGCGTCGATCTTCCAGTTGCCCTTGGTCTGCAGCTGGTCGACCTGGTTCTTCTGGTAGCTGTTGCCGAACACCGAGCCCTGCAGTTCCATCAGCTTCGGGTCGAGGGCGGTGCCCTTGATGCCCAGCACCGGGAACTTGTTGCTGAAGTCGACGAAGGAGTCACCGCGGTTCATCGAGGCGGTGCCCAGCGTCACGCTGGTGCCCAGCGGATCGTTCGCACCCGAGGTGGCGGTGGCGTGGTGGGCGTCGAAGTCGAAGCTCAGCGCGTCGGTGGCCTTCCACTTCAGGTTCAGGCCAATCTGCTGGTTCTTGTTCTTGGTGTTGATGCGCGAGGCACCCATGGCCAGGTCCGAGTTGGCCATGTGCTCGCCGTAGATGATGGGCGAGGAGGGCGAGCCGGTCTGGTATTCGCCGAACTGGCCGCCGTAGTTGAACCAGGCGGAGATGTCGTTGCGGCGCTGGCGAAACTTCTGCTCCGACATGACGAAGTCCAGCGTGCCGACCAGGTCCTTCACAGGCTTGAACTGCAGCACCAACTGGCCGTTCAGGCGCTCGCGGTGCACGCCAGTGAACGAGTAGTTCAGGTTTTGCGGCACGCTGTAGATGGAGCCCACGGCCGGGCGGTTCTTGATCTCGGTCGCTGCGCTGGCGGGCGGCAGGCCGCCCCAGACGGCGTTGCCCCCGCCCCAGTCGGCGTTGTCCTGGATGCCGTTGAACGTCTTCCAGCCGCTGCTGACGTTGGCCTGCGAGTAGCCGGAATCGCGCACCTGGTAGGTGCCCATCAGCGCGATGCCGAACATGCCGTCGTTCGTCTGCGTGCTGTAGATGCCGCTCAGTTCAGGCGTGGCGTTCTTGCCCTGCTCCTCGCCGGGCAGGCGGCGGGCAGACTGGTCGCTCACCAACTTCACGCCCACGCTGGCGACGGTTTCCTTGATGTCGAAGGGGCGCTGGGTGCGCACATTGATCGTCGCGCCCATGCCGCCCGTCGGGCTGCTGGCGCGGCTGGTCTTGTAGACCTCCAGCGCTGCCACGCCGTCGGAGGCGAGGTTGGAGAAGTCGAAGGAGCGCGAGCTGGGTGCGCTGCCGTCGAGGCTGGCGCCGGGCATCTGGCGGCCGTTGAGCAGCACCAGGTTGAAGTCGGGGCCCATGCCGCGCACGGTGACGCGCGTGCCCTCGCCGTTGGCGCGGTCGATGGACACGCCGCTGATGCGGCTCAGCGATTCAGCCAGGTTGGTGTCGGGGAACTTGCCGATGTCTTCAGCAACGATGCCGTCGACCAGACCTGAGGAGGAGCGCTTCAGGTTGACCGAAGTTTCCAGCGACTTGCGGATGCCGGTCACGATGACCGTTTCCAGCTGCGTGGTGCTGGCCAGTGCCTGGGGCACCGAGGTGGCTGGCGTGGGGCCGGCGTTGGGGTTACCGGGACTTTGGGCCTGCGCAGCAGCCCCGGCAAACAGCAGGCCGCTGGCGGCAGCGAGGGTTGTGAGGCGAAGGGCAGGGCGTAGCTGTCTCATTCACTTGTCTCCAGAGTTATGAATCTTGTCGTTTGGCGCTCGACGACGAGCTGAAAGCGCTTTCAAGAATACGTCAATGGCAGCGCTTTCAACCTAGGCAACACCCTCGGTCTGCGGTTTGGCCGCAACGCTTGGCGAGGGGTTGGCAAACGGTCCCGTGCCGATCGAATGTGATCGCTCCCATGGGAGGCGACGCGCAAACACGGCGGGGCTAGGGTAGTTCTGGGTTGAAAAACGACGACTTGACGAACGTAATGAAAGCGCTTTCAGATAATGATGCGTCGCGGCTGGTTCATCGGCCACATGGTTTTCCCGAGCGGAACAACAGTCGGCGCGGCGGTCAGCGAGCTAGGGCGCTGTGCGCCGGCGTTTCGGGCTTGCGGGAGCGATCAGGCGATGTGATTGCGGCTCGATGCCGCAAGCGTCGCCGTCCCCGCGGGGCTGACGCCGGACACATCGCGCCCCGTGGGCGGGATGTGCCTGCCGAGGTGCTGTGGTGCGAGCCGCAGCGCGGTCTGCAAGGCCGACCAGGCTCGTCCGCGTCCGCGGCGCGAGCCTGGGCGAGGGGCACTTCAGCGCTGCATGCGTCTTGTGCTCTCGCGCACGACCAGCTCGGGGCTCGGCAACTGCGCCTTGGGCTTGCCGCCCCGCAGCATCTCGAGCATGGCCGTGGCGGCCTCGACGCCGATCTCGTAGACCGACTGGCGCACGGTGGTCAGCGGCGGCATGGCGTAGCGCGCCATGATCAGGTCGTCGAAGCCGACGAGCGACACGTCGTCCGGCACGCGCAGATTGCGCCGGTGCAGGCCCAGGCAGGCGCCGATGGCCATCTGGTCGTTGGACGCGAACAGGGCCGTGAAATGGGCATCGCGCTCCAGCAGCCGCGTCACGGACAGCATGCCGCCGGCCTCGGTGTAGTCGCTCTGCACGATGAGATTGGGGTCCACCGCGATCCCGGCCGATGCGAGTGCATCGAAGTAGCCGTTCTGGCGCTCGACGGCGTCGTCGTGCATCAGGTCGCCGGCGATGAAGGCGATGCGGCGGTGGCCCTGGTCGATCAGATGCTGCGTGGCCAGGCGCGCGCCCTCGCGGTTGTCGAAGCTGAAGCTGAACAGCTGCGGCCCGGCCAGCTGGCGGCCGACGACGACGACGGGCAGATTGTCGGAGACCTTGGTCAGCTCGGCGTCGGCAATGCGGCCGGCCAGCACGATGACGCCGTCGACGCGGCGCGACAGCAGGGTCTCGATGGCCTTGCGCTCGTCGTCCTCGTGCCAGTTGCCGGACACGAACAGGGGCACATAGCCGGCGCGCTCCAGCTCGCGCTCGATGCCGAGCAGCGCTTCGCCGTAGAACGGGCTGGAGATGATCTGCGTGACGACGCCGACGGAGAGCGTGCGCCCGCCCGCCAGGCCGCGCGCCACCGGGTTGGGGCGAAAGCCCAGCTCCTGGATGGCCGCCTTCACGGCGTCCTTCTTGGCTTCGCTCACGGCGGCGGTGCCGTTCAGGATGCGCGACACCGTGCTGGGCGACACGCCGGCTAGTTCGGCCACCTGCTCGAGCGTGACCACGCCGTCGGGGCGGGTTGACGGCGCTTTCTTGGCGGGGGGCGGCTTGGCGGTCATCGTCTGGGGCAGGGGGATGCGCGAGTGTAGAGGCGGCCGCACCCGCTTTCGGGCCGAGCGCCGGGCCTGCCATGAGCCAGAGGCTCATGGCCTTGCGCAGGCACAAGCAGTCCGCAAGGACTGTTTGTGTCCGACTCCAGTTCACCAAGGCGGCCCGCGATGGCGATGTGCTCGCGGCTCGATGCCGCGGGCATCGCCGTCCCCTCGGGCGAGGGGCTCACAGTTTTATGAACTTGATCCAGTTCAGGTTCCAGCCGCCCTGGGCCGCGAACACGCCGACGTTGTAGGTGCCGGCATTGATGTTGACGGTGTGCGAGACGGTGGTCCAGTTCTGCCAGCCGCCGGTGCCGGGCACGGCCAGCTGGCCGAGCTGGATGCTGCCGGCATTGAGGTCCAGCGACAGCGTGCCGCCACTGGCGCCGCTGGCCACCCGGTACTCGACGCGGTAGCTGCCGCTCGTCGGGAAGGTGACGCTGTTGTAGGCCATCCAGTCGCTGGTATCGATCCAGCCGACGTCCTGGCCGCCCTCCGAGCAGGCCTCCAACTGCACGCCGGCCTGCGCGCTGAAGGCCTCGGCTTCGATCTGGCGCGACCAGGCAGGCGCAGCCTTGGAGACGATGGCCGAGGTGGCCCGGTCGTTGAAGGCCTGGTCCACGAGGCAGCCGGTGTCGGCCGTGCGCACCACGCTGGCGCCGCTGAAGTTGTCGCCGTCGAACAGCTGCACCTGGTAGCCCGCATTCACGCGCAGCGAGGACAGGTCGTTGTCCCGCACGCCGCGGGCCTGCAGTTGCGCGAGCGTGTAGCTGCCTTCGGGCAGCGCTGCCGAATAGCCGCCGTAGTTGCAGTCCTGGTAGACCGTCGCCACGCCGCTGGCTGCGGGCGCGTAGACGCGCACGTAGTCCACGTACATCTTGGCGGGCAGCGCGGCGGTGTTGACGTTGAAGCCCGGCCAGTTGCCGCCGATGGCGAAGTTCAGCAGCAGGAAGAAGTCCTTCTGGAACTCGTCGGTGCCGTTGACGCCGCCCGCGATGTTGGCCTCGTGGTACTTGGTGCCGTCGACGTACCAGCGAATGGCATTGGCGTCCCACTCCACGGCGTAGACGTGCCAGTCGGTCACGGTGGTGGCGATGTTGCCGCCGTACTGGGCGTACTGGCCGTTGTTGTCCTGCCAGTGGATGGTGCCGTAGACCTTTTGCTCGTCGTTGACGTGCTCCATCACGTCGATCTCGCCGGACGCCGGCCAGCCGACCTGCGGCAGGTTGGCGCCCAGCATCCAGAACGCCGGCCAGGCGCCCAGGAAGGCGGGCAGCTTCATGCGCGCCTCGATGCGGCCGAACTTGAAGGTCTTGAGCCCCTGCGTCTTCATGCGCGCCGAGGTGTAGGCCATGCCGCCGAAGTTCTCGCGCTTGGCGGTGATGACCAGGGCGTTGTTCTCGATGGTGGCGTTCTCGCGGCGGTAGTACTGCAGCTCGTTGTTGCCCCAGCCGCCGGCGCCGGTCTCGAAGACCCAGTTCGGGCCGATGCTGCCGTTGAACTCGTCGCTCCAGACGAGCTGCCACTAGGCGTGGGCCAGGTTTGCAGCGGCCATCAGCAGCGCGCCGGCAAGGATTCGAAGCAGTTTCATGTTTGTCTCCAACAAGTGGTTGTGGTGCCCGCCGCCTGTGTCAGCGACTTAAAAGCGCTTTCAACGTTAAGCGGGCGAGGGCCAGATCAGCAACACGGCCGTGTGCCCGAACTCAGGGACAGGTGAACCCGGGCGGAGCACCAGCGGCGGCGTGCCGCTGGTGTTGGCAAGTCATCAGGGGAGGGCGTTCAACGCCGCGCGCACGCCGCGCGAGAAGGCCAGGCCGTCCCTCTTGTCCCAGTTGATGGACCAGGTCATGACGCCCTTGAGCGTCGGGTAGGCCACCGGCGGCTTGATGGCGCCGCACTGGGTCAGCTTGGTCAGGCAGTTCAGTGCCGCCGTGATGTTGGCGAGACTGGCCTGCCCGCTGTTGGCCGATGACGGACCCGACGGCAGGCCGAAGGCGACCTGGTCCGGCCGGATGCCGCGGAAGACGTAGGGCCCGGTGCCGTTGTTGGTCGTGAAGCCCTCGATCAGCATGCGGCTGGCGGCGACCAGCATGTCGACGCTGCCCTCGGCGAGCCCTTGCGTGCTGTACGGCGTGTAGACGGCGCCGTTGTTGTAGTACTGGACGTGCAGCACGCTGAGTTCTTCCCGCAGCCCGTCGATGATGGGCAGGTAGGCGCCCCAGATGCCGCTGCTCGCGACATAGCCGCCCTGCACATACGGGTGCTCGGGCGCCATCGACAGGTAGAAGCCGCTGCCGATGCGGGCCTTGAGCTGCTTCACCGCCGTGACGAGGTGGCTCACCACCGGCGCGCCGGAGGTGACGCCCGCGCCGCTCTCCAGGTCGATGTCGATGCCATCGAAGCCGTACTTGCGCAGGATGGCCTCGACGCTGTTGACGAAGTTGGTCACCTGCGTGGCGTTGTTCAGCGTGACCGTGCCGTTCTGGCCGCCGAAGGACAGCACCACCTTCTTGCCACGCGAGCGCGCCGCGGCGATGTCGGCGATGAAGCGCGCCTCGCCGCCGGAGCCTGAGTCGAGGTTGAAGGTGATGGCGCCGTTGCCACCGTCATCGGCGAAGG
>CAUJSJ030000041.1:0-14020 GCA_963422775.4 uncultured Roseateles sp.
CGCGCCCATTTCGAGTGGGTGCCGGGCAGCACGAGGCAGGCTTGCTCGGCCAGCTCGGGGTGCGAGGCGAGGGCGCCGACGATCTGCGTCTCTTCACCACGCATCACGTCGGGTTGGGTGCCGTCGTGCATCAGGCCGGGCAGGATCCAGAAATGCGAGTCGACCTGCAGTGCCTGGCGGGCCAGCGCAGCTGCGTCGGCCGGGCAGGTCGCGTAGGGCGCCTCTTTCCAGCCGTGCTGGCTGCCGACCATGCCGCAGGCGAGCACTGGAAGCTCGGGCCAGTCAGCGGTCACGCCGGCCAGCGCCTGGGCGAAAGCGTGAACGCCGGACAGTGTCGAGGCGCCCTGCCCGGACTGGCGCGTGGCCAGCACGGCACCGTCCGCGCCCAGCAGGAAGGCACGCAACCGCGTGCTGCCCCAGTCCAGCGCGATGAGGCGGGCCTGTAGCTCGCGCGTCACCATTCGGCCACGCTCCCGTCCGCGTGGCGCCACAGCGGGTTGCGCCAGTCCGGCGCCGTCTTGCTGGCCTCGATGACCCTCTCTTCATCTACCACCACGCCGAGTCCCGGCTTGGTCAACGGCTTCATGTAGCCGTTCTCGATGTGGAAGTCTTCCTTGTTCAACACATAGTCGAGCAGCTCGCCACCCTGGTTGTAGTGGATGCCCATGCTCTGCTCCTGCAGCACGGCGTTGTGCGAGACGAAGTCGACATGCAGGCAGGCCGCCAGCGCAATGGGGCCGAGCGGGCAGTGCGGGGCGAAGGCCACGTCGTAGGCCTCGGCCATGGCAGCGATCTTGTGACATTCGGTGATGCCGCCGGCATGAGAGAGGTCGGGTTGCACGATGGACAGGCCGCCGGCCTGGAAGACGCGCTTGAACTCGAAGCGCGAGTACATGCGCTCGCCGGCCGCCAGCGGGATGGCCGTGTGCTGTGCCAGGCGGGCGTAGGTCTCGTCCTGCTCGGCCAGCACAGGTTCCTCGACGAACAGTGGCCGGTAGGGCTCCAACGCCTTCAACATGACCTTGGCCATCGGCGCGCCGATGCGGCCGTGGAAGTCGATGCCGAACTCGATGTCGTGGCCGAAGGCTTCGCGGATCTCGGCGATGCGGGCCACGGCCTCGTCCACCTTGCGGGCGCTGTCGATGAGGCCCATTTCCTCGGAGCCGTTCATCTTGAAGGTGTCGAAGCCGCCTTCGCGCAGCCGCTTGATGTCACGGATGACGTCGGCCGGGCGGTCGCCGCCGACCCAGGAGTACACCTTCATCTTGTCGCGCACCAGGCCGCCGAGCAACTCGTGCACCGGTGCACCCAGTACCTTGCCCTTGATGTCCCACAGCGCCTGGTCGATGCCGGCGATGGCGCTCATCAAGATGGCCCCGCCCCGGTAGAAGCCGCCGCGATACATGACCTGCCAGAGGTCGTTGATGCGGGACGGGTCCTGTCCGATCAGATAGGGCTCGAACTCGTGCACGGCGGCTTCGACGCTGCGCGCCTTGCCTTCGATGACGGGTTCACCCCAGCCGCTGATGCCGGCGTCGGTGTCGATCTTCAGGAACATCCACCGCGGCGCGAGGCGGTAGGTCGTCAGCTTGGTGATTCGCATGGGCCGTGATTGGTGCGGGAACGGCCGTGAGCTTAGGAGGGGCTGCTAGTTCTGAAATATCGATTCTTTGCCTTCAGCTATATGGATTTCATATGGATGCGCCGTGTTCAACGCTGCGCGCACAAGCAAAAGGGCTGCAAAGCAGCCCTTGAACAAGCATCGCGACGCGTTCAAGCGCCGCCCCGCAGCGTCGATTCAGTTGCGCTTGCCGCCGTACTGGCCGCCCGTGGCGTCCCGCAGTTGGCCAAAGACAGCCAGGGTCGATAGCGCCAGGGTCAGGATCAGCAGTTCCATTTGTTTTCTTTCCTTGTTGTTGAGGTCTGCATCTTAGGGTTTGCACCCGTACAACAAGGGTTAACCCCATGCTTTGCGAGCATGGAACGATGCGGTACCGATGTCGGAGTGCCAAGCGCAGCAAGCGGGCAGGGCACTTCGCTGCGGCTTGGCGATCTGGGGCCGTGACGTCGCGAACGCTTTCGCTGAAATCGATACCAACGCCAGAGCACGCAACAGGTCTTGGTCAGCGGTCTCGATCACCATGGCGGTCCGTTTTCGCCAAGCCTCTTCCCAGTACAGCGTCGAGAGCGACGTATTGCGCAGAGCAGCCTTGTGAGTCGCAGACGAACCTTTTTCCCAGCGCATGGATTGATCTTTCGCAAACCTGCGCCGGACGTTGTCATCTTGAATGTGACAACTGGCCGTCAATCAAATCGTCCGTTACCTTCACCAAGGTGACGCCATGCACGCTATCTCTGAACCCCCTCCTTTGGTCCCGGCGCGCTCCGTAAGCAGCACGACGGAAAGCCAGCGGCAAACCGGCAGCTTCTTCAGCCATCACGGCATCTGGGCGTTCGGGGTGCGCTGTTTCAGGCGGGTTCAGTTCTCGGCCAAGGCCGGGATGATCTCTCTGGCCTTTCTCGTGCCACTCCTGCTGCTGGCCTATGCCTATCAGCGCTCCACCCAGGCCGTCATCGACTTCGCCCAGCATGAGCTGGCGGGTGTGCAGCTGATGAAGCAGGCTGAACCATGGTTGATCGAGGTGCAGAAGCAGCGGCGCATGTTGTTGTCGGGGCTGAGCGCGCAGATTGATGCCGGGGCCATCACGGCGCGGCTGCAGGACTTCAAGCGGGCGGCGCAGGCGCATCCTGATGGGCTCTCCGTGGACGCGGAACTGGCGAAGGTCGAGCGCATGCATGCCGACCTGATGCATCGGGCCCTGGAGGCGAAGGATCCTGCGACCGAAGAGGCGCTGCAAACGTATGTGGACGCCGTGCTGGCGTTGCGCGCCACGGTGCTGGATCGCTCGTCGCTGACCCTCGATCCCGACCAGGACACCTACTACCTGATGGCGCTCAGCACCGACGTGAGCTCCGCGGTCATCGAGTCGATCTCCCGCTCACGCGGCCTGGCTGGCTGGCTGGGTCAGAAGGGCAGCGCCGACGCCGCAGGCGTGCGTCGACTCTACGGCGTGGTCTATGCGGGCAGTCAGCGCATCGGTGACATCGACAACGCCGTGGCGAAGGCGAGTGAAGCCAACCCGGATCTGGCCAAGCGCCTGCCGACCCGGCAAGCCGTTGAAGCGAGCCGCACCTTTTATGCCGCGGCCGACGCCTCCTGGTTCGGCGCGGAGTTTGCGGCCGATGTGGACAAACTGGCCGCGCCCGGCCAGGCCGCGGTGGACGCCTTGCGTGCCCTCGCAAAGGAGAGCAGCAATCAGCTCGCAGCCTTGATCCAGAAGCGCATCGACGAAACCGTGTTCCAGCGCAACCTGATGGTGGGTGCCAGCGTCGCGTCACTGACGGTCGCCGGCTATCTGTTCTATTGCTTCTTCCTGGTGATGCGTGGTGGCCTGCGCGAAGTGAGCCGGCATCTGGTGGCCATGACCGACGGCGACCTGACCACGTCGCCTTCACCCTGGGGCAGCGACGAGGCTGCGGAACTCATGCTGCGCCTGGCGGCGATGCAGGACAGCCTCAGAAGCATGGTCACGCAGGTGCGCGCCGCGTCTTCCGCCATCGTCGACGCGAGCACAGAGATTGCCGACGGCTCCAACGACCTGTCCGCGCGCACGGAACAGACGGCCGCCAACCTGGAGGAGTCGGCCTCGGCCATGGAGCAGATCGGCGCCACCGTGCGCCAAACCACGGACAACACCGAGCAGGCGGCACGCCTGGCCAGCCAGAACGCCGAAACGGCGCGTCAGGGCGGCAGCGTCATCGGCCAGATGATCGCGACGATGGGATCGATCCAGACGGCGTCCGGCCGGATTGGCGACATCATCGGCGTCATCGACAGCATCGCGTTCCAGACCAACATCCTCGCGTTGAACGCCGCGGTGGAGGCGGCGCGTGCGGGCGAGCAAGGCCGCGGGTTCGCTGTGGTTGCGTCGGAGGTGCGCGCGCTGGCGGGCCGTTCGGCGGAGGCCGCGCGCGAGATCAAGTCGCTGATCATCCACAGCGGGACGGAAGTGGAACGCGGTACGGCAACCGTGCGCAATGCCGGAACCGCGATGGAAAACATTCTGGCCGGGACGGAGCGGATCAACCAGTTGCTGCTCGACGTCGCCCAGGGGTCGCGTGAGCAAAGCCAGGGCATCGGCCAGATCGGCGTCGCCGTGCAGGAGCTTGACCAATCGACGCAGCAGAACGCCGCCATGGTGGAGCAGACGGCCGCCGCGGCGTCGTCGCTTCGTGACCAGGCCCGGGTGCTTGCCGATCAGGTCGCGCGTTTCCGCCTGCCGGACAGGATCTAATTTGGCGACAATGTGCATTATGTTAAATTATATGGGATGCGACGCCGAACAGTGCCCGAGCCGGCTCGGCCCCAGGGTTGCCCACTGCTCGAAATGCCGCTGGGCTCGACGACGACGCAGGAACGCGCTGAAGCCCTGGGTGAGTGCCCGGCGCATGTGTGTCAGCTTCTCAGGCGGCCATCGATCACTTCGATGCTCTTGCCGCAACGCGCGGGCAGGTCGCCGCTGTGGGTCACGAACAGCACGACGTTGCCATGCCCGGTGTTCATTCACCCAGTCAGACTCGCGCAGCAACCGCACGCGGCGGACGCGCGGGTGGCGTCAGCAAGGGCTCGGCCGAGGCCTCCAGGCGGGCAACCCGCAACACGGCGTCGAGCTCCGCGTCGAGCAGCTCGGCTGCACTGCGACTGCCCAGGGCGGCGTTCGGCATCGCAAACCACGACGCCACCTCCCATGCCGACCAGCCCGAGGGCAGTTCCGCACGGACCTGCTGTGCGCCCAGCTTGGGGGCCAGGTCATCCGCGCCGAACTGGAACATCGGGATCCAGAGGGCGGCACGCCACCGGAAGCCGAAGACTCGGCCCGTGTCGACGAGCTCGGCGAGGCAGGCCGAGCTGCCGACCTGGTGCTCCTCCAACAGTCGGCTCACGAACTCACTCGGGGCCGTGCCGCCCGTGGCCCGGAACGCCTCCAGCAGGGCGATGAACCCATGGCCATCGGGCGTTGCCGGAAAAGCAGGAGGGTGACTCCCGTATGCCGAAACGAACTCCCAAACCCTCGGCTGCGCGGGGAGGTCAGGTTCTGACGTCCCCATGCCTTGTGTTCGGGCTGCCCGCAGGCGTTCGGCGGCCTGGCCGGCATACGGTGCGATGGTTGACCCCAGCGCTGACAGCGAGAGCGAGCGATTTGCGGGCATGGTGAACTCCAATCCGGGAAGGTGCGCGGGCACAGGGCATCCGCTTCGACAGCACAGCCTAGGCACAAGCCGTCGCGGCGACCGTTCGGCAGCGAACACGCTGGCGCCGATGTCGCCTGACGCGGTGGCTTCGAGCGCCCGCAATCGCACCCGCATGTGTGCTGCCGCACTGACCCGCAAGACATGACGCCTCAGTCTTGTGGCTCCTCAACGAACCGGACACCTCCATGAAGACTGATTCGCAACTGCAGCAAGACGTGATGGCTGAACTGAAGTGGGAGCCCTCGGTGCATGCCGCCCAGATCGGCGTCGAGGTGAAGAACGGCGTCGTGACGCTGGCCGGCGAGGTCAGCAGCTACACCGAGAAGTTGAATGCGGAAAGTGCCGCTCAGCGGGTCAGCGGCGTCAAGGCTCTGGCCGTCGACATGAAGATCAAGCTGTCGGAATTCGGCAGGCGCACCGACGCGGACATCGCCGAGTCGGCCAAGAACATCCTCGGCTGGACAAGTTCCCTGCCGGCCGATGCCGTCAAGGTGATGGTCGAAGGCGGCTGGCTGACGCTGTCCGGTGACGTGCAGTGGCAATACCAGCGCCAGGATGCGGCCAACAGCGTGCGCTACCTCTTGGGCGTCATCGGGGTCAGCAACCAGATCGCCATCAAGCCGTCGCTGTCGGCCACCGTCGTCAAGTCGGACATCGAGGCCGCGCTCAAGCGCCGTGCCGCGGCGGATGCGAAGTCCATCGGTGTTGAAGTCAAGGGCGCCGACGTGACCCTGACCGGCACCGTGCACAGCTGGGCCGAACGGGATCTGGCCACGCGCTCGGCCTGGGGCAGTGCCGGCGTACGCAAGGTCGTGGACAACATGAACCTTGTCTACTGAGCCCGGGAGCGGATCATGAGCAATCCCGACTCGGCCCTTCTTCGTCTTCGACACCCACGACGCCGCCGAGGTGGCAATCCGCACGCTCGACCGGTCCGGCTTCGACATGAAGACGCTGTCATTGGTAGGCAAGGGTTACCACAGCGAAGAACAGCCCATGGGCTTCTACAGCGCAGGCGACCGCATCAAGGCCTGGGGCGGGACGGGTGCGTTCTGGGGAAGCATCTGGGGCATGCTGCTGGCGCCTGCGGTGTTCTTCCTGCCAGGACTGGGCCTGCTGGGCATGGCGGGCCCCGTCGTCTCCACGCTCATCGGCGGGCTGGAGGGTGCCGTCGTCGTGGGCGGCCTGAGTGCGCTGGGTGCAGCCCTGACGCAGATCGGCGTGCCCAAGGACCAGGTGATCAAGTACGAGGCCGCGCTGAAGGTCGACAAATACCTGCTGGTGGTGCACGGCAGTGCGGGCGAGCAGCAGAAGGCCCGCAACGTGCTGGCCGAAGCGAATACGCCGGTCGCCGCCTGACCTGCGAAGGCGACGCGTGCCGCATCGTCCCGAGTGGCGATGCGGCACTTCAGCTTCCCGGCCGAGCTCGCTACTGGCGCGCCGACAGCGCCTTGAGCAGCGTCTCGAAGAAAGCCTCGGCCGCGAACGGCTTGGCCAGGAAGTCGTTCATGCCGGCCGCAAAGCAGGCCGCGCGGTCCTCGGCGAACACATTGGCCGTCAGCGCCACGATGACGGTGCGGGCGCAGCCGGGCAGCTGTCGGATCCGGCGCGTGGCCTCGATACCACTGATGCCGGGCATCTGCATGTCCATGAGGATCAGGTCATAGCTCTGCGCGGCTGCCAGGTCGATGGCGGCTTGCCCGTCCGCCGCCACATCCACGTTCGCAATCACGGTTTGCAACATTGCCAGGGCGACTTCGCGGTTCACGGCATCGTCGTCCACCAGCAGCAGTCGCGTCTGTGCGTGGTCGCGTGCGAGAGCCGCCTCGGCAGAGCCCCTCTCGCGCGGGCGCCGGACCTGGCCATGAACGGCCTTGTGCAGCCGGGCCGTGAACCAGAAGATGCTGCCGACGCCGACGGTGCTCTCGACCCCGGCCTGGCCATCCATCAGCCGCGCCAGCTGCTTGACGATCATCAGCCCGAGGCCGGTGCCCCCATGCTGGCGCGTGGCCGAGTTGTCGGCCTGCTCGAACGCCGAAAACAGCCTCGGCAAGACCTCGGGCGCGATGCCCTCCCCGGTGTCCTGGACCTCGATGCGGATCAACGCCGTTTCGGCGGTTTCCTCGGCACACAGGGCCCGCAGGGTCACGCCGCCCGCAGTCGTGAACTTGACGGCGTTGACCGCGTAGTTCAGCAGCGCCTGCTGCAGCCGGCCGGGGTCTCCCACGAGCCCGCGCGGCAGTGGTTGCAGGTCGACGGTCAGGCTCAACTGCTTGACCGCAGCGCGCTCCGACAGCATGGAGACCACCCGCGCCGCGATGCGTCGCAGGTCGACTTCGGTGACCTCCAGGGTCAGCTTGCCGGCCTCGATCTTCGACAGATCGAGCACCGCGTTGATCAACTCCAGCAGATGGGCGCCCGCCACGTCCAGCTTGGTCAGCCAGTCTGTCTGCTGCGCTGTCAGCGAGGTGCGGCGCATCAGATAGGCCAGCCCGGTGATCGCGCCCAGCGGCGTGCGGATTTCATGCGACATGTTGGCCAGGAACTCGCTCTTGGCGATGTTCGCGGCCTCGGCGGCCAGCTTGGCCACACCCAGTTCGCGGGTGCGGATATCAATCAGCGCTTCCAGCTCGTGGCGGTGGCGCTCCAGCTCCAGCGCATCGCGTTGGCGCTCCGTGACGTCCTCGGTGATGGCGACGTAGTGGCTGCTGCTGCCGTCCGACAGATGGATGGGGGCGACGACGGCAGAGGCCGTGAACTCGCTACCGTCCTTGCGCCGGCTGCAGAACTCGCCTCGCCAGGTCAGGCCTTGCGCCACGGTCGCGCTCAGCTCCGTATGGGCCGACGAACTTTCGGCGCCTGGGTGCAGCAGGTGGGTTGATTGGCCGATCAGCTCGTCGCGGGTGTAGCCGCTGCCCAGCTCGAGCGCCATGTTGACGTACTCGATCTGGCCGGCCATGTTCGCGATGAGGATCGCCAGCGGGCTTTGCTCCACCACGCGCGACAGTTTGCGGACCTGCTCTTCTGCCAGCCGCTGGTCGGTGATGTTGCGGATGTTGCACTGGATGACGCGAACGCCGGCACAGTCGTAGGCGTTGCTGATGAACTCCACCCCGATGAGCTTGCCCGTCCGGGTCCTGAGCGGGAGGTCGTCATAGCGGACATACCCCTCCTGCTGCAGCCTCTCGAACATTTCCGTGCTCTTGGCGATGTCCACGAAGGCGCCCGCTTCCCACAGCTTCTTGCCCAGCAACTCGGCGTGCGAGTAACCAAGCATCTGCTCCAGGTACGGGTTGGCATCCTCGATCTGACCGCTCTCGGCATTGATCAGCAGGATCCCGTCCCGCGCCGCCTCGAACAGCCGGCGGTAGCGGATCTCCGACATGCGCAGCGCGTCATCGTGCGCGGCGTCCCCACCCGCAACGGCAGGTCGCCGCCGCTCGCCGCGGACGATGGGCGTCGCCGACAAGTCATCGCCCACGGGAGCCGATCAGGGCTGGATGCCGCCACATTGGGTGCGTATCGGCCGGGCTGCGGTGTTGACAGCGGCATTCTCTCGAGCTGTTCACGACGTCTCCCACACGCCACGATGTGGCGCCATGGGCCGCTTCTAAAGCATCGCAAGACCTTGGTCTGTTCGGCTTCGTACATCGCCGGGGCCAGGCAGCTACGTCATCAGGTCGAAGTGCCCCAGTACCGATACGAACACGGTGGTGGCGGCCTGCGACAACGCCCACGCCGGGATGGGCGGTGCGATGGCGCCCCCCGGTTCCGCCCGGCAGGTCAAGCCGTGGGCCAGATCTTCGGCGATCACGTCTCCGCAGGCGTCGAGCAGGCGGATGTCCAGCATCGCGCGGTGGCCCTGCCCCACCGCCATGCCGTCGATCAGCGTGAAGTCGACGATGCACAGCAGGCCGCGCCGGCCCACGACGCTGAGGAAGACGGAAGCCCCGCGGGGTGTCTGCCGGACCTGCTGATCGCTGCCCACCCCCATGACATGGAGCTGCCGCGCCAGCGCCTGCACACAGGCCTCCACGCCAGGCCTGACGGCGTTCGCCAAACGCGTGAACGTGATGTCCCAGGCCGGTTCGCCGGGCGGTGCAAAAGCTGGGTGGGGCTGCGCCATGGTGGCCCCAGTCTGGGGCGCTCCGCGCCGCGGCATGACCGGAACAGGCCGGCCTTTGCAGCCTTTGCAGCCTTGACGGCTACCACGGGCCAGTTCTTGCGCCTGGCTGCTCGCGGCCGCACAGACCGGCGCGGCGGGGCGGCAAAAGATGCCTGCACTCCCTTCCGCTCCCCTCCAAGGACTTGCCATGAAAACCGACAGCGTATTGCAACAAGACGTCAGCGCAGAACTGAATTGGGAGCCGTCCGTGCAGGCCGCACGCATCGGGGTCGAGGTGAAGGATGGCGTCGTGACGCTGGCCGGCGAGGTCGATTCCTACGCCGAGAAATGGAACGCCGAGCGCGCCGCGTTGCGCGTGTCCGGCGTGAAAGCGCTGGCCACCGAGCTGAAGGTTCATCTCCCGAGCCTGAGCAAGCGAGCCGATGCAGACATTGCCGCATCGGTTCAGAACATCCTGGAGTGGGCCTTCTCGCTGACCATCGGCCGCCAGATCAAGGTTCTGGTCGAGAACGGCTGGGTCACGCTCTCCGGCCATGTGGACTGGCAGTATCAGAAACAGTCGGCCGCAGACAGCGTCCGGCCACTCATGGGCGTCATCGGCGTCATCAACCAGATCAGCATCAAGCCGACGGCATCTGCCATGCTCGTCAAATCGGAGATCGAAGCCGCGCTGGGCCGGACTTCCATTGCCGATGCCGAGAAGATCTCGGTCGCTGTGCACGGCACTGACATCACACTTTCCGGCTCGGTACACAGCTGGGCCGATCGCGAAACCGCCACGAACTCCGCCTGGGGCACGCCGGGCGTGACCAACGTCGTCGACATGCTGGCCCTCTCCCACTGACCGTGGCCTGCGCCGCCCTGCCCTGAAACCTGAGAGCCTCCACCATGCCCCTCTTCCACGCCGTTGCCCACGTCGACCATCATCACGCGGAGGTTCTCCAGTTCGACGCCGAGCAGGTGGTCCAGTGCGACGTCCACGACCACCGGAAGTTCACGCGCCAGCACGGCAGCGCGGTGCGCACCGAGCATGAGTTCTTCGGCCAGGTCTGCGACGCGCTGGAAGGAATCGCCGAGGTGCTCGTCGTGGGCGGGCACACGGGGTTGGCCGACTTTCACCACTACGCGGACAAGCACCAGCCGTTGACGGCAAAGCGCATCGTCGGCTACCTGGTGGTAGACCATCCCACCGAGAACCAGCTCGTGGCGCTGGCACGCAAGTACTTCGTCAAGCACGACCAGATGGCGGGCACGGTGGTGCCGACCTGACCGGTTCGCCGGCTTTGCAGTCCCGCCGGCATCCTGCTGGCGCCACCCCGATCGGTGACCCGGACTTCGGTCTTGCGCTGTGATCGCCGGGCCGCGCCGACAACGCGCCGCTCGAAACCCGTTTCGCAGGCTAGAACCCGAGCAACGCCAACGGCGTCGGCGAGAACCTTTCGCCCGCGTTGGCATGGGCCCGCGCGCCGGAGTTCTCGGCCGCCCGCCCCAGGTCCGACGAGCCGCGCGCCATCCGGTGCCGGCATCACCGTTGCCACCTTTCTTGATCCGGCTCAAAGCACGACTGGCTCGGGCTGCCTACGCTGCATCTGCCTGACGCCCTTGTCAGCGGTTGGAGGTGCTTGTGGCAATGAACGTGGGTTCGATGGATCGTGTGCTGCGGCTCTTGATCGGCGTTGCGCTGGTGGGCGCGGCAGTGCTGGGCTTCATCAGCCCGCTCGGATACGTCGGGCTGATTCCCCTGGCGACCGGCCTTGCCGGCTACTGCCCGGTGTACCGCCTCCTCGGGCGCCGCACATGACCGATTCCCCCGCCATCCGTGCCCTCACAAGCATCCAGGAGTTGCCATGCCCAGCATGAAAGCCGCCGTCGTCCGCGCCTACCGTGAACCGCTCAGCCTCGAGGAGGTGCCCATCCCGGAAGTGCCGCCGGGCCAGATCCTCGTCAAGGTGGCGGCCTGTGGTGTCTGCCATACCGACCTGCATGCCGCCGACGGCGACTGGCCGGTCAAGCCCCCCCTGCCCTTCATCCCCGGCCACGAGGGCGTGGGCCATGTGGCCGCCGTGGGAGCAGGCGTCAAGGGCATCCGCGAGGGTGACCGTGTCGGCGTGCCCTGGCTGCACACGGCCTGCGGCCACTGCGAGCATTGCCTAACGGGCTGGGAGACGCTGTGCGACCACCAGCAGATGACGGGCTACACCGTCAACGGCAGCTTCGCGGAATACGTGGTCGCCGATCCTGCCTACGTCGGCCATCTCCCGGCCGACCTGTCGTTCGAGTCGCTGGCGCCCATCCTGTGCGCCGGCCTGACCGTCTACAAGGGCCTGAAGGTCCTGGACGCCCGGCCTGGCCAGTGGGTGGCCGTCGTCGGCGTCGGCGGGCTGGGCCATCTGGCTGTGCAGTACGCGCGGGCCATGGGCTTCCACGTCGTCGCGGTGGACATCGACAGCGCCCGGCTGCAGATGGCTCAGAGCCTGGGCGCCGAGCTGTGCGTGAACTCCGCCGAGCAGGACCCGGTGGAGGTGCTGCACAAGGAACTGCGCGGCGTGCACGGCGCCCTCGTGACGGCCGTGTCGCGCGAGTCCTTCGGCCAGTCGCTGGGCATGCTGCACAAGCGCGGCACGATGTCCATGGTGGGCCTGCCGCCGGGCGACTTCGCACTGCCCATCTTCGACGTCGTGCTCAACGCCAAGACCGTGCGCGGCTCCATCGTCGGCTCGCGCCAGGACCTGAACGAGGCCCTGCAGTTCGCCGCCGAAGGCGCCGTGCGGGCCAGCACCACCGCGCACCGGCTGGACGACATCAACCGCATCTTCGACTGCCTGCGCAACGGCCGTATCGACGGTCGCGCGGTGCTGAGCTTCACCTGAAACACCCCCTCATTCCCGACAGGGAGAACACCCCATGACATTCCGCAGCATCCTCGTCGCCCTCGACGGGACCCCGGCCAACACGGCGCGCACCCACATCGCCGTCTCGATGGCCCAGGCCTTCGATGCCCACCTGATCGGACTGGCGCCCGTCACTGGCGCCGAAGTGCAGTCCTTCCAGACCGCTGCGGCGCTGGACGGCTACGTGGCTGGCGCCAGCGCCGTCATCCTGGGCCGCGCGGAAGACCTCGCGCGGCAGTTCCACCACGACTGCGAGGCCGCCAAGCTGGCGTCGTTCGAAGGGCTGGCCGACAAGTCCCCCACGCCCAATTCCCTGGCCCAACACGCCCAGTGCGCCGACCTGCTCGTCATGAGCCAGCCCGACCCGTCGCTGCCCAACTACCGCCAGACCCTGGCCGATCTGGAGCAACTGCTGCTGGCCTCGGCCCGCCCGGTGCTGCTCATTCCCTACACCCACCTGGACCCCGTGCGTGTGCGCCGCGTGCTGGTGACCTGGGACGGCAACCGCGAGTCGGTGCGGGCCATGACCGATGCCCTGCCCCTGCTGCGCAACGCCGAAACCGTGACGCTGATGCACTGGCGCAGCGAAGCCGACGACACCCACCCTCAGGCGCGCCTGGCCAGCCTGCGGCAGTGGCTGGCCTTCCAGGGCGTGGAGGCCGAGGTGCGCGACGAGGTGACGGCGTTGGCCGTGGGCGACGCGCTGCTCAACGCGGCCTCGGACCTGGGTGCCGACCTCATCGTCATGGGCGCCTACGGCCATGCGCGCTGGGCCGAGCGGCTGTTCGGCGGCGTGTCGAGGACGCTGCTGCAGTCCATGACGGTGCCGGTGCTGATGTCGCACTGAACGCTGGCGCCCCCGCCTGGGCGCCCTGCCGGCCGCGGCGTCAGCGGATCAGCAGCACCGGCACCTTGGTGTGCGACAGCAGCCGCCCGGCCACCGAGCCGAGCAGCGCGCTGGTGAAGCTGCCATGGCCGTGGGAGCCCATCACGAGCAGGTCCGGCTGTTCCGCCTCGACGATCCCGGCCAGCGTTTCTCCCGCCGAGCCTACGGCGTGGCGCTCGCGCAGCGACCAGCCCTGCATCTGCGCGAACTCCCGCACCGGCTTGAGCACCTTCTCGCCCTCGTCGGCGTAGTAGGCCGCCAGCGTGTCGTGGGGCAGGAAGCGTGCGGCGTGTGGCGGCACGGCGGTTGTCACGTTCAGCGCGATGAATTCGTTGTCCGGCGCCACCAGCTCGTCATGCGCAGCCAGGTAGCTCAGCATGCGCTTGGTGAAGGGGCTGCCGTCGACCGCAAGAACAATCTTCATGGATCTCTCCTTTCGCCCGCGGCGGGCGATGCATCAGATGCTGCGCGCACCGCATTCACGGCCGCTTGCGCTGGGTCAAGTGCGGTGACTTCCAAGCTTGGTGGCTTGACATCGCGCAAGGCCGGCGCCGCGGCCGCGGGCGACGATGCTGCGCATGACCCAGCGCCATCTCGACCGCCTGCTCACCCCCCAGTCCGTGGCCGTCTTCGGCGCCTCTGACAAGCCCGCCCGCGTCGGCACCACCATCTGGCGCAACCTCGTCGCCGGCGGCTTCAAGGGGCCGCTGGCGCCGGTGAACCCGCGGCTGGCGGAGCTGGACGGCCGCCCCTGCTTCGCCGACGTCGACGCTCTGCCCTTCGCCCCGGACCTGGCCGTGCTGT
>CAUJSJ030000042.1:0-4626 GCA_963422775.4 uncultured Roseateles sp.
CGGGCAGCGCGGCAATCTCCTTGGCGTTGCCGGCGTTCAGCGAGATCTTGTCGATGGCGATCAGCGCGGTCAGCAGCGCGACGGGCTTGCGGATGGGCTCCAGTTCCTCGGCCAGCAACTCGCCCACGGGCTTGTTCGTCTTCTTCGTGGCGGTGATGTCGCGGGTGGAAGATGGTCTCGGCCTTGTTGAAGACGTCGCCCCATTCCTTGGTGAAGTCGGTCATCGCTTGTTCCTCGTGATGAAGTGGTGTGGGATGGAGGCCGCGCTCAGCCGAGGGATTTCAGCAGGGCGTCAAGATCCAGATCCATCTCGTCATCAGACGACGTGGCCGCGTCGGTTGCGACATCGTCGGTGCTCGACGACGAGTCGTCGCTGCCGCCCAGGCCGGCCAGCAGGGCGTCGAGGTCGCTGTCGCTGGTGCTGCTGTCGTCCGAGCTGCCGAGGCTGGCGAGCAGGTCGTCGGTGTCGCTGCTGTCTGCATCGGACGATGGTGCGTCGTCATCGCCGCGGGCTGCCGAGCGTTTGGAGCCGCCGCGCTCCTCGGGGTCGGCGAGCTTGGACCTCACGCTCATCTCGATGCCTGCCCGCGCGCCGGCCTTGGACGCTGCACCCGCTGCGGCGATGCCGGTCAGGCCCGACAGCCGCACACTGGGCTCGCCCTTGTGCGCCACCAGCGCGCCCACGCCCCAGCTGCTCAGTGCCGACACGGCCGCCGTCGACATGAAGCGCTCGGTGCAGGGCAGGGCCGTGCTGTCGCCGTCGGCATCGACGAAGTGATGGAAGGGCAGGTCGCTCACCGTGGGCGTGCCGCCCTGGCCGGCCAGCGCGGTGAGCGCCAGCAGCGCGGGGTGGCCCCACAGCATGCCGGCCAGGCCGTCGGCCAGCGTGAACTCCTCGAAGGCGAAGGACGAGATCGGGTCGCTGCGCTTGCCGTAAGGGTGGCGCAGCAGGAAGCGCGGGCCCAGCAGCACGAGGCGCTTGGCCTCGGGCAGGGCCTTCAGCGCGTCGAAGGCCTCGGCCACCAGTGGGTGCGGCGGCTTCTTGGGGTTGGCGAGGTCGTCCACGGCCATGGCGGTGAAGAAGCTCGCGCCGGCAGCGTTGGCCACCTTGGCCATGCGGCCCAGCAGCTCGGTGTGCGGCGGCGTGGCCTCGAACTGGTAGAGGCCGGCGATGTAGGTGTAGCCGCCGTCCTTGGACTGGCTGGGCTGGTCCACGAGCAGGCGGTACAGGCCGGTCTCGGCAAGGTCGTCCGTGCTGCTGAGGTCGGCGGCGAATTCCTCGGCGCTGATGTCGATGAGGTGCACCTGCAGCATGGGCCCGGTCTCCAGCCGGCGCAGCAGGAAGTCCACGCCGCGCCACAGCGACTCGGCGGCCTGGAAGTCGGCCTGGTGCAGCACGGCGCGCATGCCGTCGGCAATCGCGGCGTCCAGCGTGTTCAGCAGCGCCGCCTTCTCGGGCTTGGCCGCCGGGACAACGAAGGGGCCGATGACGTCGCGCAGCAGCGCGTCGATGCCGCCGCTGCTTTCAGGCGCGCTGGTGCGGCCGGTCAGGCGGGCGAAGTCGTCCAGCTTGGCGCCGGCGGCTGGCGCCGCGCCTCGGGCACGCACGCCGCGTCCCGCACGCGAGGCCTTTCTCTTCGTGCCCGCCAGCTTGGCGACCTCGGCCGCGGCCTTCTCGAAGGTGGCCGTGTTGTTCAGGCGCTTGCGCAGGTCGTTCAGCTTCTTGAACAGGTCCAGCTCGCGGAACAGCGTGTCGGGGTGAAAGGACTCCAGGTCTGCCAGCGGCACGGCCACGCCACCGCGCTTGGCGCCGATGGGCAACGTCAGCGTGATGTCCTGCTGGCCCAGGAAATCCTCCAGCGAGTCGAACTCGACCGAGCGCGGCTTGCGGCGCGCCAGGTCGTCGCTGCTGTTCAGCCGGCCGGCGGCGGCACCGGCGCCGAAGTCGCCGAGCAGCGCGATGCGCACGGGGCGCTTGGCCGCCCAGCTCGGGGCGGTGGTGTCGAGGTTGCCGTAATTGGGGGTCCAGTCGCTCATGGTCTTGCTCAGTTCGGTCTGAAGAGCGCCGCGAAGGCGGCGCCGCAGGGGAGGGCGGGCTGCACGCTGGGGCCGGTGCCGTCATGCAGCCACAGGCTGCATCCTTGCAGTCCGTCCCAGGCGGCCTGGCTCAGCAGGCCGGCCAGCGCGGCGGGCACGGCGGCGTCGGCGGCGTGCAAGACCGGCAGCGGCGTGTTGGCGAGCGCCGCGTCCAGTGCCTCTGCGCTCCAGTCGTCCTGCAGGGCCTGGACGGCGATGTCCTCCAACTGGCCGGCCCAGTGCCACAGTGCAGCCACCTGGGCGCCGTCCACCGGCCGGGGCAGCGGCGCGCTGACGACGACGAGGGGGAAGTAGCGGCCCACGCGATCCACCGAGGGCACGAGCACGCCGACGCGCAGCCCTTCGCCGGATCCATCGGGCAGCGAGCCCGGCAGCAGCGCGAACCGCCAGGCCGGGCTGGCGAGGTAGTTCTCCAGCCAGGTGTCGGGCGCGGCCTCGCGCAGCTGGTGCAGGCCAGCGGCCAGCCAGGCATCCCATTGCGCGATCCACTCAGGTGCCAGGCGTCGCGAGGCAAAGTCGCCTAAAGCCGGCAACTTGCCATACCAGCCTGGGACTCCGTTCACAACGCCCCCGGGCAACGGAACTGCTGCAGCTCGCGCAGCCGGAACGGGTTGAACACGCTGCTGGCCGTCACCTCCAGCCGCGCGCGGTGGCCGTCCAGGTTCATGACGACGATGAAGCGCTCGGGCTGCTGCGGCGAGCCCTGCACCTCGAAGCGGTCGAACAGCCGGAACAGCGCCCAGGGGCCGTCGAAGACGACCGGCGTGCCGCCCGGTTGGCCCGTCAGCTTGATCTGCGAGGACAGCCGCTGGCCGGGCCACTGCAGGCTGACGGCCTGGTTGTTGCCGGGCGTGAACTTGCTGACCTGGCCGTCGATGTCCAGCGTCAGCTCCTTCAGCCCGTCGCCCAGCTCCAGCGCACGCACGTCGACACGGAAGGCCGGGGCCTTGCCGCCACCGCGGAAGAAGACCTCGCGCACGCGGGTGGCGCGCTGGAAGTCGGCCAGCGCCGCCGGCGAGACGGGCTTGGTGCCGTCCCCCGTGGGCCGGAAGCTCCAGGGGTTGGTGCCGACGTCGACCAGGGGTGCGAGCTTGCGCGTGAAGAAGTCGTCCATCATCCCGCCCGGCGCGAAGAACTGGCCGAAGTCCTCGGGCAGCACGTCGACCTTGGAGCCCTGCGCGATGGGGTAGCGGCCGGCGATGGCGCGGCTGCAGAACTCGCTGACGGGCTGCAGCTCGCCGGTGAGGCTCTGGCGCTCGACCAACCGGCTCTGGTTGTCGGCGGCCTCGGCCAGCGTCTCCAGCGCGCCGCGCAGCGGCTCGGGCTGCTGGCCGGCGGCGGCCTTGAGCTTGCCGCCTCCACCGCCCGCGGGTGGCGGCGACTTGCTCTTGAGTGCTTCCTGCACGGCGCTGAGCTGCACATAGACCTCGTTGAACATCTTCATCACGTCGTCCAGCGGCGGCGGCGTGCCGGTCACGAGGCGGCGCAGCGCGGCGAAGTGGTCGTCGACGATCTTCTCCAGCGGGCCGTCGCGCGAGATGGACGTCGGCGCCTTGGCCTGGTTGCCGGCCAGGCGGGCCAGCTCGCCGCCCTTGGCAAACACCGCGTCGTCGGCGCGCTTGTTCAGCTCCTTGTTGACGGAGTTGTCGTTGCTGGCCGGCTCGATCAGCGTCGTCTCCTTGGACGCGGCGCGCAGGAAGGCGGCCAGCGGCGAATCCACCGCCGACAGCAGCCTTGATACGGCAATGCCGCGATCCAGGCCGTTGAGCTTCACGAGGCGCACGTCGGCCAGGTACGCATCCCAGACCTTGACGTATTCCTCCAGGTACAGGCGCCGCACGCGCTCCACCAGCGTCTTGTCGGCCGCCAGGCGCTTGGCCGTGGCGGGGTTGGTGCCCAGCACCCATGACTCCTCGTCGGCGAGCTGCTTGGCGGTCTTGTCCACCGAGGTCTGGAAGGCCTTCTTGTAGCCGTCCCTGGTGAACATGCCCGGGATGCCCTGCGTCAGCGGCGCGCCGGTGGCGCGCACGAAGACGTTGGGGCTTTGCGGGCCGGCCGCAGCAGCCACCGTGAAGGGCGGCAGGTCGCCGTCGATCTGGGCGCGGCGCAGGCGGCTGAAGATGCGGTACTCCAGCGGGTAGGCACCCAGCATCTCGCGCACGCTGGCCACCAGCGTCTTGTCCATCGGCTGGGCCACCTCGAAGGCGCCGCGCGACAGCAGTGCGTCCAGGTGGTTCTTCAGCAGTGCGACCTTCTCGGCGCCGAGGCTGCCTTCCAGGTTGGCGTCCCAGTCCAGCCCGACCCAGGCCCTGCAGCCCCGGCGCGTCCAGATGCTCGGGCGTGTAGAGCATCAGGTAGGCCTTCAGCGACTCGTAGGCGAACTCGAGGTTGTCGCGGTTGGCGGTGCGCAGGCGCTCCTCCAGCCGGGCCGCCACGCGCGGGGCCAGCGCGCGTTGCAGCAGGCGGTGGTAGGACACCTGCGCGCCGGCGTCGAGCTTGTCGCCCTGGAAGAGGCCGAAGCCGAGCGAC
>CAUJSJ030000043.1:0-21732 GCA_963422775.4 uncultured Roseateles sp.
GGACCAGATCGACGCACTGCTCGGCGAGGAGCTGGACCTCGGCCTCGTCCACACCGACCGCCTGCCGCCCGCGCTGGCCTCACAGCCGCTGTACAGCGAACCCTTCCTCGCCTGCCTGCCGGCCAGCCACCCGCTGGCGGGGCTGGCCGAGATCCCGCTCGCGGCGCTGAGCGACCAGCCCTTCATCCTGTTCTCCCGCAAGGGCTCACCGGACTACCACGCCCGTATCGTCGAGATCTGCCGCCAGCACGGCTTCTACCCGCGGCTGCAGCACGAGGGCCGGCACTGGCTGTCGGTCGTCTCGCTGGTGGCGCAGGGCCTGGGCGTGTCCATCGTGCCGGCGGCGTTCCAGCGCGCGGGCATCCAGGGCGCGGTCTTCAAGCCGCTGGCCGAAGCCATCGAGCCCTCGGCCGTGTTTGCGGCCTGGCGCAAGGACGCGCCGCAGGTGCTGCGCGAACAATTCCTGGCGCTGCGCGGCGCCTGAGCCTGCTCAGCGGCCGCCGCGGCTCCCGGCGGCCAGCAAGGCGTCCACGGCATCGAAATCCAACGGCTTGACGAGGTGATGGTCGAAGCCCGCGGCAGCGGACAGGCGCCTGTCCTCCTGCTGCCCCCCAGCCGCTCGCAGCGATCATCAGCACGCCCGGGCCCCAGGGCAACTCCCGCACCTTGCGGCACAGCTCGTGGCCGTTCAGGCCGGGCATGGCGATGTCCACCAGCATCGCGTGCGGCTGGAAGGCCTCGGCGATCTCGAGCGCCTGCAGGCCGTCCGTGGCGGTGCGCACCTCGTTGCCGCTGAGCTCCAGCAGCATCGACAGGCTTTCCGCCGCGTCCACGTTGTCGTCGGCCACCAGCACCCGCAGCCCCGACGCCACAAAGCCCGATGGCAGCGACCGATCCGGGGCAAGCGCCGCCAATGCCGGCTCCGCCAGCGGCAGCCGCACGACGAACTCGCTGCCCTGGCCGGCGCCGCCGCTGTGGGCCACAACGCTGCCACCGTGCCGCTCCACGAGCTGGCGCACCAGCGTCAAGCCGATGCCCAGCCCGCCGCCGACGTGCGCGTGCGAACGCTGCACCTGCGTGAACATGTCGAACACGCGGTCCAGCATCTCGCGCGGAATGCCGATGCCGTTGTCGCGCACCGTCACCACGGCCATCTGTGCCTCGCAGCGCAGGCTCACCTCGATGCTGCCGCCGCGCGGCGTGAACTTCGCCGCGTTGTTGATGAGGTTGGACAGCACCTGGATCAGCCGCGTCTCGTCGGCGTTGGCGATGCAGTCGCAGTCGGGCAACTGCGCCGTCAGGCGGTGGCCGGCCTGCTCCACCATCGGGCGGCTTGTCTCAGCCGCCTGGCGAACGACCTCGATCAGCGACAGCGGCTCGCGGCGCAGGTCCACGATGCCGCGCGTGAGGCGCGACAGGTCCAGCAGGTCGTCGATCAACCGCACCATCTGCACCATCTGGCGCTCGATGATCTGGCCGCTGGACTCGAGCACGCGCTCGTCGTGGCGGGCATGCCGCTGCAGCATCAGCGCGTTGCCGATGGCCGCCAGCGGATTGCGCAGCTCGTGCGCGAGCGTGGCCAGGAACTCGTCCTTGGTGCGGTTGGACTCCGTCAGCGCGGCCGACAGCTCGCGGTAGTTCGCCTCGCTGGGCCCGCAGCGCGGCGTCGGCGGTCTCGCGGTCCGTCACGTCCGCGCCCTCGACGAAGATGCCTGTCACGCTGCCGTCGCGGCCCTTGATCGGCTGGTAGACGAAGTCCACGAAGCGCTCGGCGCCCGGCGCGCCCGGGCTGCCCTGATAGCTGAACCTCGCGCCCTTGGCGATGTAGGCCTCGCCGCTCGTGTAGACGCTGTCCAGCAAGGTCTGGTAGCCCTGCTCCACCGCTTCGGGCAGCGCCTCGGCCAGCGTCTTGCCCACGACGTCGCGGTTGCCCACCAGCTTCAGGTAGCTCGGGTTGGCGATCTCGAAGCGGTGATGGGGGCCGCTGAGCAGCGTCATGAAGGACGGCGCCTGCTCGAACAGCTGCCCCAGCTGGTCGCGCTCCGCGGCCATGCGCTTGTTGGCCAGCACCTGCGCGGTCGTCTCGGTGCACACCACCAGCACACCGCCGATGCCATGCAGGCTGTGCTCGTCGTCGATGGGGCTGTAGCTGTAGGTCCAGTACACGTCCTCACGCCGGCCATGCCGCGTGATCGGCACCAGGTGGTTCACGTTCCACGTCGCGCCGCGGCCCTCGCGCACCTGCTCGATCTGCGGGCCGATGATGGGCCAGATCTCCTCCCACACCTCGCGCGCCGGCCGGCCCAGCGACCCGGGGTGGCGCTCGGGGCCGATGCACTCCCGGTAGGCATCGTTGTAGAGGCAGGTGCCCTCGGCGCCCCAGAAGATGTACATCGGGTGGCCGGTGTTCAGCATCAGCCGCACCATGGCGCGCAGCGGCTGCGGCCAGGAGGGCGGCGGGCCGAGGGGGGATGACGCCCAGACGTGGGCGCGCATCAGGGCGCCCATCTCGCCGCCGCCGGAGAGGAAGGCGGGTGAAGTTGGGGCGAAGTCCTGCGGCGAAGTGGGGGTCGAGGGGGGGTGCATCGTCCTGCTGGGGTGCCCTGGGATTGTCAGGGGAGTCCTCTCTGAAGCCGACGTCGCCGCCGACTTATGTACAAGCAAGGCTGATGTTCCAGCGTTAGCACCGCACGATTTCTAGCTTGAAGCCACATCTGAGCGTTGGCTGTTGAGCTCTGACAGGTGCGAGACCACGGGCGAAGCCGGTTCCGCGGGGATTGGTTTCAGGTCATGACATCGCCGCTGCCCCTGCTTGTCGCTCCATACTGGACTAACAACCAAACCGAGTGCAAACCCGGCTTTGAATTAGGGGGCGAGCGTCACATCATTGTGCAGTGAAGCAGCGCCACGACATTGCGGACACCATACCGCGCCAAACATCGTTAGGCACTTGAAGCGAAGACCAAATCATTGGGAGGAACTATGCGAAAAAAAGACGATAAAGATATTGTTGAAGCAGCAGGCGACATGGCGGTTATTGGAGAAGGCACCCCGAATAGCACACCAATAAGCATTCAGGTTCTTCAAAACATCTATCATGAATTGACCGGAAAATCTGAAGAAGTCTCAAAAACCTATGACGACGCATATCATGTCGTTTTCAATGATTTCAAACAGCTTCATTTGCGCATCCAACAGATTTGCGAACAATATCAAATAAAAGCCGCAAATGTTTCCATAAGCGTCTTCTACATTAATGATACAAAGGAGGTTTTCAGCTCTTTCGACAAATTCACACTGTTCAATGCCGGCTCTACAAGCGCCGTTGAAAGCGTCCTGCTAACTTACAATTTCTTAATCGTACTCCCCAAAGTAAACCAGCCGCAAAGCTACACCGCATCCATAAGAATCGCCAACCCCGTCGCAATTCAAAGAAAAATGGATGAGAACATGTTCTCCATGCCAAAGATCTTCAAACTAATGGGTGGCCCTCGAACGGCGGTAGCAAATGTCAAATATGTAGATTATGCGGTAGCAAGAACACTACTGAACACGATCGACGAATGGTTCAACGGCTTGCCAAGATCGAAAAGCGGATGGTTCTGGAACTTTATCAGAAAGCACACTGACTATATTCCGTTGATAACAAGATATTTGGCCGGATTTACTGTTGCCGCAGTATTTGCATGCAATATTGAAAAATTTGTCACCCCGCAATCCAGCCTTCCTGAACTAGCGCAGTTCGGCATAGTTTCTTTCGCGACGATGTTCGGAACCTACAAAATTGCTCATCACCTGGGTAGCGCAGCGGAAGATTCGATAGACCGGTGGGTTGACATCGCATACATCAGCCTTACCGATGGCGACAAGCGGGAGCTTAACCTAGCAAAGTCCAGAAACAAGGGCAACCTCTTTTTTGGAAGCGTTAAGCTTATATGCGGCCTTCTAATATCCATAGCAGCAAAAGTAATTGCCTATAAACTAGTTGGCATCCCATGAGATGCGGGCTGGTTTGTGCAGTGCACCGCATAGGGCGCTAAAGCTGCTATGCAACAACGATGCGGTTCTCAAATCAACGGCGCAGAAATGTGGGGCCAATCATTTCGGCTGGCCCAAGTTTTCGGCTCCCGCGTCGACGGCTGAATCTCACCCCTTTGAAGCCCCCGAGCATCGCAGGGCGCCGAAGCGCGTGCACAGCACGCTTCGTGAACTGACTCCGCGCAACTGTTTGACCAGAGCGTAGCGGCGGGAGTTTTGCGCGGGCCTCGGCGTTCGAGAAGTGCAGGGAACCCCTCGCAACGCGAGGGGCGGCGGAACCGGGGCGGCTTCTTTGCTTACTTTCTTGGGCGCCCAAGAAAATGAGTCGGCCGCGGGGGGGGGGGGCGAACTCCCCGCTGGGTCTCGCGCGTCAAGCCGAAGCCGCGACATACGCACTATCCACATCGCAGCAACCTCCAAAGCGCCGCGCGCCCATGCTTGAATGAGCGCTCCCGCGAGCAGGCCGCGAACCAAGAGCCCGCCGCAGTCAGGGGCAGCTTAGAGACAAAACAATGACGACGTCACTTCCGCAGTTGGCCCGCCGCCTGCTGCTCACCGCCACAGCAACGGCTCTCGCGGCCACCACCGCCCACGCCGAACTCACCATCGGCCAGACCGCCGGCCACACCGGCCAGGTGGCGGCCAGCGTCGGTGAGGCGACGCGAGGCGCCAAGCTCTACCTGGACATCGTCAACGCCGCCGGCGGCGTCAATGGCCAGAAGATCAACCTGATCTCGCTGGACGACAAGTTCGATACCAAGGTCGCCGGGGCCAATGCCAAGCAGCTGATCGACCAGGGCGTCATCTCGCTGTTCCTGAACCGCGGCACGCCGCACACCCAGGAAATCATGCCGCTGCTGACGGAGCACAAGGTGCCGCTGGTGGGCCCGTCGACCGGGGCCATGCTGCTGCACAAGCCCGTCCACCCCTGGCTCTTCAATGTGCGTGCCACTTACCAGCGCGAGGCCGAGCGGGCCATCGAGCACCTGAGCCTGATCGGCATGGAGCGCATCGCCATCGTGCAGGTGAACGACTCCTTCGGCGACGACGCCGTGCAGGGCGCCATGGCCGGCCTGGCCAAGACCAACAAGAAGCCCGTGGCCCACGAGAAGTACGACCGCGCCAAGCCCGACTTCGGCCCCATCGTGCCCAAGCTGCTGGAGAAGCAGCCCCAGGCGGTGATGTTCATCGGCTCGGGCACGGCCGTGGTGGCGGGTATGAAGGCCTTGCGTGCGGCTGGCTCGTCGGCGCAGCTGGTGACGCTGTCCAACAACGCCTCGATGGGCTTCATCAAGGACCTGGGGGACATCGGCCACGGCGTCATCGTCAGCCAGGTGTTCCCCTATGAGCGCTCCATCGCCAAGCCCATCATCAAGGAGATCTCCGAGGCGGCGCAAAAGGCCGGCGTGGACCTGACGCCCACCGTCGTGGAGGGCTATGTGTCGGCCAAGGTGCTGGTGGAGGGTTTGAAGCGCGCCGGCAAGCAGCCCACGCGAGATGGGCTGCGCAAGGCGCTGGAGGGCATGGGCCGCTTCGACGTGGGCGGCATCGAGGTGGGCTACAGCCCGACCGACCACAGCGGGCTGGACTACGTGGACCTGGCCATCGTCGACCAGTCGGGCAAGTTCCGCCGCTAGGCGGCGCCCCGGCGAAAGCCGGCCGGAACGCTGCCCGCAACGTTGCCCGGAAGGTTGTCGCCTGCCAGAAACGAAAAAGCGGCCCGCAGGCCGCTTTGATGCGGCCTGTTGGGCCGCGGGCGAAGCTCGATCAGCGAGCCTTGCGGCGGCGCAGGCCGGCAGCCGCGAGGGCCACAGCCACCAGGGCCAGCGAGGCCGGTTCCGGAACGGTGTTGGGAACGACCGACCCGTTGCGCACCGAGAACTTGTACTGGCCGGTGACGCCGTCGTTGGTGTGGCTGGCCAGCGCGTTGGCGCCGGTGTCCAGCAGGGCACCGTTCACCAGCGAACCCGTCAGCTGGGCATAGCTGCCCGCTGCACCGGTGCCACGGGCATAGCCCACGGCAGCCGAGGTGCCGCCAAAGCCGGCGCTGCCGCCGCTGGCGTCGCCGGTTTCCCACTGGACCTGGTTGTAGTTGAAGTAGATGTCGAAGTCGCCCGCGCTGTTGCCGGCAGAGGCGTCCACCAGGATCAGCTCGAAGGTGTTGAGCTTGTCCACGTGGGCACCGAAGTAGCCGACGCCGCTCCAGGTCACGCCGAAGGCGCTGGCGCCCGCGTAGGTGCCCGTGCCGTACTTGACGTTGCCGCCACCCGTGCCGCGGGTGTCCACGTCGGCAAAGTAGGCCGCGATGATCGGCAGGCCGGTGTAGGCGGCGGTCAGGCCCGTGGGCGTGAACGTGCCCTGGCCGGAACCGAAGGTGACGTAGCCGTTGTTGCTGACGAAGGTGCTGTTGTAGCTGGTGCCGAAGTAGTTGGCGGTGAAGCCCAGCGAGGTCGAGCCCGTGAAGCAGTCATCGCAGACGGCGACCGTGCCGCCGTTGGTGAAGCCGCCGACCACCGGGCCGGCTTGCGCTGCCAGGCTGGCAGCGCCCAAAACGAGAGCAGTCAGGAATTTCATTGAAGTCGTTTGCATATTCCGGGAAACAGTTAAGGGAACCGATTGCTGCAATGCAACCTACGTGCCACGCCCGCTAAGTCATTGACCCAAAAGGCCCCCCACGGCTTGATGAAATAGACGTGTAAAGCTTCTTGACACCCGCGAATGAGCGTTGCGGCCCTCGCCGTTCTCAGGGTCTTCCCAGACGGACGCGCTGGCACTGCCAACGATTGACGGCGTACCGCTGGCCAAGGCGGGCGCCGGCAACGGCGGCAACCCGACGCTGGCCGTAGGCACGCTCACGCAAACCGCCGGCAGCACGCAGCTGGCGCGCGACAACGGCAACTTCGACACGTTGTCGTCGTCGAGCCCGCTGAGTTTTCTCGGCGGCAGCGGGCGAGGCAGGTGTCACGTCCGCAGCGCCAGTTTCAGATTGACAGCCAGTTGGAATTAACCGACACCACGCTCTCCCGCCTGCCGCTATGGTGCCGCCGCCATGAGCAGTTCAACCGCCCCTCCTCGCGCACAGCCCCGCATCTGGGACATCTCGCCCCTCGTCGCGCCCGACGCGCCCATCTTCCCGGGTGACGAGCCCTACAGCCTGCGCTGGACGGCGCAGCTCTCGCCGGGCTGCCCGGTCAACCTCAGCGCCATCACGATGTCGCCCCACGTGGGCGCGCATGCGGATGCGCCGCTGCACTACGCCAACGCTGCGCCGGCGATCGCCGAGGTGCCGCTGGACACCTACCTGGGGCCCTGCCGCGTCATCCACGCCATCGGCGCTGCGCCGCTGATCACCGTCGAGCATCTGCGCCACGCCGAAAGCGAACTGCCGCCGCGCGTGCTGGTGCGCTGCTGCGAGAAGGCCGACACGGTGTGGAACCCCGCCTTCACGGCCTACGCGCCCGAGGCCGTCGACTGGCTGGCCGCGCGCGGCGTGCGGCTGATCGGCATCGACACGCCGAGCGTGGACCCGGCCGATTCCAAGGTGCTGGACAGCCACCAGCAGCTGCGCCGCCACGACCTGCGCGTGCTGGAAAACCTCGTGTTGGACGATGTGCCCGCGGGCGACTACGAACTGATCGCCCTGCCCCTGAAACTACAAGGCGCGTGCGCCAGCCCCGTGCGCGCCATCCTGAGGGAACTCCCATGAATCTCGACGACGCCCAGCGGCTCGATGCCGCCGACCCCCTGCGCAGCCTGCGCGAGCTGTTCACGCTGCCGGACGGCATCACCTACCTCGACGGCAACTCGCTCGGCGCCCTGCCCCGGGCCACGCCGGAGCGCATCCAGCGCGCCGTGGAGCAGGAGTGGGGCCAGGGCCTGATCAAGAGCTGGAACACCGCCGGCTGGATCGACCTGCCGCGCCGCCTGGGCGACCGCCTGGCGCCGTGGCTGGGCGCGCGGCCCGGCGAGGTGCTAGTGGCGGACTCGACCTCGGTCAACCTCTACAAGGTGCTGCACGCCGCGCTGCAGTTGCAGCAGGGCCAGCGCCGCGTCATCGTCAGCGAGCGCAGCAACTTCCCGACCGACAACTACATCGCCCAGAGCGTGGCGCGCGCGCATGGCGGCGAGCTGATCCTGGCCGAGTCGCCCGAGGAGATCCCGCCGCTGCTGGACGAGCGCTGCGCCGTGCTGATGCTGACGCATGTGAACTACCGCACCGGCCGCATGCACGACATGGGCCTGCTGACCCGCTGGGCCCACCAGGCCGGCGCGCTGGCCGTGTGGGACCTGGCGCACAGCGCCGGCATCGTGCCCATCGACCTCCTCGGCAGCGCGGCGGACTTCGCCATCGGCTGCGGCTACAAGTACCTCAACGGTGGCCCCGGCGCGCCGGCCTTCGTGTGGATGCACCCGCGCCACGAGGGCCAGGTGTGGCAGCCGCTGACGGGCTGGCTGGGCCACGCCAACCCCTTCGACTTCGACAGCGACTACCAGCCCGCGCCGGGCATCCAGCAGTACCAGTGCGGCACGCCGGCCGTGCTGTCCATGACCGGGCTGGACACGGCGCTGGACGTCTACGACGCGGCGATCAAGCTGGGCGGCATGAAGGCGCTGCGCAACAAGTCTCTGGCGCTGACGGAGGCCTTCATCGGTGGCGTGGAGGAACGCGTGCCGGGCGCGGTGATCGCCACGCCACGCGAGGCGGCGCTGCGCGGCTCGCAAGTGTCGTTCTCGCTGCCCCAGGGCATCGACGGCTACGCAGTGATGCAGGCGCTGATCCACCACGGCGTCATCGGCGACTTCCGCGCCGGCGACCCCGAGCTGCTGCGCTTCGGCTTCGCGCCGCTGTACAACGGCTTTGCCGACGTGGCACGCGCCGTGGCCGTGCTGGGCGAGATCCTCGACACGCGCTCCTGGGATGCGCCCCAATTCACTGCCCGCTCCAAGGTGACCTGACCGTGTCCACGCTTGAACATCACGGCGCGCAGCTCGATTTCTCCAAGGAGATGAGCTACGGCGACTACCTGCAGCTCGACGCCATCCTGACCGCGCAGAAGCCGCTCTCGCCCGACCACAACGAGATGCTCTTCATCGTGCAGCACCAGACCTCGGAGCTGTGGATGAAGCTGATGCTGCACGAGCTGCAGGCGGCCGTCGCCAACGTGGCGGCGGACCGGCTGCCCGAGGCCTTCAAGATGCTGGCGCGGGTGTCACGCATCATGGAGCAGCTGGTGCACGCCTGGGACGTGCTCGCGACGATGACGCCGCCCGAGTACAGCGCCATCCGGCCCTACCTGGCCAAGAGCAGCGGCTTCCAGAGCGCCCAGTACCGGCGCATCGAGTTCATGCTGGGCAACAAGAACGCCGCCATGCTCAAGCCCCACGAGCACCGGCCGGACCTGCTGGCCCAGGTGCGCGAGGCCTACGAAGCGCCCTCGCTGTACGACGAGGCGCTGAAGCTGATGGCCCGCCGCGGCATCCCGGTGCCGGCCGCCAACCTCGACCGAGACTGGACCCAGGCTCACGTGGCCGACGACGGTGTCAAAAACGCCTGGCTGACCGTCTACCGCCAGCCGCAAGACCACTGGGACCTGTACCAGATGGGCGAGGAACTCGTCGACCTGGAAGACGCCTTCCGCCTCTGGCGCTTCCGCCACGTGACGACCGTGGAACGCGTCATCGGCTTCAAGCGCGGCACGGGCGGCACGGGCGGCGTGAGCTACCTGCGCAAGATGCTGGACGTGGTGCTGTTCCCGGAGCTGTGGGCGCTGCGCACGGAGCTCTAGTCAGGCTTGGTGCCCGCCACGCGCCGGCGCCAGGTCAGCAGCGAAGCCAACCCGGCCAGCAGCAGCAGCGCTTCCGAGGGCTCCGGCACTTCGGCCACCAGGGGCGTCATGCTGCCGTTGAACTGGCCGTTGGCCACGAAGGTCAGGCCGGTGACGAAGTTCAGCGCCACGGGGTTGAGCTCGGCCGAAGCTTCGATGCCGGTCACGCGGAATTGCGACACACCGCCCGCCGCGAAGCTGAAGGACTCGCCGCCGGTCAGCTCCTGGCCGGCATCGACCCACTGAGCGCCATTCCACAGCCACAGCTCGTACTTGCCGTCACCCACGCCGGTGGGCAGCATCACCGAGGCGAAGTTGGGGTCACCCGCCTTCGTGCGGTAGTCGAAGCCGACCGCCACGATGGGGTCGATGAAGATCTGCTGCCCGGCCAAGACGGGCACGCCCGTGAACTGGTAGACCGGCACCGGGTTGGCGTAGTTCGCCATCGGCAGGAACAGTGCCCCGGGCAGCGGCGTGTCGCTCAAAGTGAAATCCAGCAGGGTCCGGGATTGGCTGAGCACCTGGGCGAAGCCTGTGGCCGGCAGGTTGTTGCGCGTGTCCTGCAACTGGATCTCGAGGGCGTAGTGGTGACCGAGTTCCAAGCTGTGGCCAGCCACGAAGTGCGAATCGCCTTGGGCGATCGTCAAAGAGGTCGTGGCGGGCGCCATGGCGCGATTGCTGTAGATGATGGTCGCAGTGCCCAGGCCGCCCACGCCGACGTTGCCACGGAAGTCGGTCAGGTCGCGCACGAGGACGCTGACCCCGTCGACGCTCGCACCGCCAGTGAGGCTGGGCAGGGACCATTGGAACGTGGGCGCGATGCCATTTGCGGTCATGGCAGTCCCGGCCGCAAAGCCCATCAGCTGCGCGCCCGTCAGGCTAGGCGTCAAGGCCGTCGCGGTGTCGCTGCCATTTTTCAGAGCGAGGGTCCACTGGCCGTCGGGCAGGGCCGAGGAGCCCGCGTAGAACCAATGGTTGGACACCAGATCGGACGCAGAGAAGCTCAAGGCCAATGTCTGGGCGCCCTGCGTCGCAGTGCCGCTGGTGCCCAGAGCGTTGGCCAGGTTCTGCGGCGTGCAGGGGTTGCCAACCAACACCACGCAGGTTGAACCCAGTTGCTGGCGCACTCCGGGGCCCAGCCCGGCTGAGTTGGGCGACACGTTGTCCAGCAACTGGTAGGTGCTGAACACGCTCAGCGGCGACGCGGCCGCGAGCCCGGAACAGACGCAAGCGAGGCCTGCCAACAACCGGCTGAAGCCACGATCCGACACCGACCGGCACTTGGACATGGTGAGCTCCCTCGCTTGCAAATCGAAAGGAACCACTCTAGGGACGCTTGCAGCCAGCGGCATCAACAAAGCTGGGGAGGCGCTTGCTGGTCAATTCCACACGCAGAACAGGGATTTCAACATCCAATACGGGAGGTCTGCCGTTCCTGCGGGCTGAGACACATGTCGTGCCTCGCCCGCAACGAACTGGAGACCCCATGAACCTCATCGCCCGCACCCTGCTGACCCTCGCCGTGGCGGCCGCGGCCCAAGCCCACGCTGCCGACAGCCTGTTCAACACGGCGCCCTTCACCGGCTCCGCGGCCAACCCGGCGGACGGCGTGCGCACCGTGTTTGCCGGCCAGCAACGCAGCCTGGCCGGCTTCGACACCGCCAACGACCACTTCGTCTTCGACCTCAGCAAGTTCAACGCAGGCAGCTCGCTGAGCTTTGCCAGCGCCACGCTGGCCGCGCCGCCCGCCGCGGGCAGCAATGTCATCGTGCTGCGCGAGTTCGACGACGACGGCAACCCGGCCACGGCCTTCGGTGCCGGCAATGCTGCCAACCTGATCGCCGGCATGGTGACGACCGACGGCGCCGGCTTCTTCATGTACTCCAACAGCGCGCTGGGCGTGAACCGGCTGGTCTATTCGACCAACCTCAACCTCGCCACGGCCGACCTGTCCGTGCTGGCACGCATCGAGAGCCCGAGCGGCGCCGCTGCCCCGGGCGCTCTCGCCAACTTCGGCGCGGGCAATTTCGTTGCCGCCGTGCCCGAGCCGGGCAGCTACGCGCTGATGCTGGCCGGCCTGGCCGCGGTGGGAGGGTTGGCCCGCCGCCGCGCGCCGAAAAACTAGTCGAAACTGCCACGATGGCTGCTACGTCCACCGCCACCGATCGCCTGGCCTTCTGGCTCGGCCAGGTGGCGCTGGGCGACCAGCCGGCCTTCGAGCAGCTCTACCAGGCCACCAGTGCGCATCTGCTGGGCGTGGCGATGCTGGTGCTCAGGCGGCGCGAGCGCGCAGAAGAGGTGCTGCAGGAGGCCTTCGTCAACATCTGGCACAACGCCGGCGGCTACGCGCAGACCGGCGCGTCGCCGATGAGCTGGCTCATCACCATCGTGCGCAACAAGGCGCTCGACCATCTGCGCAGCAGCCGCCATGCCGACATGCACGAACCGCTGGACGCGCACGAGTCGCTCGCCAGCGAGCGCCCCGACCCGTTGGCCCTGCTGACCCAGGCCAGCGGCGCGCTGGGCCTGCGCGCCTGCCTGGACGGCCTGGACGCGCCGCTGCGCCAGTCCCTGGCGCTGGCCTACTACGAAGGCCGGACGCATGACGAAGTGGCCCGCCACCTGCGCGCGCCGCTGGGCACCGTCAAGACCTGGCTGCGGCGCGGCATCGAGCGGCTGCGCGCCTGCATCGACAGGCTGGAGCACGGCGCATGAACTATCTGCGCCCCGACTTGCTGGACCGGTTGGCCGCGGCCCACGCGCTGGGCACGCTGAGCCCGCGCGCGGCGCGTCGCTTCGAGGCCGTGCTGCGCAACTCGCACGAGGCCCGCGCGGCCGTGACGGCCTGGCAGGAGCATCTCAACCGGCTGGCCGTCAGCGTGCCGGCCGTGCAACCGCGGCCCGAGGTCTGGCACGCGATCCGGCAGCGCATCGCACCGGCACCGCAACGCCGCCGCCAGTCCTGGTGGTGGCCGGTGCTGGGCACGGCCTTCGGCGTAGTGATGACCGTCGGCCTGGTGCGCCAGCAGCCAGAGTGGGTGGGCATCACGCCCACATCCACCGAGACCGTGGCGCCGGCCTATGTCGGCATCCTGACCAATGCGGCCAACGAGCCGGTGGTGCTGGCCTCGTCGCTGCGCCAGGGCCGCGTGCTGACGCTGAAGATGCTCAAGCCCGTGACGCCGCCGGCCGGCCAGGTCGCGCGGCTGTGGGCCTTGCCGGCGGATGGCAGCCCGCCGTTTGCGCTGGGCCTGGTGCCTACCGGCAACAAGGCCCGGCTGGCGCTGAGCGACACCAGCGAGGCCTTGTTCGCCAAGGTCGGCCGCCTGGCCGTCAGCTTCGAGCCCGCCGCGGGGGGCAGCCAGCCCGGTGGCCCGTTCGTGCTGAGCGGGCATTGCGTCAAAGTGTGGGAGCCCGCCGCGCCGCCGGCCAAGCCGGCCGGCTCCTAAAATCCCGCCACCGTTCCAGCCCACAAGGTCCGCCACCATGGACACCCGCACCTCCGAAACCCGCCTGCGCATCGAGCGCCTGCGCGACGCCATGGCCGCCCAGGGCATGCACGCCGTGCTCGTGCCGTCCAGCGACCCCCACCTCTCCGAATACCTGCCCGGCCGCTGGCAGGGCCGCGAGTACCTGTCGGGCTTCACCGGCTCGGTCGGCAGCCTCGTCGTCACGCGCGAGGGTGCGGCGCTGTTCGCCGACAGCCGCTACTGGGCCCAGGCCGAGGCGCAGATTGCCGGCAGCGGCATCACGCTGGAGAAGATGGCCACGGGCGCGTCGACGCAGTACATCGACTGGATCGCCAAGACCCTGCAGCCCGGCCAGGTGCTGGCGGTGGACGGCCAGGTGCTGAGCCTGTCGCTGGCCAACGCGCTGCGCGCCGCGATGCAGCGCGCCGGCGTCAAGCTGCGCACCGACGCCGACCTGCTGCAGGCCGCCTGGGACGGCCGCCCCGGCCTGCCCGTCGAGCCGGTCTACGAGCACCAACTGCCCCACGCCGCCGTGGCCCGCGCCGACAAGCTGGCCCGCGTGCGCAAGGCCATGGCCAGCGTGGGCGCCAGCCACCACCTCGTGTCCACGGTGGACGACGTGGCCTGGCTGCTGAACCTGCGCGGCAGCGACGTGGAATGCAACCCCGTCTTCATCGCCCACCTGCTGCTGGACGACAAGGCGGGCCAGCTCTTCATCGGCGACGGCAAGGTGCCGGCCGACCTGGCTGCGCGCTTGGGCCAGGACGGCATCCAGCTCGCGCCCTATGACCAGGCCGCCAAGGCCCTGGCCGCCCTGCCCGCCACTGCCAAGCTGCTGATCGACCCGCGCCGCGTGACGCTGGGCCTGCGCGAGGCCGTACCGGCCACGGTGGCCGTCGTCGAGCAGATCAACCCGAGCACGCTGCTCAAGAGCCGCAAGACCGCCGCCGAGGCCGAGCACATCCGTGAAGCCATGGCCGAGGATGGCGCGGCGATGTGCGAGTTCTATGCCGAGTTCGAGGCGTCGCTGGCCCGCGGCGAGCGCTGGAGCGAGCTGGACATCGACACCAAGCTTTCAGCCGCGCGCCGCAAGCGCGCGGGCTTCATCGGCCTGTCCTTCTCCACCATCGCCGGCTGGATGGCCAACGGCGCCCTGCCCCACTACCGCGCCACGCCCGAGTCGTTCGCGCAGATCGAGGGCAACGGCCTGCTGCTGATCGACTCCGGCGGCCAGTACCTCGGCGGCACGACGGACATCACGCGCGTGTGGCCCATCGGGACGGTCAGCGGCGAGCAAAAGCGCGACTACACGCTGGTGCTCAAGGGCACGCTGGCCTTGTCGCGCACGCGTTTCCCGCGCGGCACGCTCAGCCCCATGCTGGACGCCATCGCCCGCGCGCCGCTGTGGGAACGCGGCCTGGACTACGGCCACGGCACCGGCCACGGCGTGGGCTACTTCCTGAACGTGCACGAGGGCCCGCAGAGCATCAGCAAGGCCATCGCCGAGCCGGCCATGGCGATGGAGCCCGGCATGATCACGTCCATCGAGCCGGGCCTGTACCGGCCGGGCCTTTGGGGCGTGCGCATCGAGAACCTCGTCATGAACGTCGCCGTCGACACGCCGGAGAAGAACGCCTTTGGCGAGATGCTGGCCTTCGAGACGCTCACACTCTGCCCCATCGACACGCGCTGCATCGACAAGGGCCTGCTGCGCGCCGACGAGATCGCCTGGCTGAACGATTACCACGCGACCGTGCGCGGGCGCCTGGCGCCCAAGGTGAGCGGCGCCGCGCTGGCCTGGCTGATCGAGCGCACCGAGCCGCTGGTCGCATGAAGACGCTGGCCGCGCTGCTGCTTCTTGCGGTGGGCGCGGCCGGGGCGCAAACGCGCTACGAGGGACTGTGCGATGCGTCGGCAGCCGTCGCCCTCGACGCCCGCCATTTCATCGTCGCCGACGATGAGCACAACAAGCTCAGCATCTACGAGCGCGGCCAGCCGGCGCGCGTCGGCCAGGTCGATCTCGACAAGTTCCTCAAGGCCGACAAGGAGGCCGACCTCGAAGGCGCGGCCCAGGTCGGCAACCGCATCTACTGGATCGGCTCGCACGCCCGCAACAGCGCCGGCAAGCTGCGCGAAGACCGGCAGCGCTTCTTCGCCACCGAGGTCCGCGGCGCGACCGTGGCGCCCGTCGGCAAGCCCTACACAGGCTTGCTCGCCGATCTGCTCGCCACGCCGATGTTCGCGCCGCTGAAACTGGCCGACGCAGCCGGCCGGGCCGCCGAGGCGGACGGTGGCTTCAATGTCGAGGGCCTGGCTGCAGCGGCCGACGGCAGCCTGCTCATCGGGCTGCGCAACCCCATCCCGCGGGGCCTGGCCATCCTCATCCCGCTGCTGAACCCGGCCGAGCTGATGGACGGCAAAGGGCCGGCGCGCTTCGGCCCCGCCATCCGCCTGGACCTGGGCGGCCGCGGCGTGCGCTCCATCGAGCGTGTCGGCGCCGGCTATCTGATCGCGGCCGGTCCGCCCGCTGACGCAGGCAGCTTCGCCCTCTACCGCTGGGGTGGCAAGACCGGTGATGCGCCCAAGCCTGTCGCCGTGGACCTGGGCACGCTGCGCCCCGAGGCGCTGCTCGCCTGGCCCGATGGCCGGCTGACGCTGCTCAGCGACGACGGTGGCGTCATGGTGGGCAGCAAGGCCTGCAAGGACGCCAACAAGTCCAGGCGCACCTTCCGTGCGCTGGACCTGGCCATTCCTTGACTCAGTGCGCGCGGCGGCGCTTCAGCAGCACCCCGGCAGCCAGCCCAGCCAGCAGCATCAGGCTGGGGGTGGGCTCGGGCACCGCGTTGACGGTCACGGAGCCAGCCGACAGTGTCAGGCGCGGGTCGGCGTACTGCCGGACGGTGACGCCGGGCTCCACGTAGGCATCGACGGTGCCAACGTAGTGCAGGCCGCCAATGGTCACGCTGGACGGCAGGCCGCCCGTGAAGTCGGACGAATAGAAGAACTGCCCGAAATGCACGGCACCTTCGGTGTCGGTCTTCATGTCGGAGACCAGCAGCGGCAGCCCCGCGGCGTCCAGCAACGTCAACTGGCCGGTGCCTTGCACATCGGATGTCACGTCGGCAAACGAGAAGGCCCAGAACATCTGCGGGTTGCTCATCGTCAGCGTCTGACCGGGCAGGAAGTTCATCGTGAAGTCGAAGACGTCACCCACTTCCAGAGGAACGCTGAAAGCCGGCGAGAAGCCCGCCGAGCTGAGTTCGTAGGTGAAGCTCGGCGTCGCCCCGCCCTGCGTGACGTCGCCCGTGATGACGACGGTCTGGGTGACGGCGTGAGCAGGCAGCCAGGCTGCCAGGAGCGTCGCGGCCAACAGGGACTTGCGCATGACTTGCCTCACCAGCGAATTTATGTGGGCCCGAGCCTAGTCGAGCAAGTTCTTCGCGGCGAGCGTTTATGCAAGCTCACCCCGCGAACCGGGGGCCAGCTCTTGCACGACGGGGTAACGCCACACCAGCGCCGCGCTGGCCAGCAGCATCAGCAGCACGCCACCGAACAGCGGCGCTGCGCTGTCGGCATGGCCCATGAAGGGCGCCACGACCTGCGTGCCCAAAGCGCCGGCTCCGAGCAGGGCCAGGATGAGCATCGCCGTGGCCCGGCCCATCTGCGCGGGCGGCAGCGCGAGCGCGTCGCCGAAGGTCGCCGGCCCGCGAATGGCCAGTGCGCCGCAGAAGCAGAACCAGTAGGCCACCACGGCGGCATACGGCAGCTGCCCCCACACCAGCGAAGCGATGAGCGCGAGTGAACACGCCACCACCTGCACCACACTGCCCAGCCGCACGACGCGCGCATGGCCCAGCCGTGCTGCGAGCCGGCCTGACTGCGTGGCCCCCAGCATGAACGCGCTGACGCCGATGACCTGCTGCAGCGCGAAGGCGCTCGAGCCCAGGCCCAGCGTGTGCTGCAGCAACTGCGGCGAACTGGCCAAAAAAGTCAGCAAGGCACCGATGCACAGCGCATGCGACAGGGCCAGTCGCGCAAAGCGCGAGTTGCGCGCGATGCCCAGGTAGCTGGCGTTGTGCGCGAGATTGAGCCCCGGCAGCTGGCGCGGCGCGATCTTGACCACCCAGGGCAGCACGACCAGCGGCAGGACCATCAGCACCCAGAAGGTGCCGCGCCAGTCCGTCACGCGCAGCAGCAGCGCCCCGATGACCGGCGCGGCCGCCGGCACGATGGACTCGACCATGGCGATCGCAGCGATGCCGCGCACGACGTCGGCCTCGGCCAGCGTCGCGCGCACGACGCTGGGCGCCACGATGGTGGCTGCCGCCGCCGCCACGCCCTGCAGCAGGCGCAGCACCAGCAGCGTCTCGATGTCGGGCGCCAGCGCGCAACCCAGGCTGGTCAGCGCCAACAGCGCCAGGCCCACTTCCATGCACAGGCGCGGGCCGAGGCGATTCAACAGCTCGCCCCACAGCAGCTGGGCGCCCGCCAACCCGGCGAGGTAGACGGCCACGGTGGCCTGGGCGAGCGGCACGCTGATGCCCAGGGCCGACTGCAGGGACGGCACGGCGGGCAGGTAGAGGTCCATCGCGGCCATGCTGACGCCGGTGACGAAGGCCAGCGGCAGGATGGTGCGTATGGATGCGGAGGATGCGGGAATGGAATGCAAGCGTGCCTCTTCTTCACAGAGGGCGCCCTTGTCCTGTCGTCAGCACCGAGCGTGGCGGAGATCCTCCGTCGCAGCACCCCTCGGCGTGACGGCGCCGTCGAGCGGCGCGTGATGGATTCTAAAGAAATCGCACCTTGCAGCGCACACCGGCGGGGATGTCGCCGCCCGGGTTGGGCAGCTCCAGCCGCACGCCGAAGGAGCCGCTGGCCGAGTCCATAACGCCGTCGACGACCTTGATCTGCGCGCGCCAGGCGCCCTTCAGCGGCGCCTCGGGCGTGATCTCGGCCGCGCGCCCGGCCTTGACCTGACCGATCAACGAGACCGGCAGCACCACCTCCACACGCAGCGGGTTCGTCTGCGCCATCTTCAGGATGGGGCGCGAGCCCTCGCCGGTGAAGGCCAGCTCGCCGGGGTGTTGCAGGCGGTCGGTGACAACGCCGGTGAATGGCGCGCGCAGGGCCCGCTGCTTCAGCACGGCGTTCAGGCGCTGGGCCTCGATGCCTGCCATGCGGCGGTTGTCCACGGCCAGGGCCAGCTCGGCCTCGGCCACACGCAGCTCGGCCTGGGCCTCGTCGCGATCCTGGGCGGTGATGTAGTTCTGCTCACGCAGGTCCTCGCGGCGGCGGAACTTCTCGCGGGCGTAGTCGGCGCGGGCGCGGGCCACGCGCAGTTCGGCCTCGGAATCGGCGCGCTGCTGCGCACCGGCCAGGGCCTCGCGTTCGACGCTGCCGTCCAGCAGGACGAGCGTGTCGCCCGCGCGCACCTGACTGCCGCGCTCCACCAGCACCTTGTCGATGAGGGCATTGGTCGGGCTGCGGATCTCGATGCGCTGGTTGGGCTCGATGAGGCAGTCGTAGCCGGCAGGGGCGGCCGGGGCGGTGGCCGGTTTGGGCGCCTGCGCGAGCGCGACCGAGGACAGCAACAACAGGGGCAAGGCTTTCATATCTGGTTTCCGGCGAATCCAAGCAGGTTGTCGAGTTGGCGGTCGGCCTTCAGCGTGCGTCGGCGCATGGCGGCGTGCAGGCGGCCCGCATGGCCTTGCGCAGCGCGGCGCAGCAGTTCCAGCGCCCAGCCGGGGAGTTCGTCGCGGCCGGCAAACACGCGGCTGAGCAAGGCCTGCAGCGTGGCGGCATGGGCCGTGAAGATCTCGTCATCCAGCGCGACGATGGCCAGCGCCACGCCGGGGTCGCCCTGGCGGGCGCCGCGGCCGACGAGCTGGCGGTCGATGCGGGCCGAGTCGTGGAACTCGGTCAACAGCACGGCCAGGCCGCCCTTGTCCGTGACGCTGGGGTCGAGATGGATGTCCGTGCCGCGGCCGGCCATGTTGGTGGCGACCGTGACGACGCCGGGCTCGCCGGCCGTGGAGACGATGTCGGCCTCTTCCTTGTCCTGGCGCGCGTTCAGCACGCGGTGCACCTGGCGCGGGCCGAGCTCTTCCGACAGCGCGACCGACGCGCGCACCGAGCGCGTGCCGACGAGCACCGGGCGGCCGCAGGCGAGCTGGCCGGCGATGGCTTCGCGCACCGCCGTCCATTTGGCCGCCTGCGTACGCAGCAGGCGCGGCGGCAACGTGACGCGCTGGTCGGGCTTGTGGGTGGGCAGGCGCACCACGTCCAGGCGATAGACGGTGTTCAGCTCGGACGCGACTTCGGCGGCCGTGCCCGTCATGCCCGCCAGGCGCAGGTAGCGGCAGAAGAAGCGCTGGAAGGTGATGCGCGCCAGCGTGCGCGCGGGCTCGGTCAGCTCAATGCCTTCCTTGGCCTCGATCATCTGGTGCAGGCCGCCTTCCCAGCTGCGGCCTTCGAGCACGCGGCCGGTGTACTCATCGACGATCTGCACCTTGCCTTCGATGACGACGTAGTGCTGGTCGCGATGGAAGAGGTGCAGCGCCCGCAGCGCCTGGCCGACGAGATGCTCTCGCCCGCGTGCGACGCCCCAGATGCCGCCCATGTCCTCGGTGGCCTCGCGCACGGCGGGCAGGCCGGCGGCCTCGAAGTGCAGGCTGTGGCGGGCGGCGTCGATGCCGAAGTGCTCGCCGAGCTTGAGCGCGGCGGCGATCTTCAGCGCCTGCTGGTAGTCGGTCGCGTCGGGCGGGTCACCCTGGCGCTCGGACAGGATCAGCGGCGTGCGGGCCTCGTCGATGAGGATGGAATCGGCCTCGTCGACGATGGCGAAGTGCAGGCCGCGCAGCAGCAACGGCTGAGGCAGGCGGCCGTGCAACTGGCGGGCCTGCATCTGCGCCGGGCTGACGCGGCCGCCGGCGGCGACGCGGTCGCGCAGGTAGTCGAAGACGAGGCTCTGGTTGGTGCAGTAGGTGATGGGCCGCTGGTAGGCCTCGCGCTTGGCTTCGTGTTCGAGGCTGGCCCAGACGACGCCGGCGGTGAGGCCGAAGAAGGCGAACAGCGGCTGCATCAGCTCGCAGTCGCGGCGGGCGAGGTAGTCGTTGACGGTGACGACGTGGGTGGGCAGGCCCGCGGCGCCGGCAATGGCCGCGGCGAGGCCGGCGGTGAGCGTCTTGCCTTCGCCGGTCTGCATCTCAGCGAGGCGGCCTTCGAGGAGGACGGCGGCGCCCATGAGCTGGGTGTCGAAGGGGCGCTTGTTCAGGCTGCGGCGGGCGCCTTCGCGGACGAGGGCCATGACTTCGGCGAGGCCGGATGCGCGGCCGGCTTGAACGGCAGCGGGGGCTGCTTTGAAGAGGCGGCGGCGGAGTTCTGCGTCGGTCTGCTGCTGGATCTCGGCTTCGAGGTCGCTGGCGGCTTTGGCCATCGTTCGGAGCGTGGGCACGGCGGGAATCAGGCGGCGCTTGAGTCGCCAGAGGACGCCACGGGCGAAACGGTCGTGGATGGGCTCGTCGACGTCACGGCGCTCGGGGAAGATGCCGTGGGCGAGGGATTCGCCGATGTCGAGGGGGAGTGTGGCGACGGTCATGGTTGCCGCCTTGCGAGTCCGCTGGGGCGAGTGAGACACGCCTCGCTGCCCCTGCGTCGTGCCGAGTATGGTGCCGGGAGTCCGCCCCGGCGGGCGGGTAACTTTGGCTTCGCCGAAACCTTCGGTTTTCTTCTGCGGCGCCAGAAGAAAGTCACCAAAGAAGAGGCACTGAACCGCACACGATCACCACAGGCCTTCGACGCGCAAGGCAACAACCAGCTGCTGACCGGGAAGACGCGACCCGCTTCGCTCTCGCTGCTGTCCTTGTCACCAGCGTCACCCATCGCACCGGTATCCCGCCTAACGCGCGGCTGCACGCCGTGCTCACGAGAAATGCAAATGCAGCGTCGCTCGGGCGACGCGACCCGGGCGCATCCTCGGTGGCGTCGCCCCAGCGACGCGGTATTCCCTGGTGAGTTCGGCGTGCAGCCGACGTTAGGCGGAGTGAAGCGGGCGCCATCGCACTCGTCATAAGGACAGCAGCGAGAGCGCAGCGGTTCGCGTCCAGGCGCAATGCCAACAAACGTTTTCGCGCGACGCTCCTGGCGTCGTCGCGATCGTGTGCGGTTCAGCGCCTCTTCTTTGGTGACTTTCTTCTGGCGCCGCAGAAGAAAGTTACCCGCCCGCCGGGGCGGACTCCCGGCACGACATTCGGCACAGCGCAGATGCAGCGAGGCGTGTCTCGTCATAGCTGGAAGTGCGACAGAAAGAGCCGCCTCACGCCGTCCCACACCCGCGCGGCGATGGGCTCCGACTCATGCTCCAGCCTCACCAGCACCCGCGCACCAATCTGCCGGTACGG
>CAUJSJ030000044.1:0-5436 GCA_963422775.4 uncultured Roseateles sp.
AGCGCGCCGGCCACGGCGACGAGGCTCCAGGCGATGGTGCCGGCCAGCGGCATGGCCAGGAAACGGCGTTGGCGGAACAGGGCGAGTTCTTGGTCCAGCGTGCTCATCGGGGGCTCCTTGGGAATCGATGGACGCAGTCTGGCCAACGCGGCGTGCCGGGTCAGCGGCCCGGCGACGAATCGACAGCCGGCGCGGTGAACGGCAAGTTCAGCGGAAGAGCCGGCGCAGCCAGGCGCGCAGGCGCTGCAACGCACCGGGCGGCGGAGCCGGCTGCGGCTGCGGCTCGGGTGTGGGCCCGGTCTGCGGATGGCGCTCGATCAAGGCCGCCTGCAAGCGCGCGAAGAAGTCCTCGGCCAGCTTATGCGCCGCCAGGTCCACCAGGCGCGAGCCGATCTGCGCCAGCTTGCCGCCGACGCTCGCCGTCACCTCGTAGCTGAGCCGCGTCTGCCGGGCCGACAGCGCCTCCAGCGCCACCAGGGCCTGGCCCTTCCCATGGCCGGCCGCGCCGCCCGTGCCCTCGAAGCTGAGGCGGTAGCGCTGCGGCGGCACCAGGTCGGACAGCTGCAGCTTGCCCTTGAACTTGGCCTTGACGGGGCCGACGGACACGGCCATCAACACGTCGAACGCGTGCTCGCCCGCCGGCGTGATGGCCTCGCAGCCCGGCACGGCGGCCTGGAGCATCGCGGTGTCGTTGAGCGCGGCCCAGGCCTCATCCTGGGATACGGGCAGGGTCTGCTGGCCGGTCATGTTCATCGTGCCATTCTGACGGCCGAGCGCAGAAAAAGACATGGCCCGCCAGGGCGAACCTGGCGGGCCATGCGGGGCCGGGGGGCGCGATTTACTTGGCGGTGACGACCAGCTGGTTGTCGACCGACTTCACACCCTCGACCGCCTTGGCGATGGCGTCGGCGCGGTCCTTCTCGGCCTGCGTCGCGACCTTGCCGGTCAGCTGGACCCAGCCGTCGGCATCGGTTTCGACGTGCACCATGGCCAGCGACGACATCTTGCTGCCGGCCAGTTGGGTCTTGATCTTGGTCGTCACGACGGAGTCCTTGACCCAGACCTTGGCGGTGCCGGCGGGCTTGTCAGCGGCATAGCTGGCCAGAGGAGCCGCCAGAGCGCCGATGACAACCAGGGAAGCGAGTTTCGAGATCTTCATAGCAGTTCCTTTCAGCGGAGGCGGTAGCGCCGGATGCGCATCGCCGAAACCGAAATCTAAGCAACGGGGCTGTTGACACGCGGCGGACGGTGCGCCGCCGGCATGTAGGACGGCGGCTCAGCGGGCCGGCCGGCCTAACGCGTCAAGCAGCCGGCCGATGCTGTCCAGGTCGTGCACGGGCAGATGGCGAGTCACTTCGGGCAGCAGCGCCCGCACGCCCGCGGCGCGGGGCTCGAAGCCGTCGAAGCGCAGCAGCGGGTTCAGCCAGATCAATTCCCGGCAGTTCAGGCGCAGCCGCTCGGCCTCGAAGGCCAGCCTCGAGCCGTCTTCAGCATCTCGCTCCAGGCCATCGGTGATGAGCAGCACCGTTGCGCCGGCCGGCATGCGGCGGGCCCAGTCGCGGTTGAAGGCACGCAGGCTCTGGCTGATGCGCGTGCCGCCGGCCCAGTCGGGCACCGTGGCGGACACGGCGGCCAGCGCTGCGTCGGGGTCGCGGCTTTTCAGCTGGCGCGTGATGCGCGTCAGGCGCGTGCCGAAGACGAAGGCCTCGACGATGGGCGGCTCGCGCAGGCCGGCGCCGGGGTTGAGCAGGCCCTGGGCCAGGTGCAGCAGCACGCGCGAGTAGCGGCCCATGGAGCCGGAAATGTCGGCCAGCAGCACGAGCGGTGTGGCGCGGCGGCGGGCGCGTTCGCGGGTGGGCAGCGCGAAGTCGCGGCGGCCTTCGGCGCGCAGCGTGGCGCGCCAGGCGATGCGGCCCTGCGGAGCGGCTGCGTGGCGGCGCGTGAGCTGCTGCGCCAGCCGCGGCTGCAGCGCGGCCAGGGCCTGGCGCGCGGCGGCCCATTCGGCGGCCGTCATCGTGTCGAAGTCGCGCCGCTGCAGCAGCTCGCGGTTGCCCGCGTCCAGGCGGGTCTCGATGTCGATCTGCTCGGCACGGGGCCGGGGCTCGGCTGCCGGCGCGGGGAAGAAGGCATCGGCCAGGCGGCGGTTCTCGGGTGGCGGCGGCGCGGCCGTGCGGCCCTGCGCCTGGGGCAGCAGCAAGGCCATGATGCGGGCCAGCAGGTCGGGGTCGCGCCAGAAGACGTGGAAGGCCTGCTCGAACAGCGGCCGATGCTCGGGGCGGTCGACGAGGCAGGTGGCCAGCGTCGCCTTGAAGTCGGCCCGCGAGGCCAGGCCGCCGGCTTCCAGCGCCTGGGTGGCCAGCAGCAGGCGGTCGGTGCCGACGGGCAGGCCGGCCGTGCGCAGCACACGGCCGAAGTGAATGACGTTTTCCGCGAGCCTGTCCATGGCTCTAGGCGCGAGCGACCTCGCGCATCTCCGCCAGCAGCCGCGCCGCCTCGCTGCCCTGCACGCGCGCGATGTCGTCCTGGTACTTGAGCAGCACGCCCAGCGTGGACTGCACGGCAGCGGGGTCCAGGCTGACGGCGTTCAGCTCGACGAGCGCGCGCGACCAGTCCAGCGTCTCGGCCAGGCCGGGCAGCTTGTAGAGGTCGAGCTGGCGCAGCCCCTGCACGAAGGCGACGACCTGCGCGGCCAGGCGCGCGTCGATCTGCGGCAGCCGGGCGCGCACGATGGCCAGCTCGCGCGCGGCATCGGGGAAGTCCAGCCAGTGGTAGAGGCAGCGGCGCTTGACGGCGTCGTGGATCTCGCGGCTGCGGTTGCTCGTCAGGATGACCAGCGGCGGCGCGGCGGCCGTGATCGTGCCGAGCTCGGGGATGGTGATCTGGAAGTCGGCCAGGAACTCCAGCAGAAAGGCCTCGAAGGGGGCGTCGGCGCGGTCGAGTTCGTCGATGAGCAGCACGGGCGCGGGCGTGGTGGTGAGGGCCTGCAGCAGCGGACGCTCGATGAGGAAACGGCGGTCGAAGAGTTCGTCCGCCGTGCGCTGGCCCTCACCGGCTTGCGCGAGGCGGATCTCCAGCATCTGACGCGCGTAGTTCCACTCGTAGGCCGCGGCGGCCAGGTCCAGGCCTTCGTAGCACTGCAGGCGGATCAGCGGCCGGTGCAGCGCAGCGGCCAGTGCTGCCGCGATGGCCGTTTTGCCCGTGCCGGGTGCGCCTTCCAGCAGCAGCGGGCGTGACAGGCGCAGCGCAAGGAAAGCCGCCGTGGCCAGCTCGCGTGAAGGCAGATAGGCCTGGGCCTGCAGGCCTTGGGCGATGGCGTCGATGCTGTCCGGTGCGGGTTCGGGCACGGTGGGCCTCACGGATGGGTGGCTGGCATAAGTATGCGGCGCGCTGCGCCAGGCGAGGCTCTAAGCTGAGCACCTTTGCCACTGCCGGAACCCGCAATGAACTTCACCAAGATCGTCGGCGTGCTCTTTCTCATCGCCGGCGCTGCCAGCCTGGCCACTGGCGGTTTCAGCTACACCAAGGACAGCACCGTCGTGAAGCTTGGGGCCCTGGAGCTGACGGCCAAGCAGAAGGAGGAAGTCAACCTGCCGGTCTGGCTGGGCGTGGGGGCCATTGCGGTGGGCGGCTTGCTGCTGGTGTTTGGCGGGCGCAAGGGATGAGGATGGCCGACGACATCATTCGCTTCTGGTTCGAGGAGATCCAACCCGCCCAGTGGTGGAGGGTCGACTCCACCTTCGACGAGCTGGTTCGCAGCCGCTTCGGCGCGTTGCATGAACAGGCCAGGCGCTGCGAACTCTTCGCGTGGCGCGCGACGCCGGAGGGCCGGTTGGCCGAGGTCATCGTGCTGGATCAGTTTGCCCGCAACATCCACCGTGGCAAGCCCGAGGCGTTCGCCGCCGACCCGCTGGCGCTCGGGCTCGCCCAGGAGGCCGTCTCGGCCGGCGCCGATCTCAAACTGCCCATCGAGCAGCGGGCCTTCCTCTACATGCCCTTCATGCACAGCGAGTCTGCCGCCATCCATGCCGTGGGCGAACCGCTGATGCAGGCCCGTGCGGCGCAGGGCACGCACGAGTTCGAACTCAGGCACAAGGCCATCGTCGACCGCTTCGGACGCTACCCGCACCGCAACGCCACCCTCGGCCGCGTGTCGACGCCGGAGGAAGAGGTCTTCCTGACCCAGCCGGGGTCGAGCTTCTAGACGTCGAGTTGGTAGACCATGGCGGCCGCGCGCTCCTCGGCGCTGTGACCGGAGAGCGCCTTGTCCCACTCAGCGCCGCCGGCGCCGGGCGACGATGACGCGCTGCGCGTCATGACGGCGACCTCTTCCGTGCTCGCGTCGAATTCGCCCACCTGCTCGCGGCTGTCCAGGAAAAGCTTGGCGACGGGGCCGGCGCCGGACGCGATGACGACCAGGTAGCGGGACACCCGACGGTGATCCTGCTGGACATGCCGTGACGGCATTTCATGACCAAAGCCTTGGCTCATCTGATGGCCTCCTCGCCATTGCTCAGCCTGCGCTGGTTCAGCGATTGTGCGCCGCCCTGCGCCGGAATAACCCTGAAGACCCGGCGCGCCGGTGCATGATCCAATCAGGCAATTGGAACCGATTCCAAACAACGACAACCACGAGCCTGGCGAGGACGAGACATGCAGTACAAGCGAGCGATGGCGGCCGTGCTGGCCGTGGGCCTGACGGCTGCGGCCGCTGACCAGCCGGACTTCGGGCCCAATGTCCACATCTTCGACCCGGCGACACCTGGCCTGCAACAGCGCATAGCCGAGGTCTACGCGGCCCAGCAGCCCAACCACTTCGGCCCGCGGCGCGACGCCATCCTGCTCAAGCCCGGCACCTACCGGGATTTGCGTATCCCAGTGGGCTTCTTCACGCAGGTGCTGGGCCTGGGCGCGCACCCCGACGATGTCCACGTCATCGGCGACCTACGCTCCACGGCCTTCCTGGACGACAACGCGACGCAGAACTTCTGGCGCGGCGCCGAGAACTTCTCCGTGACGCCCACGCTGGGCATCGGCGACAACACCATGCAATGGGCCGTGTCCCAGGCCATTCCGTTCCGGCGCATGCATGTGCGCGGCAACATCCGGCTGAACCAGAACAACGGCTGGGCCAGCGGCGGCTGGTTCTCGGACGTGCGGGTGGACGGCCAGGTCAACTCGGCCACGCAGCAGCAATGGCTGTCGCGCAACAGCGAGTGGGGCAGCTGGACGGGCTCGAACTGGAACATGGTCTTCGTCGGCGTCCCGAACCCGCCGGCGGGCGAGTTCCCGACGCCGGGCCAGCGCTACACCAAGGTGGCGAAGACGCCGCTGGTGCGCGAGAAGCCTTGGCTCTTCATCGACGCCCAGGGGAAATACGCCGTGCGCGTGCCGGCGCTGCGGCGCGACAGCGTGGGGGTGTCCTGGGGCAAGGGTGCC
>CAUJSJ030000045.1:0-56263 GCA_963422775.4 uncultured Roseateles sp.
GGTGCACTTCGCGATGGCGGTGCATGACATCCGCTACTACCTGAACGGCATCCTGTTCGTCGCCGAAGGCAAGAACCTGACGCTCGTGGCTACTGACGGCCACCGCCTGGCACTGGCCCAGGCCGAGCTGGACACCGACATCCCCAAGCAGGAAGTCATCCTGCCGCGCAAGACCGTGCTGGAGCTGCAGCGCCTCTTGAAGGACGGCAAGGAAGACGATGCCATCGAGATGCGCTTTGCCGGCAACCAGGCCAAGTTCAGCTTCAGCGGCATGGATTTCGTCACCAAGCTCGTCGAGGGCAAGTTCCCCGACTACAACCGCGTCATTCCCAAGAACCACAAGTTCCGCCTGACGCTGGGCCGTGCGCCGCTGCTCTCCAGCCTGCAGCGCGCCGCCATCCTGACCAGCGAGAAGTTCAAGGCCGTGCGCCTGACTTTCGAGCCGGGCCTGCTGTCCATCGCGTCCAGCAACGCCGAGCAGGAAGAGGCCAAGGAAGAGATCGAGATCGACTACGCCGGCGACAAGATCGAGACCGGCTTCAACGTGACCTACCTGATGGATGCCCTGGCCAACATGAGCCAGGACATGGTCTGCGTCGACCTGAACGACAGCGCCAGCAGCGCCTTGCTGACCATCCCCGACACGACGGGCTTCAAGTACGTGGTCATGCCGATGCGAATCTGAGTCAGCACCCCTGACTTGGACACAGCGGGCTTCGGCCCGCTTCAGTGCTTTTAAAGGGCGATGAGTTTGTCGCCCGCGAGTGAGAGAGAGTTCCCGATGAGTGATGTTTCCAGCAGCGCCGACCACCCCGATGGCCTGAACGAAAAGCAGCAAGCCGCCGCTGCGGCCGAGGCCAAGTCGGGCGCGGTCTACGACGCCGATTCCATCCAGATCCTGGAAGGCCTGGAGGCCGTGCGCAAGCGCCCGGGCATGTACATCGGCGACACGTCGGACGGCACGGGCCTGCACCACCTCGTCTTCGAAGTGGTCGACAACTCCATCGACGAGGCCCTGGCTGGCCACTGTGACGACATCGTCGTCACCATCCACACCGACAACTCCATCTCCGTCATCGACAACGGCCGCGGCATCCCCACCGGCGTCAAGATGGACGACAAGCACGAGCCCAAGCGCTCGGCCGCCGAGATCGCGCTGACCGAGCTGCACGCCGGCGGCAAGTTCAACCAGAACTCGTACAAGGTCTCCGGCGGCCTGCACGGCGTGGGCGTGAGCTGCGTGAACGGCCTGTCCAAGTTCCTGCGCCTGACCGTGCGCCAGAACGGCAAGGTCCACTTCCTGGAGTTCGCCAAGGGCGTGCCGCAGGACGGCGAAAGCGTCATGGTCAACGGCTTCGAGACCCGCCCGATGAAGGTCATCGGCGACACCGACAAGCGCGGCACCGAAGTCCACTTCCTGCCAGACACGGAAATCTTCCAGCAGAACAACGACTTCCACTACGACATCCTCGCCAAGCGCCTGCGCGAACTCTCGTTCCTGAACAACGGCGTCAAGATCCGCCTGGTCGACGAGCGCAACAACAAGGAAGACAACTTCGCCTATGCCGGCGGCGTGAAGGGCTTCGTCGAGTTCATCAACAAAGGCAAGACCACCCTGCACCCGAACATCTTCCACGCCCAGGGCGACAAGATGAGCGACCAGCAGACCAACATCGGCGTCGAAGTGGCGATGCAGTGGAACGACGGCTTCAACGAGAACGTCCTCTGCTTCACCAACAACATCCCGCAGCGGGATGGCGGCACCCACCTGACCGGCCTGCGCGCCGCGATGACCCGCGTCATCAACAAGTACATCGATGACAACGACCTGGCCAAGAAGGCCAAGGTCGAAGTCGCCGGTGACGACATGCGCGAAGGCCTGGCCTGCGTCGTGTCTGTGAAGGTGCCCGAGCCCAAGTTCAGCTCGCAGACCAAGGACAAGCTCGTCAGCTCGGAAGTGCGCGGCCCGGTGGAAGACATCGTCTCCCGCCTGCTGACCGACTACCTGCTCGAGAACCCGCTCGACGCCAAGATCATCTGCGGCAAGATCCTCGACGCCGCCCGCGCCCGCGAGGCCGCCCGCAAGGCCCGCGAGATGACGCGCCGCAAGGGCGTGCTCGACGGCTTGGGCCTGCCCGGCAAGCTGGCCGACTGCCAGGAAAAAGACCCGGCGATGTGCGAGATCTACATCGTCGAGGGCGACTCCGCCGGCGGCTCCGCCAAGCAGGGCCGCGACCGAAAGTTCCAGGCCATCCTGCCGCTGCGCGGCAAGATCCTGAACGTCGAGAAGGCGCGCTACGAGAAGCTGCTCACCAGCAATGAAATCATCACGCTGATCACTGCGTTAGGCACCGGCATCGGCCGCGGCGCCGGCAGCGACGACTTCAACCCCGACAAGCTCCGCTACCACCGCATCATCATCATGACCGACGCGGACGTCGACGGCGCCCACATCCGCACGCTGCTGCTGACCTTCTTCTACCGCCAGATGCCCGAGCTCTGCGAGCGCGGCCACATCTACATCGCGCAGCCGCCGCTCTACAAGGTCAAGGTCGGCAAGCACGAGCAATACCTGAAGGACGCGCCCGAGCTGGACAGCTTCCTGCTCAAGGTCGCGCTGCAGGACGCGTCACTGGACACCGGCACCGGCAACACCCTCAAGGGCGACACCCTCGACACACTGGCCCGCAAATACGTCGCCGCGCAGTCCGTCATCGCCCGCCTGTCCAACTGGATGGACATCGAGGCGCTGCACATCCTGGCCAACGGCCTGGCGCTCAAGCTCGACACCCAGGAAGAGGCCGAAGCCAGTGCCGCGAGCCTGAAGGGCTTGCTGCACGACGCGCTGGTGACGGTGGAAACCGACCCGCGCACTGACAAGTTCTTCCTGAAGATCGCCCGTACCCACCACGGCAACGTGCGCGCCAGCGTCATCCACGCCGACTTCGTGCACGGTGCCGACTACGAAGTGCTGGCCGACGCGGGCCTGAGCTTCCAAGGCCTCATCCAGGCCGGCGCCATCGTGCGCAAGGGCGAGGGCGAGAAAGCCAAGGAAAGCAAGGTCGACGACTTCCGCGCCGCCATGGCCTGGCTCATGAGCCAAGCCGAAGGCGCCGTCGGCCGCCAGCGCTACAAGGGCCTGGGCGAGATGAACCCCGAGCAGCTCTGGGAAACGACCATGGACCCTACCGTGCGCCGCCTGCTGCGCGTGCAGATCGACGACGCCATCGAGGCGGACAAGGTCTTCACGATGCTGATGGGCGATGAGGTGGAGCCGCGACGTGACTTCATTGAGACCAACGCGCTCCGCGCAGGCAATATCGACGTCTGATAGCCCATGGAGCTGCGGCTCTCCGACTTGACGAGTGTCGCGGCCATTCAGGCCGCGCTCGACGAGTACGAGCGGCTCGGCAAGGAGGCCTTCCTGCGGAAGTACGGCTTCCGCGAGGCCAACAACTATCTCGTCAGGAATCCGCGCACCCAAGGGTTGGCGGATTCCAAGGCCATCGCCGGCGTTGCGCTGGCTTACCAATATCCAGACAGCGGCGGTCTCGGGGTCAAGACGTTCTCAGGCGGTGCTGCCACCGTGCAGCGCTCGCTTGAGCGCTTGGGCTTCGAAGTTGTGCACCAGGCGGCGCCTGTAGGCGGATCTGGTGCCGATTGGTCAACTGAAGAGGTCGCCGCGATCGTGGCAGACTACTTGGCCATGCTGCTTGCCGAACTGAGCGGCCAAGCCGTAAATAAGAGCGCCCATCGCCGCGTGCTGATGGGTAAGTTGAACGGCCGCACTGAAGCGTCCATCGAGTTCAAACACGGCAATATCAGTGCGGCGATGTTGGAACTTGGGTTGCCCTACATCCAGGGTTATCAGCCCAGATCAAACTTCCAGCGCGACGCCTTGCTACGAGAGACTGAAGCGCAGGTTGTCAGGCACGAGCGCCTGGACAACGTCGTGCTGGAGGCTGCCCGGCGAGATGCCGTCGAGCTTGAGCGCGATGACTTTGTCCGCGTCAAGGAATCTGCGCCCGAAGTCAGCTTGGAAGCCCGTGAGGCCGCGCCCTGGCAGCCTCGGCGGGCCTTTCGCCGTGACTACCTGGAGCAGGAAGCCGCCAATCGGTCGCTGGGCCGAGCTGGCGAGGATTTCGTGGTCCGCTTCGAGCGCTGGCGTTTGCTCCAACTGGGACTCGGTCAACTGGCCGGGCGCGTCGAGCATGTCGCCAAGACGCGCGGCGATGGCCTGGGCTATGACGTGCTGTCTTTCGCGGCTGACGGCGTCGAGCGGTTCATCGAGGTGAAGACCACCGCATTCGGCAAGCGAACGCCGTTCTTCGTGTCGTCAAACGAAGTGGAGTTCGCACGAGCTACGGCCGATCGCTTCAGCCTCTATCGAGTCTTCGACTTTCGAGCTGAACCACACCTCTTTGAGCTGCCGGGAAAAATCGAAGCTTATTGCTTACTTGATCCGCATACATTCAAAGCAAGCTTTCTCAGTTGAGAGCCTGTCATGTAGAGCCTATCTTGCCGACGCTTTTTAAGCGCTGCGCCGGCGTGCTGGACGAGGATTGCCAGGCAATTCAACGACGTTTATTCCAAGCATTGCTTGCTTAATAAATCCGGCAAAAAACTTGGCCATCATTGGTGGGACTGCGTTCCCAATTTGCTTCGCGGCAGAATCCGTTTCGTTTAATGGATAAAAGATAAAGTCATCCGGGAACGACTGAAGCGCTGCTGCCTCTCTAGGAGTTATTCCTCGAATCTGTCGAGTATCGTAGTGACCAAACCTGCCATTGCTGATTGAGTTGCAGCGGGTTGTGATGGTAGGCGAAAGTTGATCCGGATGCATTCGCGTATACGTGTCGGCAAAGCTTTGCTTTCCAACCTTTTCTTCGAGTCGTTGATGGCATGGCAGGGATAGATCGCCGTGCTTTGTCGAACGAAGTCCGAGATTATTTTCACCTGGCACCAAGCTCTTCAATCTGAGCAAATTGATTGCAGTCAAATTCCTGGCGATATGGTTGGGAACGGATGAACGCTCGCCAGCGGCCAGGGTAGGAAGGTGCTCGATTGCTTCACGAACAGTTTTTGAGACCGCTTGAGGGTCGTTAGTCGGTATCGAGAACGCAGGCTTTTTGTCGCCTAACAGTGCCACGCCGATTTCGCGCCGACGATCTTGCGCGACACCGAAATCCGAGGAATTGACGGGGCTTGAAGCAAAGCGATACTTCATCGCTTCTAAATCGTTTCGAAAGAGTTGCAGCACTGGAACTTTGCTGGTCGTTGACGCGCTAATTCCGGCGACGTTTTCAACAAAGATCGCGTCGGGCTTGAACTTTTTTATGTATTCAAGGCAAATTAACAGCAGGTTTGAGTCCCGCTCTCTTTTAAGAGCTCGCTCATCACTTACCTGCTTTCCGGACAACTTGGAAAACGGTTGACACGGTGCTGAAATGCCAAAAACCAGATAGTCCTGCTTTCGAGAGAATTCCCGCTCTTTCAGCAGCGTTTCAATATCCTTTATGGCGATTGCGCCCTGTCCATTTGGATGCTCCTCGTTCTTGAAAAACAAGTCTCGGTGCATGAAACGGGGATGGGTTGCATCTGAATTTCGAATCTGGCGATAGGTTTCCGCGACGGACGACTCATAGTCGAACCCAGCGAGAACGGTATACCCTGCCTTTGAGAACCCTAGTGAGGTCCCACCTGCCCCGCAGAAGAAGTCAACAAAGAAATGACGCATTAGGTAATGCTCGCGAGCCCAGTAACGATTGAAACAAAATATGGTGCGACGCTGGTTGTCGCGGACCGCACGAAGCTATCGATGTCAAACGTTTCTTCGCCTCCGGCTACCTTTCTCTCACCCTCCCGATGTAGAGCGAGAGCAAAAATGCCGAGTCCCGTTTTGAAAATGTTTTCTTGAAGAATGCGCTTCGCGTCGTCTCGAATGCGCACTCGCATATCTTTTAAGGCTTTGTGATCCACATTGACATAAACCGATGCTCCCGCGTCGGATCTAGAAACGTAACTTGCAGCAGTCTCATCAAAGCTGTGAGTATCCCACTGTTCTTGCTTCACAGGAATAATCTGTGGCATTCTAGTTGCCAGCTGATCATCTGGCTTGACATCACGCTTCACTCCCGTTCGTGCCTTGGTTGTCTCTTCCGCAGGCACGATACGAAGAAGTACAGCGAATTTCAGCGGCTCCTCGCGAGAGGGGTCTTGAAAGCCAAATTCAACCAGCAGCTCTTGGCCGGGTAGCGCACCAGCTGGCGGATGAACAGTGATTGAAACTTGCCCATTATGTAAGGCTGCCGTGTATTCGACGACACCAGCAGGGGCGCTACACCACCATTTGCCCGGCGATTTTGCTCTGGAGAGGTAATCGTTGCGCGCGTCGGTAGCGCATTCAATTCTTCGGTAGGTATTAACTGGAATATCTTTAACGAGATTTTCGCCTTCTGGCCGAAGATTTAGTGGATCCAGAAACGTTGGAAACTTCTTTCCAGTAAATTTGCTCTCCGTCCCGGGTTTGGTGGTTTCCGATGCAATGTCCGCCCCAAACCCAAAGAGATTCTTGATTGCCGGGTCAGTTCGGGCCATATCGAGGAGCAATCGCTTTGCTTCTTCGTTATCCTTCAGGGAATCTTCAGCGCGACGGAGTCGTATTTTCGCCGCAAATTGATGGAGACGGGAGTCCTCCTTAAGAGCATCCTTCACTTGATTGCGCAGCTCCGTGGAGAAGGAGTTATCTACCATTCGCTCTCGGTCAGGCATGAATATCTGCGTCATCGCAGTTGCATCCATGTCCGTGCAATCAACGTTTATGAAAATGTTGTTTACCACATCTCCAAGTTGGCAGGCGTTATTTAGCCAACTGGAAGTCAACGCGGCATGCTTTTGGCCATTTATAGTGAAGAAAACTCGGCCGCTTTGCTTTTGGAGCGCCTCCTCCATCTTCGTCACCCCAGTAGCATAGACTTTAATGGTGCCTGGCAGCGCGCTATGCATTTCTGTCACTTGGTAATGGAAAAGTGACTTTGCACCTTCCTTTTCCGATGCTTCATCTACTTTCAGAACGCTATAGAGGCCTGAAAACGTTCTAGAAGCAATTCCAAGCGCGCGCTCCTCTCCCTTGCCTTTGACTGGCGTTGCATCCATGTCGTAGGTTTTAATGGGGAGAGGAGTAGTTATTAAGGATGTGCTAAACGCGTTATATATGCCGAAATCAACATTGTGGTTTGGTGAGCCAACGTCAACTTCAAATAATTTGATGATGGACCCTTGTGAGATAGATTTAAACTTCTCGTTGTGAAAAGGAAAAATCTCTTTGGCTCTAAATGTTGATATCTTTCCTGGATGAAAGTATTCCGCCACAGGGAGGCTTTCCAGTTCTCGCGGAGGACGAACTCGAAGTATCGTCCAAGCCCAGTTGCTGCCGTTGTGATGCTTGGAGAGAATCAGCTTATGGTGGCCTAGAGATATCTCGCAGCGTGTGCAAAATCGAAGCACTCCCGTGCTTCCCATATTGAACTTACCTTGAACAAATTTGATCCCTTCTTTATTTTTTTCAGACAACGAAAGGAAAGTTCTAGCAAAATCTTGAGGATGCTGGCCTGTGCCGTGATCCACGATGGTGTATGTTGGATATAGACCATTCTTTCGTCCGCGCTTGATTGACATCGATACACATCGGTCCGCGAGATCAGTGCGTTGCTTCTCATTTAAGTTAGAAAGTTGGCCTCCAGGAACTTTGAAGTATCTTTCAACCGCTTCAGCCATTCCCTGCGGAGCGTCAGCGGAGCGGAAGTCCTTAAGACCACTTTCTTCCGCTGCTCTTAGTAAGACGCTGTCGATGCCATTAACAACATTTTCCAGTAATGCGCCAATCGCGTTGCCTTGTTGATTGCCAACAATATCCCAATTCTTCTCCCGATTTCCGTAATTGTGCCAATGCTGCGGGTCGTCGAAAAAATAGGCATATTCTTCATCTTTCAGAATCGCCTGAACATCTTCAGATGTGACTGCTTCAAGCAGACGCTCAACGATCTTCGCGGACTGGTTTTCGGTAAGCATGAACTCCCCTCACTGGTTTTTGGTCACGTCCCAATTTCACCAGACTCGTTGCTGGATGCGAGTGAGAGCTAACCCAGCGTCTGCACTGGTCTTTTCGATCCGCTGCATTGCGTTGCAGCGAAGGGCATGTTGAATGTCTAGGCAAGGGCTGCGTTGATGGCCGCGGCCAGTGAGCGTGCGCGCTCACGGGCGTCTGAAGCGTGAGAACTGAGAAATGCCGTTTTAGGTCTGCAGGAACCGAAGGAGGCCTCGTTCGAGCGCCGACAACTGATCCGGTTTGGTTTCGCACTCCCACACGGTGCTCACTTGCCATCCCTGTGCCTCAAGAGCTGCGACTTGGGACCTGTCGCGCGCCACATTGCCGTCGATCTTCGCCGCCCAAAACGCAGCATTTTTTGCCGGCCGAGTGCCTCGGCTGCAACTGTGACCGTGCCAGAAGCAGCCATGGACGAACACCACCTTGCGCCTACTAGGGAAGACTAGATCGGGCTTCCCAGGCAAGCGCTTGTCGTGAAGAACGTATCGGTACCCAAGGCCATGCAGCAGTCGCCGAACGATCATCTCTGGGGCCGTGTTCTTTGTTCGAACGCGGCTCATGAGCGCGCTGCGCGTTTCAGGAGCTAGCTTGTCTGTCATCGTTGGGGCCAGAGCGCGTCCGACGCGTTGCGATCCGCCGATCATGGACCTAGCAGCACTAGCAGCACCAAAGGGCAGCGCTAACTAGGTCGCCGTACGTTACTGATCAGCTTTGATGCGCTGAGCACAGTGACGTGAGGAGTGCAAACGGGCAGCATGTGGCTGCACCTGAGGCCGACACCGAACGCGAACTACGCAGTCAACGTTGACCATGCTGCCCCAGACCGGTCGCCGCCCACCACACCCCACCCCACAAGTGATCCAGATACCGCCTCTCCCGGTACGTCTCCGCGTTGTGCCCCAACGTCATGACGAACACGCAGCCGTTCTCGTAGGCGTGCCACCAGCTCACCGGGTGTTCGGCGCCCATGTCGTTTGAAACCTGGCGGGCCAGATCTTCCTGGGGTCGTCGCTGCGACCGTCCACGGCCAGCACGGAGTTGATCTTCACGCCGCGCAGGTCGCCTCAGAGTGCCGCCGGGCTCAATAACCCCCGCTGCCGCAGCCACTCATCCACCCGCCTCGGCCACCCCGACGCCGTGCCCAGCCCGTCCCTCATGCCGATGCCATGCCCGCCCTGCTCAAACAGATTCAGCTCGGCCGGCACGCCGGCGCGCGTGAGGGCTTGGTAGTAGAGGATGCTGTTCTGCACCGGCACGGTCTTGTCGCCCTGTGTATGCAGCAGCACCGTGGGTGGGGTGGCGGCGCTCACCTGCTGCTCCAGGGAGGCCAGCGCCAGCAGCGCCGGGCTGGGCTCGGCACCGAGCAGGGCGCGGCGCGAGCCGGCGTGGGCGCTGGGGTCGGTCATCGTGATGACGGGGTAGACGAGGACGGCGAAGTCGGGCCGGGCGCTGACGCTGTGGTCCAGCCGGCGCCGGTGCGGCCGTCGGCATGGTCGAACAGCGTGCTGGCGCTGGCCGCCACATGGCCGGGCCGATCAACCCTCTGCCGCGGCGAAACGATCGCGCAGCGGGTCAAGCAGCGGGCCGTAGCGCTGCGCCGGCGTCGACGCGACGCGCATCGGCTGGCGCACCTGAAGCGCGCTCGGCGTGCGGATCGCGCGCGCCGTCTCGTGAAAGCGCAGGCAGGCCGGCTCGAAGTCGAGGCCGCAGGCGGCGAGCAGCGCATGGATGCCGGCGTTCGGGTCGGCGACGAGGTTCTCGTACCGTTGCACGACGAAGCGGCCCGGGTACTGCTCGGCCCAAAAGCTGGCGAGCGCTTCGTAGACGCGCCAGTACGCCGCGAGCCCGTCGAAGCTGTACGTGAAGTGCACCATGCCCGGCCCGAAGAGCTGCTTGTAGCAGGACCACGCGGTCTCCACCGGGTCGCGGCGGCAGTCGATGATGCAAGCCCCGGGCAGCATGCGCAGCACGGCGCCGGCATAGAGCCAGTTCTCGGGCAGCTTGTCGGTGGCGATCGACTTGGCTGTGCGCCAGCGCGCGCTCGCCCGCAAGTAGGCGTCGCCGAGCCGCCGCCAGTCAGCGTCGCTGGCATCGGCGACCCAGGCCGGGAACGGCTTGCCGCGCCGGCGGGATTCGGCGTCGAGCAGCTGCGGCAGGTACGGCAGCTCGCTCGCGCCTTCGACCTGCGAGTGGCTCGCGAGGATCTGCTCGACAAGCGTCGTCCCCGACCGCGGCAGTCCGACGAGGAAGATGACCTCGCGCCCCGGCCCGTCCTGCGGCGGCGGCGCGCCGGCGAACGCCGCGCGGATCGCGTCGACGTGGCGCGCGAACGCCGCGGCGTCCCACGGCCGCGACGCGCGCACCGCATCGTTCGCCGCGCACAGGACCCGGAACGCGTCGGCGTGCCGGCCCGCGCTCTCCAGCGCGTGGCCGAGAGCGAAGCGCAGCATCAGCCGCTCCTCCGCCGGCATCGTCGCCGGCGGCGCAGCGGCCTTCGCCTCGAGCTGTGCCAGCTCGTCGGCGGTCATCGGTACGACCTTCAGGTCGGCCAGCGTGAACCACGCGTGCGCGACCAGCTCGCCGCGCGCGATCAGAAGCCGGCAATCCGCGGCCGCGACATCGCCATGGCCGAGCGCCGTGGCGCAGCGTGCGCGTTGCAGCCGGGCGAGCGGCGCCGCCGGGTCAAGCGCGACGGCGCGCTGCACGGCGCCGTACGCCGCCGCCGGCTCGCCGGCGTTGTCATGCTCGAACGACAGCCCCAGCCAGTCGGCCGATGTCGTCGCGTGTGCCTCGCCTTCGCGCAGCGTCGCGACCACCGCGGCGTGGTCGTGCGCGTGCTCCTGCGCGGCCGCGAGCTGCGAGCGGAGGTCGAAGTCCCCCGGCTGCTGCGCGAGCGCGCGCGCGAGGTCCTGCGTTGCGCCTTCCCAGTCGTCGTTGCCGGCGCGGCAGACCGCGCGCAGGCGCAAGACCTCCGGGTGCTCCGGCGCGCTGCGCGCCAGATCGAGCAGCAGCAGCTCCGCGTACATCCGGTCGCCCGCCTGCAGCGCCTGCGTGGCGCGGCGCAGCTGCTGCGCGTCGGCAGGCTTCAGTGACACGGGGCGCTTCATGCCAGCCTCGCGACGAGACGCGCCGCCGCCTGCTCGGCCGGCTCGTCGACCGTACGCACGATGAATTCGGGGTCCGCCGGCGGCTCGTAGGGGCCATCGACGCCCGTCAGGCCCGCAAGCGCGCCGCTGCGCGCGAGCCGGTAGAGGCCCTTCGGGTCGCGCGCCTCCGCCACCGCGAGCGGCGTGTCGACGAAGACCTCGACGAAGCGCCCCGGCTCGAACCGCGCGCGGGCCCGGTCGCGGTCGGCCCGGAACGGCGAGATCAGCGCGACGACGACGGTGATGCCCGCGTCGGCCATCAGACGCGCGACCTCGGCGGCGCGGCGCACGTTCTCGGCGCGATCGCGGTCGGAGAAGCCGAGATCGCTCGACAGGCCGCGGCGCAGATCGTCGCCGTCGACCACGACCGCCGCCTGCCCTGCGGCGCGCAGCTGGCGGCACACCGCCTGTGCGATCGTGGACTTGCCGGCGCCGGGCAGGCCGGTCAGCCAGAGCACCGCGGCGCGTGGCGACGGCTTGCCGGCGAGTTCATCGGGAACGGGTCGAGACATCATGCGCGGATTGTGGCGCCGCGCGCGGCGGGCTCGGCGGCTGTCGCCGCGATGTGCCTCCCGCGCGCCAGCGACTTTGTCATGACCCGCTCCTGATGCTGTGGCACTCACGCTCGCCCGTCGCAGCAACTGTGCCGCTGCCATAGGCCAGTCCCAACAACTTCGTCCCAAATGCCAGTTCGGCTCTGGCGCCAAGTGGACTTCTTCCTAGGTAAGACCGTCGCACTAACTTTGGCGCCCTACGGCGCCCGCTGGCGCGTGGCTGAGGCTCACAAGTTGAAAGGCTTGTGAGCCTTTTGCTTTCTTGGAGCTAAGGCCTGTCGCCAGCACCAAAACCCGACCGAGCCCGCAGCGCCTCGTACAGCTGCGCTGGCCCCAGCAGGATGTCCTTCAAGCCATCCCGCACGCGCTCCGAGCCCAGCGCCTGGGTGCTCATCGTGGTGTGGGCCTCCAGCGCATCCACGATGGCGTGCATTAGCGCGTCCTTCAGGTCGGGCGAGTTGGCAAACTGTTCCTTGCTGTTGCTGGCCGCCTGCTGCTGCAGCATCTCGTTCTCCAGCAGCTTGCCTTTGAGCACGCCGTTCACGTAGACGAGTTGGTCGTCGTCGCTCAGCTCGCCCTCGAACAGGCCGTTCACCTTCTGGATTATTTCGGTCAGGTAAGCCTGCTGCTTCTCCTGCACCGAGCCGCTGCCCACCGCGTCCATCGGTGGCAGCTTGTAGCTGCCGTCGCGTTCAGGCTCATCGCCTGCTGGCCACGGTTCTTCAGCGTGTGGTGGGTCAGCACCACCTGGCTCAGGTCCACCGTGTCGCGCTCGCGGCCGAAGCTCAGCAGCGGAATGAGCCGCTTGAAAAACAGGAAGCGTTTCTCGATGTCGGTGTTGCCGTAGTCGAAGATCTGCGACAGAAAGGCGTAGAGCCGCACGTAGGCGGCCATGTCGTTCTTGAACAGCAGCAAGGCGTCCAGCGCGTCCTTGGCCGCCTTTGCGGCCTTGTCGTCTTGCCGATCTTCGGCTGCCGTCTTGTCTTGCTGCGCGGCCTTGTAGCGCTTCAGCAGGCGGTCGGCCACGGGCGCGATGGCCGCGTCCAATGCCTTCTGCGTGCCGCCCGGGTCCGTGTCCACCTTGGCCACGCGCTCCACCTCGAAGTCGTCGTAGTTGCCGCTGGCGTCGAGCTTGGCGCGCAGGTCGTAGACCAGGTGCGGGTCCGTCGTGGCCTCCAGCTCGGCAGTCTCGTAGTAGGTCTTGAAGGCCTTCAGGATGTCGCCGGCCTCGTTGACGAAGTCCAGGATGTAGGTCGTGTCCTTGCCCGGGTACGCGCGATTCAGGCGTGACAGCGTCTGCACCGCCTGGATGCCGCCCAGCATCTTGTCCACGTACATGCCGCACAGCAGCGGCTGGTCAAAGCCGGTCTGGAATTTGTTGGCCACCAGCAGCAGGTGGTAGTCCGAGTCAGCAAAGGCTTCGCGGATGTCGCGACCCTTCAAGCCTGGGTTCAAGTCCTTGCTGGCCTCCGTCACGGCCTGCGGGTAGCTGTCGGCGTCGTTCACCTCGCCCGAGAACGCCACCAGCACGCCCAGCGGGTAGTTCTGCTTGGCGATGTAGGCGCGTATGGCCTTCTGCCAGCGCACGGCCTCGCGGCGCGAACCCACCACCACCATGGCCTTGGCGCGGCCGGCTAGCAGCGGCTGCACGTTCTCGCGGTAGTGCTCGACGACAACCTGCACCTTCTGCGAGATGTTGTACGGGTGCAGCCGCACCCACTGCATGATCCCTTTCATGGCCGCGCTGCGCTCGACTTGCGCCTCGTCGTATTCCTTGCCGTCGTGCGCCAGCTTGAACGCCAGCTTGTAGCTGGTGTAGTTCCTCAGCACGTCGAGGATGAAGCCCTCCTCGATGGCCTGGCGCATCGAGTAGACGTGGAAGGGCTGCGGCAGCCCGTCGGGGCCGGGCCGGCCGAACAGCTCCAGCGTCTTCTGCTTGGGGGTGGCGGTGAAGGCCACGTAGGTGAGACCTTTTGATCCGGCGGCGTCTCCTGCGCGCGCCGCCATCTGCGCGGCCAGCAGCGCCTCGGTGTCCACCTCGCCGCCGTCCTGCAACTCGGCCCACTCCTGCGCCGACAACAGCTGCTTGAGCTTGGCCGCCGCCTCGCCGGTCTGCGAGCTGTGCGCTTCGTCGGCAATCACGGCGAAGCGCTTGCCCTCGGTCGCCGCCAGCTCCTGCACCGCCTGCAAGGCAAACGGAAATGTCTGGATCGTGCAGACGATGATCTTCTTGCCGTCCTTCAGTGCCTGCGACAGCTGGGCGCTCTTGCTGCCGTGCTCGTTCGTGATGCTGGCCACCACGCCCGTCGTACGCTCGAAGTCGAAGATCGCCTCCTGCAGCTGCGCGTCCAGCACATTGCGGTCGCTCACCACCAGCACGCTGTCGAACATCTTCTTGTGTTCGGCGTCGTGCAGGTCGGCCAGGAAGTGCGCCGTCCAGGCAATCGAGTTGGTTTTGCCGGAGCCGGCCGAGTGCTGGATCAGGTAGCGCTGGCCCGCGCCCTGAGCCAGCACGTCGGCCACCAGCGCGCGCGTCACATCCAGCTGGTGATAGCGCGGGAAGACCACGCTCTTGAGCTGCTTCTTGTCGTCGCGCTTGGCCGTAAGGTAGCGGTGCAGGATGTCCAGCCAGCTTTCCCGCGCCCACACCTCTTCCCACAGGTATGCCGTGGCAAATCCCGCCGGGTTCGGCGCGTTGCCGGCGGCGCCTTCATTGCCCCGGTTGAAGGGCAGAAAGCTCGTCGCCGGTCCGGCCAGCCGCGTGGTCATCATCACTTCAGATTGGCTGACCGCGAAGTGCACCAGCGCCCCGCCCGGGAAGCCCAGCAGCGGTTCCAGCACGCCGCCCTTGGGCGCCGGATGGCGGTCGAAACGGTACTGGTCCACCGCGTCATGAACGCTCTGCGTGAAGTCCGATTTCAGCTCGGCCGTCGCCACCGCAATGCCGTTGACGAACAGCACCAGGTCCAGCTCCGCCTTCGGGTTGTTGGGCGAGTGGCAGACCTGCCGCACCACGCGCAGCCGGTTCGCGGCATACGCGGCCTGGGTGGCCGGGTTGATGGCCAGCGCCGGCTTGAACTGCGCCAGCATCAGAGGCGCCGGCAGGCCCAGCAGCTCCACGCCGCGCCGCAGCACGTCCAGCGTGCCGCGCTCGTTTAGGCTCTTGCGCACCCGCTCGGCCAGCACGGTGGCCAACGCGGGGCCGTGGGTCTTGCCCAGGCGCTGCCAGCTCGCGGGCTGTGTGGCCTGCACCCAGGCCAGCAGGTCGGGCATGAACAGCCCGTTGGCCCGGTCGAACAGCGCTGCATCGCCCTCGGCATGCAGCCAGCCGTGGGCGGCCAGGTGCTGGCAGATCTCCAGCTCGAAATGGACTTCCCTGTGCAGGCTCATCGGCCTTTCCTCCCTGTGGGTGCCACGGACAAGCGTTTGCCTTTAGCTGGCAATGTAACTAGTTAAGGGAAAGCCATTTCCCTTAACTAATGAAGAGCCGTAGGTAACGATCAAAAACGTAGACGCGGCCCCGCTGCAGGCCCGTGTTCTCCCGCAGGATGCCCAGCCGCAGGAAATCCTTGACCAGCGCATTGGCCGTCGGCGTGCTGATGCCCAGGCCGCGCGACAAGTCGGCCGCGCTCACCATCGGGTTGCGGTACAGCAGCTTCAGCGCGGCACGGGCATTGGGCGCGCGCTTGCCCAGGTCCAGGATCGCCTGCTCCACCTCGGTCCGCAGGTGCAGCACGTCGCGGAAAACATCGCGGCCCTTGCCCGCCGTCTCGGCCACGCCCCTCAGGAAGAAGCGCACCCAGTGGATCAGGTCGTTGCTGACCCGCACCCGCATCAGCGCGTCGTAATAGCTGGCCCGGTTGCGCTCGAAAAAGTCCGACAGGTAGAGCGATGGCTTGCTCAGCACCCCGCAGCTCACCAGATAGAGCGGAATCATCAGCCGGCCGATGCGGCCATTGCCATCGAGAAACGGGTGGATGGTCTCGAACTGGTAGTGGCCGAGGGCGATGCGCACCAGGTGCGGCACGGCCACCGCCTCGTTGTGCAGAAACTTCTCCAGGTCGCTCATCAGCTCGGCCACGCCGTCCTGATGCGGCGGCACAAAGGCCGCGTCCTGCAGGCCCGAGCCGCCAATCCAGTTCTGGCTGCTGCGGAACTCGCCCGGCAGCTTGTGCTCGCCGCGCACGCCCCGCATCAGCGTCGCGTGCGTCTGCTTCAGCAGCCGGTTCGACAAGGGCAGCTCGGCCAGCGCCGCCACCGCATCGTTCACCGCGTCGATGTAGTTGCGCACCTCGCGCCAGTCGTCGCGCTTCTCGGGCAGCACTTGGTCTTCCGGCAGCAGCGCCTCGTCCATCGCCGTCTGCGTGCCCTCGATGCGGCTGGACGTCTGCGCCTCCTTCACCACGTGCATCTGGATGAACAGGTCGATGTCCGGCACGATCAGCGAGAAGGCATTCAGCTCGCCCAGCGCGCGGTTGGCCTGCTCCAGCAGTACGGCAATGGTCGGGTCTTCCCAGAACCATTCGTGGTTCACCGGCGTGGGCTCGAAGCTCTTGTACTGATAGCGCGGCACCCATTGGCCGGCGGAGAAGGTCTCGAACTTCATGCGGCCGCCTTTTGTGCAGACGTTGCCTGTGCCACCGTGCCGCGAACGTCGATCTGGCCGGTGACGGCGGCGGCGATGAGGGCGGAGCGGCGTTCCTGCATGAGCCCAATCGCCCTGTTGGCCGTATCAATAAGCTGTTCGAGCCTTGCTGCCTCGTTGTTGACGAACTCGGCAATCCTCGCCTGTTCAGCCGCTGGCGGCATAGCAACGATCAGCCCTCGGATGTCCTCCACGTTGACCCGTTTGAACGTCGAGCCGACCATGATGTTTCCCAACTGTTCAACGACTACCCGCGACCTGATCACAGCTTGAAGAAAGTCAGCGGAGTAACTCAGCGAATGCCTGCGGAGCAAACAAACGTCCTGACCCATCGCGAACTCGGGATGGAACTCGGCAACCTGCGCCACTTCTCCAACGGCTGCGTTGCGGCTGAAGATCAAGTCGCCGGGCTGCGGACGGCGGCCGCCCTCGGTCAGTTGCTCGTAGAAGTATTGAGTGGTCCGCTTCGCGCCGTCCAAAGTGACGAATCGAGCTTGAACTTCCCGGATGCTGGCGAGCGGGAATCCGTCTTCCACAAACTCAGCCGTGACGTGTTTGCAGTCAGTCACGCTCCAGAACCGCTTCAATGCGGCGACCTCCCAATGAGCCGGCACCTCCCCCAACCACGGCACGCCGGAGTCCTTCACGGGGGCCTGGGGGTTCAGGCCGCGGGTGACAGCATGCGAGATGGTGGCCTGGCGCTTCTCGGCCAGCAGCGCGATGAGCTTTTCCTGTTCCGCAATCAGTCCATCGATCTTGGCGATTTCGTGGTCGAGAAAAGTGGTGATGGCGCGCTGTTCCGGCATGTCGGGCAGCGGCACCGGTAATTCCAAAATGACGGATTGACCAATATTGAGCATCGAACTGCTCGAGCCCGTCGCCTCAAGCTCAATTTGCGACCGGGTTTCGAGAGTGCCGAGGTATGCCGCTAAAAAGGTTGCTGAGCACGCGCTGTCAATTACGCGCAATCGGTACAACTTGTCGCACAGCATCAAATTTTCAAAATCCTCCAGCACAACTGCCGCACTGCCGACAAGCTCGCGAGTATTTGCTCTGGAAATAAGTAAGTCGTCGCGTTTGAGCGTGTAGGCGGGCATTGGCTCGAGCTCTGGTGGTAGCTTCTTGTTCTCAGAAGGCTTAAACACTCCGCCATTCACACAGCCAACTTTTAATACGCCCCATTCATCTACTGTTTCAGCAGGGAAGCTCTCACATTGAGGGCTCCACCCCTGCTCAATGGACGAGACGAGGCGCTTTACCCGAATCACTTTCCAGTGGGAGGGAATTGCCCGCAGCCACTCCACTCCGCTGTTTTTGTATTCCGAATACCTCGGCAACGTCATTCCGCCAACTCCCCCAGCATCTTCATGATGCTGGCCGTGACGGTCTTAAGCTCCTCGTCGATGGTGTTCAAACTGCGCGGTGGCTCGAAGACGTAGAAGTGGCGGTTGAACGGGATCTCGTAGCCGACCTTGCTCTTCTCCTCGTCGATCCACGCGTCCGGCGCATGCGGCAGCACCTCGCGCTTGAAATAGGCGGCGATGTCTTCGCCCAGCGGCACGTTCTCGGTGTCGCGCAGTGCGCTGTCGGGCTGGGGCTTGCCCTTGAGCTTGCCCTTGAGGCCCAGCACCACCTGGCCGGCTTCATCGCGCAGCGGGCGCTCCACGGTCAAGGTCGTGTAGCCGAACTCCTCGTTGCGGAAGATGCGCGCGATGGGCACGCGCTTGAGGCGGCCGCCTTCCGGGGCGGCGGGGGGCTGGTCGGTGCCGGTGACGAGCTGCGGCTCGCCCTGGGGCCGGCCGGCGGCGTCGAACACGGTCACCAGCTCGGCCTCGGTGAAGCCGCCGAACAGCCGCGTGACGGTGGCGATGTGGGCGTCGCTCATCTCCTTGCGCTTGGAGCCCAGGCTCTTGCGCATCTTCTGCCAGAAGCCGCTGGCGTCGATGAGTTGCACAAACCCCTTGCGGTCGGCCGGCTTCTTGTTGGACAGCACCCAGACGTAGGTGGCGATGCCGGTGTTGTAGAACATGTCGGTGGGCAGGCCGACGATGGCTTCCACCAGGTCGTTCTCCAGCACGTAACGGCGGATCTCGCTCTCGCCGCTGCCGGCGCCGCCGGTGAACAGCGGTGAGCCGTTCAGCACGATGCCGAAGCGGCAGCCGCCTTCGCCGTTGACCACCGGCGCCATTTTGGACAGCAAATGCATCAAGAACAGCATGGAGCCGTCGCTGACGCGCGGCAGGCCGGGGCCGAAGCGGCCGTCGAAGCCCTTTTGCTCATGCTCCTGGCGCACGGCCTTCTCGACCTTCTTCCACTCCACGCCGAAGGGTGGGTTGGAGAGCATGTAGTCGAACTTGCGATTGGCGTGGCCGTCGTCGCTGAGCGTGTTGCCGGCAACGATGTTCTCGGCCCCCGGGCCCTTGATGAGCATGTCGGCCTTGCAGATGGCGTAGCTCTCGTCGTTGAGCTCCTGGCCGTACATGGTCAGCCGCGCCTGCGGGTTGTGATCCAGCAGGTATTCGCCCGGCACCGACAGCATGCCGCCGGTGCCGGCCGTGGGGTCGTAGATGGTGCGGACCACGGCGTTGCCGGGGCTGAGCACGTCGTCGTCCTCGATGAAGATGAGGTCCACCATCAGCCGGATGACCTCGCGCGGGGTGAAGTGCTCGCCCGCCGTCTCGTTCGAGATTTCAGCGAACTTGCGGATCAGCTCCTCGAACACTGCGCCCATGTGGGCGTTGTCCACCGCTTCAGGGTGCAGGTCGATGTTGGCGAACTTCTCGGTGACGAGGTAGAGCAGGTTGGCCTTGGCCAGGCGCTCAATCTGCGTGTAGAAATCGAAGCGCTCGAAGATGTCGCGGGCCTCTGGGGAGAAAGCCTGAACGTAGGCGTAGAGGTTCTGGCGGATGTGATCCTGATCGCCCAGCAGCTTTGTCAGGTCGCCCGGCCAGGTGTTGTAGAAGGTCTGGCCCGCCTTGCGCCGAAGGTAGGCATCAGGGTTCACGCCGCTCTTCGTCCTGGCCTCCAACTCCTTCAACACGGCCGGTTTGGTGGCTTCCAGCACGCAGTCCAAGCGCCGCAGCACGGTGAAAGGCAGGATGACGCGACCGTACTCAGATTGCCTGTAGTCGCCACGCAGCAGGTCGGCGACGGACCAGATGAAGGAAGAAAGGGCTTGTTGACTCATGGTCTCGTGGGCTGGCCGGCCTCAACTGCTGGAGGTCGCGGTCGCGGCTGGCGCCGGCCCGGAACTCTAGCGGGCCGAAGGCAGGCACAAGGCGCGGAGTTGCGAGCATCCACCGTGCCCCGCGCTGAATCACCCCGACTTTCCTGCCTAAGCCTGCCTCACCGCCCCGCCGGGCCCAACAACCCCCGCTGCCGCAACCAGTCCTCCACCCGCCTGGGCCACGCCGACGCCGTGCCCAACCCATCCCGCATGCCGATGCCATGCCCGCCCTGCTCGAACAGGTAGAGCTCGGCCGGCACGCCGGCGCGGGTGAGGGCCTGGTAGTACAGGATGCTGTTCTGCACCGGCACGGTCTTGTCGCCTTGGGTGTGCAGCAGCACCGTGGGCGGGGTGGCGGCCGTGACCTGCTGCTCGAGCGACGTCAGCGCCAGCAGCGCGGGGCTGGGCCCAGCACCCAGCAGCGCGCGGCGCGAGCCGGCGTGGGCGGCGGGGTCGGCCATGGTGATGACGGGGTAGACGAGGACGGCGAAGTCGGGCCGGGCGCTGACGCTGGTGTCCAGCGCGGCGCCGGTGCGGCCGTCGGCATGGTCGAACAGCGTGCTGGCGCTGGCCGCCAGGTGGCCGCCGGCGGAGCTGCCCATCACGCCGATGCGCTGGGGGTCGACACCGAACTCGGCCGCGCGCGAGCGCACCAGGCGGATGGCGCGCAGCACGTCCTGCAGCGGCGCGGGGTGGCCCCAGGCCTGCAGGCGGCTTTTCAGGATGAAGGTGGTGATGCCCAGCGTGCTCAGCCAGGCGGCGTACTGCAGGCCCTCGCGCTGCCACGACAGGTAGCGGTAGCCGCCGCCCGGGCACAGGATCACAGCCGTGCCGTTGGGTCTGTCCACGGCGGGCGGCACGACGGTGAGCGTGGGCACTGACACGTTGGCGATGGCGCTGTTCGCGTCCACGCGTTCGGGGCCGAGGTCGCCGCGCACGGCCGGCGCATCCGCCCGCACGGCGGCGGGCACGCCCTCGGGCCAGAGCGGCAGCACGTTCGGCGTGGGCGCGGCTCGGCTGAGCGGCGTCAGCAGGGTCAACCAGGGCGAGAGGATCAACGGGCGGCGCTGCATGCGTTGGGCGGGCCGGTGCTCGGGCCCTTCAGAGTCGTTGCGGTGAGTTTGCCCGCGACGCGCGCTCACGGCGGTGAGTGATTTCGGCCGCCCGGTCGCCCCACCGGAAGTGGCCCCACAGGTCGGGTGCAGTTGTAGAGATTCGTGAGATCGCCGTCGCCGGCCCGACTGGTGCACGGTCAAGCGGCCACAATTGGGCCCCGAATCGCCTGGCGCGATCCCGTGTCCAGCGCATCCCGGGCGCGTTTTCGCCGGCCCTGGCCCGTGCGCATCGCGCCAGCACAAAAACCGCCCGTCTCTGAGCTATCTACCGGCTTCTTCAGCAAGCATCTCTCCATGCCCCGCACTCTGCGCATTTCCCCTCTGCTCCCTTCCCTTCTTGCCAGCGCGATCCTGATCGGCATGGCCGGGGCCGCCAGCGCCGCGCCGCATGCCAAGTCCAAGCCCCACGCGGCTGCAGCCCGCAAGGCCAAGTCCGCCCCCGCGGAGCAGGCGATGACGACCGACGCCAACGGGCAGGCCATCCCGGTGCTCGAAAACAAGGCGTGGGTGTTGATGGACTTCAACACGGGGCAGGTCCTCGCATCGTCCAACGCGGACGAACCGCTGCCGCCCGCGTCGCTGACCAAGATGATGACCAGCTACCTGGTGGAGCAGGGCCTGAAGAGCGGCAAGTTCAAGCCCGATGAGATGGTCACCATGAGCGAGAGCGCCTGGTGCCGCGGCGGCAAGGACGGCGACAGCTGCATGTTCGTGCCGCTCAACGAGAAGGCCTCCTTGATGGACATGCTGCGCGGCGTGGTCATCGCCAGCGGCAATGACGCGTCCAAGGCGCTGGCCGAACACGTAGGCGGCTCGGAGGCCGGCTTCGTCACGCTGATGAATGCCGAAGCCGCCAAGCTCGGCATGACGAAGACGCACTTCGCGAACGCGGCCGGCCTGCCCGACCCCAACAACAAGGCCTCGGCGAAGGACCTGGCCGTGCTGGCTGCGGCCATCATCCGCAACAGCGCCGAGTACTACCCGATCTACGCCGAGCGCGAGTTCACCTACAACAAGATCAAGCAGGGCAACCGCAACGCACTGCTGTACACCGACTCGACCGTCGACGGGCTCAAGACCGGGCACACGGAGGACGCCGGCTATTGCCTGACCGCCTCGTCCAAGCGCAATGGCATGCGCCTGATCTCGGTCATCATGAACGCGAACAGCAAGCAGGCTCGCGCTGACCAGACCCGGGTGTTGTTCAACTGGGGCTACGCCAACTTCGAGGAGGCGACCCCCGCCCAACCCGGCGCGACGCTGGCGTCGGCCAAGGTGGTCTATGGCGTGGCGCCCGAGGTCGCGGCTGGCATTGCACAGCCATGGACCCTGGTGATCCCGAAGGGGCAGGGGGCCGCGGTCAAGACGTTGGTGTCCTTGAACGCGGGCTTGGAGGCGCCGATCGCCAAGGGTGCCGTCATCGGCAAGGTCGTCGCCACGGCCAACGGCAAGCAGCTCGGGGAGGTGCCGGTCGTCGCGCTGGCCGACGTGGAGCGTGCCGGATTCTTCCTGCGCATTCGCCAGCGCATCTCGGGCTGGTTCTCGAAGTAACGCGCAGCGGGGGGTCAGCGTCCTGTGGCCGCCCACCACACGCCGCCCCACAGGTGATCCAGGTACCGCCCATCGCGGTACATCTCGACGTTGTGCCCCAGCGCCGTGACGAACACGCGGCCCTTCTCGACCCCGTGCCACCAGCTCACCGGGTGGTCCGCGCCCATGCCCTTGGCGACCTGGCCGGGCCAGATCCTGGTGGGGTCGTAGCTGCGCTCGTCCACGGCCAGCACGGGGTGGATGGTCACGCCGTGCGGGTTGCTGAATTCGTACCACTCGTCTGACCAGATCCAGCGGTCGGGCAGGCCGAAGGTGGCGGGGTGGGTGGCGTCCACCTTGCTGACGACGGCCGTCTGCAGCATGGGGTGGATGACGAAGGAACGGCCGACGAGCTTCTCGTACCAGGGCCACAGGCCTGGCTTGCTGATGATGGCGCGGTGCACGACGACGGCGTTGCCGCCGGCCTTCATGTAGCGCTCCAGCCCCGCGCGCTGGGCCTCGTTGAATTCCTCGCCCGAGCTGTTCAGCAGCACCACCGCGGCGTACTTGCTCAGGTCACCTTCGAAGGCATAGGGCTGGGCTGCCCAGGTCAGCTCGAAGGCGTGCAGCCGGGCCAGTTTCTCGAAGCTCTCGCGCGCCACCGGGATGTACTCGTGGTGGTACTTGGTGGGCATGGCCAGCACGAGGACGGCGAACTGGGTGTCGGCCGCCAGGGCCGGTGTGCCGGCTGCGGCGGCGGCCAGCGCAAGGGCGTTCAAGGTCTTCTTCATGGTGCGGCGGATTCTTCCAGCAACCAGCCGCCGAGGTGCTGCATGGCCGCGGGCGTGCGCGCCAGGCTGCGGTGGTTGGTGCCGGCGAGCTGGTGCACGGTCACGGCCGAGCCCGCGCCGCGCAGGGCCTGCACGAGCGTGTGCGAGTGTGCGTGCGGCACCTGCGTGTCGCGCTCGGCCAGCAGCACCAGCACCTCGCAGTTGAGCGCCCGTGCGGCGGCGACGCTGTCCAGCGGTGAGCGCAGCCAGGGCGTCAGCGGCGCGAGCAGCAGGTTGCGCCGCAGCACCGCGCGCAGGCTTTTCAGCGGCGTGATGAGCGCGACGCTGGCCACCGGGCGGCCGGCCGCTGCCAGGCGCGCCGCCAGCTGCATGGCCACCCCGGTGCCCAGGCTGCGCCCGGCCAGGTGCAGCGCGCTTGGCGGCAGCGCCAACCGCGCCAGCCCCCAGGCCGCGGCGGCTTCGGCGTCGGCCACGCAGGCCGCCTCGCTCGGCCAGCCGCCGCTGGCGCCGAGGCTGCGGTAGTTGAAGGCCAGCAGCGCGCAGTCGTCGGGCAGCCAGCCGGCGAGGTCGGATGTCCAGGCGACGTTTTCATTGCGCCCGCCAAACCACAGCAGCAGGCGGCGCGGTGGCGGGGCATCCGCCGGCACGCCCGTTGGCAGGGTCAGCCAGCCCTGCAACTGCACGCCGCCCGGGCGCGCCAGCCACACGGCCTCGCTGCGCCGCCGGGCGGCGGCGGGGCCCGGGTCGGTGCGGCGGATGACCCAGGTGCGGCCGAACAGCAGCTTGCCCTGCAGGCCAATGACAGCGGCCGACAGCGCCAGCGCTGCGAGCAGGCCCCAGGCCCAGGGCGGGAGGGAAGCGGGCAGACCGTCAAGCAGCATGGGCGTGGGATTCGGCGGCGTGGGAGGCCCAGGCTAGGGCGCGCGCATGACAAAGGCGTGAGCAGCGCCGCGTCATCGCTTCGTCATGCGCGGGCCATTGCGGCAGCGCAAACTCGCGCCATGGCTTTCACCCACACCCTCGGCGGCGAGCGCTACGGCTTTGGTGACCTGCGCACGTTGCTCGCCAAGGCCAGCCCGCGGCGCTCGGGCGACGAGCTGGCCGGCGTGGCCGCCGCCAACGCACGCGAGCGGGTGGCCGCGCAGCTGGCCCTGGCCGACCTGCCGCTGACGGCCTTCCTGAACGAAGCGGTCGTGCCCTACGAAAGCGACGAGGTCACGCGGCTCATCGTCGACACGTACGACGCCGCGGCCTTTGCGCCCATCGCCCACCTGACCGTGGGCGGCCTGCGCGACGCGCTGCTGGCCGACGCCGTGGACCCCGCGCAGATCGCCATCGGGCTGACCCCGGAGATGGCCGCCGCCGTCAGCAAGCTCTGCCGCGTGCAGGACCTGATGCTGATCGCCCGCCGCTGCGAGGTCGTCACGCAGTTCCGCAGCACGCTGGGCCTGCGCGGCCGGCTGGCCACGCGGCTGCAGCCCAACCACCCGACGGACGACGAGGCCGGCATCGCCGCCAGCCTGCTCGACGGCCTGCTGATGGGCGCCGGCGACGCCGTCATCGGCATCAACCCGGCGACCGACAACCTGCCCCAGGTCATGCGCCTCTTGCAGATGCTGGACGCCGTCATCGCCCGCCACGAGATCCCGACGCAGAGCTGCGTGCTGACGCACGTGACGACCACGCTGGAGGCCATCCATCGCGGCGCGCCGGTGGATCTGGTGTTCCAGTCCATCGCCGGCACCGAGGGCGCCAACCGGGGCTTCGGCATCACGCTCGCGCTGCTGGAGGAAACTCAGGCTGCGGCGCTGGCGCTCAAGCGCGGTGGCCGGCAGGTCATGTACTTCGAGACCGGCCAGGGCAGCGCGCTGTCCAGCGGTGCCCACCATGGCTGCGACCAGCAGACGCTGGAGTGCCGGGCCTACGCGGTGGCGCGGCGCTTCGAGCCGCTGCTGGTCAACAGCGTCGTCGGTTTCATCGGGCCGGAGTATTTGTTCGACGGCAAGCAGATCCTGCGCGCCGGCCTGGAAGACCACTGCTGCGCAAAGCTGCTGGGCCTGCCGATGGGCGTGGACGTCTGCTTCACCAACCATGCCGAGGCGGACGTGGACGATGTCGACAGCCTGCTCACGCTGCTGTGCGCCGCCGGCTGCAACTACATCATGGGCGTGCCGGGTTCAGACGACATCATGCTGGGCTACCAGAGCACCAGCTTTCACGACGCGCTGGCGATGCGGCGCCTGCTGGGGCTGCGGCCGGCGCCCGAGTTCGAGGCCTGGCTGCAGCGCGTGGGCATCTTCGAGCCCGGCTCGCAGGCGCGGCTGGCGGACGGGTTCCCGGCGCGTTTCGCTGCCCTGCTTGCACAGTCATGAAGCCGCCGGTCATCGACCAGCCCTGGGCCAGCCTGCGCCGCCACACGGCCGCGCGCATCGGCCTGGGCCGCGCGGGCGTGAGCGTGCCGACCGCGGCTCACCTCGCCTTCCAGCAGGCCCACGCCGAGGCGCGCGACGCCGTGCACGCGCCGCTGGATGCCGACGCGCTGCTGGCCGGGTTGCGGGCGCTGGGCGAGGCGCCGCTGCGGGCACGGAGCCAGGCGGCGGACCGCGCCAGCTATCTGCAGCGGCCCGACCTGGGCCGGCGGCCCGATGCGGCCGATGCCACAGCGCTGCGAGACCTGCAGGCGCCGCCGGCCGACCTGGCGTTCGTGCTCGCCGACGGCCTCTCCGCGCTGGCCCTGCAACGCCAGGCCCTGCCGCTTTTTGCCGTGCTGCGCGAGCGGCTGTTGATTGAAGGTGGTTGGACCTGGGCGCCGCCCGTGGTGGCCACCCAGGCTCGCGTGGCGCTGGGCGACGAGGTCGGCGCGCTGCTGAATGCGCGCTGCGTCGTCGTGCTGATCGGCGAGCGGCCGGGCCTGTCGGCGCCGGACAGCCTGGGCATCTATTTCAGCTGGGCGCCGCGGCCCGGGCTGGTCGATGCGCAGCGCAACTGCATCTCCAACGTGCGCGATGCCGGCCTTGCGCCAGCGGCAGCCGCCGCGAAGCTGCACGGTCTGCTGCGCGAAGCGCGAGCGCGGCAGCTCAGCGGTGTCGAACTGAAGGACGAGCAGGACGAGCGCGCGCTGGCTGCGGCCGCAGCCGGCCCGTCATTGATGCGGTTGCTCGGCGGCTAGCGCCTGGGCTTGGGCACCATCGTTTCGATGCCGGCGCCCGGGTCTTCCTCGCCGGCCACGGAGCCGTCGTCAAAGGCGCCGTCCTTGACCTGGCGCGCCTTCGGATCCTTGTCGGCCGGGCGATCGGGTTCGACAGGCAGGGGCGGGTGGTCGGGCGGTGGGCTGTGGCCGGGGTCGTGCATGGCGTTCTCCTGGGTGAAAGAAAAAAGGGGCGGCAGTGCCGCCCCCTTCAACGCAAGAAGCGGTTGAGGTTTACATCCACCAGGTCGAGCCGTAGTAGTCGTAGACCTTGCGGCCGTACTCGTCGTTGTAGGTGGGTGCTTCGTCGGCGGTGTAGCGCGGCGCGCGCTCCAGCTGGCTCTTGTCGACGTTGACGACGTAGCCGTCCTTGGTGGTGTCGTACTTCAGCTGGTCCCAGGGCAGCGGGTAGCGGTCACTCCCCATGCCGAGGAAGCCGCCGAACTCCAGCGCCGCGTAGCGGACCTGGCCGGACCTCTTGTCGATGACCAGATCGTCGATGGAGCCGAGCTTGTCGCCGCTGGCGCTGTAGACGTTGGTGCCTTCGACCTTGGACGAGGAAATGGTGGGGCTGATGTTGGCCATGAGGGAACTCCTGGAAGGGTTGAACACGGGTCACGGGGCAGGCGTTTGCTGCCGCCCCGCCAGGTGCTGAGCACCATGCGTCCAATGTGCGTGGGCCGGCGCGCCGCCACAGTCAGGCTGGGCGCTTCCGGGCTGTAGGAGCTCACCGACCGCGACGTGACTCGGCAGCGCAAGGCGTTTGCATCCGCCTGTCGGCCGGGTCGAAGTCAGTGCATCGCCGCGGCCGCGTCGCGCTCGGCGGCGTCCTGGCGGCGGCGCTCGTCGAGCCGGCGGGCCAGGCGCTGGACCTGGTGGATGGACAGCAGGTGGGCGTAGGCCAAGCCCAGCCAGCCGCGTGCCGACAGGTCCTGCAGCGCCGCGCCGTCCAGCGCACGCAGCCGCGCCTCGTCGATGGTCTTGAAGCCGCGCAGCGTGCTCTTCTCGCCGTCCACCACGTAGTCGATGCTGCCGTCCTGCAGCAACTCCAGCGCGGCCAGGTGGTTGGCGAAGTCGCGGCTGTCGACCATTTCCTGGCGGAAGTTCAGCAGGAAGCGCTTGATGTCCTCCAGCCAGGGCGTCTCGCGGCCCTCGGCGTCGAACAGCGCCTCGCCGTGCTCGGTGTTCAGCCCCGCGTAGGCGCGGTCCAGGCAGACGGTGAAGCTCGGGTTGCCCTCGGCCTCGGCCAGCACGAACGGATAGCGCCGGAAGAACGCCGGCAGGTAGGCGCCGCCGGCCCAGTTGCCGTCCGCCTGCACGAACAGGTTCTCGTGGTCGCGCAGCCCGACGATGGCGGCCAGGCTGTGGCCCTCGTCGGCCGCGATGAAGACGCAGGGAAAGTCCAGCGCGGCCAGCGCCAGCTCGCTGGCCGCGATCAGCACCGAGTTCGTGCCGCGTGCGAAGCCGAGCGCACCCGGGCCCTGCGCGAGCTTGAGCTGGCGGTGCTGGTCGCGGTTCAGGGCCACGAGATCGTCGTAGATGAGCAGGGTCTTCATGGTGGGCATCCTCCGGGTGACCTTCGATTCTGATGAGCTTGGCGCGGCCGTGGGGCCGGGCATCCCCGATTGAAGGGACGCATCGCGCGGATCGGCGCCCGCCTACAGCGCCGCAGCCGTGGCGCTGACGGCGGCTGTGCCGCGCAGCTCCGATAGTGATTCGGACCCCACCCAGGAGCCCTCCATGAGCCTGCACCCCACCATCTCTTCGTCCAAGGTCGAAGGCACCAGCGTCTACAACCTCGCCGGCGAGAAGCTCGGCGCCATCGACGACCTCGTCATCGACAAGCGCAACGGCCACGTGCGCTACGCCGCGCTGGAGTTCGGCGGCTTCCTGGGCCTGGGCACGGACCGCTTCCCGCTGCCCTGGAGCATGCTGACCTACGACGTCGAGAAGGACGGCTACGTCGTCAACCTCGACATGGAGCAGCTCAAGAGCGGCCCGCGCTACGCCAAGGAAGAGCGGCCCGCCTACTCCGACGAGTACGGCCGCGGCGTCTACGACTACTACGGCGCCCCCTGGGGCATCTGAGCCACGCGCCACACCTGGGAGGCTGCCATGCCACCTCGACTGCTCCAGCTGGTAACCGGCGCGCTGATCGCCGTGTCGGCCCTCGTGGCCTGCCGCAGGGAAGTGCCCCCGCCGCCCATGCCCGACGAGATGCCCAAGCCCAAGGTCGACTCGGCGCACTACGTCGCCCTGACCGCCTCGGCGCTGCGGCGCCTGCACTGAGCATGGCAAGCCCAGGCTCCAGCTCACGCGCCATCTGGAAGGGCGCGATCTCCTTCGGCCTCGTGCACGTGCCGGTGTCCCTGCACAGCGCCACGCAGGAGCAGGAGGTCGACTTCGACTGGCTGGACAAGCGCAGCATGGACCCGGTGGGCTACAAGCGCGTCAACAAGCGCACCGGCAAGGAGATCGCCAAGGAGCAGATCGTCAAGGGCGTGAAGCTGGCCGGTGACGAGTACGTCGTGCTGTCCGACGACGAGATCAAGGGCGCCTACCCCCAGCGCACGCAGACCCTCCAGATCGAGCGCTTCGTGAAGGCCGCGGAGGTGTCCTTCATCTACGTGGAAAAGCCCTACTACCTCGCGCCCGACGGCCGCGCCGAGCGCGTCTACGCGCTGCTGCGCGAGGCGCTGGCCCAGGCCGGCGTCATCGGCATCGCCCGCTTCGTGCTGCACAACAAGGAGCACCTGGCCGCGCTGATCCCGGCCGGCCCGGCGCTGATGCTGGGCACGCTGCGCTGGGCCGAGGAGATCCGCTCGCCCGACGCGCTGGACCTGCCCAAGGCCGGCGCCGCCGGCGTCAAGCCCGCCGAACTCAAGATGGCCCAGCAGCTGATCAGCCAGATGACGGGCCCGTGGAAGCCCGAGCAGTTCAAGGACGACTTCACGACCGCCATCCACGCGCTGGTGGCCGCCAAGGCCAAGTCCGGCAAGACGGCCACGGTGCAGCCCTTCGAGGCCGCGCCCGACATGGGCAGCACCAACGTGGTCGACCTGACCGAGCTGCTGCGGCAGAGTCTGGGCGGCAAGGCGGCCAAGGCCAAGGCGCCGGCCAAGGCACCAGCGAAGAAGGCCACCGCCAAGACCACCCCAAGCCGCAAGAAGGCGGCTTGATCCCGGAGCAGCGAGACATGACGACCCCCAAGAACACCTTGTGCCTGTGGTTCGACGGCGGCGCCGAAGCCGCCGCGAAGTTCTACGCCGCGACCTTTCCCGACAGCGCCGTGGGCAAGGTCCACCGCGCGCCGGGCGACTACCCCGATGGCCGGGAAGGCGACGTACTGACGGTGGAGTTCACCGTCTGCGGCATCCCCTGCATCGGCCTGAACGGCGGCCCCGCGTTCAGGCACAGCGAAGCCTTCTCCTTCCAGATCGCCACCGACGACCAGGCCGAGACCGACCGCCTGTGGGGGGCCATCGTCGGCAACGGTGGCCAGGAAAGCCAGTGCGGCTGGTGCAAGGACCGCTGGGGCTTGTCCTGGCAGATCACGCCGCGGGCGCTGACCGACGCGATGACCGACCCGGACCGGGCCGCTGCCAAGCGGGCCTTCGAGGCCATGATGAAGATGCGCAAGATCGACATCGCGGCCATCGAAAAGGCGCGGGCGGGCTGAGCCAGCGGTCAAGGCAAACAGGCAAACAGACCCAAGGCCCGTGGCGCAAGCCGCGGGCCTGTTGTGCGTCCGCTGAGGAGGCCGCGCCCCGCCGGGCATGACTTCCGGCAATTTGCATAAGCGCTTATCAAATGCGCTGCATGACACGCCCCGGCCTTGGCACCCAACTGCGCACGCTGCTCGAACTGCTCGACGGCGAACTTGAATCCATCTACACGGACGAGGGCCTCGACTACCGGCCCCGCTTCACGCCCGTGCTGCGCGCGCTGCTGGACGAATCGCCGCTGACCGTGGGCCAGATCGCCGCCAAGGCCGGCATCAGCCAGCCGGCGGCCACGCAGACGCTGAACCTGATGTTGGCGCACGACTGGGTCGCACCGCAGACGGACCCGGCAGACGCACGCCGGCGCCTCTTCGCGCTCAGCGCCAAGGCTTACGCGGCACTGCCGCAGCTGCGGGCCATCTGGGCCACCACCGCAGGCGCGGCCCGCGGGCTGGACGCCGAGCTCTCCACGCCGCTGTCCGCCTTGCTGGACGAAGCCATCACCGCGCTGCGCGCCCGCTCCTTTCCCCAGCGCCGCCGCGATGCCGCGGCTGCGCTGTCTCCTCGCCCCAAGAAGGACAAAGCATGAAGACCCTGGCCCTTGCCGCCTTGCTCAGCGCCCTGCTCGCCACCAGCCTGACCGCCTGGAGCCAGCCCGCCCCGGACGGCCCGCCCGGCCCTGCGCTGGACGCCGCCGCCCGCACCCATGCCGCCCGCGAACTGGCGCGCCAGCTGCGCGACCGCTACATCTTTCCCGAGCGCGTCAAGGACATCGAGCCCAGGCTGCAGGCCGCCGCAGCCGATGCTGCCGACGCGCCCGCCCTCGCCCAGAAGCTGACCGCCGTGCTCGCCGAGGCCACGCAGGACAAGCACCTGCACGTGGACGTGATGCCCGAGCAGCCGGGCGGTGCGCGCGCCGAGGCCGCCGAGATGCGGGACGCCTGGCTGTACGGCAACTGCGGCGTCTCGCGCGTCGAGCGGCTGCGCGGCAACATCGGCTACCTGGAATTGCGCGAGTTCGTGCCGGTGCGCGATTCCGGCCCCGTGCTGGCCGCCGCGATGACGGTGCTGGCGCGCACCGACGCGCTGATCATCGACCTGCGCCGCAACGGCGGTGGCGACCCCGAGACGGTGGCGCTGCTGGCCAGCTACCTGTTCGACAAGCCCACGCGGTTGATCGACATCCGCTGGCGCGCCGGCAACCGGCTGGAGCAGCACTGGACGTCGGCCAAGGTGGCCGGCCCGCGCTACGGCCAGCGCCGCCCGGTCTACGTGCTGACCGAGCGCAACACATTCTCTGCCGCCGAAGACTTCGCCTACGGCATGAAGGCACGCCACCGCGCGACGCTCATCGGCGAGACGACGGCCGGCGGTGCCCACCCGGGCGACGGCTTTCGCCTGAGCCCTGAGCTGATGGTGTTCATCCCGACCGGCCGTTCGGTGGACTACCTGGACGGCGGCAACTGGGAAGGCAAGGGCGTGGCACCCGACCACGCGGTGCCCGCTGCCGATGCCCTCGTGCTCGCCCAGCGGCTGGCCGTCGAGCAACTGCTGCCCGTGACGGCGCATCCGATGAAGAAGGGTGCGTTGGAGCGTGCGCTGAAGGCGTTGGACGCGCCGGCCCGGCCATGATGGCGGGCGTGATGGCGGCTGGAGCGTTCGCCTGGCGTGCTCGCCTCGGTTGACGGCGAAGAGGCGTCAGCCGCCGAAGAACTTCCAGTGCCCTTCCGAGACGACCTCGGCGCGGCCGTTCACCACCTTGATGGCGGTCTGGTCGTCGATGGCGTAGGACGGGCAGCCGATGCGGGCGGCCCATTGCTCGGCGCAGGCCATCGTGTTCTCGTCGAAACCCGGGTGATCCAGGTGGGGAAAGATCGCGAAATCGACCACCCCGAGCGCCACGTCCTCGCCGGTGATGGGCGGCTTCATCTCGATGAATTCCTCGCCCACCCGCGGCGCCATGGCCATGCTCCCGGCGCTGAGTCCCACCCAGGTGATGTCAGGCAGCGAGGGCAGCAGGTCTGCCAGGCCGGACTGGCGCATCCAGTGAGCCAGGTAAAGCGCGCCGCCGCCGTTCACCAGCAGCACATCCGCCTGCCGGACCCAGGGCTCCCAACGCGCCCGGCCAATGCTGGGCAGCGCGGTGAGTTCCAGCACGCCCAGCGATTTCCAGCCCAGCTCGGCCATCGGCGTGCGCGGCTCCTGGCCGGCAATGAAATTCCAAGACTTGTCCGGCGTCATGAACGGATGCCCGTAGCCGGCTGTGGGGATGCACAGCGCGTGGCAATCGGCGATCGGTTTGCCCAGCAGTTCGAGCAACGCGCCGTGGATGCTCGGGTTCTTGATGCCGGCGGACGTGAGGAGGAGCTTCATGGGGCCTTTCCGAATCCTGGCCGATCGGGCCAGTCAGGGGAACGACGAGCCGGCGCGCCGGTAATCGACGGGGGCTTGCAAATTCTCTTTCGCGGCTGCGCTGGAGCTTTCCAGACCCGCCGCTGGATCGCTCAGGACGGCATGCGCGTGGCGACGGCGGCGGACCGGCTGGGCTATGAGTCCGAGGCGTCGCTCAGCCGGGCGTTCAAAAGGGTGATCGGGCATACGCCGAGTGCGGCGCGGGGTGGGGTGGGTGAGAAGCGAATCTCGTTGCAAAGTGGGATTGTTATTTCGACGCGCTGTATTTGATCTGTGCCTTCACGAGCTCTGGGAGTGCCTTCAAGATCGTGGGAACGATGTCGATATCGTCGACGGTCTTCCAAACTAGTGTCTTGAGAGGATCCGGGACACGGTCATCACTTCCTCCATGTTGTGCTAGCACGATGGGAATTATTTTGAAACCGTCCGCACGAGTCGCTTGTTCATGGATTGCTTTGTCAACTTCCTTTCGGATGACTCCTGCGTCTGTGAACTCCGCCGACAGAAAGAAAACCGCTGCGGAACACTGGGCAAACGCGGCATCTACGCCGCGAACGAGTGGATCGCCCGCAGACAGATCATCTCGATCAAACCATGTTTTTAGATTCAAAAGTCTGAGCGCACGATCGACTTTTTCGATGAGCGGTTTATTCACACCTTTGTGACTCAGGAATATTCTTGAATTCTCCACGGCATGCCTCCGCTTTTGCGCCCAATCAATCATCATTTTGGCGACTGCTAGGCCTGCCGCCGCTTTATTTCCCCTGGATTCTTCATCATGGGTATGAACTGGAAATATGCCTACCGCGGCGAAGCCGTCCATGAATTTGATTGCCTCGAAAGTTTCCTGGGCAACTCTGGACCCGCTTATGTCGACAACGCCTAGAATATCTCGCAGTACATCGTTCCCTTGAGCTCGGAGCATAGGCAGGTGTTTTGTTTCCGTCCCTCGGGTTGGAAGATGCCCGCGCTTCTCAGTAGAAACGAAAAGCATGAACTTGCCCTCATCCCACGTGACGAATATGTCGACCTCTTGAAGATTAGGGACGTAATTCCTGATTTCAGGTTGATAATATACAAGTTCTTGTAATCTTGCTTGAATGATCGCCAGCAAATCAGCATATGGGAGATACATGCCGTCAGCAATTGCGAGATAGTCCCCTCGGACGAAACTCAACCCTTCCATCGACGTTCCTTTTGTTGCTCTGGCTGTTAAGGTAGGCGGACAAAGAAAAAGGCCCGTGGCGTTTCACACCACGGGCCTTTTGTTCATCCTAAAACTGGGCTTCAGAACGGAATATCGTCATCCATATCGTCAAACCCCGTCGACGCCTTGGGCGCCGCGGCCGGTGCGCGCGGAGCGGGCGGGCGTTGGGCTGCTGCCGGGCGCGCCGCCGGGCGGCCACCGCCCTCGTCGCCACCGCCACGGCTGTAACCGCCACCACCGCCTTCGCCACCGGCGCCACGGCCGTAGCTGGCACCGCCACCGCCGCCTTCGTCACCACCGCCCTGGCCGTCACGGCCGCCCAGCAGCTGCATTTCCTGGGCAATGATTTCGGTCGTGTAGGTGTCGCGGCCTTCTTTGTCTTGCCACTTGCGGGTCTTCAGGCGGCCCTCGACGTACAGCGGGCGGCCCTTCTTGACGTATTCGCCGACGATTTCGGCCAGGCGGTCGTTGAAGACGACGCGGTGCCATTCGGTCTCTTCCTGGCGCTCGCCGCTCTCGCGGTTCTTCCAGTTGCGGGTGGTGGCCAGGCTGAGGGTGACCCAGGCGCCGCCGCTGGGGTTGTAGCGAACCTCGGGGTCTTTGCCGACGTTGCCGATGATGATGACTTTGTTGACGCTGGCCATGACGCTCGTCCGAATTCGATGGGGAAGGGTGCGAATTATGCCGGGCACCCCCGCCAGGGGGCGTCAGCAACACCCCGGAGACCGCATCCCGCACCTCGGGGCCCGCACTTCGTCTCCCCGCGCGCCGCCGCCCCGGCGGGGCTCCCTAAGATGAAGCCATGAACACCTCGGCCCACAGCCACAGCAACCGCCGCCCGAATGCGCGGATGTGGCTGGCGTATGCCGGTGGCTGCGCGCTGGCCTGGTGCCTGTTCGTGCTGGCCGGCAGTGAGTTCGACCGGGGCCTGGACCCGTTCTGGCTGGCCGTCTACCAGGCCACCACCATGCTGTGGGCGCCGATGCTGCTGGGCATCGCCGTCTGGCCGGTGGCGCGCCGCCTGCACGCCAGCGACGCCGGCCCGGCTGCGAGCGCACTGGCGCACTGGATGGCGGCGCTGTCGTTCGCGGCGCTGTGGCAGGCCGGCGAGTTCGGCGTCAACGCGGTGCTGTTCGGCACCGACCACGCCGGCGCCGTGCTGCTGGCCGGGCTGCTGTGGCGTTCGGTGTGGGGCTTGGTGGTCTACGCCACCATCGCCACCGCCTTCACGGCCGTGCTGCAGTCCCGCGCGGCCCGTGCCGCGGCCGTGCACGCCGCCCAGGCCGAGAGCGCGCTGGCCAAGGCCGAGCTGTCGGCCATCAGCGGCAAGCTGAACCCGCATTTCCTGTTCAACACGCTGAACTCGCTGATCGCGCTGACCCGCAAGGACCCCGCCGCCGCCGAGGCCGCGCTGCTGAAGTTCGCGTCCATGCTGCGCTACGTGCTGGACACCAAGCGCGGCGCCGAGGACCGCGTGATGCTGTCCGACGAGATCGATTTCCTGCGCGACTACCTCGCGCTGGAAGCCCTGCGCCTGGGCTCGCGGCTGCGCGTGGACTGGGACCTGGAGGAGCGCGTGATGGCCGACGAGCTGCCGCCGCTGACGCTGCAGCCGCTGGTGGAGAACTCCATCCTGCACGCCGTGGCGCCGCGCAAGGGCGGCGGCAAGGTGACCATCACCGCGCGCCGCAACGCGCTGAACCATGGCCTGGACCTGGCCGTGGCCGATGACGGCCCGGGCTGCGAGCCCGAGGCGCTGGAGCCCAAGCCCGGCCAGCGCCGCGGCGTGGGCCTGGCGGCGCTGAAGAAGCGTTTCGCGCTGGACTACGACGGCAAGGCTCGCCTGCGCATCCACACGGCTCCCGGCGCGGGATTTCGCGTCGACTTGTTTATTCCGCAGACATGAACACGACCACCACCGTTCTCATCGCCGAAGACGAACCCCTGGCCGCCGAGGCGCTGGCCGACTGGGTGAAGGCCACGCCGGGCCTGCAGCTGGTGGCCGTCTGCGAGGACGGCGAGGACGCGCTGGAGCAGATCCGCGCGCTCAAGCCCGCCCTCGTGCTGACCGACATCCAGATGCCCGGCCTCACGGGTTTGCAGGTGGTGCAGGCGTTGCAGGGCGACGCTCACCAGCCGCGCATCATCTTCACGACGGCTTACGACCAGCACGCGCTGACGGCCTTCGAGCTGCACGCGGTGGACTACCTGCTCAAGCCCTTCTCGCGCGAGCGCTTCGACGAGGCGGTGGCCCACGTGCTGCGCGACGCCGCGCCAAACACGTTCACTTCGGCCGCCGACATGGCGCAGGCCCTGGGCGCGCCGGCCGACGCGCAGCTGACCCGCCTGCTGGTGCGCGACCAGGGCAAGATCTTCCCGCTGCAGGTGGACGCCATCGAGTGCCTGCGCTCGGACAACAAGTACACCGCCATCACCAGCAAGGGCCGCAGTTTCCTGGTGCGCCTGCCGATTGCCGACTTCGAGACGCGGCTGGACCCGGCGCGCTTCCTGCGCGTGCAGCGCGGCTGCATCGTCAACCTGGACTTCGTCGACAGCATGACGCCGGACGAGAACTCGCAGCTCGTCGTGCAGCTGCGCGACGGCACGCGCATCACGGCCAACCGCGAGGTGTCCAAGATGCTGAGGGAGCAGTCGCTATGAACACGAATCGCCTGCTTGCTTGCTTGCTGCTGGCCGCCGGCCTGGCCCAGGCCCAGACCGCGCCCACGGCGCCCGTGGCTCCGGCCGCACCCGTGGCCCCGGCCCCGCTGCCGGCGCCGCCAGCGCCCCCGGCGGGGCCGGGCAAGGTCTACGCCCCCGGCGTCTTCGACCGCCTGGAGCTGGCCGGCGCAGCCCGTGTCGTCCTCGTGCAGGGCGAGCGCGACCAGGCATTCATCGCCGGTGATGCCGAGGTGCAAAAGACCGTCGAGGTCGAGCTGGCCGACCGCCAGCTCGTCATCCGGCCGGCAGGGGGCTGGAAGTTCTGGCACAGCCACAAGCTCTTCGTGCAGGTGGAGATGCGCGATCTGCGCCAGCTGTCCATCTCCGGCGCCAGCGACGTGCATGCGCCCGGCCCGCTGCGCTGCGACCAGCTCAAGCTCAGCATCAGCGGTGCCGGCACGGCGCGGCTGGACCAGCTGCAGGCCAAGCAGCTCGTCTTCGCGATCTCGGGCGCCGGCGACGGCCAGCTCGGCGGCCGCGTCGACGACCTGGCGCTGCAGATCTCCGGCAAGGGCAAGGTCATCGCCGACCGCTTGCAGGCCAAGAGCGCGCGCGTCAGTGTCAGCGGCCTCGGCAATGTGGTGCTGTGGGTGACCGACGACCTGGCGGCCCACATCTCGGGCATCGGTTCGGTGGACTACTTCGGCAACCCCTCGGTGCAGCGCTCGGTGTCGGGCATGGGTTCGATCAGCGCGCGCGGCGAGAAGCGGCCGTAAACAACAGCAGGCCACCCAGGGCCATCAGCCACATCGAGGACGGCTCGGGCACCGGCGCGAAGGACTGGGCCCAGTTCAGCCCCGACGGCGACGCGATGGTGAACATCGACAGGTCCGCCGGCACATACAGGCCGGTGTTGGGGTCGAGCAGGGAGATCGCCGAGATGCCGTTCCAGTAAGAGGAATGGCCGAAGTCGGCGGTCGCCGAGCCTGCGTCGCTGAAGCTGCACTGCAGTTCGCTGCCATCGCAGTCGATCTTGCGGGTGTGCAGGGCCAGCCGTTCCGTGATGGTGAAGGCTGAACCCAGCGTGAAGGTGGTCGTGATCTCGTGGATGCCCGAGTAGTACAGCGGGCCACCGGCGACGGCGCTGACGTTGTCGACCGGAAAGCCACCGGGAAAGTTCGGGTTGGAGTGCGCAGACCAGGTGCCGAGGAAGGACCCGGAGCCGCTGCCCACGCTGAGATAGAAGTCCACCGAGCCATAGCCGCCACCGGTCGGATCGATCATGCCCTGAAGCGTGACACCCATCTTGATCTTGGCCTGCGTGCCGTTGAGGCCGGCCGAGCTGATGGTGATGTCCTCGGTGTAGGAGGCATCGGCATGGGAGTCGCCGATGCTGTTGCCCGCCCCGCCGAAGCTGGAGGCGTAGAGCTTGATGACGCCCAGCTGCACGGCAGCATCGGCCGTGGCGCCGGCGCCATTGCCGCTGGCGGCCGAAGAGGAGCCGAATGGGCCGGAGTCGAAATCGCTGAAGACCGGATCGACCGCCTTTCCCAACGCACTGGCCGATGTCCTGGCGATCGTCGATGCCGCAGACGCCGCGAAAGCACAGCCGAAGACCGTCAGGCCCACCAGGAGATGCCGGATATTCATGGAACCACCTTGAGACTGCCCGGCGCATCCGAGCCCACGGCTTTTCTACGCCTGCGCTGCAGGAGGGTCAATCGATGCGGCGCCGTTCCCCCCTAGGAAGGCAAGCTACCTTTTGAGGACGAACCGTGGCTTCGCGGTGTCGGGCATGGGCTCGATCAGCGCCCGCGGCGAGAAGAAACCTTCCGTGGACAGCCGCTGGTCCCTGCCTAAACTCCCCGTCAAATTGCGGGGAGGATCTCCATGGTTGCGTGGAAGAAGGCCGTCATGGCCTTGGTGGGTGCGGGTGTCGTCGTGGGCGGTGGCTGGTGGGCGTCGCAGAAGCTGGGTCAGCCGGCCTTGCCCAGCAGCGGCGAGATCGGCGGCGAGCAGGCGGCCTTCGCGCTGCTGGACTGCAAGGCCCGCCTGTTCGACGGCTCGCCGGCCATCGCGCTGAGCTTCACGCAGCCGCTGGATGCCAAGCAGGACTTCGCTGCCTTGGTCACTGCGCTGGAGGGCGGCGCGCCATCCGACGTGGATGGCAAGAAGGTCCCCCCCGCCGATGCGACCTTCAAGCCGCTGGCCGCCCGCTGGGTGCTGGGCGACAACCCGCGCGTTCTCTACCTGCCCTTCGTCACGCCGGACCGCAGCTTCAAGTTCGCCTTCAAGCCCGACCTGGCTGCCCGATCGGGCAGCAAGCTCGCGACGGCGCAGGCCTGCGAGGCCGTCAGCGAGGCCATGCCCGACAGCTACTACTTCGCCAGCCGCGGCCTGGTGCTGCCGGCCGGCCAGAACGGTGGCCTGCCCGTCGTGACCATCAACACGCCCGAGGTGGATGTGCAGTTCCTGCGCATCAAGCCCGCGTCGCTGCCGGCCTTCCTGGAGCAGGTGGGCGGCCGGCGCGAGCGCCAGGTCAACTCCGGCGAGGAAGACGGCGAGGGCGGCTACTACCAGGACGGCTGGGGCGACAACCAACGCCGCCTGAAGGGCACCGTGGGCGGCTGGGTGCTGGACGAGCTGCGCGCGATGAGCGAGAGCGTCTACGTCGGCCGCTTCACGACCGACACGCGCCCCAACCGCCGCAACGTCAGCTTCCTGCCGGTGGAGGGCATCAAGGAGCTGCAGGAGCCCGGCATCTACGTGGCCGTCATGAACCAGCCCGGCCGCTTTGGCTGGGACTACCAGGTCACGCACTACTACGTCACCGACATCGGCCTGCACCTGCGCCGGCATGCCGCGCAACTGGACGTGTTCGCCACGTCACTGAAGAGCGGCGGCGCGCTGTCGGGCATCGAGCTGAGCCTCGTCGACGAAGCCGGCAAGGCGCTCGCGCAGGCGCAGACCGACGGCGACGGCCACGCCGTGTTCACCGGGCGCAGTGACAAGGCGCGCGCCGTGCTGGCGCGCCGCGGCGGCAAGGAGATGTCCATCCTGTCGCTGCGCGATGCGGCGTTGGACCTGAGCGAGTTCGACGCCACCGGCCACCCGTCGCGCAGCAACAAGCTGTTCGTCTACGCCGGCCGCGACCTCTACCGGCCGGGCGAGAACTTCCAGGTGTCGGTACTGGCGCGCGATGCCGACGGCAAGCCGCTCCCGAAGCCTTTGCCCATCACGCTGACGGTCAAGAAGCCCGACGGCAGCAAGCTCGTCGAGCAGCTGGTTCAACCGGGCAAGCTAGGTGCCGGCTACTACCAGCAGGCCATCACGCTGCCGGCCGACGCACCCACGGGCGGCTGGACCGTGCAGGTGCGCGTCGACCCGGGTGCGAAGACCCCTGACGCGCAGTGGGCCTTCAAGGTCGAGGAGTTCCTGCCCGAGCGCATGAAGCTCGCGCTGACCGCACCCGAGGGCGTGCTGACCGGCGAAGGCGGCCTGGCCGTGCAGGCCCAGGGCGACTACCTCTACGGCGCGCCCGCCGCGGGCAACCGCCTGCAGGGCAGCGCCTACTCCGAGCGGCTGCTGACGCCGCTGCCGGCCAAGCTACCCGGCTTCATCTTTGGCGACCTGGCCGACGACAAGGCCAAGAACCGGCAAGACCTGGAAGAGCAGGAGCTGGACGCCGAAGGCAAGGCCAGCATGGACATCAAGACGGCGTTTGGCGAGCGCAAGAGTCCGATGCGCATCCGCGCGGCCTTCAGCCTGCTGGAGAGCGGCGGCAGGCCGGTGGTGCGCACGCTGGAGCGCACCTGGTGGCCCGCGCCCGTGCTCGTCGGCGCGCGGCCGCTGTTCGACCGCAACGTGTCGCCCGAGAACGGCCTGGCCGAGTTCGAGCTGGTGCGCGTGGACGCGAACGGTGCCTTCAAGCCCGCCAAGGAGGTGCAGCTCAAGCTCATCTACGAGGAGCGCCAGTGGTACTGGCGTTATGACGACGGCCGCGGCTGGAACTCGGGCTTCAACGTCAACGAGGAACTCGTCGAGGCGCGCAGCGTGGTGCTGAAGGAGCGCACCAAGGTTGCCCTGCCCGTGCGCTGGGGCCGCTACCGCCTGGAGGTGATGGACCCCGACACGGGCATGGCGCTGCGCTACGGCTTCTACGCCGGCTATGGCGCGCAGGACGCCGACGACATCGGCAACCGCCCCGATCGCGTGCAGCTCAAGCTGCAGGGCGCGCCCTTCAAGCCGGGCGACGTGGCCAAGCTGGCCATCAAGCCGCCGCACGACGGCGAGGCCATCGTCACGGTGGAAGGCGACCGTGTTTTGTGGACCAAGCGCATCGCCGTGAAGGCCAGCGGCACGGACATCGATATCCCGGTGGATGCGAGCTGGGCACGGCACGATCTCTACATCACCGTCGCCGCCTTCCGCCCCGGCAGCCAGGGCGACAAGGTCACGCCGGCCCGCGCGCTGGGCCTGGTGCACCTGCCGCTGAACCGCGAGGACCGCAAGGCCAAGGTGGCGCTGACCGTGCCGGCCAAGACGCAGCCTTCCGTGCCGCTGCCCATCACCGTCAAGGTGCCGCAGCTCGCGGGCAAGCCGGCCATCGTCACCGTGTCCGCGGTCGATGTGGGCATCCTCAACATCACCAACTACAAGACGCCCGACCCGCAGGACTTCTTCTTCGGCAAGCACCGCTACGGCGCCGACATGCTGGACCTCTACGGCCGCCTCATCGAGAAGATGGAAGGCAACACGGCCAAGCAGCGCTTCGGCGGCGACGCCGGCAAGCGCGACTCTCAAAGCATGCCGCGCAAGGTGCTGCTGGTGGACCTGTTCAGTGGCCCGGTGCAGCTGGATGCCAAGGGCGAGGCGACGATTCAGCTCAAGCTGCCGGACTTCAACGGCACGCTGCGCGTGATGGCGGTGGTGAGCAGCGCGGACAGCTACGGCTCGGCCCAGGCCGAGACGGTGGTCGCCGCGCCGCTGGTGGCCGAGCTGAACATGCCGCGCTTCGTGGCGCCCGGCGACAAGGCGACCATCGCGCTGGACGTGACCAACCTCAGCGGCGCGCCGCAGGACGTGAAGGTGTCGGTCACGTCGACCGGCCCTGTCCGCATCACCGGTTCAACCGAGTCGATCAAGCTCGCCGACAAGCAGCGGCAGATCCTGCGCTTCCAGGCCGAGGCGCTGGACGCCTGGGGCATGGCGCCCATCGAGGTGAAGGTGACGGCCGGGCCGCTGAGCATCACGCGCGAAGCCGCGCTGCAGGTGCAGCCCGTGACGCCGCTGGTGCGCGAAAGCCGCCGCATCCGCCTGGAGTCCGGCGCCACGCAGACGCTCGACAAGGCGCTGCTCGACGCCTTCTGGGCCGGGTCGGCCAGCGTGGCATTGAGCGTCTCCAACACGCCGCCCATCGACATCAAGGACCAGGTGCAGGGCCTGTTGATGTACCCCTACGGCTGCCTGGAGCAGACGACCTCCAGCGCCTACCCGCTCGTCTTCATCGACGACGAGGCCGCCAAGCGCTGGGGCCTCAAGCCCGTGCCCCGTGAGGAGCGCGCCAAGCGGCTGGACAGCGCCTTCGCCCGCCTGGCCAGCATGCAGCAGCCCAAGGGCGGCTACGGCCTGTGGGCGTCCAGCAGCCCCTACGAGGGCTGGCTGAGCGCCTATGTCACCGGCTTCCTGCAGGACTCGCGCGACGCCGGTTTCGCGGTGCCCGAGGCCATGCTCAAGCGCTCGCTCGACAACCTGTTGGAGCAGTTCCAGCGCGCCCCGGCCCAGCAGACCGCGCCGGCCAAGGACCCCAAGCGCGACGACAAGGGCCGCATCGCCGACTGGCGCGACGCCGAGACCCTGCGCATCGCCCACCAGCGCTTCGCCGAGGCCACGCATGCCGGCTACATCCTGGCCCGCGAGCAGAAGGCGCCGCTGGCCACGCTGCGCACCCTGCACGACCAGTACCGCAGCCATGCGCTGTCGCCGCTGCCGCTGGTGCACCTGAGCCTGGCCCTCAAGCTCATGGGCGACGAGGCCCGCGCCAAGGCCGCGCTGGATGACGCCATGACCCGGGGCTACGGCTACCAGCTCGACGACCCGAGCAACTACTGGGGCCAGTGGCTGGGCGACTACGGCAGCAAGGTGCGCGACCGGGCCTTGGCCTACGCGCTGCTGCTGCGCCACAAGGTCACGCACGAGAAGCGCGAGAACCTGCTGTTCGACCTGGCTGAAGACTTTGGTCGGCGCAACTACTACTCCACGCAGGAGCGCCTGGCCCTCTTCCTCGCCGTGCAGGCTGCCACCAACGGCGCGGGCAAGGACGACGGCTGGAAGACTGCGCTGAGCGTCGGCGCCAAGGCCGATGCCTGGACCGGCAGCGGCGTGGGCCAGCAGAGCTTTGCGCTGGCCCAGCTCAAGTCCGGCATCGCGCTGAAGAACGACGGCACCGCGCCGCTTTATCTGGACGTGACGGCCCAGGGCTACCCGACCAAGCCGCTGGCGCCGACCAGCGACCGCATCTCGGTCGAGCGGGCGATGTTCACGACGGACGGCAAGCCGCTTAACTTGTCAGGTGGGGCCAGGCAGTTCACCACCGGCGAGATGTTCGTCGTCCGCCTGCGCGTGAAGGCCAGCCAGTCCATCAAGGACGGCCTGGTGGTCGACCGCATCCCGGCCGGTTTCGAGATCGAGAACCTGAATTTGAGCCAGGGACCGAAGGCCGGCGAGTTCACGGTGGACGGGGTCAACATCGCCCAGGCCAATGCCAACGAACGCATCGTCCACATGGAGTACCGCGACGACCGCTTCGTGGCGGCGGCCCAGCTGGGGCAGACGCTGGACGTCTTCTACCTCGTGCGCGCCGTGACGCCCGGCAAGTACGTGGTGCCGGCGACGTTTGCGGAGGATATGTACCGGCCGGAGGTGAGGGGGATTGGGAAGGCTGAGGGGGAGATTGCGGTGGTGGACAAGAAGTGAGACGTCGCCTTACAGGATCTGCGGTGCTGTTCGTCGCAGCCGCTTTGACCATCGGCAATGCGAGAGCTGCTTCATCGCCGCAATCTGCAACTCAAGACTTTCTCGACTGGCACGCGCGACCCCTCGCTGGAACGTTTTCCAGCAAGGAGAACGCGCAGCAGTTGCGCAAGCTGATGACCAGTGAATTGCTTTGCCTGCTCCGAGCCACCGACAGGTATCGCGCTCGGCATGTCGAGGCCGCCCCGGAGGACAAGCCGCCGTATGCAGACGGCGACATGTTCTTGAGCTCGGCTTGGGAGCCACCGCAGAGCGCAGAAATCGAGTTCGTGCGAACCCATGGCGCTCATGCCAACGTGTTGGTCCGGTTCGTGGACTCGTATGGGACCAGCTGGCGCGACCGTCTCCAGCTTCGAGCCGAAGACGGCGACTGGAAGGTCGCCGACATCGACTGGCTAGGCAGGTTCCAGGACGCCAATGGCAAGGTCAGGCAGGAAACGACGGGCTCGCTGGTGGAGTCGCTCTACAAGGAGATGGATCGGAACCAGCCTCTCGTGCACTGGCATCGACAGGAGGTCGGCGCCTGCAAGCTGCATCGCTGACGCCTGGACGTATCAGCCCTGTTCCATCGCCTTTCCAATCAGCTGATGAAAGTGATGCACCCCCTGCTCCCTCGTCGGCGAGTAGCGCCCGTGTTGATAAAAGCGTGACCGCAGCCCCTGCTGCACGGTCATGACGACGGCCTCGTCTTCCATCTCGACCTCGTCGAGCGCGCCGCCGGCGCCGCTGCCCAGAAGCTCGGGCTTCCAGACATACGAGCGAAAGCGCACGCGCGTGCGCGCCGGGCCTGTCGTGTTGATTGGCGTGACCTGGTTCAGCGACAGCCCCCAGGGGTAGAAGTTCAGCATCAGGTTGGGGAACACCCACCAGTAGTACGCGGCGATGCGCTGGCCGTGCTCCGCGGCCTCGGGTGGCAAGTCAAACGCCGTCTCGTCGGCCCGCGCCACCGCCAGTTGGAGGTTGCTCCACTCGTGCAGCTCGTAGCGGTACTGGCTCAGGTCCAGCGTCTGCGCCAGGCCCGGGTGCACGAAGGGGATGTGCAGGCCTTCGAGGTAGTTCTCGACGTAGAGCGCCCAGTGCGCGTCGAACTCGTAGTCGCGGCTGCGGCTGGCGTCGAGGCGAAAGTCCTGTAGCGGCAGCCAGTGCAGGCGCTGCATCGCGGGGCCGAAGACGGCGTCGAAGCTGGCCAGCGGTTCCTCAAGCGCGACGAAGCCCTGGCCACCCCAGTCGTTCAGCGGGATCCTGGGCAGGTTGTCGCAGGGGCGGGGGAAGTCCAGCGCCTGTTGGAACTCGGGCATGAAGCTCATGCGCCCGTCCAGCTCGAAGCGGCGCGAGTGGTAGCCGCAGCGGATCTGTGAGGCGCCCTGGCAGGGCTGCTGCACGAGCAGGTTGCCGCGGTGGGTGCAGACATTGCTGAGGCAGCGCAACGCGCCGGCCGCGTCGCGTGCCAGCAGCAGGGGTTCGTTCAGACTGCCGGGCAGCAGCGTCTCAGGCTGCAGGCTGCCCGGCGCCTGAATCGCCTGCAGGTCGGCGAGCCATTGCCAGCTGCGCGCGAGCACCCGCTCGTACTGCAGGCGCTGCGCGGCGGGGTCCAGGTAGAAGGCCTTGTCCAGCGTCTCGGCGCGGGTGACGTCGGGGTGGACCTGCCAGCGGTGCGGGTTGTCGTTCATGAGGCAGTTTTACCTTCGCGGCTGGCGTGGTCGGGCGCGTGTTTGTCCTCGTAGCATCCGGCTCATGCGCGTCGCTTTCGCCCTCCTGCTTTCACTGGCCGCCGGCCTGGCCCACGCCGCGCCGTTGCCGCCCGCCGCGCGCGCCGAAGTCGATGCGCTGCTGGTGCGGTTGCAGTCCTCGGGCTGCGAGTTCAACCGCAACGGCAGCTGGTATGCCGGCGCCGAGGCCCGGGCGCATCTGCTGAAGAAGCTGGACTACCTTGAAGGCAAGGACATGGTGCAGACGGCCGAGCAGTTCATCGAGCGCGGCGCGGCCGCCAGCAGCATGAGCGGCAAGCCGTATCTGGTGCGTTGCGCCGGCAAGGCGCCGGTGGAGAGTGCGAAGTGGCTGACGGCCGAACTGCAGGCCGTGCGGGCCGCGCGTGCAGCGCCGACGGCCTCCGGCCCGCGCTGAAGCGAGATGCATGGCGGCTTGAAACCATCACCGAACGGCGTCCATGAAGAGCTTGCTCCCGCTACTCATCGCAATGTTCGTCGCCGCGCCGGCCTGCCACGCAGCGGAGTTCAAAGGCGTTCGCCTTTCGGACGACGGCGCGACGCTTGAGGTTCTGCCTGCCAACGGCCAGTCTTTCGATGCGCCCAAGCTGGGCACGCAAGACAGCTTTGAACAGCCGCGCATGTCTACCGATCAACGTCATGTCGGCTGGCTGGCGCTGTATCCCGACAAAGGCGCCTCGTACTCGCAGCCCATCGAACTCGTGATCATGGGCCGCGGGCAGCGCCTTCATCGCTTCTCCGGCGATCTGGGCATGGTCTTTGGCTGGTGCTTCACGCCCGACAGCCAGGCGGTCGTCTTTCGCTACAGCTTTTCTCACGGCAAAACGCCGGTGGGGTTCGAGATGCGGCGCATCGGTGACGGCCGGCTGTTGCGGCACTTTCGACTGGAGCCGGTCGGTAACGATGAGGACGAGGATGAAGTCGTCTTTGCCAAGGCGCCGCGCTGGACGCGATGCGCGCAAGCCGAACATGGCAGTGACGGTCGCCCGTGAATGAAAAAGGGCGGCCGAAGCCGCCCTCTTGAACATGCGCCGCGAAACTTCAGCGGCGCCGACGCGCAGCCGCAAGCAACAAAAGCCCCGCCCCCGCCAGCATGAAGCTGCCCGGCTCGGGCACTGCGCTGACGTTGATGTTGTCCAGCGCAAAACCGCCGCTGGCCGAGAAGCTGACGGCCGTCAGGTTGGCCCAGCTGCTGTCGAACGACACGCTGCCCGGGCTGGCCAGGTCGATGCTCAGCGAGGCCACCTGCGTGCCGCCGACCAGGCCGGCCAGCACCAGCATGCCGGGGCCGAAGCCCAGGTCGAACGCGGCGACGTCCAGCGACTGCAGCCCGAACAGGCCGCCGCCGAGCAGGCCCAGCGTGAAGGGCGTGCTGTCGAAGCCACCCACCATCGCGCCGCCCAGCGGCAGGAAGGTCGTGGCCGGCCCGCTGATGACGAAGCCTGCCTCGCCGTAGGTGGCGATGCCGGTGTTGTTGTCGATGTCGATCACACCGGGGTTGTCGAAGGTGACGAGGCCAGCGTGGGCCGCCCCACCGCTGCACAGTGCGGCCGCGAGGGCCACGGCGCCGAGGATTCGATTCATGGCTTTGCTCCTGGTGGGTGGGCTCATCGCACCGCGCGGCGCGCGGCGTTGGCGGCGGCGGTGGTGCCGGCCGCGGCGCCCGCGCCCGGGTTGGGCGTGTTCAGGTAGGGGAAGCCGGGCAGCAGCGGCACGACGGCCTGGTCGACGGCGTCGTGCAGTTCCAGCGACGTGGCACCCAGCGGCACCACCGCGCGGGTGCAGGCGGGGCCGAACAGCGCGCCGCCGTTGTTCAGCCAGCACAGGCCACCCATGACGGCGGCGAGCGACACGTCGACGACATCGTCCTTGGGCCGGCGGCCATTGGGGAAGCCGGCCAGGTCGGGCGGGTTGTCGCCGTCACGCAGCGTGCCGACGATGCCCAGCCGGTTCTGCATCGCGAACGGCCGCGGCGCGATGGCCGTGTTCAGGCGCAGCATCTCCGAACCTACCACGTTGGCAGGCTGGTTCACGCCGGGAATGCCGGTCAGGAAGGTGGTCACCAGGTCCAGGCGGGGCAGGTTCTTGGGCGCCGCGTCTCCGATCGGCAGGACGGCCGCCAGCAGGGCCGGCAGCGTCGGGTTGGTCACGTAGGTCGCGAACTGCCCGTCGCCCGAGGGCGAGGAGGCGTTGAACTTGTCCTTGTCGGGCAGGCCGATGACGACTTCGTTGACCAGCGGGTTGCCCAGCCGCGAGACCTGCACCCAGGCGCCGCCCGTCTTCACGGCCTGGTCGATCCCGCTGGGCGGCGCGGCGTTGACGATCTGGCTCTGGCGCACGCTGGCCGTCGTCCACGCGCCGATGACGGTCTCGTTGCCCTGCGTGAGGCAGCTCTTGTGCACCTCCAGCGCCAGCGACGTGACGTTCTTGTCCTGGATGGAGTTGGCCGCGGCCGCGTTGATCAGGGTGCGGTCGATGAGCACGCCCACCGGGGCGTTCACCAGGTCGAAGATGGTGCCCAGGTTCACCGCGAACGCTTCCTGGCGCTGGCCGACGAAGACCTTGGCGGGGAAGGCGCAGCCCGGCAGGCTGACGCTGTAGATGTGTTGCGCGGCGTAGGCCGGGTAGTCGGCAATCGTCTTGGTGCCGATGTTGTCCACGGGCTTGTCGAACAGCGTGCCGCCGGCCGGGTTGGCAATCGGCGTGGCCGTGCCGGTGCGGCGGTCGCCGCGCACGAGGGTGAGGCTGAACTTCTCGTTCACGTTGAGCGCTGCGGCATTGGGCGAGCTGACGGCGCCGGCCTGCGTGAGCGGGATGGGCACCATCTGGTTGCCGATGGGCAGCGCGATGCTCTTGAGCGTGTTGGTGAACTTGAACTGGAAGGTGAGGTCTTCGCGCGCGTCGCCGTTGTTGTCGACGTGGATCTCGTAGATCGCGTTCGGGTCCAGCTTGAAGTAGTTGGGGCCGCCGTAGGCGTCCTGCAGGGGCAGGTAGTTGGCGATCATGGTCACGTAGCCGGCCCGGCCGCCCGTGCCGTTGGCGGCCACGCCCTCGTAGCTGTTGAACATGTAGAAGTCCGTGCCATCCAGGCGCGGCATGCCGCCGATGGACGGGGCCTCGCGGTGGCTGGAGGCCTGGGCCGGCAAGGCGGCCAGGCTGGCGAGGACGGCCGCGGTGACGAGCGCTACGGTGGGCGCGCGAGATGAGGTTTTCATGAGGTCTCCTGTTCGGGGTGGAACCGCAAACAGATGGAAACAACCAGCGCTGCGGCTCAACTGATACGCAGCGCAGGCGGCTTGGATGCAAGGCCGCCCGCATCAAGCTAGGGGGTCGCCTCGGCTATCGTCGTCAACATGCCGCTGCGCATCTCCCGCCGACACCTCGAACTCACGCTGGCCGGCCTGCTCACCGCCGTCCTCGTGCTCGATCTCGCCTGCCCGCTCCCTCAGCCGGCGGCCGAGTCGGCCACGCTGACCGTGCTGGCCGCCGACGGCACGCCGCTGCGCGCCTGGCCGGGCGACGACGGCGCCCAGCGCCAGCCGACGACGCCCGAGGCGGTGTCGCCCAACTACGTCGCGGCGTTGCTGCACTACGAGGACCGGTGGTTTCGCTGGCACCCGGGCGTGAACCCGGTGGCCCTCGTGCGCGCGGGCTGGCAGTGGGCGCGGCATGGTCGCATCGTGTCCGGCGGGTCCACATTGACGATGCAGGTCGCGCGCCTCGTCGACGAGCGCGCTGCGGGTCGGACCATCCCCGCCAAGCTGCGCCAGATCGCCCGCGCGCTGCAGCTGGAGCTGCACCTGAGCAAGCATGAGATCCTGTCGCTGTACCTGAACCTCGCGCCCATGGGCGGGCCGCTGGAGGGCGTGGAGACGGCCAGCCGGGCCTACCTGGGCAAAGGCGCGGCCGACCTGTCCAAGGCCGAGGCCGCGCTGCTGGTGGCGCTGCCGCAGTCGCCCACGCGGCTGCGCCCGGACCGCGCCGTGCAGGCAGCCCAGGCCGCGCGCGACAAGGTGCTGACGCGCATGCAGACGCTGGGCGTGTGGAGTGCGGCGGACGTGGCCGATGCCAAGCTGGAGCGCGTATTCGCCCCACCGCTGCGCGCGCGCTGGCTGGCGCCGCTCGCCGCTGAGCGCCTGCGCCAGGACGCCAAACGCCAGGGTCGCGTGCAGGCCGTTATCCAGACCACGCTGGACGCCGGCCTGCAGGCCCGCCTGGAGCAGCTGCTGACCGACCGCCTGAACAGCCTGCCCGATGCGGTGTCGCTGGCGGCGCTGGTGGTGGACAACCGCACGCTGGAAGTGCGCGGCTACGTCGGCTCGGCCGATTTCACCGACGCCCGCCGCGGTGCCCACGTCGACATGGTGCGCGCCAAGCGCTCGCCGGGCTCCACGCTCAAGCCCTTCCTGTACGGCATGGCCCTGGACGAGGGGCTGATCCATTCCGAGAGCCTGCTCATCGACGCGCCACAGAACTTCGGCGGCTACGCGCCCGGCAACTTCCAGGCGGACTTCTCGGGCCCGGTCAGCGTCAGCGAGGCCCTGCAGCGCTCGCTCAACGTGCCGGCCGTGGACCTGCTGGATCGCCTCGGCCCCGAGCGCTTCGCCGGCCGGCTGCGCCACGCGGGCCTGCGGCTGCGCATGCCGGCCAACGCGGCGCCCAACCTCAGCCTCATCCTGGGTGGTGGCAGCACCTCGCTGGAAGAGCTGCTGGGCGCCTACACGGCGCTGGCGCGTGGCGGCGTCGCTGGTCGACCGCGGCTCACGCCCGACGAACCGCTCAAGGAGGCGCGGCTGATGAGCGAGGGCGCCGCCTTCATCGTGCGCGAGATCCTGGAGAACGGCGGCCGGCCCGGCAACCCGTTCCGCGAGAGCGCCCAGCGCGTCGCCTGGAAGACAGGCACGTCCTTCGGCTTTCGCGACGCCTGGGCGCTGGGCGTGACGGACCGCTACACCTTCGGCGTGTGGATAGGCCGGCCCGATGGCACGCCCAACCCCGGCCATTTCGGCGCCAACTCGGCCGCACCCTTGCTGCGCGACCTGGCTGCGGCGCTGGGCCCGGATGAAGCCCGCCAGCAGCTCGCACCCCGCCGTCGGCCCGACAGCGTCGCCGCCGTGCCCGTCTGCTGGCCGCAGGGCCTGGCCGAGTCGGCCACCGAGCCGGCGCTGTGCCTGCAGCGGCGCACCGCCTGGACGCTGGACGGCGCCGTGCCGCCCACGCTGCCCGACCGCCTGCGGCCCGGGCCGTTGGCAGAGCCCGTGTGGGTGACCGCCGGCCAGCGCGTGCAGCCCGGCTGCGCGCCCTCCGCGGAGCGATTCGAGGCCGTGCGCTGGCCGGCGCTGTTAGGCCCTTTTCTAGACACCGAGCAGCGCCACCCGCTGGAGCGCCTGCCCTGGCGGGCCGACTGTGCGCCGCGCGAGCCGGTGGCCAACCGCCTGCGCGTCGTCGGCCTGGAGCCCGGCACGGTACTGCGTCCGGCGCCGGGCCAGCGCGAGGTGGTCCTGAAGCTGCAGGCCATCGGGGCGCAGCAGGGCCTGACCTGGCTGCTGGACGGCCAGTGGATGGCCGCCAGCCCTTCGGCCGCCGCGGCGCAGACCTTGCGCGTGGCGAATGCCGGCGCGCATCGCCTCACGGTGATGGACGGCCTGGGGCGCTGGGCGCGGGTGGAGTTCCAGATGGCACCATAGCGCCATGGACACCCTGCAAGCCCTCGAACAACGCATCACCGATCTCGAGATCAAGGCCAGCTTCGCCGAGGATACGGTGGAGCAGCTCAACCAGGTCATCGTGCGCCAGCAGGCCCAGATCGACCGGCTGGTTCGAGAGATCGTGGAGCTGCGCAATCAGGCCGCGGCGGCGGAGCCGGGCGGCTTTCGCAGCCTGCGCGACGAACTGCCTCCCCACTATTGACGGGAACTCGCAGCGCCGGCGCGTCACCAACAGGCTCCAAGGAGCCCCCATGACGACCGCGAAACTGGACCTGTTGCTGCCGGCGAACTACGCCCGACTTCTCAAGACCGAACTCAAGGACAGCGCCGGCGCCGCGGTGCCGCTGCGCTACATCTATGACCGCGACAACAAGCAGCCGGCCGTTGTCTTCGTGGGCGACGTCGGCGCGGGCATGGTCACGCTGATGAAGAAGGAGGACTCGGGCATAAAAGTGCTGATCGGCAAGATCGCCGAGACCGAGAAGGCCTTCCTGTTCGAGATCGGCAGCCAGCTCACCGACAAGGCGATGACGGTGCAGTTGCTGGACGCCGGCATCCGCAAGCCGGTGCTGCGCGTCAAGGACGTCGACGAGGCGCTGCTGAAGCTTAAGACCGCGGCAACGCCGAGCAAGGACGAGACCGAGCTGACCGTGAAAGCGCAGAAGGCCTTCGATGGCCTCAAGACGCGCCTGAACGTCGCCAAAAAGTGGGCGGCCGACAACCACAAGACCCGCCTCGTCGCCGCGATCAAGGAGTTCGACGAGCTGGTGCAGAAGAAGTCCGGCAAGGAGGCGGTGGCTACCGTGCTCGGCCTGGCCAAGGCGCTGCAGGTGATCGAGACCACCGATCTGCGCGAGCCAGCCGAGCTGCTGGAACGCATCGACGAACTGGAAAAGCTGCGTGACGGCATCAAGAACCCCGCCCTGCACCCCAAGAACGTGAAGGCCATCAGCGAGGTGCTGGCGGCGGTGGGCAAGGCGCTGGACGCCGACAAGGCCTCCGACTGGAAGGCCTGGGGCAAGAAGCTCGACGAGGTGCAGGACGAGCTGGAGAACGCCGCCGATCTGGCCAAGGTTTTCCACAGCCAGCGCAGGGAGGTCGACGACATCGAGAAGGAGATCAAGAAGCTGGACCGTGAGCTCGTGAACCGCATGCCGGCCAAGAAGGTCGACCTGGGCAAGCTGGAGGCAGAGGTCAAGAAGCAGCTCAAGCTGGCACCGACCGAGATCGTGCCCAGCGACCGCTACGAACCGTTCGCAGACCTCATCCGGGCCGAGAACGACTTGCTGGGCTTCATGCGCGAGGCGCTCAAGCCCGCCACGAAGGCCGACCTCAGCACGGTGGCGGGCCGCAAGTCGGTGTACGCCTATGACCAGTCCGCCACCTGGGTCATGAATCCGGTGGTCTACAAGAACGGCACGTCGAGCTCCAGCATGGGCTCGCAGCAACTCGACCTGCTCAAGAAGGGCCTGTTGAGATCCAACACCATCGGGGGCTCGGTGCTCAAGGTCGGTTTCGAGGGGCATGCCCACGTCGACGGCGGCAGCGGCGGCGTGGCCTTCATCTACAAGCTCGACGACCAGTACAAGGTCACGCCCATCGTCGTGGACACCGCCAGCTCACGGGGCAACAACAAGGACAAGAACAAGTACAACTGGGACACTGGCGGGCTGGACTACTTCCCGCCCAACGCGAAGTACTGAATCAGGCCTCGCCGTCCCAGTAGTCCACCCCGGCCTCGTGGCGATGCAGCAGGCGCAGCCCGGGCGCGAAGCTGCCGACCTTGCCCGAGTCCGGGTAGACGCAGATCTCGGGCTCCTTCTGCGTGCTGATGCTGAGGTAGTGCAGCGGCGCGTCCGAGGTGTTGATGATGTGGTGCGGGTACTCCGGCCCCGCCGGGATGGAGATGACGTCGCCGGCCTTGATGGGCACCAGCTCGCCGGCCACGCGCAGCGTGCCTTCGCCCTGGATGACGATGAACATCTCCTCCTCGGCGTGGTGGTAGTGGTAGGGGCAGCTCTGCTGGCCGGGTGCCACGATGTCGAAGCTGGCGCCCATCTGCTGGGCGGCCGTGCCCTTGGTCATCGAGGCGGTCTCGCTGTCGTAGCGCGGCGCGTCGTTGAAATTGCGGATCAGTCGCTCACGCAACTCGGCGGATGTGGTCATCGGGAAGCTCCTGGGACAATCGCGGCGTGAACCCGCCCCTGCATCTTCCAAGCCCCGCCGCCGACCTGCAATCCGCAGCCCACCAGGTCCTGTCAGCAGTCTTCGGCTACACCGCCTTCCGCGGTCAGCAGGGCGAGATCGTCGAGCACGTGGCCGCCGGCGGCGACGCGCTGGTGCTGATGCCCACGGGCGGCGGCAAAAGCCTGTGCTACCAGGTGCCGGCCATCGTGCGCCACACGCGCCAGCAGGGCGTGGCCATCGTCGTCAGCCCCTTGATCGCGCTGATGCACGATCAGGTCGGCGCGCTGGAAGAAGCCGGCGTGCATGCCGCCTTCCTGAACTCCAGCCAGACCGGCGAGGAGGCCACGCGCATCGAGCGCGAAATGATGAGCGGGCGGCTGACGCTGCTGTACGCCGCACCCGAGCGGCTGACGACGCCGCGCTTCCTGGCTCAGCTGGCGTCGCTGCACGAGCGCGGCCTCTTGTCGATGTTCGCCATCGACGAGGCCCATTGCGTCAGCCAGTGGGGGCACGACTTCCGCTCGGAGTACCTGCAGCTGAGCCTGCTGCACGAGCGCTTCCCCGACGTGCCGCGCATCGCGCTGACCGCCACCGCCGACGACCTGACGCGGGCCGACATCATCCAGCGCCTGCAGTTGCAGGACGCGCGCGTCTTCATAAGCAGCTTCGACCGGCCCAACATCCGCTACCTGATCGCCGAGAAGAGCGCGTCGCCGCGCGACCAGCTGCTGCGCTTCATCAACGACGAGCACGAGGGCGAGGCCGGCATCGTCTATTGCCAGAGCCGCAAGAAGGTGGACGAGACGGCCGTGTGGCTGGAGAGCGAGGGCATCAAGGCGCTGCCCTACCACGCGGGCCTGGACGCCGACGTGCGCCGCCGCCACCAGGACCGCTTCCTGCGCGAGGAGGGCCTCGTCATGGTGGCCACCATCGCCTTCGGCATGGGCATCGACAAGCCCGACGTGCGCTTCGTTGCCCACCTGGACCTGCCCAAGAACATCGAGAGCTACTACCAGGAGACCGGCCGTGCCGGCCGCGACGGCGCCCCGGCCGAAGCCTGGATGACCTACGGCCTGGCCGACGTCGTCAACCAGCGCCGCATGATCGACGACAGCCCGGCCGACGAGGTCTTCAAGCAGGGCCAGCGCGGCAAACTGGATGCGCTCTTGGCGCTGGCTGAGGCGACAGACTGCCGGCGTGTGCGGTTGCTGGGCTACTTCGGCGAAGAGAGCACGCCCTGCGGCAACTGCGACAACTGCCTGAACCCGCCGCAGACCTGGGACGGCACCGAGGCGGCGAGGAAGCTCTTGAGCTGCATCTACCGCTTCCACCAGCGCGGCGAGCGCTTTGGCGCCGGCCACCTGATCGACGTGCTGCGCGGCAAGGAGACGGACAAGACGCGGCAATACGGCCATGACAAGCTGTCCACCTGGGCCTGCGGCGCAGACCTGTCCGAGCAGCAGTGGCGGGCCGTGCTGCGCCAGCTGATCTCGCTGGGCCATGTGGCCGCCGAGGGCGAGTTCAACACGCTGGCGCTGCAGGACAGCGCGCGGGCGGTGCTCAAGGGTGAGGTGGAGTTGCGGCTGCGCGAGGCCGAGGAGAAGAAGCCGCGCGGCAAGTCAAAGACGTCGCGGGGTGGTGCCAAGCCGAAGGCCGATCCGGCGCTGGGGCTGGATGCCGAGGGCCACGAGCGCTTCGAGGCCCTGAAGGCCTGGCGCTCCGAAGTGGCCAAGGAGCATGGCCTGCCGGCCTATGTGATCTTCCAGAACACGACGCTGGCCGAGATGGCGCGCGTGCTGCCGGGTGACCTGGTGGAACTGGGCGAGATCAGCGGCGTGGGGGCGAAGAAGCTCGAAGCCTACGGCCGCGAGATTCTTCGGGTACTTGGTCGTTGAGCTGCTGACTCAGCAGATCGCCGGGGCGACGCAGGCGCTGGCGACCTGGGTGCCAGCGGCGCCCTGATTGCGGCGGCCTTCGATGACGACGCGGGGCAGCTGCTCGATGCTGGCCACGGCGTCCGGCGTGTGCACGCCGCTGATGACGACGCGCTCCAGCTGCACGACTTCGGATTCGGCGGCGGGGACCGTGATGGTCATCCAGGCGGCACCGGTCAGCGCGATCATGGCGACCAGGATGGCGGCGCTGACGGCTTGCAGGCGGGTGGTGCGGGCGGTGGTGGTGCTGATGCGGTTCATGGTGTGTTCCTCTCTGTCTGTGGCGCCAGTGTGTTTTGAAGAGGGTTCCAGGGCTAAGGGTTTGCGATAGGTTGCGGCTTTTCGCGGATGAATTGCGGCTGGCACAGATCGACGGCGACCATCGTCAAACTTGAGGGGCGACCCTGACGCCGCCGTCATGCGGCGCCGGGATACTTCCCCGTCGAGTTCAGGGGAGAAAAGTCATGGCACGCGGCAACGACGTCCAACTCGGCGGCATCACCGACCTGGTGCTGCTGGCCAACATCAAGCGCGGCTTCGTCGACGCGCTCGAAGTCGTCACCTACGTGGACCGGCTGCGCAAGGTGCTGCGCACGCTCAACGGCCTGCGCCTGGGTTCGCGCGAGTCCAGCTCACCCGCCTCGCCCTACACCGACATCGTGGCCCGCTGGCGCATCGTCCACTCCTTCCGCTGGGCGGTGGTGGAGGGCAAGGACGGCGCGCCGGACCGGCTGCTGCTGTGCGTCAACTTCGACGGCGGCTGGGAGCCCTACATGCGGGTCATCTGGGACCAGCTCGGCTCCACGCTGGACCTGATGCTCTGCCACACCGAGGGCTATGAGCTGTCCTGCCGCTGCAGCTTCGAGACCTACGCGCGCTGGGTGCGGGCGCACGAGATCTCGGCGGATTTCCTCTTCATCGAGTCCGGCCGCACGGTGGGAGATGGCGAATACCTGGCCCTGCTGGAGGCCGCCCAGCGCGGCCATGCCGACGAGCTCAAGGCCGACCGCCAGCGCGCGCCCTCCTCCGGCCAGGTCCGACCCCTGCCGCCCGAAGACAAGCCGGAAGAGCGCTTCGCGATGGCCGCGCGCGGCCTGGTGCCGCTGGCCGGGATGTTCACGCTGCAGCGCTTCTTCCGCCCGGGCGCGCCCGACGGCGCCTGCCTGCTGCGCGCCACGCAGGACGTGCTCTTCGAGCTGACCCAGCTCGGCACCGCCACCCAGTTCCCGATGCCCGCGCCTGGCAAGCTGCCCGAGCAGGTCACGCCCGGCGAGCGGCTGCGGCTGCGCCACCACGAGATGCTCGCCTGGTTCGAGACCAGGCTGCCCCCCGCCGACAAGCCGGCAGAGCGGCTGACGCTGGACCGCGCCCA
>CAUJSJ030000046.1:0-18479 GCA_963422775.4 uncultured Roseateles sp.
GGCACCCAAGACGGCCGGCGTGCGCTTTCACCACATGGTCACCGTCTGCCTGGTCGACAAGGGCAGCATCGAGCGCGTCATCAACGACGCGGGCGAGCCGGCACGCTGCAAGGGCGGCAGCAACACGTCGACGTTGACGGACTACCCGTGAAACGACTCTTGTCGGCCGTGTCTGACAGCGAGTCGCGTCGTTCGACACTGTTTGTCACACAAGGCCGGCCTTAGCCTGAGCGCTCATCAAACAAGGAGCGCGCCATGGGTGCCACCAAGATCATTGCCATCCTGCTGCTCGTCGTCGGCGCTGCCAGCCTCGCCATGGGCGGCTTCAGCTACACCAAGGACAAGACCGTCGTGAAGCTCGGCTCGCTGGAGGTGTCGGCCAAGGAGAAGGAGCAGGTCAACGTGCCGGTGTGGCTGGGCGTCGGCGCCATCGCCATCGGCGGCCTGCTGCTGGTGTTCGGCAGCCGCCGCTAAAAAAGCGGGCGCCCGAAGGCGCCCGTTCAAGGTGTGTCACCGGAAGGGTCAAGGGAACACGGTCAGCCGGCCTCTTTCGCGAGGCGCTCTTCGATGCGCGCCTTGACGGCGGGCAGCGCGGCGGGCAGGTGGTGGGCGAGCTGGGCGAACAGCTCGTCGTGCAGCTTCATCTCGGCCTGCCACTCGGCGGCGTCGATGCGGGTGACGGTGTCGAACTTCTCTTGGGAGAAATCCAGCCCGTCCCAGTTCAGGTCGGTGTAGCCGGGCGTCACGCCGAAGACGTGTTCCTCGCCGCCGCCGTTGCCTTCCAGGCGGTCCAGCATCCACTTGAGCACGCGCATGTTCTCGCCGTAGCCGGGCCAGACGAACTTGCCGTCGGCGCCCTTGCGGAACCAGTTAACGCAGTAGATGGCGGGCAGCTTGGCGCCCGAGGCTTGCAGCTTGGCGCCCAGGTCCAGCCAGTGCTGGAAATAGTCGCTCATGTTGTAGCCCATGAAGGGCAGCATCGCGAACGGGTCGCGGCGCACGACGCCCTGCTGGCCGGCGGCGGCGGCAGTGGTCTCGCTGCCCATCGTCGCGGCCATGTAGACGCCTTCGGTCCAGTCGCGCGCCTCGGTCACCAGCGGCACGGTCGTGGAGCGGCGACCGCCGAAGATGAAGGCGTCGATGGCGACACCGGCCGGGTTGTCCCAATTGGCGTCCAGCGCCGGGTTGTTCGTGGCCGCCACGGTGAAGCGCGCGTTCGGGTGGGCGGCCTTGGCGCCGGTTTCCTTGGCGATGGCAGGCGTCCAGTCCTTGCCTTGCCAGTCGATCGCGTGGGCCGGCGGCGCGTCCGTCATGCCTTCCCACCAGACGTCGCCGTCATCCGTCAGCGCCACGTTCGTGAAGATCACGTCGCGCTCCAGGCTGGCCATGCAGTTGGGGTTGGTGTGCGTGTTCGTGCCCGGTGCGACGCCGAAATAGCCGGCCTCGGGGTTGATCGCGTAGAGCTTGCCGTCGGCATGCGGCTTGATCCAGGCGATGTCGTCGCCGATGGTGGTGATCTTCCAGCCGCCGAAGGCTGCCGGCGGGATCAGCATCGCGAAGTTGGTCTTGCCGCAGGCGCTCGGGAAGGCGGCGGCGACGTGGTACTTCTTGCCCTGCGGGTTCTCGACGCCCAGCACCAGCATGTGCTCGGCCAGCCAGCCCTGGTCACGGCCCATGGTGGAGGCGATGCGCAGCGCGAAGCACTTCTTGCCCAGCAGCGCGTTGCCGCCGTAGCCCGAGCCATAGCTCCAGATCTCGCGCGTCTCGGGATAGTGGACGATGTACTTGGTGGGGTTGCAGGGCCAGGAGACGTCGGCCTGGCCTTCTTCCAGCGGCGCGCCCACCGTGTGCACGCAGGGCACGAAGTCGCCATCGGTGCCCAGCAGCTCGACCACGGCGCGACCCATGCGCGTCATCATGCGCATGTTGACGGCGACGTAGGCGCTGTCGCTCAGCTCCACGCCGATGTGGGCGATCGGGCTGCCCAGCGGCCCCATGCTGAACGGCACGACGTAAAGCGTGCGCCCGCGCATGCAGCCCTTGAAGAGCGCCTTGTCACCGGTCTGCAGCAGCTCGCGCATCTCGGCCGGAGCCATCCAGTTGTTGGTCGGGCCGGCGTCTTCCTTATGTGCGGAGCAGATGAAGGTGCGGTCTTCCACGCGGGCGACGTCACTCGGGTCGGAATTGGCCAGGTAGCTGCCGGGGCGCAACTCGGGGTTGAGTTTCTTGAAGGTACCGGCGGCCACGAGCTGGTCGCACAGGCGCTGGTACTCGTCGGCGCTGCCGTCGCACCAGTAGACGTCGGCCGCCTCGGTGAGGGCCGCGATCTCGGCCACCCAGGCGATCAGCCGGGCGTTCTTGACATAGGCGGGCAGGTTCAGCCGCAGCCCCTGCATGGCGGGTTGGTTCATGGCGAAAGCTCCAATCATGGGAATGTGTTTGGGGCAGCCGGCAAGCTGGCCCAAGCACACCGAACCTGGGGAGGTGGATTGTCGAATCCAATGTAATCACGCCGTAACCACCGGGATCGGTGGGGTCATGCAAAACCGGAATAACGCCATGCTGGCGCGGCCGTGAGGCTCACGCAGCTCGCGAAGCGGCACTAGGGTTTGCGCGAAGAGTGCTTGTTCGTGCGTGTAATTTGACGCGGCACGGGCACCGTCAGCGCCCGTGCCAGCGCTGTGCAGCCTGCCTCACCATCTCCGGCAGCAGGTGGCTCTCTTCCTCGATGCGCCGCAGCCAGGTCGCGTCGTTGCCCGCGCCGTCGATCTCCCGCCGCAGGTATTGCAGCGCCGCTTCCGCGCGCAGGTCGCCGGCATGCGTGTCCAGCCGGCCCAGCACGGTGACAAGGTCGTCGCGCAGCACGCGGTGCTCACCGGTCTCGGGGTCGACGAAGGTGCCGTCCAGCCCGAAGCGGCAGGCCTGGAAGCGGTTGAAGGTGTAGGGCAGGTAGTCGTCCTCGCTGAGCGTGAACGGCTTCTCGACCGTGATCCAGCGCGCCAGGCTTTGGATGAAACCGGCAAGCGCGGCCGCCTTCTCGATGGTCAGCGGCGTGTCCAGCACGCGAACCTCGATGGTGCCGAACTCGGGCTTGGGGCGGATGTCCCAGTAGAAGTCCTTCATGCCCGAGACGACGCCGGTCCGCGTCATCTTGGCGAAAAAGCTCTCGAAGTCGGTCCAGGTCTGCACGAAGGGCGCGCGGCCGGACAGCGGGAAGGCGAAGACCGAGTTCAGGCGCGCCGAGTCGAAGCCCGTGTCCTCACCCTGCACGAAGGGCGACGACGCGGCCAGCGCGATCAGGTGCGGGATGAAGCGGCTCATGCCGTGCAGCAGCACCAGGGCTTCGTCTGCGCTCGGGCAGCCGATGTGCACATGCTGGCCGAAGATGGTGAACTGCTTGGACAGGTAGCCGTACAGCGACGACAGCTCGTGAAAGCGCGGAGTTTCGAAGATGCGCTGGCGCTTCCAGTGCTGGAAGGGGTGGGTGCCGCCGCCGCACAGGCTCACGTCCAGCTGCTCGGCGCAGTCCACCAGCGCGTCGCGGATCTGCCCCAGTTCCGACAGCACCTGGCCGTAGTCTTTGCACACTCCGGTGGCCAGCTCGATCATGCTGCTCGTGATCTCGGGCTTCACTTCGCCGGGGATGCTGCGCTTTTCCATCAGGCGCAGCAGGTCGCCCGAGACGGGTGCCAGGTCGTAGTCGTCGCTGTTGACGATCTGCAGCTCCAGCTCGACGCCCAGCGTCAGCGGCTGGGACTTGGAGAACTCACCCAGGCTCATTCCTCGGCCCCCTTCCTGCGCGAAGTGCGCTTGGGCGCCGGCGGCAGCTCGCCGGCCAGGCGCAGCGCGAACTGCACCGCGATGGGCCCGATCAGCTCCAGCACGGCGATGGCCGCCAGGATGATCGGCACGGCGCCGGCGGCCAGTTCCGGTTCGGCGCGCATCAGCTCGCTGAGCATGACCAGGGCCGTGGCCGACAGCGGCGTCATCGTGATCGACAGGGCCAGGCCCTGGCGCCAGCTGATCCGGGCCAGCGGCGCGAGGGCCACGATGGCAACGGTCTTGGCAATGAAGCGCGCCGCCAGCAGCGCCAGCGCCGCAAAGCCGCCGGCGACGAGGATCTGGGGCGACCAGGCCGAGCCGACGATGACGAAAAGCATCAACACCAGCGCACCGCCGGAGGTGCCGAAGTGACGCGGCCAGACCCAGGGCCGGTCACTCGTGTTGCGCAGCAGGAGGCCCGCCAGCAGCGGCATCAGCAGCGTGGACACGCCGATGGCGCGCGCCGCGACGATGGCGAAGGCGACCAGGCCGAACAGCAGCAGCACGGCGCTCTCGTTGCGCAGGTCCAGCCGCCGTGCGACGAGGTAGACGGCGCCGGCCAGCAGCGCGGCCAGGCCCAGCGTCGTCAGCAGCGAGATCGCCAGGCCGGCCAGCGCCTGCGACAGGCTGCCGCCGTCGTCGGCCGCCCACCAGGTGCGCATCAGCGTCAGCGCGACGACGGCGTACAGCGTGTTCAGCGCTGTCAGCAGCGAGGCCCGCTGCGTGACCTGACCCGCGCTGCCCAGCTCCATCGCCACGCGGCCCGACACGGCGGCCGGCGCCGGCATGGCCAGGATGGCGCAGGCGATGGCGGTCTGCCAGTTGACGGCGAACAGGCGCAGCACACCGGCCACGGCCACGGCGCTGAGCAGGGCCTCGGCCAGGCTGGTGGCGGCCAGGCCGGGGTTGCGGGCCAGCCAGCGCAGGTGCACGCGGCTGCCGATCTCGAACAGCAGCAGGCCCAGCGCCAAGTCGGTGACGGTCTGCGCTGCGCCGGCCAGCGGCATCGCCACGCCGTGGCCGAAGGCCGCCGCAAAGCAACCCGCCAGCGTGTAGCCGACGACGCGCGGCAGCCGCGTCGTCGCGGCGATGAATTCACCGGCCAACGCGCCGGCCAGCAGCACGCCGACGACAAACATCAACCCGCTGGACGGGGGGACGGCCAAGCCGGCCCAGACCCGGGCACCGGTGTCGAGTGCGTTCATGTCTCCCCTTGGAAGTTCCCGGAAGTTTTGGCGAAAGACTAGATGCGCCGCGCAACGCACCGTGTAGGCCGACATGCCGAAACCCCGTGCCGGACGCCTCCCGGACAATGGCTGGCATGCAAGTCGTCAGCGTGAACACCGCTCCAGTCGAGCACTTCGTCGCCACCTCGGGCCAGGCCCTGGACTCGGCCATCCGCAAGCGCGCCCGCACAGGCGCTGTCGCCGTCGGCCCGCTGGGCCTGGCCGGCGACGAGCAGGCCGACCCGACCGTGCACGGCGGCCTCAGCAAGGCCGTCTACGCCTACCCGCAAGAGCACTACGCGGTCTGGCAGACGATGCGCGGCCAGGCCAAGGTCGAGGGTGCGCTGCAGCCGGGCGATTGCGGCGAGAACCTGACGCTGGCCGGCCTGCTGGAGAGCCAGGTCTGGATCGGCGACGTGCTGCGCTTTGCGGACTGCGAGCTCGTCGTCTCCGAGCCGCGCTACCCCTGCTTCAAGTTCAATGCCCACATGGGCTTCAACCAGGCCGCCAAGCTGATGGGGCAGAGCGGGTACTGCGGCTTTTACCTCGCCGTAAAGCGCGAGGGCACGATCGCGGCGGGCCAGGCCTTCGAGCTGATCGCCGGGCCGCGCGAGGTCGGCATCGTCGAGCTCTTCAAGGCGAAGATGCGCAAGCGTTGACCACGCGCCGGACGGCTGCAAGACTGCGCGTCACGTCCTCGTCCGTCGTGGCCCAGGAGCTGACGCTCAACCGCATGGCCGTCTGCCCTTGCCAGACCGTGGGGCCGGCCCAGCAGCTGCCTTCGTGCTGCAGCGCCGCGATGACGCGCCGCGTCGTGCCGGCATCGCCAAAGCTCACCAGCACCTGGTTCAGCACCACATCGTTCAGTACCGGGCAGCCAGCAGCACAAAGCTCCTCGGCGAAGCGGCGTGCATGGGCGCAGCAGCGCGCCACCAGCTCGGCCACGCCGCTGCGGCCCAGCGTGCGCAACGCTGCCCACACGTCCACGCCGCGCGCGCGACGCGACAGCTCGGGCGTGTAGTCGGACGGGTTGCGGAACTCGCTCTCGGTGGGCAGGTAGTCGGCGGAGATTGCCATGGCCGCGCGCAGCGCTTGGGCGTCGCGTACCAGGGCCAGGCCGCTGTCGTAGGGCACGTTAAGCCATTTGTGCGCGTCCGTGGCCCAGGAGTCGGCCTCGGCCATGCCGCGCACCAGGTGCGCATGTGCGGGACAAGCCGCGGCCCACAGGCCGAAGGCGCCGTCCACGTGCACCCAGGCACCCTGCTCGTGCGCGGCGGCCACCAGCGGCTCGAAGGGGTCGCACGCGCCGGTGTTCACGTTGCCAGCCTGCGTGCAGAGGATGGCGGGGCCGCGCAGCGCGGGCAATTGGTCGGCGCGCATGCGGCCCTGCCCGTCCACGGGCACGCGGACGACGCGGCTGCGCCCCAGGCCCAGCATGCCGAGCGATTTCAGCAGCGTCGGATGGGCTTCCTCGCCGATGACAACCGTGATGGGTGGAGCGCCGAACAGGCCCTCGGCCTCGACGTTCCAGCCCTCGCGTTTGAGCAGCGCGTGGCGGGCCGCGGCCAGTGCCGAGAAGTTGGCCATCGTCGCGCCGGTCACGAAGGCGCCGCCGGCCGTGGCGGGAAGGTGCAGCAGGTCCAGCAGCCAGCCCAAGGCCACGCTTTCCAGCACGGCGGCGGACGGTGACGAGGCGTTCAGCGCAGCGTTCTGGTCCCAGGCGGTGCTGAGCCAGTTGCTGGCGATGCTGACCGGCAGCGAGGCACCGATGACGAAGCCGAAGAAGCGTCCGCCGTTCATGCCCAGCGTGGCGGGCGAACCCAGTTCGTCCAGCTCGCGCAGCGTCTGCTGCGCCGGCTGCGGGCCCGCGGGCAGCGGCACGCGCAGGCCCGCGAGGGCGGCCACCGCCTCGTCACTGGGGGCCACGCTTCGTTCGGCCATGCCGTCAAGGTAGGCGATGGCACGCCGCGCCGCGTCTTCGAGCAGATCCTTCATGGCGTGGGCCCTCGCGTTGCGAATGCCGGCGATTGTGGGCTGCGTGATTCAATCGCGGCCATCCTCAAAACCTGCAACGAGCACCGCGCATGCCCCGCCTCGATGTCTCGCCGCTGCGGCGGCGCGCCCTGTTGATGGCCGGCCTGGCACCTGCGCTGGCGCCGGCGGCCACGGTGATGCAGGTTGGCCCTCGGCGAGCTGTCAAGTCGCTGGCGGCCGCGGCGCGCCAGGCCAAGGACGGCATGCTCGTCGAGGTGGACGCGGGCGAGTACGTCGCCGACGTCGCCACCTGGCCCCAGCATGAGCTGACGCTGCGCGCCGTGGGTGGCCGCGTGAAGCTGGTGGCGGCCGGCGCGCATGCCCAGGGCAAAGGCCTGTTCGTGACGACGGGCCGGCGCCAGCGCATCGAGGGCTTCGACTTCATCGGCGCCACGGTGCCCGACCGCAACGGCGCGGGCATCCGGCTGGAGGCGGGTTCGCTGACGCTGGTGGACTGCACGTTCAGCGACAACGAGAACGGCGTGCTGACGGCCAACGACGAGGGCATCGAGCTCGACATCGTCGACTGCGACTTCGGCGCCATCCTGCCGCGCGAGGGCAAGACGCACCAGCTCTACGTCGGCGCCATCAAGCGCCTGGCCGTCAGCGGCAGCTACTTCCACCACGGCTTGCACGGCCACCTGCTGAAGAGCCGCGCGGCGCTCAACCACATCCTCTACAACCGCCTCACCGACGAGATCGGTGGCCGCGCGAGCTACGAGCTTGAGTTTCCCAACGGTGGCGTGGCCGTCGTCATGGGCAACCTCATCGGGCAGAGCTCCACGACGGAGAACCCGCACGTCATCTCCTTCGGCGTCGAAGGGGCAAGGGGCCCCAAGCAGGCGCTCTACCTCGTCAACAACACGCTGGTGGACCAGTTGCCCAGTGGCGGCATCTGGCTGCGCGTGACGCCGCCGCAGACCGACGTGGTGCTGGCCAACAACCTGCTTGTCGGCGCCCCCAAGCTCGCGGCCGAGGGGCATTGGACGCGGCGCGCCAACTTCAGCGCCGACTGGGACGAATTCGTGCGCGCGGCGCGCGACGACTTCCGCCTCAAGCCTGGCTCATCGCTGCGCGGCAAGGCGCAGGACGCGGGCAACGCCGACGGGATGAAGCTCGCGCCAATGCGGGAGTACCGCCACGCGCGCGGCACCGTGGCGCTCGCCGGGCCGGCGACGAGCCCGGGCGCCTTCCAGTCCTGACACTTCAGGGTTTCTTGTCCAGGAAGGCGCCGAGGATGCGGTCCATGAATGCGAACACGAGTTCGGTGCTGTAGCCGGCCACGAAGGCCAGGGCCCACACGGGCAGGTTGGCCCATTGCGCGCCGCCCACGTCGCCGGGCTTGAGCAGCCAGCTGGAGGCGATGCCCGCCAGCGCCCCCATGCCGACGCACACGATGTGGCCGAAGCCGGCATTGGGTGCAAAACTGCGCTCGGAGATGGCCTTGCTCATGCTGCGCAGGATGTAGGCATGGGCGCCGAGCCAGCCCATCATCAGCAGCAGGTAGACGCCGCTCAGCCGCGCGGCCACGGCGCGGGCGGCGTCGAGCTTGTCGGCTGCGGTGGCCTTGCTGCCGGCCGCCAGCGGCGCCTTCTGGGCCTCGCTGCAGAGGAAGTACTGCTGTATCCACGTGGCGCTCTGGCCGCAGGGGCGGGCGGCCCACACGCTGAGCCGGGCGGGAATGGCCTCCTGCTCGTCCGCGGCCTGCTTCTGGGCGGCGCGTGCGAGATTCAAGGCAGCGTCAGCCTCGGCGGCGGCCTTCTGGGCCGCGGCCAGCGCGGCGGCTTCGGTGGGCCTCTTCTCGGCAGCAGCGAGGGCCAGGGCGGCGCCGGCCTTGGCGCTGGCCTTCGCGGTCAAGTCCTTGTCAGCATCGGCAAGGGTCTTGCTCAGGTCCTGGTAACGGCTCAGGCCGAAGGTGCCCTCGGCGTAATAGCTGAGCGTGACGCAGGTGACGACCAGCACCACCAGGAAGACGGCGACGTTCAGGAAGCGGCCGAACGACCAGCTCCGAAAATCGAAGATGGCCCTCGACCAGCCGGGCAGCACCGTCTCGGACGCGGCCAGCGTCTGCACCGTGACCGGGGCCAGCGCGACGGTGAGGCCCTCGTAGGCTTGGCGCAGCTGCTGCTCGTCGTCGACGGTCAGTACACCGGTGTTGACCGCCACGCCCGTGGCGACGATGGGGTTGCGCACGGACGCATCGACCTTGCGGCCGTTGGCCGCGGCAAAGGCCAGCAGCACGTCGGCTTCGGCCAGCAGCGGGCGAACCAGCTCGCAGCGTGCGAAGCCGGCGTAGTTCGGCAGGCCGACGGCATGGATCGTTGCGTTGTAGGCAGCGAAGAACTCCTCCTGGGCCGCACCGGGCATCTGCAGTGCCGCCGCATTCGCCGTGGCGCCTAGCAGGGCCGTCAGCTGCGCAGGCGTCAGCTGGACGTTGCGCTGCTGGGCAAAGGCCGCGAGTCGCGCGGCGTTGGCAATCATGTCGTCGATCTGGGCCATGGGGCCTCCTTGTTGTCGTCGTCGTGCAGCTCAGGCACGCTCAGAACGGGTCCTTGAATTCCATCGCCATGAAGAAGGCGCCGCGTGCCTCGCCGGCCTGGCGGCGCAGGTTGGCCATGTAGCCCAGGCTGAAATCCACGCTGTCCACCAGCGTGACGCGCAAGCCCGTGCCCAGGCCTACGCGGGTGCGCGGCGCGCCGTCCAGGCGCGGGCCCAGGCTCACGATGTCCAGCATCAGCAGCGGGCTCACGGCGACGAGGTTGATCTCCTTGAACAGCGTGTCGACGATGCGGCGCACGGGCTCGATCTCGCGGCGCGCCGCCTCGTTGGCGGCCGCGGGGCTGGCCGCGGCGAACCACTGCACCAGCTGCGCAAGGGACGCGCGCAACGCCGCGCCGTGCTGGGCGATCTGCGGCTTCTTGGCGCTGGCGTTGAAGCCTTCCACGCACAGCACGGCCACCTGGCCCAGCGTGTCGCTGCCCTGCTCGGGCGGCAGCAGGTCGGCAAACAAACCCAGCTGCGACAGGCCGGTCTCCTCCAGTACGCCGGCCACGTCGCTCTGGGCTTGCGCCACCTGGTCCCGGCAGGCCGTGAAGGCTTCGTCGGCGGCACTGCCTGCAGGCGGCTTGGCGGCGGCGACGGCGCTGTCCAGCGCAGCCAGCGTCTGCTGCACCTGCGGCAGGTGGCCGATGGCCTGACGGTAGGTGGGCAGGTCCGAGCGCAGCGTGCTGGCCAGCGCGCCCACGGCGGTGTTGAGCTGGCCCTGCATCAGCGGCAGCACCTCGGGGTTGTCGTAGAGCTCGGCGGGCAGCAGCGGGATGTTGTAGACCGGCAGCGCGGCCGTGAGGTTGAGCGCTGCGAAGTGCCGGTAGCCCGGGGTGGCAGGCACACCGGCCAGTGCGTTGGTGCCCAGGCTGCGCAGCAGCGGCGCGCTGCGGATCTGCCAGGCCTCGCCGCCGATGAAGCGCTGCTCGCGCCCACCGGCATAAAAGCGCGCGCTGTGCGGCACGAGGCCGCGCTCGCTGAGCTGGCCGAAGGTGAGCCGCGTGTCGAGCGAGAGGCTGCGGTGGTCTGCCACCAGCCAGCGGCCCTGGTGGGCGACGTCCACGATCTGCTTGATCCAGTCCACGCTGCCGGCGCCGCCGTTGCCGGCGCCGAACTCGACCGCGTAGCTCAGTGCCAGGCTCTGGCGCTCCAGCCGCGCCGTGGTGCCGGCCATCAGCTTCAGAGACTGGGTGTGCTGATCGGCCGCCAGGCCGGCGGCTGGGTTGTCCTGGCCGCCGCTGCGGTGCTCGCCGGCGTCCAGCGCGGCGCCCAGGCGCAGCGGCAGGGCCAGCGGCCCGAGCGGCCGGGTCTGCGCCAGCAGTTGCGCCTCCAGGGCGCTCTGCCCCAGGCGCGACACGGCCTTGGCGGGGGCCGACAGGTCGGCATAGGCCAGCCGCCAGGACAGCTGGGCCCAGTGGCCGTGGACGGGCTCGCGCCCGCCCTCCACGGCCAGGCTGAAGTCGTGCAGCCGGTCGCTGGCATAGCCGTCGGCGGCGAGCGTGCGCCAGTAGGCGCTGTCGCCGGCACCGCTGCGCTGGTAGCGCGCCGTCGCGCCGGCGCCCAGGCCTTCGCCGGCCTGGTAACCCACGCGCGGCTGCAGGCGCAGGCCCTTGCGCAGCGTCTCCTGGCCGGCCTGCTGCTCGGGCGCGGCGATTTCGCGTTGGCGTGCCTCCCAGGTGACGGCGACGGCGGTGGACGCCTTCACGGCATAGACGAGGAAGACGAGATCCAGCCCCTGCGATTGGCAGGCCACCGTCACGGCCAGCACGCGCCCGCCCACGCGGGCATCCTGGTCCAGCTGGGCGAAGGGCAACTGGCCGATCTCCTTCTGGATCGCTAGAACCTGCTCGGCGCGGTAGGGCGTGCCGGCCAGCGGCGCGGCCAGGGCCCGGGCCTTGGCCAGGTCGGCCCGTATCCAGGGCAGGAAGGCCAGCGGCGTGCGCACATCCACCGAGCGGATGGGCAGGCCGCCGAAGGCCTTGTCGGCCGGGCAGCCGGGCTCGGCGATGACCAGCTTGTCCTCGACGGCCGGTTCGGGCGGCGCCTTGCGCGCGGCCCAGGCTGGGGCGGCCAGAAGGAGGCAGCCCGCCATCAGGCACGCCGCGAGCTGCATGGGACCGCTCCTGGGCATGTCGGGTCGGCCGTGTGCCGGCGTTGCGCCTACTTGCTCAGCGTGCTCTGCACCTTCTGGTCGGCCGGCTTGCCGCCGGGCTTCTTGCTGTCCAGCGCGGCCTTGGCGCCGGGCCCGGCGAGGAAGGCCGTCTGGGCCGCGCTCAGCCCGTTGGCGGCCGTCGCGGCGGCCTTGTCGTGCAGGTTCTTGTCCACCACGACATCCAGGCTCACGCGGGGCTGGCCGTAGTCGACGGTCTTGTCCGTGCGCTGGAAGAGCTTGAAGTGGATGGTCCACTTCGGCTCGCCGTCGTCGTCGGTGCTCTTCTCCAGACCGAACACGATGCGGCGCAACTCGTCCTCGGTGTTCACGACGAGGTCGACCGTGATGTCGGTGGTGACCTTGGCCGCGGGTGTGGCGGCTGGCTTGGATGCGGGCTTGGGCGTTGCCATGGGGGGCTCCTGATCGCGCCGGGCGGTGACGGGCGGTGGGGCAGTAGGCCGCGAGCATCCGCCCAGGTCATCCGTAGAAATAAGGACGGCGGTTCACCCGCCCGCCAGCGCCACCACTTCCTTGCCCACCCTCGCCAGGTCCTGCCGGAGCTGCTCCGGCAGCAGCGCCAGGTCCGCCGCTTCCACCAGCGTGTACTTCACGCGGCCGTCGCTGACGTCGCTGCCCAGCGCGGTGACGAGATCCAGCAGCATGTTGTAGGCGCCACGGGTCTTTTTCGACGCCGGGTCGCGCGGCTCCGCGGGCGTGACGGCGGCGAAGGGCTGGCAGCTGACGAGGTGGTTGGCCGGGTCGACGTAGACCGAGCCGGTGATGACCTGGCAGCCTTCGGACCAGTTGTTCACCTGGCCCAGCAGGCCGCGCCCGCCCCAGTGGACGTTGATGGTGGCGTTGACCTCCAGGCCGCGCGCGAGGTCGTCGGGCGTGAGCTTGGCATCGCTGCCTGCGCGCACGACGAGCACGCCCGCGCTCTCGGGCTTGAGCGCGAGGTAGGTGCTCTTGTGCCAGCCGAAGTGGTAGTTGTGCTGGCCGGGCACCAGGAAGGGCATGCCGGCGGGGTTCTCGGTGGCGCCGGGGTCGGTGGTGCCCTGGAACTTGTAGACCAGGCCCTTGATGAGCAGCACGAAGATGTCGTCGAACTTGCCCGACATGACCTCACGCCGGATGCCGATGAGGTGCACGCCGGCCTGGGGCGAGAAGTCCCAGTCCTTGACCTTGCGCGTGTCGCTGGGCCTGGTGGAGGCGTTCACCAGCTGCAGCACGGGGCTGGGTGTGGCTTCGTACTTCGCCTTGACGGCGCTCAGCCAGGCCAGCCACGCGGCGAACTCACCCGTCGGCTCCCCTGCCGCCCAGGCCGCGACGGCCGGGGTCCAGCTGGGACGCAGGCCGTCGCGCAGCCAGCGCTGCAGATGCGCCTGGGACTGGGGGCCGAACTGGCCGTCGGGCGTGCAGTCCTGCTTCTCGACGGAGCGCACGGTTTCCTGGAACAGCCGGATGGCGGACTGCGTGCGGTAGCCGCAGATGCCGTCCACCTGGCCGCCGGGGAAGAAGCCGAGGTCCTTGAGCGCCTGCTGCACCTGCTTCACACCCATCGTGCCTTCGGGCGCTGCCGGCAGGCGCTGGACCTGCACGCGGTCGCTGCCGGCCTGCACCTCTGCCAGCGGCTTGCGCGTGAGCTGCTCGACTTCCTTGAGGTAGGCGCTGCATTGCGCGTCCGAGACACCGGCGTCCACACATCCCAGACTGATCATCCGAACCTCCGCTCGCACCGGCACCGCGCCGGGCCTCGCAAGATAGTCAGCCTGGCCGGCCGCAACATCCTTGATGTTGGGGACGCGGCGCTCTCAGCGGGGCGCAGGCGCGTCCGCGCGCCTTCCTGCCGTAGCCCGCAGGCCGACGACGCCCAGTCCGGCGAGCAACATCGCCAGCGTCTGCGGCTCGGGCACTGTGCCGGCAAAGCCCAGCTGCTGGCTGGCCACGCGCTGCAGCGCCAGCGCCGTCGTCGCGTCGATGCCCAGGTCGATGGCGGCCTGCTCGCTCCCGCCCAGCGTCAGCGGGTCGCGGCCGGTGATGCTGCCGAACAGCGTCAGGGCCGACAGGTAGGAGCCGTACTTGCTGGCATGCGTGCGGTCCAGCCACCACAGGTTCAGCGCGCCGGCCGTTTCGGCAAAGGTGCCACCGGCGCTGTAGAAGCCGCTGCCCTGGGCCAGGCCCTGGTCGACCGCGCGCTGGAAGGCGTCGCCCACCGGCACGACGCCGGCAAAGCCCGGATTGGACGCGGCCTTGCCGTAGAAGGAGTTGTGGAGGTCGGCCGTCATGCCGGCGAGGTTGGCGTAGTACAGCGTGGCGTTGCCGCCGGCGCTGCCCGTGTCGACGATGGGCCGGCCGTCGGCGCTGGTGAGGTCGGGCGTCGTGATCTTGTGCGCCTCCACCATGTCGGGCCGTGCCCAGCTTTGCTCCAGGTAGACCTTGGCGGCGGCGCTCGCGTTCGGGTTGGCGGCGATGTTGCGCGTGGTGTTGCAGCTGCCCTGGGACAGGCCGGTCGCCATGCAGGCCGCCAGGCTGCCGAAGAGGTCGGCCTCCTTGTAGCTCTGCGCCGCGCCGTTGTGGATGAAGCGTTCGAACTGGTCGGCGTAGGCGTTGAAATTGGCAAGGTTGGCGTTCTTGCCCTTGCCGGCCGGCAGGGCCGCGTCGCTCTGCTCCTGCAGCACGACGGCGTCCCACTTTTGCGTGGCGACGTTCTCGCGCAGCTTCCAGTCGCTGTTGGCGGTGTCCAGGAACTGACCGCGCAGCGAGGCCGCGTTGCGGGTGGACAGCGACACGTCGTAGGCCAGGCCGGCCTCGTCGGTCATCTTCTTGAAGATGCCCGGCACGCCGCCCCAGGGATGGGGCTCGAAGCTGCCGAAGCCCGCGGTGCCGGCGGGATAGCTGTTGGTGCCGGTCGGGTTGATGGCGTTGAAGCCGGCCGTCAGGTCGTGCACGGCGGCAGCGTTGTAGCTCAGCACCGGGTCGACGCGACCGAAGGTGTAGCTGTTGCCGACGAAGAGGATCTTGATCGGGTCGGCCGCGAGGGCGGGCCCGGCGAGGCTGGCCGCAAGGGCCAGCGCCAGAAGTCGGTTCATGGTGTCTCCAGTGTTTTTCGGTGTGTTGCGCGAACGGTCCGAACAGTAGAGACGGCGACATCAGTCGTCAAATATCTGCAACACGCCATCACCATATGATTTGCATATGGAGTTGCGACAGCTGCGCTACTTTCTCGCCGTGGCCGACGCGGGCCACGTCACGCGGGCGGCGCAGCAGCTGGGCATCCAGCAGCCGCCGCTGAGCCAGCAGATCAAGGCCCTGGAGGCGCGCCTGGGATTGGTGCTGTTCGAACGCCATGCCAAGGGCGTGGCCCTGACCGAGGCGGGCCGACTGCTGCGTGAGGAAGCCCGCCAGCTGGTGGGCCAGGCCGAGGCGCTGCAGCGCCGCATGGTCCAGGTGGCCGCGGGGCGACAAGGGCCGCTGAAGCTGGGTTTCACGAGCTCGGCGGCGGCCCATGCCTTCCTGCCGCGGGTGCTGCGCGAATGCCGCCAGCAGTTCCCCGGCATTCGCCTGGAGCTTGCCGAGTTCAATGCCGCGGAGCTGACCGAGGCCGTGCTGGACAGCCGCCTGCACTGCGGCTTCCTGCGCGTGCCGGTGGCTGCGCCCGAGGGCCTGGTGTTCGAGACGCTGTTCGACGAACCGGCCCTGCTCGTGCTGCCCAACGACCATCCGGCCGTGCCGCCAGATGGCGGCGCCGTGCCGCTGGCCGCGCTGCGTGAAGACGGCTTCATCCTCGTGCGCCGGCCGGGTGCGCCGGGCCTGTACGCCGAGCTGCTGGCGCTGTGCCGCCACGCGGGCTTCGAGCCGCGCGTTGTCGCCGAGGTGCCGCGCATGCTGACCAACCTCAACCTCGTGGCGGCGGGGGCCGGCGTCAGCGTGGTGCCGGCGTCGATGCGCGGCGTGCATGCCCACGCGCTGGCCTACTGCGAGATCGCCGAGCAGCCGGGTGTCGCGCCACTGCGCGCGCCGATGACGCTGGTGTCGCGCCGGGCCGAGGCCGTCGGCCCGGCGGCGACCTTCATCGCGCTGGTGCGCGAGCTGAACGTCAGGCCTGCTTGAGCACCGGGTAGTCCGTGTAGCCCTCGGCGCCACCGCCGTAAAAGGTTTCCTTGTGCGGCGCGGCCCAGGGCAGGTCGGCGCGGATGCGTTCGACGAGGTCGGGGTTGGCGATGAAGGGCCGGCCGATGGCCACGGCGTCGGCCTTGCCGCTGGCGACGGCGTCCAGCGCCATCGTGCGGTCATAGCCGTTGTTGACGATCCAGGGACCGTTGAAGCGGCGGCGCAATTCGGCGTAGTCGAACGGGGCGATGTCGCGCGCGCCACCGGTGGCGCCTTCGACGACTTCCATGAAGGCCAGCTTCAGCGGCGCAAGCTGTTCTGCGACGTAGTTGAAGAGGGTCTGCGGATTGCTGTCCTGGCCGATGTCGTTGCTGGGCGTCACCGGGCTCAGGCGCAGCGCCGTGCGGCCCGCGCCGATGGTGTCGGCCACGGCCGTCATGACCTCGATCAGCAGCCGCGCGCGGTTCTCGATGGAGCCGCCGTACTCGTCGGTGCGGTCATTGGCGCTGTCGCGCAGGAACTGGTCCAGCAGATAGCCGTTGGCGCTGTGGATCTCGACACCGTCGAAGCCCGCGGCGATGGCGTTCTTGGCGGCCTGCACGTAGTCGGCGATCAGCTGCGGGATCTCGTGCGTGGCCAGGGCCCGCGGCACGTCGGTCGGCACCAGCTCGCCGTAGGCGGCATAGGTCTTGGTCTTGGCCGCGCGGTTGGTGGACGACACCGGTTGCTGGCCGCCCGGCTGCAGGCTGTTCAGCGAGATGCGGCCCACATGCCACAGCTGCACGACGATCTTGCCGCCTTCGGCGTGCACGGCGTCGGTCACCTGCTTCCAGGCCGCGATCTGCTCGGGCGTGTGGATGCCGGGCGTGTCGAAATAGCCCTGGCCATCGGGGCGGATCTGGGTTGCTTCGGTGATCAGCAGCCCGGCGCTGGCGCGCTGGCGGTAGTACTCGACGTGCAGGTCGTGCGGCGTCTGCTGGCGCGCGCGGTTGCGGGTGAGGGGCGCCATGACGACGCGGTTGGCGAGCTGGATGTCGCCGATGCGGACGGGGTCGAAAAGAGTGGGCATGGGGGAAACGCTGAAGAAACGATGGGGTGGAGGCTACGCAAGCGGCGCCAGCCTTGCGGCGCATGCGGTTGATTTGGGATGTGTTATGCCTATCGCAAGCCCCACGCTTGCAGAATCCTTGAATGGATCGGTCATCGAGTCTTCCGCGCCGCAGCTTTCTTGCCCTGGGCTTGACTGGCCTGGCCCATGCCGAACAGGAGCCCGCCGCCCAGCGTGCCGAGCGCTTCGTAGGCGACCTGGTCGCAGCCCAACACGTGCCCGGCCTGGCGCTGGCCGTCATGCGCAACGGGCGGCCGGTGTTCACGCGCTGCTGGGGCCAGGCGAGGCCAGGCGAGGCCAGCGCCATCGACGAGAACACGCGCTTTTGCATCGGCTCGCTGTCCAAGCCCTTCCTGGCGGAACTGGTGCTGATGCTGGCTCAGCAAGGCCAGCTGCGCTTTGATGACCCCATCCAGCGGCATCTGGGGCCGGTGCCGCCGCATTGGCGGGCGATCACCATCCGCCAGTTGCTCAACCACACCTCGGGCCTGCGCAGCGCCGGCGACTCCGCGCAGCCCGACGACATGCTGGCCGACGCAGGTCTGCGCCAGCAGCTGCAGGCCCGTGCCGGCGCGCCGTTCTCGCAGGCCGAGCAGTTGGCCCTGATGCAGGGCTTCTCGCTTCAGGCCCCGCCGGGCCAACGTTTTCTCTACAGCAATGCCGGCTACAACGTGCTGGGCATGCTGGTCGGCCGCGTCACGGGTGGGTCGTATGCCGACCTGATGCGGCGGCGCGTCTTCGAACCGCTGGGCATGACCTCGGCCCGCTTCCTCAGCGCCGAGACTGACTTTGCCGACATGGCCGCACCCTGCCAGGTCGCGCCTGACGGCCGGGTGGTGGAGATCGGCGCGCAACTGTCGCCGGTCCAGAAGGCTTGGTACGCCGGGGGCTGCGGCGGCATCCAGCTCAGTCTGCGGGACCTGATGCGATGGGATGCCGGCCTGTCGGGGCGCTCGATGGACGCTGGCTTTTCAAGACATGTCGCGGCGCTGCCGCAGCTGTGGGGCACGCCAATTGCCATGGGGCAAGGGGCCGGTGAGGACGGCCAGCCGCTCCGATACGGCCTGGGCTGGATCGTCAGCGGCAGCGCCTGGGGCCAGCCCAAGGTCGGGCATGGCGGCTTCATCCCCGGGTTTCGGGCCACTTATGCCCGCTACCTCGGCGCGCCGTCCTGGTCGGTGCTGGTGCTGTCCAACCAGCTGGCGATGGACCCGGACCCGATCGCCAGCACCGTGGCTGGCCTCTTTGTCCGCGCCCCCGGCTGACGGCTTAGCGACAATCGGGCCATGCTCGCCTACCGCCACGCCTTCCATGCCGGCAACCATGCCGACGTCCTCAAGCACCTGGTGCTGACCCGCGTGCTGCGCTACATGGGTGAAAAAGACAAGCCCTACACGCTGATCGACACCCACGCCGGGGCCGGCGGCTACTCGGTCGAGGGCCGTTACGCGCAGAAGAAGGGCGAGTACGCCGAGGGCGTGGC
>CAUJSJ030000047.1:0-21602 GCA_963422775.4 uncultured Roseateles sp.
TCCAGCGCGGTCAGCGTGAGCAGGGCGATCCAGGTCTGCGGGTCGGTCAGCAGTTCAAGCATGGCGGGGCGGTCCGTGGTGAGCCCGGGATTGTCGCCAGCGTCCGGCACGCCACGGACAGCCTCTGGCTGAGCGAAGCTTCGGTTTTTCCTGGGGTGTGGGCGGGCGCTGGTGGTGCGCCACGCCTGTCTCGGACGTGACGGTTGCACCTGCGCATGCGCACCGATGGCGGCGGACCGGGATTTGGCCTACAACCCGGCGATGCTGCCCATTGCCGCCGTCGGCGCCGACCAGCCCCTGCAGGGGCCGGAGGTCGAGGCTGCGCTGGGCAACTCCCGCCTCGTCGCGCTGTGCGAGACGAGCAACCCCGACGAAGCCCAGGCCGTGCTCAGCGGCGTCTACGGGCCGCATGCGCTGCGCGTGAACGACGAAAGCACGCTGGCGTTGCGGCTGCGTGGCGCCGAGTTCGCCCGCCTGCATCTGGGCGAGGTGCGCTACGGCACCTCCACCCGCATGGCCATGCCGCGGGCCCATGGCCACTGGGTGTTTTCCTATCTGCGCCAGGGCGAGGTCTGGCGTGGTGGCCGGCGTGCGCTTTACGGTGCGGGCGACGCTGGCGTCATCGCGCCCGACGAGGTGCAGGGCCTGGAGATGTCGGGCGACATGGAACTGCTGAACCTGCGCGTCGCCGACACCGACATGGGCAGCGCCTGCCGCGCGCTGCTGGGCTCGGATCTGGCCCACGCGCTGCGCTTCGAGGACCGTGCCCAGGCCGGCGGCGCGCCGGTGGCGGCGCTGCTGCGCGTGCTGTGCCACCTCGCCGCCACGCCGGCCTACCCGCACGCGGCTGCCGCGCGGCTGGAGAACGGTCTGCGCGACGCAGCGCTGTTCGAGCTGCTGCTGGCCTGGCCCAACAACTACACCCGCGGCCTGGACGCACCGGCCGCGCTGCCGGCATCGACGCGGCGCGCGCGCGACTACATCCATGCCCACGCGGCCGAGGCGCCGTCCGTGGCCGACATCGCCCGCGCGGCCGGCGTCGGCGTGCGCGCGCTGGCCAGCGGCTTCGAGCGCCACTTCGGTCTGTCGCCGCAGCGCTATCTGCAACAGTACCGGCTGGACCGCGTGCGCGACGAGTTGCGCGCGGCGGCCGGCACCGGCACGACGGTGACCTCCATCGCCGCGCAATGGGGCTTCTGGCAGCTCGGCAGCTTGGCGGCGCGCTACCGCGAGCGATTCGGCGAGTCGCCCAGCGAGACGCTCAAGGCTTGAGAAGTTCCGAATCGGCACGTCGGGCTGCCGATCCGCCATAGCCGGCCAACGGCCGCCTGGCGACCATGCCTGCACGCCGCCACACAGACGCGGCGACGGAGACAGAGCATGAAACTCAAGCCCATCGCGCTGGCTGCCACGCTTGCCGTCGCGCCTGCGCTGAGCCAGGCCCAGACCCAGGCCCAGGCCGAGAACGTCCAGATCGAGCGCGTCGTCATCACTGCCGAGCGCCGCGTGACCGTGCTGGACACGACACCCGCGGCCATCACCGCGCTGAGCGGTGCGCGCCTGGCCGAGCGCGGCGATACGGGCCTGGCCGACCTCGTGATGCTCAGCCCCAACACCAGCTACACGAACGGGCAGGGCGCGACGCAGCTTTTCGTGCGGGGCATCGGCAACGTCTTCATCCTGGCTGGCGGCGATCCCGGCGTGGCGCTGTATGCCGATGGCGCCTACGTGTCGGATCAGACCAGCTCCAACACGGCCCTCTTCGATACCCAGCGCGTCGAGATCCTGCGCGGGCCGCAGGGCGCGCTCTACGGCCGCAACGCGACGGGCGGCGCCGTCAACATCATCTCGGCGCTGCCAACCTCCACGCTGCAGGGCCGCGTCGGGCTGCTGTTGGGCAACGACGGCCGGCGCGAGAGTGAGGGCTTTGTCTCCGGGCCGTTGAGCGGCGGGCTGGAGGGCCGGCTGGCCTACCAGATCAAGGAAGCAGACGGGCCCACGCGCAACCCGCTGGCAGAGGGGCCGCGGCGTCTGGACGACCAGTCCAGCCGCGCACTGCGGGCGCAACTGCAGTCGAGCCTGGCTGGCAACGGCACGCTGCGCTTCGTCGCCGGCCACTACCGTGAGCGAGATGCCGGCATGAGCGTGCCGGTGCTGGCCGACCCGGGCTCCATCCCGGAGCTGCTGTACGGCGTCACGCAGAGCAGCGACCCGCGCGTCGTCAAGAGCGAGGGGTCGAGCAACCGCGTCGAGGTCAATTCCGCGCAGGCCTTGCTTGAGATGCCGCTGGGCACGAACACGCTGAGCGCCTCGCTGAGCTGGCGGCGCAGCAAGGTCCACCGGCTGTGGGACAGCGACGCCACCGAGGCCCAGGTCGCGACCTCGGGCTTCCTGACCGGCAGCACCGACAAGAGCCTCGATGTGCACCTCGCATCGGACGAGGGCAGCCCGCTGCAGTGGCTGTTCGGTGTCACCGCGCTGCGGTTCGACCAAAGCCAGGACATCACCATCAGCACCCAGGTGCCGCTGGGCTTCATCGTGCCGGGCCAGCCGCTGACGGTACCCTTCCCGGGCGGTGTCGGCTTCCTGCTCGGTGGCAGCGTGCACGCGCGCTCCAGCGCCGCCTATGCCGACCTGCGCTACACGCTGAACGCGCAGTGGTCGCTGCTGGCGGGCCTGCGCGTCAACCACGACAGCAAGCGCGCCGACGAGTACCAGAACATCGCCGCGTTCGGCCTGGCCGGCACCGGCCACCCGAGCGACGGCTGGACGAGCACGCCGGGCAGCGTGGGCGTCGAGTACAAGCCTGCCGCCGGCACGCTGGCGTATGCGCGCTGGGCGCATGGATTCAAGTCGGGCGCCGTCAACCTCGGTGCGCTGCAGCCTGATCTGGTCAGGCCGGAGAAGGTCAGCAGCATCGAGCTCGGCTTCAAGACCGAGTTCCTGCAGCGCCGCGGCGTGCTGAGCGCGGCCGTCTTCAGCAGCCGCTACAAGGACATGCAGGTGTCCCAGGTCGGCGTGGCGACGACGCTGCTGGCCAACGCCTCGGCCGCGCGCATCGATGGCGTTGAGATCGAGGCGGCGGTGAAGCCCATCGCGCCGCTGACGTTGTCCGCCGGTCTGGGCCTGATGGACCCCCGGTACACGGACTTCACCAACGTCGACCTGCGCAACGCGCCGACGGCGCCGGTCAACGTGCGCGGCCGCCAGCTGGCGCAGGCATCCAGGCAGCAGCTCACCGTCGGCGCCGAATGGGCCGGCCATGTCGCCGACCTGCGCGCGACGCTGCGCGCCGACTACAGCTGGCGCGGCCGCTTCTACTTCACCGAGTTCAACACGCCGGATGCGATGCAGGGCGCCTATGGCCTCTTGAACCTGACCGCCACGCTGCGACCCGCGCAAGGGCGCTGGAAGCTCTGGGCCCATCTGCGCAACCTCGGCGACAAGACCGCCTTCACCAGCATGAGCATCGCCTCGCCGGTGCTGGGCGCGGCCCGCCAGGTCACCTACACGGCGCCGCGGCAGTTCGCCATCGGCGCGAGCGTCGACTTCTGAACCGCGGGGGGAGCACGTCATGAAGCATGTGAAGGGCACACACCAGCCCGGCTGGGAGCCACTCGTCCACGCGTTTGATGCGCTGTTCGTCAGCGGCAACGACCTCGGCGCCTCGCTGGCGCTGACCGTCGAGGGCGAATGCGTCGTCGACCTCTGGGGCGGCCACCGCGACGAGGCACGCACCCTGCCGTGGGAGCGCGACACGCTGACCCATGTCTGGTCGACGACCAAGACCATGACCTCCCTGTGCGCGCTGCTGCTGGCCGACCGCGGCGAGCTGGCCCTGGACGCACCGGTCGCGCGCTACTGGCCCGAGTTCGCCGCCAACGGCAAGGGCGAGGTGCTGGTGCGCCATCTGCTGGGCCACACCTCGGGCGTCAGCGGCTGGGCCGAACCGATGGGCATGGGCGACTTGTGCGACTGGGAGCGCAGCACGGCGCTGCTGGCCACGCAGTCGCCCTGGTGGGCGCCGGGCAGCGCCTCGGGCTACCACGCGCTGAACTATGGCCATCTGGTGGGCGAGCTGATCCGGCGCATCACGGGCATGAAGACCGGTGCCTTCCTGGCCGAGGAACTGGCCGGACCTCTCGGCGCGGACTTCTACATCGGCCTGCCACCCGAGGCCGATGCGCGCGTGGCCCGCGTCGTGCCGCCACCGCCGGTACCGGTCGACTTCTCCGCCATCCCGCCCGACAGCCCGATGCTGCGCACGCTGGGCAACCCCGCACCCGATGCGGCCTACAGCCATCGTGAGGACTGGTGCCGAGCCGACATCGGCGCGGCCAACGGCCATGGCAACGCGCGCTCGGTGGCGCGGCTGCAGTCCATCATGGCCTGCGAGGGCTCGCTGGCCGGCCGGCGCTGGCTCTGGCCCGAGACGGTGGGCCGAGTCTTCGATGTGCAGGCCCGCGGCGTGGACCAGGTGCTGGGCGTGCCGCTGTGCATGGGCCTGGGCTACGGCCTGCCGGAGCCTGCCACGCTGCCCTTCATTCCCGAGCAGCGCATCTGCTTCTGGGGCGGCTGGGGCGGGTCGCTGGTCCTCGTCGACGTGCAAAGGCGCATCTGCCTTGCCTACATGATGAACCGCATGGCACCCGGCGTCGTCGGCGGGCCGAATGCGGCGGTGCTGGTGCAGGCGCTCTATGCCTGCTGTGACTGACGCCGCGCAGCGGAGGGCGTGCCCGGCCAGCCGGCGGCGGCCCAGGCGCGGCGCAATTGCAGCTCGGCGCTGAAGCCGGCCGCTTCGCTGGCCGCGCTGACGCTGGCGCCCGCCTCCAGCGCCCGGCGCGCCACGGCCAGTCGCACGCCGCGCAGATAGGCCTGCGGGCTGGTGCCGGCGTGCTGCGCGAACAGCCGGCTCAGCGTGCGCGGCGTCGTGGCCGCGAGATCGGCCATGCGGTCCAGCGACCAGTCCTCGGCGGGCGCGACGCTGAGCGCGTCCTGCACGCGGTGCAGGCGTGCGTTCAGGTGCTGGCGGTGGGCCAGCAGCGGCGACAGCTCGGGGTCGGCCGGGCCGCGGCGCAGCGCAACGGCCATCTGCTCGGCCACGCGGGCCGCCACCAGTTCGCCGGCGTGCGCGGCGATCAGGTGCAGCGCCAGGTCGATGCCGGCCGTCACGCCGGCGCTGGTGAACACCTCGCCGTCCTGCACGAAGACGCGGTCCTGCAGCACCGTGGCGCGCGGCGCGAGGCGGGCGAGGTCGTCCAGATGCTGGTGGTGGGTCGTCGCGCGGCGGCCGTCGAGCAGGCCGGCCTGGGCGGCCAGCAGCGCGCCCGAGCAGACCGTGACGAGGCGCAGGCCTGGCCGGCCGGGTGCCAGGCGGGCGAGCCAGGCGACGAGGTCGCGCTGGGCTGCGGGCGCGCGGGCCTCGGCGGCGGAGGTGCGGCCGACCAGCACGATCCAGCTGCCTTCGGGCAGAGCCTGCGGCAACGGCTCCAGCGCCTGCAGGTGGATGCCGACCGAGCCGGTCGTTCCGGCGGTGGCCGCCGCGAAGCGCAGCGAGAACGGCGCGACCGCCAGCTTCAGCGCTGCAATCTCCAGGCTGGCCAGGCGCAGCGCTTCGGCCGGCCCCGCCCAGTCGAGGACGAGGCTGTCGTCCTGCAGGACGAAGACAACCTGCGTGGGTTCAGGCAAGGGCGGCTTCCTTGTCGGTGACGGCCTGCAGTGCCGCTTCGGCGGCCATGATCCGGGCGAAGCGGCCGTCCAGCACCGCGGCCGTGCGGGCGCGCAGCTGGGCGGGGGTCAGCGGTGAGCCGTCGGGGTGCTGCATCGTGAACGTGAGTGTCGCCTCGGGCACGTAGATGACGTCCCAACCCAGGTCGGACGCATGGCGCGTCGTCGTCTCGCAGCACTGCTCGGTGCGGATGCCGCTGATGACGAGCTGGCGGATGCCGTGCTGCGTCAGCCACACGTCCAGCCCGCTGCCCACCAGGGCGCTGTGGCGGGTCTTGTGCACGATCAGGTCGGCCTTGAGGTCGCGCAGGCCGTCGAGCGGATGCACGAAGCCGCTCTCCAGGCTGAAGACGTCGGCACCGGTCGCGTCGGGCTGCACGTGGAAGACGCGCACGATGGGCCGGCCGGCCGCCTCGAAGCCCTCGATGAGGCGGTTCTGTGCGGCGAGATAGGCCGGCAGGCCATCGGTCTCGAAGTAGGGGCGCTGGGCGAAGGATTGCTGGACGTCGATGACGATGAGGGCGGTGGTCATGGCGGGCCTCTGTGGCGTTGTTGAGGCCTCCAGTGTTCCGCTGCCGCGCATCTGCCGCCACGCGCTGGCAGACGCAGAAGGATCAATTCAGGACAACCCCAGGGCTCTCAGGAGCTCGGTGGGCGAATAGGGCTGCCGGCGTTTGGGCCAGTCGTTCACCAGGCCCAGCATGCGCTGGTTCAGCGGCGCACCGCGGCCCTGGGCGCGGGCCAGGCGGACAACCTCGCCGCACAGGGCATCGATCTCGGTCGTGCGGCCCTGAGCCAGGTCGTCGGCCATGCTGGAACGGGCCTTGGCGTCGATGCGCAGCATGCGCGCGGCGGCGAGGCGGAAGGCAAAGTTCGGCATGCGCAGCAGCGTGATGAGCCGGCGCGGCGGCAGCGGCGTCAGCTGCGCGACGGGGCGGTGGCCGGCCTCGAGCAGGTTCAGCGCTTCTTCCTGCAAGGCCGCCAGCACGCGCCGGTAGCCGCGCTGCAGCAGCTCATCGCGCAGCGGTTGGCCGCAGAGCGCGTTGACCGGGTTGTTCAGGTTCAGCAGCAGCTTGCCCCATTGCACGGGGGCGAGGTCGGCATGCAGGTCCAGCCGCATGCCGACGCGGGCCAGCGCGGTCAGCCAGGCGGCCAGCGCCAGGTCCTTGGGCGAGCCTTCGGCGGCCAGCGCGTCACCGGTGCCGCGGTGGTAGTGGCCGGGCGCTATCTCGGCGATGTTGTAGGGCACCATGCCCGCATGCCAGTGCAGTTGCGGTGCCGCGCCGCGTGCGGCGTCGGCGTTGGCGATGCCGTTCTGCAGACTGACGACGGGCGTGCCCAGCGGCAGCGTCAGCCCCAGGGCCGTGGCGGCTTCCACGGTGGCGCCGGACTTCACGCACAGCAGCACCAGGTCGGGCTTGAGCCCTGCGGGCGGCTCGTCATGCAGGCGCAGGTCCAGCGCCGGGATGCGGCGGTCCAGGCCATCCTGGTCGGTGAGGTGCAGGCCGTGCTTGCGCAGCGCAGCCAGCACGCGCGGTCGGCCGACGAAATGCACCGGCACCCCGGCCAGCTGGGTCAGGCCGCCGACAAAGCAGCCGACGGAGCCGGCGCCCATGACGAGAACGCCGGTCATCGCTTCAGCAGGTCAAACAGGGTGAGCCAGATCGCGCAGGTGGGTGGGGCCGACGCGGCGTTCGATCTCGGCCAGCAGCGGGCGCCCCCAGCCGAGCATGAACATGCCCTCGCCGACGACGAACATCGGGCCGACGAGCAGGCCGACGAGGTCGTCCACGAAGGCGGGTTTCTTGCCCTCGTAGTAGTGGCCGACGAACTGGAACACCCAGCCGATGACGAAGCTGCCGACGCCGATGACCAGCCAGCCGGTCGTCGTCGCGGTCTGCGTGGCCGTCATGGCCAGCGCGGTGAGCACGCCGTTGACGAGGGCCGTGGCGGCGCCGAGCGCGAGGTTGCCGCGCGTCAGATACCAGAGCGCGCTGACGGCCCACAGCACGATGGCCGCGTTCATCGGCGTGCCGCCCAGCGTGAACTCCGCGCGCGCGAGCAGCGCGCTGATCGCGAAGACGATGAGGGGGATGCCGATGAAATGCGTCGCGATGTTGCGGCGGTCGCGGTGATAGGCGGCGTACTGCGTCATCAGGTCGAGGGCGGGGCGGAACAGGCTGGCCATGGCGGGGCTCCGTTGAGGAGGATGGTGGCTATGCTAGTCCAGCCCGGCGCGCCAGCGTGGTGTGCCGGCTTTCAAAACCCCGCGGAGAACCCCTCAGTTGAGCGTGCAAACGACACCGAAACGCCGGCTGATGCTGGTGGCGACGCTGGCCTGCCTGGCCGGCTGTGACAGCGCACCACCCCTGCGCGCCGCCGCGGCTGCCGTGGGCGATGAGCTGCTTGTCCTCGTCTTCCGTGGCGGCTCGGCAGCGCGACTGGGCCACAACCACGTGCTGCGTGCTGCTGACTTGCGGGTCGACTGGCCGGCCGCCGGGCCGGTGCTGCGCTTCAGGCTGGACGCGCTGGACGTCGACCCGCCGGCCCTGCGCGAGCGCCTCGGGCCGGCCTTCGGCAGCGCCGTGGACGACGGGGCCCGCGCGGGCACGCGGGCCAACCTGTTGAAGGCACTGGAGGCGGCAGCGCACCCGGAAGTGGTCGTGCGCACGCTGCAGCAGCTGGGCGAGGGCGGGCGGCGCGCCGTCGAGGCCGAGATCACGCTGCATGGTGTTGCGCGGCGGCAGTGGCTGGTCGTTGAGGTTGCGGCTAACCGCGCGCGTGGCGAGGTCGTCATCCGGCAGAGCGACTTCGGCATCCAGCCCTTCACGGTGCTGGGCGGGCTGCTGGCCGTGCAGGATGCGCTGGTGGTGCAGTTCGAGCTACGGCAGCCTTAGCGCCATCAGATCCTTGGCCATGCTGCGGCCGTCAGCCAGCCGGATGGCATCGGGCAGGCTGCCGTAGCGCTGAAAGCCCTGGCTTTCGTAGAGACCGATGGCGGCGCGGTTGCCGGCCGTCACGCTCAGCGTGACCTGGGCCAGACCGGGCGTGGCCTTCAGCCGCGCGACGGCCTCGATCAGCAGCGCCCGGCCGATACCGCGGCTGCGGTGGGTGTCGGCCACCATCATGCCGATCAGGTGGGCCAGGTGCTGCACCTTCAGGCGCGACTCCCGCTCGCAGGTCAGGGCGCCCACAAGACGGGCGCCGTCCAGCGCCACCAGCGTGAACAGCGTGGCGCCGTTGGCGCCGCCGGCCAGGCGGTTGCGGTAGCTGGACAGGTCGCGCCGGCTCTCGGTCTCGGCATCGGACGTGAAGGCCTCGGGGTGGCCGGCCAGCATCGCGTCGCGCAGGGCCTTGTAGGCGAGCAGGTCGGGCTCCAGCATCGGGCGGATGCTCAGTTCAGTCATGCAGGTCGGCCAGATGGTTGAGGTTGGCGAAGGCGGCTTCGTCGTCGAATCGCGCCACGCCGTGCGGCTGCGCGCGCATCCAGCGGAGCACGGCGCGGCCGCCGGCATGCAGATGGGCGGCCAGCGGAACTCTCAGGCGGGCGTGGAGCAAGGCGTGGGTCGGGTGCTCGCGCGCGGCCTGGGCGAAGGCGAGGCCGTGGGCTTGCGCAGCGTCGAGCAGACGTTCGGCGAGCTGCGGCGGCAGCTGAGGGCAGTCGCAGGGCGCGGTCAGCAGCCAGGCGTCGTCGGGAATGGTGTTCAGGCCTGCCAGCATGCCGGCCAGCGGGCCGGCGAATTCGAGGCCGGGTGGATCGGGCAGCACCGTGTGGCCAAGGGCGGCGTAGGCGTCGAGGTTGCGATTGGCGCTGATCAGCACGCCGCTAGCTTGACACGCCAGGCGCCGGATCACGTGGGTGACGAGCGGGTGCCCGTCGAGCATCTGCAAGCCTTTGTCCACGCCCCCCATGCGGCTGCCGCGCCCGCCGGCGAGGACGAGGGCGTGAAGCTCAGCCACCGATGTAGTGCATTTCGACGCGGCGTTCGCCGGCAGGCGTCGCCTGGCCCTGGCCGCGCAGTTGCGAGTAGCGGTCGCCGCGGTTCGCCCAGACGCTGGCGATGGTGCTGGCCAGCGGGCCGTCGTCCGGCGCCTCGTCGCCGCGCAGCAGCCCGCGCAGGTCATGTCCGCGGTGGGCGAACAAACAGGTGTAGAGCCGGCCCTCGGTGGACAGCCGCGCGCGGTTGCAGTCGCCGCAGAAGGCTTGCGTGACGGACGAGATGAAGCCCACCTCGCCGCCGCCGTCGGCATAGGCCCAGCGCTCGGCCGTCTCGCCCGGCGCACTGTGCGACAGCGGCGTGAGCGGGAACTCGGCCGCGATGCGGCGTTGCACCTCGGCGCTGGGCAGCACCTGGTCCATGCGCCAGCCGTTGGTGGCGCCGACGTCCATGTATTCGATGAAGCGCAGCACCACGCCGCCGTTGTAGTGCTCCCGGAAGTGGCGGGCCATGGGCAGGATCTGGTCGTCGTTGACGCCGCGCTGCACGACCATGTTGACCTTGATCGGGCCCAGGCCCGCGGCCTGCGCGGCACGGATGCCGTCCAGCACGTCGGCCACCGGGAAGCCGACATCGTTCATGCGCTGGAAGACGGCGTCATCCAGCCCGTCCAGGCTGACCGTCAGCCGCTTCAGCCCGGCGGCGCGCAGGCCGGCGGCCTTTTTCGCGAGCGTCGAGCCGTTGGTCGTCAGCGTCAGGTCCAGCTCGCGGCCGTCGGGCGTGCGCAGCGCCGCGAGCATCTCGATCAGCGTCTCCAGCCCGCGGCGCAGCGTGGGCTCGCCGCCGGTGATGCGCAGCTTCTCCACGCCCAGGCCGACGAAGACGCGCGCCAGCCGCGTGATCTCCTCGAAGCTGAGCAGGTCGGCATGCGGCAGGAACTGGTGGTGCTTGTCGAACACCTGCTTGGGCATGCAGTAGCCGCAGCGGAAGTTGCAGCGGTCGGTCACGGAGATGCGCAGGTCGCGCAGCGGCCGGCCGAGCGTGTCCGCCAGCGGGCCCGCCGGCACGGCGCGCACCGGCTGGCGGCTCGCCGGGGGGCTGAAGACGAGGGGGGCTTCGCGCACGCTCATGGGCGGATTCTCACCGCTGGGCGCAAGCCCTTGGGAGATGCCGGTTTCGGAGCCTTGAACTGCCGGCCGTCTGCAGCGTCCTGCGGGGCGCTGCGGTCCTGCCCGGTGACGGTCAGGTTGACCTGGGCGAAGCCGGCGCTCCTGCGGTGCGCAGCTTGATCAAATCGCCTCGTTGCTTGTTCGGGCCGTCGTCAGCATGCAGGAGAGGGCGCGACGCTGGGGCTTGCCAGCGTGCGCATGCCCCGGTTGAATCGCCGCATGAGCGCTGTGCTGCATGCCGACCTGCCGCAATTCATTTCCTTCGGTGAGGCTTTGACGGACCTGATCCGCATCGGGCCGGACCGGTGGCGCAGCGTCTGCGGCGGCTCGCCCTGGAATGTGGCCGTCGCGATGTCGACGCTGGGGCAGCTGAGCGCCTTTGGCGGCGCGATCAGCCAGGACCCTTTCGGCGCTGAGATCTGGCAGCACAGCCAGGACGCCAACCTGGACCTGCGCTTCATCCAGCAGTTGCCGTGGCCGCCGCTGCTGGCCGTCGCGCACGAGGTCGACCCGCCGCGCTATTTCTTCATCGGCCAGGACAGCGCCGACCTGCATTTCCGCCCCGAAGGCCTGCCGATGGGCTGGACGCGCGCAGTGCGCTGGGCCCATTTCGGCAGCCTGGGCCTGGTGCGCGAACCGCTGGCCGGCCGCCTGCTCGCACTGGCCCAGGCGCTGAAGAGCGAAGGCCGGCTGATCAGCTATGACCCGAACTTCCGCGCGCCGCCGATGGACTCGCGCTACGACGACACGCTGGAGCAGATGTGCCGGCTGGCGGATGTCATCAAGGTGTCCGAAGAAGACCTGCGCGGCCTGTTCCGCGTTCCTGACCACCGTTCCGGCCTGGCTCAGATGGCGGCCTGGAACCCCGGTGCCTGGTTGCTGCTGACGCGCGCTGAATCGGGCGTGCCTGCCCGTGCGACGCTCTACCACGGCGCCGAGGAAAGCAGCGGGCTGCCGCCGCGGGTCGACGTCGTCGACACCGTGGGTGCCGGCGACGCCACGCTGGCCGGCCTGCTGGACAGCCTGATGCGCGGCGCCGGCGCACCGGCCGAGCACCACCTGCGCTGGGCGCTGGCGGCGGGGGCGGCGGCCTGCACGACGCCCGGCTTTGCGCCGCCCCGGCCGGCCCTCGTCGCTGCGCTGGTGGATGACGTCGAGGTCGTCAAGGGTTAGCAGGAGGGCAGTCAGGGATGACGGCGCGGTGAGGGAAGCGCGAACGCACCCCATGTCCGACCCCTGCCAGGGGTTTACCCGAGCGCCACTTGATCCAGATCAAGCAGCGGCCTACGATTAACCGACCGGTCGGTAGAGAAATTATTTCCATGTCCGAACACCTGATCCAGATCGAACAGCATGGCGCCGTGCGCCTGCTGCGCCTGAACCGCCCCGAGGCGCTGAACGCGTTCACGGCCGGCATGCTGGGCCAGCTGCGTCAGGCGCTGGAGGCTGCAGCCGCGGACGGCGACACGCGCTGCGTGCTGATCACCGGCGCCGGCCGGGCCTTCAGCGCCGGGCAGGACCTGGCCGATCCGCACGTGGCGCCCAGCCGTGACCCCGGCGCCGCACCCAAGGACATCGGGCACATGCTGGACCACTACTACATCCCGCTGGCACTGCGGTTGCGCAGCATGCCGGTGCCGGTGGTGGCGGCCGTCAATGGCGTCGCGGCAGGGGCGGGCGCCAACATGGCGCTGGGATGCGATGTGGTGCTGGCGGCGGAGAGCGCCAGCTTCATCCAGGCGTTTTCCAAGATCGGGCTGCTGCCCGACTGCGGCGGCACCTGGCTGCTGCCGCGCCTGGTCGGGCGCGCCAAGGCGCTGGAACTGGCCTTGCTGGGCGACAAGGTGAAGGCCGTGGAAGCCGAGCGGCTGGGCCTGATCTCGCGTGTGCTGCCTGATGCTGAATTGGCGGATGCCGCGATGGCCACGGCGCAGAAGCTGGCGAGCATGCCCACGCGTGCGCTGGTCGAAACCCGCATCGCCATCGACGAGGCGATGAAGCTGGACTTCGAGGCTGCGCTGAAGCGCGAGGCCATGTTGCAGAGCCAGCTCGGCTTTGCCTACGACTACCAGGAGGGCACCGCCGCCTTCCTCGACAAGCGCAAGCCCGAGTTCAAGGACCGCTGATGGACGTCCAAGCCGTTGCCGACAAGGTGCGCGAGGTGATGCTCGCCGACGACGCCGCGAGCCGCATGCTGGGCCTGCAGATCGCCGAGATCGCGCCCGGTCGCGCGGTGGCCACGATGACCGTTCGGGCCGACATGCTGAACGGCTTCGCGATCTGCCATGGCGGGCTGATCGCGACGCTGGCGGACTCGGCCTTTGCCTTCGCCTGCAATGCGCGCAACGCGATGACGGTGGCCTCGGGCTTTGGCATCGATATCCTGAAGAGTGCCAAGCTGGGTGACGTGCTGACCGCCACCGCCGAGGAAACTTCGCTGGCCGGCCGCACGGGCCTGTACGACATCACGGTGAAGAACCAGCACGGCGACCTGATCGCGATGTTCCGCGGCCGCTCCTACCGGCTGGGCGACAGAAAGGTTTTTGAAGCATGACCGTCAAGTCACCCCGCCCCGGCGACCTCGAAGCGATCGAGACCGCCAGCCGCGACGAGTTGCAGGCGCTGCAGCTCGAACGCCTGCGCTGGAGCCTGCAGCACGCCTACGACAACGTGCCGCACTACAAGGCCAAGTTCACCGAGGCCGGCGTGCACCCGTCGGACCTGAAGACGCTGGCGGACCTGGCGAAGTTCCCGTTTACAACCAAGCACGACCTGCGCGCCAACTACCCGTTCGGCATGTTCGCGATGCCGCGCGAGAAGCTGGCGCGCATCCATGCGTCATCCGGCACGACGGGCAAGCCGACCGTCGTCGGCTACACGCTGAAGGACATCGACAACTGGGCCAACCTCGTCGCGCGCTCCATTCGCGCCGCCGGCGGTCGTGCGGGCGACCTGGTGCATGTGGCCTACGGCTACGGCCTGTTCACCGGCGGCCTGGGCGCGCACTATGGCGCCGAGCGGCTGGGCTGCACGGTCATCCCGATGAGCGGCGGCCAGACCGAGAAGCAGGTGCAGTTGATCACCGACTTCAAGCCCGACATCATCATGGTCACGCCCAGCTACATGCAGGTGCTGGTGGAGGAGTTCACCCGCCAGGGGCTGGATGCGCGCGAGTCGTCGCTGAAGGTCGGCATCTTCGGCGCCGAGCCCTGGACGGAGGCGATGCGCCGCGACATCGAGGCCAGCGCCGGCATCGACGCGGTGGACATCTACGGCCTGTCCGAAGTGATGGGTCCGGGTGTCGCCAGCGAGTGCATCGAGGGCAAGGACGGCCCGGTCATCTGGGAAGACCATTTCTATCCCGAGATCATCGACCCCGAGACGGGTGAGGTGCTGCCGGATGGGGCCGAAGGCGAACTGGTGTTCACGTCCCTCAGCAAGGAAGCGATGCCCGTCATCCGCTACCGCACGCGCGACCTGACGCGCCTGCTGCCGCCCACCTCGCGCGCCATGCGCCGCATGGGCAAGATCGTCGGCCGCAGCGACGACATGCTCATCATCCGCGGCGTCAACCTGTTCCCGACGCAGGTCGAGGAACTGGTGCTGCAGGAGAAGGGACTGGGCGGCCAGTACCAGCTCGTCGTCACGCGCGACGGGCATCTGGACGAGCTGCTGATCCGCTGCGAACTGGCCATCGGCGCCGTCGATGACGGCATCGGCAGGCGGCTGTCCGAGCGCATCAAGAACCTGATTGGCGTGACCGCGACCATCAACGTCGAGCCGAACAACGCCATCGAACGCACGCTGGTCGGCAAGGCCCGGCGCGTGGTGGACCAACGCAAGAAGTAAGGAGCGAGCGATGTACACGCAAGCGATGGACCTGATGGCCCGCGAGGCCAAGGTGAAAGTGGTGAAGTCCGCTGAAGATCTGCAGCGCGAGGAAGCGTTCGAGGCGCGCATCGACGCCGGCGACTTCATCGAGGCCAAGGACTGGATGCCCGAGCACTACCGCAAGACGCTGGTGCGCCAGATCAGCCAGCACGCGCACAGCGAGATCGTCGGCATGCTGCCCGAGGGCAACTGGATCACGCGCGCGCCGACGCTCAAGCGCAAGTCGATTCTGCTGGCCAAGGTGCAGGACGAGGGCGGCCATGGGCTGTATCTCTACGCCGCCGCCGAGACGCTGGGCACCACCCGCGACGAGATGACCGAGGCGCTGCTCTCGGGCAAGGCCAAGTACAGCTCCATCTTCAACTACCCCACGCTGACCTGGGCCGACATCGGCGTCATCGGCTGGCTGGTGGACGGCGCGGCCATCATGAACCAGGTGCCGCTGTGCCGCTGCTCCTACGCGCCCTACGCGCGGGCCATGATCCGTGTCTGCCGCGAGGAAAGCTTCCACCAGCGCCAGGGCTACGAGAGCCTGCTGGTGATGATGCAAAAGGGCACCGCCCAGCAGAAGGCCATGGTGCAGGACGCCGTGAACCGCTGGTGGTGGCCGTCGCTGATGATGTTTGGCCCGGCCGACAAGGACTCGCCCAACTCCGAGCAGAGCATCCGCTGGGGCATCAAGCGCATCACCAACGACCAGCTGCGCCAGAAGTTCGTCGACGCGACCATCCCTCAGGCCGAGATCCTCGGCGTGACGGTGCCGGACCCCGAGCTGAAGTGGAACGCAGGGCGAGACAGCTACGACTTCGGCGCCATCGACTGGGCCGAGTTCTGGCGCGTGGTCGGCGGGGAAGGCCCCTGCAACCGCGAGCGCCTGGCCGCCCGCAACAAGGCCTGGGACGACGGCGCCTGGGTGCGCGACGCCGCGATGGCCCATTCGCGCAAGCAGGCCACCCAGGCCCAAGCCGCTTGAGGACAAAGAGATGAGCAACACCAAGAACGAATGGCCGCTGTGGGAAGTGTTCGTGCGCAGCAAGGCGGGCCTGGACCACAAGCATTGCGGCAGCCTGCACGCGGCCGATGCGCCCATGGCCATCCAGATGGCACGCGACGTCTACACGCGCCGGCAGGAGGGCACCAGCATCTGGGTCGTGCGCTCCGAGCAGATCGTCGCCAGCGACCCGACCGAGAAGGGCAGCCTGTTCGACCCGGCGGACGACAAGGTCTACCGGCATCCCACCTTCTATGAGCTCCCCGATGAGCTCAACCACATGTGATGGACGCCAAGAACACCTACGTCCTGCCCTACGTTTTGCGTTTGGCGGACACCTGCCTCATCCACAGCCAACGCCTGTCCGAATGGGCCGGCCACGCGCCGGTGCTGGAGGAAGACCTGGCGCTGTCCAACATCGCGCTGGACCTGTTGGGCCAGGCCCGCGCGCTGCTGACGCACGCCGGGCAGCTCGAAGGCGCCGGCCGCGATGAAGACCAGCTCGCCTTCCTGCGCGAGGAGCGCGACTACTGCAACGTGGTGCTCGTGGAACTGCCCAACGCGGCAGCCAGCCCGAGCGATGGCAGTGGCGGGCGCGATTTCGCGCTGACCACGCTGCGCAACGCGGCCGTGGCCCTCTGGCTGGAGCTGTTGTACGACCGCCTGCAGGCCAGCCTGGACACCGAACTGGCCGGCATCGCCGCCAAGTCGCTGAAGGAAGTGCGCTATCACCGCCAGCATTCCAGCGACTGGGTCGTGCGCCTGGGCGATGGCACGGTGCAGTCGCAGGCCCGCATGCAGGCCGCGCTCAATGTGCTGTGGCCTTACTTCAACGAGCTGTTCGCAGCCGACGGCGTGGATGGCGTCGGCCCGGCCCTGGCACGAGCTGGAGCCCGAATGGCGTGCCCGCTGGGCCACGCTGATGCAGGAGGCCACGCTCATGCTGCCGCGCGACAGCGCCATGCAGCCGCGCGGCATCGACGGCATCCACAGCGAGCACATGGGCCATCTGCTGGCGACGATGCAGCATCTGCAGCGCAGCTACCCTGGAGGCGTGTGGTGAACCTGGAGAGCGCCCGCGCCAAGCTCGCCGCCGTGCCCGACCCCGAAATCCCCGCGGTCAGCCTGGTGGAGCTGGGCATCGTGCGCGGCCTGCGTGAGACGGTGTCGGGCTTGGAGGTCGTGCTGACGCCGACCTACAGCGGCTGTCCGGCAACCGAGCTCATTGCCGATGACGTCCGAGCAGCGCTGGCCGAGTTCGGCGACGTGACCGTGACGATGCAGCGCAGCCCGGCGTGGACGACGGACTGGATCACGCCCGAGGGCCGCGAGAAGCTGCAGCACTACGGCATCGTGCCGCCGCAATGCAGCGCCGAGCAGGCCATCCGCGTCGTGCCCAGGCTGCGCTGCCCGCGCTGCGACGGCGGCAAGACGGAGCAGCTCTCCCGCTTTGGCTCCACCGCGTGCAAATCGACCTGGCGCTGCATCGAGTGCGGCGAGCCCTTCGAATACTTCAAGCCGATCTGATCGAGACCATGGCACTGCACTTCCACCCTTTGCGCGTCGCCTCTGTCGAGCGCGACACCGACGATGCCATGGTCGTCGGCTTCGAGGCGCCGCCCGAAGGCTTCGCCTTCGAGCCCGGCCAGTACCTGACGCTGCGCGCCAGCGTCGGCGGCCAGGAGCTGCGTCGCAGCTATTCCATCTGCTCCGACCGCCGCCTGCAGGTCGGCATCCGCCGCGTCGACGGCGGTGCGTTCTCCAGCTGGGTGCATGAGCAGCTCAAGGCGGGCGACGTCATCGAGTCCTACCCGCCGCAGGGCCGCTTCGTGTTGCCGGCGTCTGACGAAGGCCGCCATGTGCTGCTCATCGCCGGGGGCTCCGGCATCACGCCCATCCTGAGCCTGCTGACCGCGCTGCTGGAACGCGAGCCGCAGTCGCGCGCGACGCTGATCTACGCCAACCGCCGCACCGCGTCGACGATGTTCAAGGAAGAACTCGAAGACCTGAAGAACCGCTTCATGACGCGGCTGTCGCTGCACCTGATCTTCAGCCGCGAGGCGGTGGACGCGCCGCTGTACGGCGGCCGCCTGGACGCCGGCAAGCTCAGCGCCTTCCTGGCCGGCCCGGTGCCGGCCGGCAGCGTCGACGAGGTCTTCGTCTGCGGCCCCTTCGAGATGAACGACCAAGCCGAGGCCGCACTGCTCGGTGCGGGTGTGCCGGCCGAGCGCATCCACATCGAGCGCTTCGGCACGCCCGAGACGCTGGCCGGCAAGCCCGTGCCGCACGAGGTCAAGCCGGGCGATGCGCCCGAGGCGCGCGTGACGGTGATCCGCGACGGCCTGTCGCGCGAGATCGAGTTCCATTCGAGCGACCCCAGCCTGCTCGACGCTGCCGCGCGCTCCGGGATGGACGTGCCCTTCTCCTGCAAGAGCGGCGTGTGCTCCACCTGCCGCTGCAAGCTCATCGAGGGCGAGGTGCGCATGGACAAGAACTTCGCGCTCGACAAGGCCGAGGTCGCTGCCGGCTTCATCCTGAGCTGCCAGGCGCACCCGCTCACCGAGCGCGTCGTGATCAGTTTCGACGAGCGCTGATGGCAAGGAAGAGAGCCCCCGGCTTCGAAGCCCAGCGCGAGGACATCCTCGCCGCTGCGGCTCGCCTGTTCGCTGATCAGGGCTTCAGCGCCACATCCATGAACCAGGTCGCCGAGGCCTGCGGCGTGGCCAAGCCGACGCTGTATCACTACTTCCAGGACAAGCAGGACCTGCTCGCGCAGATCTGCGACAGCCATGTGCATGCGCTGCTGGCCCTGGTCGAGGAGGTGAAGGCCCAGCAGCTGGCGCCCGACGCCCAGCTGCGCGCCCTCATCGAACGCTTCACGCGCTCCTATGCCGACGCCCAGGCCCAGCACCGCGTGCTGACCAGCGAGATCAAGTTCCTGGCCGAAGCCGAGCGCGAGCGGTTGCTGGACGTGGAGCGACGCGTTGTCGGCGAATTCGCGGCCGCGGTCAGCCGCGTCCGCCCGGAACTGCGCGAGGCCAACCTGCACAAGCCGCTGACCATGCTGCTTTTTGGCATGATCAACTGGACCTTCACCTGGCTGCGGCCGGAGGGCGAGCTCTCGCACGAGACGCTCGCTTCCCTGGTCAGCGATCTGTTCTTTGGCGGCCTCGGCGCGGTGCAACTGCGCCAGCCGGCCCTCACCCAATAACCCCCGAGGAGACGACCCCATGAAGCAATTCAAGCAACTCGCGCTGGCCCTGGCCGCCACGCTGAGCCTGTCGGCTGTGCCCGCCTTTGCCGACATCAACGTCGGTGTCACGCTGTCCGCCACCGGCCCGGCTGCGTCGCTCGGCATCCCGGAGAAGAACACCATCGCGCTGATGCCGACGACTCTGGGCGGCCAGAAGGTCAACTACATCGTGCTGGACGACGCCTCCGACACGACGACCGCCGTGGCCAACACGCGCAAGTTCATCACCGAGAACAAGGTCGACATCGTCATCGGCTCCACCGTCACGCCCAACTCGCTGGCGATGATCGACGCGGTGTCCGAGTCCGGCACGCCGATGATCTCGATGGCCGCCTCGGCGCGCATCGTCGAGCCGCAAGACGCCAAGAAGCGCTGGGTCTTCAAGACGCCGCAGAACGACATCATGATGGCCCTGGCCATCGTGACCCACATGGTCGACAACGGCGTCAAGACGGCCGGCTTCATCGGCTTTGCCGACGCTTACGGCGAGGGCTGGTGGGGTGAGTTCAACAAGATCGCCGCGGCCAAGAAACTCAATGTCGTCGCGAGCGAGCGCTACAACCGCACGGACACCTCCGTCACCGGCCAGGTGCTCAAGCTCGTCGCCGCCAAGCCCGACGCCATCCTCATCGCCGGCTCCGGCACGCCTGCCGCGCTGCCGCAGAAAGCGCTGAAGGAGCGCGGCTACGCCGGCAAGATCTACCAGACCCACGGCATCGCCAACAACGACTTCCTGCGCGTGGGTGGCAAGGACGTCGAAGGCACGCTGCTGCCGGCCGGCCCGGTGCTGGTCGCGGCTCAACTGCCCGCCGACCACCCGGTGAAGAAGAGCGCCCAGGACTACATCGCCAAGTACGAAGCCGCCAACGGCAAGGGCTCGGTGTCGACCTTTGGCGGCCACGCCTGGGACGCCGGCCTGTTGCTGGCCGCCGCCGCACCCGAGGCGCTGAAGAAGGCCCAGCCGGGCACGCCGGCCTTCCGCGCGGCGCTGCGTGATGCGCTGGAGAACGTGAAGAACCTGGCCGGCGCGCACGGTGTCTACAACATGTCGTCCGGCGACCACCTGGGCCTGGACCAACGCGCGCGCGTGATGGTGCAGATCAAGGACGGTGCATGGGTGCTGATCAAGTGAGCACGCTGCAGAGCTATATCGGTGGCCGCTGGGTCGGCGAGAGGGCGGCCAAGCCGTTGGCCAGCGCCATCAACGGCCGCATTGTGGCGCACACGCACGAGGAAGGCCTGGACTTCGCCGAGGCCATGGCTTTCGCGCGCGGCACGGCCCTTCCCAGCCTGCTGCGCACGCACTTTCAGGACCGCGCCCGCGTGCTGAAGGCGCTCGCCGCCTACCTGATGGAGCGCAAGGAAGAGCTGTACGCGATCAGTGCCCACACGGGTGCCACGCGAAGCGACTCATGGATCGACATCGAGGGCGGTATCGGCACGTTCTTCGCCTACGCCTCCATCGGCGGCAAGGACCTGCCCAGCAGCAATGTGCTGCACGAAGGCCCGCCCATGCGGCTGGGCGCCAACAACCACTTCATCGGCAGCCATGTGATGGTGCCCAAGCGGGGCGTGGCGCTGCACATCAACGCCTTCAACTTCCCGATGTGGGGGATGCTGGAGAAGTTCGCGCCGAGCTTCCTGGCCGGCATGCCCTGCCTGGTCAAGCCCGCCACGGCGACCAGCTATGTGGCCGAGGCCTGCGTGCGCGTCATCGTCGACTCCGGCCTGGTGCCGGTCGGTGCGCTGCAGCTCATCATCGGCGGCACGGGCGACCTGTTCGAGCGGCTGGACGAGTCGGACGTGGTCACTTTCACGGGCAGCGCCGACACCGCGCTGATGCTGAAGGCCCACCCCAATCTGCTGAAGAAGAGCATCCCCTTCAACGCCGAGGCCGACAGCCTGAACTGCGCCATCCTCGCGCCCGACGTGACGCCGGACGATCCGGAGTTCGATCTCTTCATCAAGGAAGTCGCGCGCGAGATGACGGCCAAGGCCGGTCAGAAGTGCACGGCCATCCGCCGCACCATCGTGCCGGCCAACCGCATCGATGCGGTTGCAGCGGCGCTGAAGGCGCGGCTGTCCAAGACGGTGGTGGGCGACCCCGCCGTCGAAGGCGTTCGCATGGGCGCGCTGGCCAGCAAGGCCCAGCAGGCCGACGTGGCCGAGCGCGTGGCGCAGCTGGCCATGAACTGCGAGCTGCTGCTGTCCGAGCGCGACGGCTTTGCGCCCAAGGGCGAGGGCGTCGGCGACGGCGCCTTCTTTGCGCCGACGCTGCTGCTGGCGCGCGACTCCGCGGCCAGCGATGCGCATCACCTCGAAGCCTTCGGCCCGGTGACGACGCTGCTGCCCTATGGCGATTTCGAGGAGGCGCTGCACCTGGCCACGCTCGGCCGCGGCAGCCTTGTCGGCACCATCTGCACGAAGACCCCGGCGCTGGCCGCCCAAGCCGTGCCCACCTTCGCCGCCTGGCATGGCCGCATGCTGGTGCTGGACCGCGAGGCGGCGTTGGAAAACACCGGCCACGGCTCGCCGCTGCCCAAGCTCAAGCACGGCGGCCCCGGCCGCGCGGGCGGGGGCGAGGAGCTGGGTGGCCTGCGTGCTGTGAAGCACTATCTGCAGCGCTGCGCCGT
>CAUJSJ030000048.1:0-24219 GCA_963422775.4 uncultured Roseateles sp.
CGCTGACCTGGGCGAAGGACAGGCCGCCCTTCTCGCGCATCTTCTTGTAGATGGAGTGGACCGTCTTCTCGCGGCCCTGTACCTCCACACGCAGGCTGGCCTTGGCAAACGCGGCGCGGATCTCGGCCTCGATGCGCGACACCAGGTCACGCCGGTTGCCGCGCGCCTTGCCCACGGCCTTGGAGAGCGCCGCGTAGCGCCAGGGGTGGAAATACTGGAAGGACAGGTCCTGCAGCTCGCGGAAGGTCTGGTTCAGACCCAGGCGGTGTGCGATGGGCGCGTAGATGTCGAAGGTCTCGCGCGCGATGCGGCGCGACTTCTGCGGCGCCATCGCGCCCATGGTGCGCATGTTGTGCAGGCGGTCGGCCAGCTTGATGAGGATGACGCGCAGGTCGCGTGCCATCGCCAGCAGCATCTTGCGGAAGGACTCGGCCTGCGACTCCTCCTTGGTGGAGAACTGCAGCTTGTCCAGCTTGGTCAGGCCATCGACCAGGTCGGCTGTCGTCGCGTCGAACTTCTCGATGAGCTCGGACTTGGAGACGCCGCAGTCCTCGACGACGTCGTGCATCAGCGCCGCCATCAGCGCCTGGGCATCCAGCCGCCACTCGGCGCAAATGCCGGCGACGGCGATGGGGTGAGTGATGTAGGGCTCGCCGGTGGCGCGCTTCTGGCCTAGGTGGGCCTCGTCGGCGAACTTGTAGGCCTCGCGCACGCGCTTGACCTCGGCCTTGCTCAGGTAGCCGAGTTTGGGCAGCAGGGCGTCGAATGAGGCCGCCTCGGCCGGCGTGGGAGGCGCCGGCTGGCGCAATCCAGGCAGCGTGAACCAGGCGGTGAGGGATCGTTGGGCCATGTGGTCGAATTTATACGAAGCCCAAAAGACGACGGGCGTCCAAGGACGCCCGTTTCATGTTCAGCAAAGGCTGACTGAGCTTAGACCGGCACCTTGCGCAGCATCTCGATGCCGACTTCGCCGGCAGCGATTTCGCGCAGCGCGGTCACGCCGGGCTTGTTCTTGCTCTCGATGCGGGGGCTGTGGCCCTGGCTGAGCATGCGGGCGCGGTAGGTGGCGGCGAGCACCAGTTGGAAGCGGTTGGGGATCTTGGTCAGGCAGTCTTCGACGGTGATGCGGGCCATGGTGTTCCTAAGGTGATGCGGTGATCAGGGCAGATCGAGCGCCTGAAAGACGGCCGAGCGGTTGCGGCGCTGAGCCGCGTATTTTAGCCGCTGCGCGTGGACGATGGATTTCAGGTCGAAAACGGCCGTGTCGAACACCGCATTCACGACGACGAAGTCGAAGTTCTGCGCCTGTGCCACCTCGACACGCGCATTGGCCATGCGCTTGGCGATGACGTCGGGCTCCGTGTCACCGCGGCGGTTCAGGCGCAGCTGCAGTTCGTCCCAGCTCGGCGGCAGGATGAAGATCAGCACCGCGTAGGGAAACAGCTGCTTGATCTGCAAGGCGCCCTGGAAATCGATTTCCAGGACCACGTCCTCGCCGTGCTGCAGGCGGTCTTCAATGCCGACGCGCGAGGTGCCGTAGAGATTGCCATGCACTTCGGCCCATTCGAAGAACTCACCGCGTTCAGCCATGGCGCGGAATTCCTCCGGCGTGATGAACCAGTATTCACGCCCATGCTGCTCTTGCCCGCGCGGCGCGCGCGAGGTGTGTGAGATCGAGACGGCGAGCCGCGCGTCCAGCTCCAGCAGGGCCTTGACGAGGCTTGATTTGCCAGCGCCGCTGGGCGCCGCGACGACGAAGAGATTGCCGGGATATTCCATGAGGCGCGGTTATTCGATGTTTTGCACTTGCTCGCGCATCTGCTCGATGGCGACCTTCATTTCGACGGAAATATTCGTCAGCTCCAGCGCCGCGGATTTCGAGCCCAGGGTATTGGCCTCGCGATGTAACTCCTGAATCAGGAAATCCAGCCGTTTGCCGAGTTCGCCACCCTTTTTCAGCAGACGCGTCAGTTCCTCGAGATGGGCGCGCAGCCGGCCCAACTCCTCGGCCACGTCGATGCGGATGGCGAACGCCGCCGCTTCGTTCAGTGCCCGTTCCTGCAGCGCTTCCTTGGGCACGGTGCCGGCGGCGCCGGTCGTGGCCAGGGCCTCCTGCCAACGCTCCAGGAAGCGCTGCTGCTGGCGCGCGACGACGGCCGGCAGCAAGGGCTCGGCCTCGTCGGCCAACTCGCGCAGGCGCTGGATCCGCTCGGTCAGGATGGCCACCAGCTTCTCGCCTTCGCGCTCGCGGGCCTCGGCCAGGCCCTGCACGCAGGCCTGGGCGGCTTCCAGCGTGGCGGCGTCGAGCTGCACGGGCACGGCTGCGCCACTCTTGCACCAGTTCAAGGCCTCATGGATGGACAGTGGCGCCGCCTGCGGCATCCAGGCGCGCACCTTGGCCTCCAGGTTGGCCAGGCGGTTGAGCTGCTCGGGCTGGGGCTGCGGCCAGGCGCCATCGGCATCGCGCTGGGCGTTGATGCGCAACTCGATCTTGCCGCGCTTGAAGCGGGCCGCGATCAGTTCGCGCAGCTGAGGTTCGAGCCCGCGCAGTTCCTCGGGCATGCGCATGGACAGGTCCAGGAAGCGGCCGTTGACCGACCGCAATTCGACGCTGACCGAAGCTTGCGTGGAGCTGATGCTGTCCTCGGGTTTAGGGGGTTGAGCCAGGGAATTGGCATACCCGGTCATGCTGTAGACTGGCATTTCGCACTCGCAAAATAGACGTTAACAAGAGATTCAAGCGCGATTATGTCCAAGCCGAAGCCGGCGCCCTTGCCCGCAGGCACGGTGGTTGGGGGCTACCAGATCATCAAGCGACTGGCGGCGGGCGGTTTCGGCGTGGTGTACCTGGCCGAAGACCCCGACCACCACCTTGTCGCGCTGAAGGAATATCTGCCCTCGTCCCTGGCCGAACGTTCGCCCGGCGAACTGACGCCCCGCGTCAAACCCGAGAAGCAGCCGCTGTACCGCCTGGGGCTGAAGAGCTTCTTCGAGGAGGGTCGCTCGCTCGCGCAGATCTCGCACCCGAGCGTCGTCTCGGTGCTGAACTTCCTGCGCGAGAACGAGACCGTCTACATGGTCATGAACTACCTGCAGGGCGACACGCTGCAGGACTTCATCGTGACCGCGCGCGACATGAAGCGCGACAAGGTCTTCCGCGAGTCCACCATCCGCAGCCTCTTCGACGAGATCCTGCGCGGCTTGCGCATCGTGCACCAGCACAAGATGCTGCACCTGGACATCAAGCCGGCCAACATCTTCATCACGAACGACAACAAGGCCGTGCTGCTGGACTTCGGCGCCGCGCGCGAAGTGCTGAGCAAGGAAGGCAACTTCATCCGACCGATGTACACGCCGGGCTTTGCCGCGCCGGAGATGTACCGCCGCGACGGCTCGCTCGGCCCCTGGACCGACATCTATGCCATCGGCGCCTGCATCTACGCCTGCATGCAGGGCTACCCGCCCAACGACGCGCCGCAGCGGCTGGAGAAGGATCGCCTCTCGCTGAGCCTGTCGCGCCTGCGCAATGTCTATTCGGACAACCTGCTCGAAGTGACCGAGTGGTGCATGTCGCTGGACGCGCTGTCGCGCCCGCAGAGCGTGTTCGCGCTGCAGAAGGAACTCGCCCGCGAGACCGAAAGGCGCTACACCAAGCTCAGCTTCAGTGAACGCCTCAAACTCCAGCTCGAAAACCTCAAATCCGGAGCGAAAGCGTGAGCCCCCACGCGGACGTTCGTCCGCTACCTTGCAGGCCGCACCGGGCCAGTGGCCCGGTTCTTTGCCAGCCATGCAGCGTCCACTGGACGCTGCATGCGCGGGCTCAGCCCCCCAAGGGGGCGCAAGGCTGCCCTAGGGGCGGCCCGTCGGGAGCCTTGGCTTGAGATTCAGTGTCTTCCAGGTCAGCCGCCGCGGCGGTCGCGAGACCAATGAAGACCGCATGGGCTACTGCTTCACGCGGGAGGCGGGCCTGTTCGCGCTGGCCGATGGCATGGGTGGTCATCCGGAAGGCGAGGTCGCCGCACAGATCGCACTGCAGACGCTGGCCGCCCTGTTCCAGCAGGACGCGCGGCCCGTCATCGACGACCCGCAGCGCTTTCTGCAGGAATCCATCGTCATCGCGCACCAGCAGTTGCTTCGCTATGCAGCCAGCAAGGGTCTGTCCGACACGCCGCGCACGACGATCGTTGCCTGCATCCTGCAGGGCAACCAGGCCTGGTGGGCGCATTGCGGCGACTCGCGCCTGTACCTCGTGCGCGGTGGCAAGCTGATCGCCCGCACGCGCGACCATTCCTACTCCGAACTGCAGGAAGCCCTGGGCCGCGTCTCGCGCGGTGGCGAACCCTTCAACCGCAACGTCCTCTTCACCTGCCTGGGCAGCCCGGGCAAGCCCATGGTGGACTGCCAGGGCCCGCTGATCATGGAGGCCTCGGACCGCATCCTGCTGTGCTCGGACGGCCTGTGGGGCAGCGTCGAGGATGGTGAGATCGTCCAGCACGTGGCCGACCAGGCCATTGCCGAGGCGGTGCCCGAACTCGTCGAGCAGGCCCTGCGCCGCGGCGGCGCGCGCAGCGACAACGTCACCGTCCTGGCCGTCGAATGGGAAGGCGAGGGCGAGCCCGCCGGCGACACGACGCAGAACCTGGGCAACTCCGGTTTTGCGTCCACCATCCAGGGCGCGCTGGACGCTGACCTCGTCGCCGGCATGGCCGGCATGGACGACGAGGAGATCGAGCGCTCAATCCGCGAGATCAACGAAGTCATCCGCCAGTCCGGCCGCGGCGCCCATCGCCGCTGACAGCCGCTAACTTTCCTTTCCCTATGACCAAGACCTTCACGCGCAGCGCAGGCCGCGCCGCCAATCAGTTGCGCCCGGTGCGCATCACCCGCAGCTTCACGGTGCATGCCGAGGGCTCGGTGCTGATCGAGTTCGGAGCGACGCGCGTGCTGTGCACCGCTTCCGTCGAGGAGCGCGTGCCGCCGCACAAGCGCGGCTCGGGCGAGGGCTGGGTGACGGCCGAGTACGGCATGCTGCCGCGCGCCACCCACACGCGCAGCGACCGCGAGGCCGCCAAGGGTAAGCAGAGCGGTCGCACGCAGGAGATCCAGCGCCTCATCGGCCGCTCGCTGCGCGCCGTGTTCGATCTGGCCGCTCTGGGCGAGCGCACCATCACGCTAGACTGCGACGTGATTCAGGCCGATGGCGGCACGCGCACGGCGGCCATCACGGGCGCCTTCGTCGCAGCGCAGGACGCCGTCAACAAACTGATCGCCGAGAGCAAGCTGTCGCGCTCGCCCATCAAGGATTCGGTCGCCGCCATCTCGGTCGGCATCGTGGACGGCGTGCCGCTGCTGGACCTCGAATACACGGAGGACTCGGCCTGCGACACCGACATGAACGTCGTCATGACCGGCTCGGGCGGCTTCGTCGAACTGCAGGGCACGGCCGAGGGCGTGGTCTTCACGCGCGACGAGATGAATGCGCTGCTGGACCTGGCCGACAAGGGCATCCGCGAGTTGATCGAGTTGCAGAAGTCCGCATGAAGTTGGTCCTCGCCTCCAACAATGCCAAGAAGCTCGTCGAGCTGCAGGCGTTGTTCGCACCGCTCGGCATTGAGCTCGTGAACCAGGGCAGCCTGGGTATCCCTGAGGCCGAGGAGCCCTTCGACACGTTCGCCGAGAACGCGCTGTCCAAGGCCCGCCACGCGGCCAGGCTGAGCGGCCTTCCCGCGCTGGCCGACGACTCCGGCCTGAGCGTCGATCCGCTGGGTGGCGCGCCGGGCGTGCGCTCGGCGCGCTACGCACTGGACGCCGGCGGCGACAAGAGCGACGCCGCCAACAACGAGCGGCTGTTGCGCGAGATGGCCGGCCTGACCGATCGCCGTGCGCGCTTCGTCTGCGCGCTGGTGGCTGTTCGCAGTGCCGACGACCCCGAGCCGCTGATCTCGATGGGCCGCTGGGGCGGCGAGATCCTGGGCGTACCGAGCGGCGAGGGCGGTTTTGGCTACGACCCGTTGCTGCACATTCCCTCGCTCGGTCGCGCGGTAGCCCAGCTGAGCGCTGCCGAGAAGAACGCACACAGCCACCGAGCGCTTGCCGCTGCGGATTTGATGGCGCAATTCCGCGAGGTCTGGCGCCTCGGCTGAACGATGGCTGAGCTGCTCCACCTGATGCGCCCGGGCACGCTGCAACTGCCCGCGTTGCCACCGCTTGCGCTCTACGTGCACCTGCCCTGGTGCCTGCGCAAATGCCCTTACTGCGATTTCAATTCGCACGAGGTCAAGGACGGGGCTTTGGCAGTGGACACGGCCGAGGCCTATCTCGCCGCGTTGCGTGCCGACCTCGAAGCCGCGCTGCCGCTGATCTGGGGCCGGCCCGTCGTCAGCATCTTCATCGGCGGCGGCACACCCAGCCTGTTCAACCCGGAACAGATCGCGCAGCTCATCTCCGACATCCGTGCGCGCCTGCCGCTGGAGCCGGGCTGCGAGATCACGCTGGAGGCCAACCCCGGCACCTTCGAGCGCGAGCGCTTCAAGGGCTTTCGCCAAGCCGGCGTCACGCGGCTGTCGGTGGGTGTGCAGAGCTTCGATGATGCGCAGCTGAAGGCAATCGGCCGCGTGCACAGTGCAAGCCAAGCCCGCGAGGCGCTGACGGAAGCGGCGAGCGCCTTCGAGACCTTCAACCTCGACCTGATGTACGCGCTGCCCGGCCAGACCCTGGACGACCTGTCGCGCGAACTGGATGTGGCATTGAGTTTCAAGCCGCCGCACCTGTCGATCTACCACCTGACCATCGAGCCCAACACGGTGTTCGCGACGCGCACGCCCGCCGGCCTGCCCGACCCGGATCTGGCCAGCGACATGCTGGACCTGATCACCGCGCGCACGGGTGCCAGTGGCCTGGCGCGGTATGAAGTGTCCGCCTACGCCCGCGACGGCCACCGCTGCGCGCACAACTTGAACTACTGGCAGTTCGGCGACTACCTCGGCATCGGTGCCGGTGCCCACAGCAAGCTGAGCTTTCCCAATCGCGTGCTGCGCCAGGTGCGCTGGCGCGAGCCGGCGGCCTTCATGGCGCAGCAGAACAAGGTCAGCAACGAGCACGAGGTGGCGCGCAAGGAGCTGCCCTTCGAGTTCATGCTGAACGCGCTGCGGTTGAAGGAGGGCGTCACGCTGACGCAATTCCTGGAGCGCACCGGCCTGCCGGTGTCGTCCATCTCGGCCGGCCTGCAGACGGCGCGCGGTCGTGGCTTGCTGACTGCGGACCCCGCGCGCATCCAGCCCACCGAACGGGGCTTCGACTTCCTCAGCGATCTGCAGCAGCTGTTTCTTTGAGCCTCTGCTGCAGGGCGGTGACCTCCGCGTGCAGCCAATCGCAGAAGGTGCGCACGGCCGGGTCGTCGCGCAGCGCCTCGGGGTAGACGACCTGGTAGTCGCGTGTGGCGTCGTCATCGGTGGCGTGGGCCGACAACCGGACGAGCCGCCCATCCAGCAGCGCGTCGGCGGCGAACAGTTCACGTGTCAGGGCCACGCCCATGCCTTGCTCGGCCGCCTGCCCCAGCATCGCGGCATCGTTGAACGTCGCCACCGGCGTCGGCACGGCCCCCGTGTGACCGACCTCGGCAAACCACTGACGCCACAGGTCCGCGTCGCCCATCAGCGGCTGCTGGGTCAGCAGATCCGGTGGCGCGCCGATCAAGCGCTGCGCCAGCACCGGCGCGGCGACCACGATGTGCGGCGAATGAAACAGCGGCTCGCAGATCAGCCCCGACCAGCCGCCGCGCCCGATGCGCAGGCCGATGTGAAAGCCCTCGCGCTCCAGGTCCACCACCTGCTGGGATGAATGCAGGTCCAGCGTGATGCAGGGCTGCAGGGCTTGCCAGCGCGGCAGGCGGGGTAGCAGCCAGCGCTGGGCGAACGAGGGCAGGGCGGTGACGCGCAGCGTCTGCGCGGCGCTGCCGTGCGCCTGCGCCGCGGCCAGCAGCCCCGCTTGGAGCGCGGCGAACACCTGAGTCACGCCGCGCTGGAAGGCCTGGCCGGCCGGGTTCAGCGTGAGCCGCCGGCCCTGGCGTGAGAACAACTCGAAGCCGAGCTGGGCCTCCAGGCTGCGGATCTGCTGGCTGACGGCGCTGTGCGTCAGGTGCAGGCTCTCGGCCGCGGCGCGCAGGTTCTCGGTCTGCGCGGCGGCGCGGAAGGCGGCCAGGTAGTGAAGCGGAAAGCGGTCGAGGGAAGCCATCTGGTTAGCCAATCAAACCAATCAGTGCAGAAATAAGCGCTTCTTGGTAGCGCGTTGGATGTTTAGCATAACCAGCACTGAAGGAGCCCCCATGAACACACTGCCCCGCTGGATCGCTTTTGCGTCGTTTGCCGCCGTCCTCGTGCTCGCCACGACGGCCGCCCGCGCATTCACGGACTCGAATGCCGAACTCAAGGAGGCGGCGGCCGACCGCTCCTCCCGTGTCGTGGTCATCGGCAAAGCGGAACGACGCGTGCAGACGGCCTGGGTGCCGGCCTCGGCCAAGTCGCTGGATGGCTTCAAGCCGGTTTTCCCTGAAGACCGTGTCGTGGCAGCGCGCAGCCGCGCACCGCTGTTGGCCAAGGCCGAGGTGCCGGCCAGCGCCAGCAAGCGCTGAGCAGGTCCAGCTGGCGCTAGACGCGATTCAGCGAGATGCCCGACGTCGCGCGCAGCCGCTCCAGCACCTTGGTGGCGATCTGGTTCAGCGGCAGCACCTCGTCCGCCGCGCCGGCCGCGATGGCCTCGCGCGGCATGCCGAAGACGACGCAGCTCGCCTCGTCCTGGCAGTAGTTGTAGGCGCCGGCATCCTTCATGACCTTCATGGCCCTGGCGCCGTCGGCGCCCATGCCGGTCAGCATGATGCCGATGGCGTTCGGGCCGACGAGCTTGGCCGCCGACAGGAACAGGGCCTCGACCGACGGCTTGTGCCGGTTGATCGGCTCGCCGTCCTGCACGCGGACGATGTAGTTCGCGCCGCTGCGCTCCACGGTGAGGTGAAGGCCGCCTGGCGCGATGTAGCCGTGGCCGGGCAGGATCCGTTCGCCGTCCTGGGCTTCCTTCACGCGGATCTTGCACAGGCCGTCCAGCCGCGCCGCGTAGCTCTTCGTGAAGCCGGGCGGCATGTGCTGGGTGATGACGACGGCCGGGCTGTCGGCCGGCAGGTTGATGAGCACGTCCTTGGTCGCCTCGGTGCCGCCGGTGGAGGCGCCGATGAAGATGATCTTCTCGGTCGACGCCCGGCCCAGGCTCGCCATCGTGACGGCCTTGACCGGCGCCGGGGCCGTGGCACCGGGGGCGGGCGGTGCCGGCGCGCGGCGAATGTGGGCCTTTGACGCGATGCGGATCTTGTCCGTGATGTCCTGGGCCAGCAGCTTGATGCCGTCGGCCACGCCGATCTTGGGCTTGGCGACGAAGTCGACCGCACCGAGTTCCAGCGCCTTCAGCGTGACCTCGGCGCCGCGCTCGGTCAGTGTGGACACCATCACGACGGGCATCGGCCGCAGCCGCATCAGCCGGGACAGGAAGTCCAGGCCATCCATGCGCGGCATCTCGACATCGAGCGTGATGACGTCAGGGTTCAGGTTGCGGATCATCTCGCGTGCCACCAGCGGATCGGCGGCCGCGCCGATGCACTCCATGTCGGCCTGACGGTTGATGATTTCGGTGAGGATGGAGCGCACGAGCGCCGAATCGTCCACCACCACGACCTTGGTCTTGGCCATGGCTGTCTCCTTAGAACAGATCGATGGAGCCGCCGCTGCTGGCGACCGGCTGCACCTTCTGGATCGCCGCCCTGTCCTGCTGGACCAGGGCGTCGGTATTGGTTGGGGCCAGGCGCTTGACCATGGCCTTGCCGCTCGCAGGCAGGAAGCACACCTTGCGTGGATAAACGTCCATGACGTCCTTGGACACGATGGGAATGCGCTCCAATTTCAGGAAGTCGATGACGAAGTTGGTATTGCGCTCGCCGACATTGATGGAGTTCATGCCCGAAATGACCGCGCCACCGCCGAATATCTTGGCTTCCATGCGCGACTTGCTGGCGCCACGCTTCATCATCTCGTTGATCAGCAATTCCATCGCGAAAGAGCCGTAGCGGCCCGAATCGCCGTTGCCTTCAGGGAGCATGAAGTGGTTCATGCCGCCCACCTTGGCAACACGGTCCCACAGACAGGCGGCGATGCAGGAGCCCAGTGTCGTCATGACGAGCAGATCTTCCTGATCAACGAAGTACTCGCCAGGCAGGATCTTGACGGCTGCGTTCTTGAAGTGGGCGTCGTAGAAGAAGAACGAGGCTTCACCCTGCTTGCGGGGCTGGGCCTTGAGCTGGTTGACCTTGGCCACGGCGACCGGGTTGCCCAGGCCGATGGTGGTTGCGGAGGCGAAGGGAGTGCTCATGTCAGTGGCGCCCGGCCGCCCGAAGCCACTGACGCACCCCCGCGGGGGGCAGTGAACGGAGTGAACGTGGGGGTTGTGTCATTTCAGACCCGTTCGTAGATCGTCTTGCCGCGCAGCTTGAACAGGTCGCGCGATTCGGTGAAGTTCTCGGAGTGGCCTACGAAGAGCAGGCCGCCCGGGCGCATGTGGCGGTGGATGCGCTCCAACACCTTGCGCTGGGTCGGCGCGTCGAAATAGATCATCACGTTGCGGCAGAACACCATGTTGAACGGGTCGCCGAGCTGCCACTGCTGATCCATCAGGTTCAGCGAGCGGAACTCCACCCAGCGCTGCAGTTCGGGCTTGACGCGGATCTTGCCGGAGTTGGCACCCGTGCCGCGCATGAAGAAGTTCTTCAGCCGCGTCGCGTCCAGGCCGCGCGAGTCGGCGTTGTAGACGCCGCGCTTGGCCGTGGCGAGCACGTTGGTGTCGATGTCGCTCGCCACCAGTTGCACCGATGAGCTGGGGCCAAGCGCTTCGCTGCAGGTCATCAGGATGGAGTAGGGCTCCTCGCCCGTGGAGGCCGCGCAGCACCAGATGCGCACGCCCTTGCCGGCGTAGGGCTTGAGGTCATCCTTGAGCGCGTGGAAGTGGTGGTCCTCGCGGAAGAAGGAGGTCAGGTTGGTCGTCAGGCAGTTGACGAACTCCTGCCACTCCGCAGCGCCCGACGGCCCCGTCGAGGCCTCCAGCCATTGCAGATAGCTGGCGAAGGTCTTGTGCCCCGTCTCGCGCAGGCGGCGCGACAGCCGGCTGTAGACCATCGCATGCTTGCCGTCATGCAGGCTGATGCCGGCATGCTTGTAGATCAGCTCGCGCACGCGGTCGAAGTCGGCCTTGCTGAAGCTGAATTCGTGGTCTAGGGAGTCCGTGCCGGAGGCGAGGTCAGGTGCGGGCATGTCGAAAATCAGATTTATTGGTGCTCGCAGCAGTTCTGGCGTTGGCGCGCCGATTCTGCACCGCAGGTGGTTTGTACGGCCTGGGTTCGATTCTGCATAGTGCAAACAGGCTGCAGGAACGTGCCTGTTTCACGACCTGGACACGCGGGCACCGCTGCTAGACTGCCCCGAAACCACAATCCCAGCCATCCGCCGCGCACCGCCCTCAACCTTTGGAACATCGCTTGCCCGACCCTCACCTGATCGATGCCGCAGCGCTCGATCTGGACCAGGCTCTGCAGTTGTTGCAGCAGGCCGGGGCGTCGCTTCCGGATGAGGCACCCATAAGTTCTGCCTGGCTGCAGGCCGTGCTCGATGCGCTGTGCGATCTCTCCAGCAAGGATGCGCTGACCGGCCTCGTCAACCGTCGCAGCTTCGAGATGGCCCTGGCCCGCGAGGTCGATCGTGTGGCCCGCTCCGGCGAGGCGGCGCTGCTGTTGACGCTGGACATCGACCACTTCAAAGCCGTCAACGACACCCATGGCCACGGCGCCGGCGACCAGGTCATCCGCGCCGTCGCCCGCGCCGTCGAGCAGACCGTGCGGCCGATGGATCTGGTTGCGCGCGTCGGCGGCGAGGAGTTCGCGATCATCTTGCCCAACTGCGCCTCGCATGTCGGGCTGGCCGTTGCGGAACGGGTGCGCGAGCGCGTGTCGGAGCTTGCCATCGAAGTGGGTCCAGGCCAGATGCTCAGCGTGACCGTCAGCCTCGGCGGCGCCTTCGCGCCGCAGTGGGTACGCTCGTCACCGCTGCTGTGGACGGAGCGCGCCGACCGCCAGCTCTACCGCGCCAAGGCCGAAGGCCGCAACCGCGCTTGCCTCGAACCCCAGATCGACTCCATGGTCAGCGCCGAAGAAAAGGGCATGTTGTTCGCCACCCTGAACCTCGAAACGCAACAGGACCTGCCATGAGACCCGCACGGCCGCCCGAAGGGGCTCGCACCGCAGTGCGACGCACGAAGGTTTCCCGATGAGCACGACTACCGATCCTGCTGCTCCGCGCCCCACGCGCCCTGGCGCCCGCACGCTTGCCGTCACCAGCGGCAAGGGCGGCGTCGGCAAGACCTTCGTCACCGCCAACCTCGCCGCGGCGCTGGCCGCGCGCGGCCAGAAAGTGCTGGTGCTTGACGCCGACCTGGGCCTGGCCAACCTCGACGTGGTGCTCAACCTGCACCCCAAGCTGACGCTGCACGATGTCTTCACCGAGAAGGCCACGCTGGAGCAGGCCATCCTGCCCGCGCCGGGTGGTTTCTTCGTGCTGCTGGCGGGCTCGGGCATGGTCGAGTACTCGCGCCTGACGCCGGAGGTGCGCGACAAGCTGCTGCACATCGTCGACCTCGTCAAGCCGCGCTTCGACTGGGTGCTGCTGGACACCGGCGCCGGCATCTCCGACGTCGTGCTGTTCGCGATCTCGCTGGCGCAGGACGTGCTCGTCGTCGCCACGCCGGAGCCCACATCGCTGACCGACGCCTACGCCACCATCAAGGTGCTGGCCACCCAGCAGGACCGCCGCCACGTGGGCTTGCTCGTCAACCAGGCCAACCGCGTTGGCGAGGGCAAGCTGATCTGCGGCCAGTTGCAGCAGGTGCTGCAGCGCTTCGTCGGCCCGACGCCGGGGCAGACCTTCAAGCTGGAGCTCTTCGGCGAGGTCAAGTCCGACCCGGCAGTGCGCCAGGCGGTGCTCAAGCGCCAGCTGATGCTGGAGCACTACCCGGGCTGCGACGCGGCCCAGGCCATCAAGGCACTCGCCTCCAAGCTCCTTGCCTGACGCGACGCCCGAAACTGCGTTTGAGTGGATCGGCGGCGAGGCGCGCGTGCGTGAACTCGTCGACCGCTTCTACGACCTGATGGACCTCGAGCCGGCCTATGCACGGCTGCGCGCCGCGCACGGCGATTCGCTCGACGCCGCGCGCGACAAGCTCCACTGGTTCCTGTGTGGTTGGCTCGGTGGGCCTGACCACTACATCAGCCGCTTCGGCCACCCGCGGCTGCGGGCGCGGCATCTGCCGTTTCGCATCGGCATCGCCGAGCGTGACCAGTGGCTGGCCTGCATGGGCCAGGCCATGCAGGAGACCGGGGTGGACCCGGCCCTGCAGGCCCGGCTGGCCGAGTCCTTCGCGGGCACGGCCGACTGGATGCGCAACGTTTAGTCGAGGCGGAACGCGAAGTCCTGTTGGAAGGTCGCATCGCCCTGGCACTGGTAGCCGGCAAGGGCGGATTCCACCGAGCGCTGCAGCGAGCGTTTGGTCTTGCCGTCCAGCGCGCCCTGGGCCACACGGAAGTCGGTGCCGACGACTCGGCCGCCGCGCACCGTGGCGATGACCTGCAGCACGGCTTCGCCACTCCAGTTGACGGCGGGGACGTCGGGGCGCGGCATCACCGAGCAGACGGCGCCAGGCGTGCTGATGAGGGTGTCGGGCCTGGCCGCGGGGATCGCGACGACCGCGCCCGCGCCGGCCGTCGGCCCGTTGGACGCAGGAACAGGATCACGCAGGGGCACGGTGCTGATGAGGGGATCCTGCTGCACGACCGGGTCGATGGGATCGGGGACGGGAATCGGCTTCACATCACGGATCGTCGGTTGGGGTGCCCGCAGTGGTTCCTGGGGGGGCGGGATGTCGCGAACCTCGGGCGGCAATGGCTTGGCCGTCGCGATCTCCCTTTCCCTGGGCATGGGCTTCATGAGGCCTGCGCTCAGCGCGTAGATCGCGGCCAGATGCAGGGCAACGACCATACTGATGCCCACATAGCTCTTGGGCTGGGGCGCACGATCGGAAAAGGTATGGGACATGGGCTCTCCTCGTTGGGCTGCGAAAAACCTGATGTCGCGCTGATGGCGGCTTGAGCCCAGGCTACTCCGGGCCGACGCCACCGGTCAATGGCGTTATGCCCCGTCGCTGGCGCGCGACGCGCCAGCGGAGCGTCAGTCGCCGTCAGCCACCCGTCAGGCCGTTCCGGCCAGCAGCACCATCAACGCGCCGGCCCCGCCATCGCGGGCGCGCGCCTGCACGAAGGCCAGCACCTCGTTCTTCTGCACCAGCCAGCGGCGCACGCGGCCCTTGAGCACCGGCTCGCGGCCGGGCGAGCCGTGGCCCTTGCCATGCACGACGCGCACGCAGCGCAGGCCGCGCCGGGCGCTGTCGTGGATGAACTGGCCCAGCGCATCGCGCGCGCCGTCGCGGCGCAGGCCGTGCAGGTCCAGCTGGGCCTGCAACGACCAGTGGCCACGCCGCAGCTTGCGCACGACCTCCAGGCTGATGCCTTCGCGGCGAAAGGACAGGCTCTCGTCCGTGTCCAGCAGGGTGTCGACGTCGATCTCGTCCGACAGCGCCTGCAAGAGCACGGCGCGCTCGTCGGCCTCACGCTGGCGCGGCTCCGGCGCCGGCGGCACCAGGTCGTGCAGCACGCGTTCGACGTGGCGCAGCGGCGTGACCGGGCCCACGGTCAGCTCGAAGACGCGGCGCTCCTGCTCGGCCAGGCGCATCACGGCGGCAAGGCGCTCGCGCTCCACCTCCGCAGCCAGCCGTGCAGCGGCCAGTTCGCGCGCCAGCGGCTTCAGGTCGGCGAGGCTGCGGACAGTCTTGGTCACAGCAGGCCACGCTCGGCGAACGACACCACTTCGCTGGCGCCGACAACGAGATGGTCCACGACCCGCACGTCCACGAGCGCCAGCGCGTCGCTCAGCCGCCGCGTCAGCAGCTCGTCGGCCTTCGAGGGCTCGGCGACGCCGCTGGGATGGTTGTGGGCCAGGATGGCCGCGCCGGCGCCCAGGGCCAGCGCGCGCTTGACGACTTCCCGAGGATGCACCGTCGTGGACGTCAGCGAGCCCTGGAACAGCGTCTCCATCGCGATCAGCCTCAGCTGCGCGTCGAGGAAGAGCACGGCGAACACCTCGTGGCCCAGGCCGCCCAGGTGCAGGCGCAGATAGGTCTTGACCGTCTCGGCATCGTTCATCGTCGACTTCTCGGCGAGCTGCTGGTTCAGCGAGCGGCGCGCGATCTCCAGCACGGCGGCGATCTCGGCGCGCTTGGCCGGCCCCAGGCCCTTGACCTTGCCGAGGTCCTGCACGTTGGCCGCCAGCAGCCCGGCCCAGCCGCCGAAGCGGTCCAGCAGGCTCTGCGCCAGTTGCAGCACCGGCGTGCCCTGGATGCCGGTGCGCAGCAGCAGGGCCAGCAGCTCGGCGTCCGCCAACGCGGCGGGTCCGCGAGCGAGGAGCTTCTCGCGCGGGCGGGCGTCGGGGGGCAGGTGGGTCAGCGGCATAAAATCGGCAGTCTAGCCAAGCGCTCCCTGACCCCTCTCGAATGAATCCCATCCAGGCCGGCTCCTTTCTCACGCTGCATTACAGGCTCTCGGGCCCGGACGGCGCCGACATCGTCAACACCTTCGACGACAAACCGGCCACGCTGTCGCTGGGCGCCGGCCAGCTGTCGCCGGCCATCGAGGCGCGCCTCATCGGCCTGCCCGAAGGCGCGCACGAGCGCTTCCAGCTCAACGCCGGCGAGGCTTTCGGCGAACGCAACCCCGAGCTGCTGCAGCGCGTGAAGCTGGCGCTGCTGCGCCAGCTGGGCGACCCGGACGAGGTCTACAACGTTGGCGATGTCGTGCAGTTCCCCGGTCCGGACGGGCAGGGCGGCTATGCCGGCGTCGTGCGCGAGCTGGGCGACGAGGCGCTGCTGTTCGACTTCAACCACCCCCTTGCTGGCCAGCCGGTCAGCTTCGAGGTGCAAGTGATCGGGGTGCTGTGATGACTGCAGTCGTGCACCCGCAGGAAGTGCTGCTGGCCGAGCCGCGCGGCTTCTGTGCCGGCGTGGACCGCGCCATCGAGATCGTCGAGCGCGCCCTCGTGAAGTTCGGCGCACCCATCTACGTGCGCCACGAAATCGTCCACAACACCTATGTCGTCAACGACTTGAAGTCGCGTGGTGCCATCTTCATCGAGGACCTCGCCGACGTGCCGGCCGGCGCGACGCTGGTGTTCAGCGCCCACGGCGTCAGCCAGGAAGTGCGCCGCGAGGCCGCCGAGCGCGGCTTCACCATCTTCGACGCCACCTGCCCGCTGGTGACCAAGGTGCACGTCGAGGTGGCCAAGCTGCACCGCGAGGGCTATGAGTTCATCATGATCGGCCACAAGGGCCACCCTGAGGTCGAGGGCACGATGGGCCAGCTGTCCGAGGGCATCTACCTCGTCGAGGATGTCGAGGACGTGGCCAAGGTGCAGGTCAAGAGCCCGACGCGGCTCGCCGTTGTCACGCAGACGACGCTGAGCGTGGACGACGCGGCCGAGATCCTCGCCGAGGTGAAGCGCGTCTTCCCACTGGTGCGCGAGCCCAAGAAGCAAGACATCTGCTATGCGACGCAGAACCGCCAGGACGCGGTCAAACTGCTGGCGCCGCAGGTCGACGTCGTCATCGTCGTCGGCAGCCCGACCAGCTCCAACAGCAACCGCCTGCGCGAGCTGGCCGAGCGCCTGGGCACGCCGGGCTACATGGTCGACGCGGCCGAGGACCTGCAGCCCGAGTGGCTGGAGGGTCGCTCGCGCGTGGGCCTGACGGCCGGCGCCTCGGCGCCCGACGTGCTGGTGCAGGCCGTCATCGACCGGCTGCGTGCCATGGGTGCCACGACGGTGCGCAGCCTGCCGGGCGTGGAAGAGCATGTGCGCTTCCCGCTGCCGATGGGGCTGGGCGACAAGTCCATGGCCGAGGTGAGTTCCTCACGATCTTGACGCCGGTGTCCTAAACATCCGGCGGCGCTGACATCGGCGCCGTTTTCGCATTCGATTCCTGAAAGACTTCCATGCTCGACATCACCCAGCTGCGCAAGGACCTCGATGCCGTCATCGAGCGCCTGAACGCGCGCAAGAACCCCCAGCCCTTCCTCGACGTAGAGCGCTTCAAGGCGCTGGAAGGCGAACGCCGCTCGGTGCAGGTGCGCACCGAAGAACTGCAAGCCCGCCGCAACGCGCTGTCCAAGCAGATCGGCATGGCCAAGGGCAAGGGCGAAGACGCCGCGGCACTGATGGCCGAAGTCGGTGGCATCGCCGACGAATTGAAGGCCGGTGCCGAGCGCCTGGACGCCATCCAGGTCGAGCTGAACCAGATGCTGATGGGCGTGCCCAACCTACCCGATGCGAGCGTGCCTGTTGGCGCTGACGAGCACGGCAACGTCGAAGTGCGCCGCTGGGGCACACCCCGCACGTTCGACTTCGACGTGAAGGACCACGTCGACCTCGGCGCGCCGCTGGGCCTGGACTTCGAGATGGGCGCCAAGCTGTCGGGCTCGCGCTTCGCTTTCTTGAAAGGCCCCGCCGCCCGCTTGCACCGCGCGCTTGCGCAGTTCATGCTCGACGTGCAGACCACCGAGCACGGTTACACCGAGTGCTACACGCCCTACATCGTCAACCGCGAAATCTTGGAGGGCACCGGCCAACTGCCCAAGTTCAAGGAAGACATGTTCTGGGTGCTGCGCGGCGGCGACGAAGAGCAGGTCGAGCAGTACCTGATCTCCACCTCGGAAATCTCGCTGACCAACACCGTGCGCGAGAGCGTGCTCAAGCCCGAGGACCTGCCCGTCAAGCTGACGGCGCACAGCCCCTGCTTCCGCTCGGAAGCAGGCTCCGCCGGCCGCGACACGCGTGGCCTGATCCGCCAGCACCAGTTCGACAAGGTCGAGATGGTGCGCATCGAGCTGCCTGACAACAGCATGGCCGCGCTGGAAGAGATGACCGGCCATGCCGAGGCCGTCCTGCAAAAGCTCGGCCTGCCCTACCGCACCGTGCTGCTGTGCAGCGGCGACATGGGTTTCGGTTCGACCAAGACCTACGACCTTGAGGTGTGGCTGCCGGCGCAGAACACCTTCCGCGAGATCAGCTCCTGCTCGAACATGGGCGCCTTCCAGGCGCGTCGCATGCAAGCGCGCTTCAAGAATGCCCAAGGCAAGAACGAGTTCGTGCACACGCTGAACGGCTCAGGCCTGGCAGTCGGCCGCACGCTGGTGGCAGTGCTGGAAAACTATCAGCAAGCCGATGGCAGCATCACGGTGCCAGAGGCACTGCGGCCTTATCTGGGCGGTGTCGACACACTGCGTGGTTGAGGGCTGAAAAAGCCTGGCTATAATACTGGGCTCAGCTCGCACCAGATTCGGAGAGGTGGCAGAGTGGTTGAATGTACCTGACTCGAAATCAGGCGGACGGTAACGTCTCGGGGGTTCGAATCCCCCCCTCTCCTCCAGAACAAGCCCGCCGCTAACCCGGCGGGCTTTTTCATTGGCGTCTCAGTGCCCGTGATGGTCGTGCGGCTTTCGGATCTGCACTTCAACGGCGCCTGGTTGTCGTGAATCCTGAGCGCCCGGTGCGACTGGCGCCGGCGGCGCGTCGCCCACCTCACGCGCCAGCGTGCCGGCCGGATGCTGGAACCATCCCGGATCCGCGTAGTCGCCGCGCTTCAGGCCGCGCCTCACCTTCAGCATGCTGAACATGCCCCCCATTGCGACCGGGCCGAAGGGACCTTCGCCCGTCATCATGGGCGCGGTGTTGCCGGGCAGCGGCATGGCCATCTCGGTCATCTCGTGCATGCCGTCGCGCCCCATGGCCATGTAGCCGGGCACCAGCTTGCGGATCTTGTCCTCCAGGTCGCTCGCGTCCACGCCCAGCATCGTCGGCACGCCGTGGCCCATCGCGTTCATCGTGTGGTGGGCCTTGTGGCAGTGGAAGGCCCAGTCGCCTTCCTCGTCGGCGATGAACTCGAGCTGGCGCATCTGGCCGACGGCAATGTCGGTCGTCACCTCGGGCCAGCGAGCCGTCTTCGGCACCGGACCGCCATCCGTGCCGGTGACCGTGAACTCATGGCCGTGGATGTGCATGGGGTGGTTGGTCATCGTCAGGTTGCCGATGCGGATGCGCACCTTGTCCCCCTGGCGCGCGACAAGTGGGGCGATGCCCGGGAAGACGCGGCTGTTCCAGCTCCACAGGTTGAAGTCCAGCATCGTCATGATCCTGGGCGTGGCGCTGCCGGGCTCGATGTCATAGGCGTTGAGCAGGAAGGCGTAGTCGCGGTCGACCTCGTCGATGAGCGGGTGCTTCGCCTTGGGATGCGTGATCCACAGGCCCATCATGCCCATGGCCATCTGCACCATCTCGTCGGCATGCGGGTGGTACATGAAGGTGCCGGGGCGGCGCGCGACGAACTCGTAGACCCAGGTCTTGCCCGGCGGGATGGGCGGTTGGGTCAGGCCGCTCACGCCGTCCATGCCGTTGGGCAGGCGCTGGCCGTGCCAGTGCATGCTGGTGACCTCAGGCAGGCGGTTGGTGACGTAGATGCGCACGCGGTCGCCCTCGACGACCTCGATGGTCGGGCCCGGGCTCTGGCCGTTGTAGCCCCACAGGCGTGCGGTGAAGCCGGGCGCCATCTCGCGCACGACGGGTTCGGCAACGAGATGGAACTCCTTGACGCCGGCGTTCATGCGCCAGGGCGCCGTCCAGCCATTGAGCGTGACGACGGGGTTGTACGGCCGCCCGTTGGGCGGCACGAGCGGGGCTTGCGTGTCGGGCGAGGTCTGCGTGACGGGCTCGGGCAGGGCCGCGAGGGCCACCTTGGAGACGGCGGCCAGCGAGGCCGCGCTGAGCAGTGAGCGTCGGTTGAACATGGTGTCCTCGGGATTCAGTGGGGCGTCGCGGCGGCGGCGGTGGCAGGGGCGGAGCCCGCCTCGAGAAGAGACGCCGTCGCGGGGCCGAGCAGGGCCTGGTCCAGAGCGCTTTCGGCCAGCCAGAAGTCGCGCAGCGCGTCCTGCGCGGCGCTGACGGCGGCGACCTGGGCGCGGGCATCGGCGAGCAGCTCGAAGACGCCGATCAGCATGCCGTTGTAGCGCAGCAGTTGTTCGTCGGTGATGCGCCGCGCCAGGGGCAAGGCGTCGTCGCGGTGATGCCGGGCAATGTCCCAGGCGCTGCGATACAGGCCGTAGGCTTCACGCGCCTCGGAGCGTGCGCGGATGGCCGTGTCGGCCGCATCGTGCGCGGCCAGAGCCGCCAGTGCTTCGGCGCGCGGCAGCGGGCCGGGGCCGAACAGGGGCAGCTCGAGCGCGATCTCCCAGCCGCGTTGGGTCGGCGCCTCGTTGGACGAATTGCGCACCGTGCCCAGCTCGAGCATGGACACCCAGCGCGTCGTGCGCGCCAGGTCCAACTGCCGGCCGGCCTGCTCCAGCGTGAGGCGGGCAGCCTGCACGTCCAGGCGCTGGCTCAGGGCCAGGGTTTCGGTGTCGGCCTGCCCGCGCGCTGACGCCGGCAGCTCCGGCAGGTGCTCGGGCAGGCGAAGTGCGCCAGCGTCTTCGCCCGACAGGCCAAGCAGTCGCGCGAGGCGCTCGCGCGTCGCCAGGCGCTGCGCCGCGGCGCGCGCGTGGGCCAGTCGGGCCTCGGCCGCAAAGCCCTGCTCGCGGGCCCGTGCCAGTGCGTTGAAGTTGCCGACGGCCTGCATGCGCCGCGCCAGCTCGGCGCCGGCGTCCGCGGCCTCGACGACCTGGCGGCGGTAGGCCAGCGTTTCTTCAGCCGCGACGGCGCGCACCCAGGCGCGGCGCGTGTCCGCGGCCAGCGCCAGCACGTCGGCGGCGGCCTGGCGCTGCTCGGCCTGCAGGCGGCGTTGCTCGGCCTGGCGCAGCAGCGGCAGCGTCAGCAGGCGGGCCAGGTCGACATGCCAGGCGCGCTCCAGTTCCACCTCGCTGCCGCGCGTGAGTCGGCTGAAGCGAAAGCCCGGGTTGGGCAGCCGGCCGGCCTCGGCGACCTCGGCGGCCGTGACGCCCAGGCGAGCGAGCCGGGCCTGCAGCGCGCGGTTGTTCTGCAGCGCAAGCCGCACGGCAGCGTCGGCCGGCAGGGGCTCGCGCAGGCGCTCGGCCAGTTGGGCGGGCGAGGGCAGGGTGGCGGACAGCGGTTGGCCGGTGTGCGCCTGGGTGAGCCTGGAGACGGGCTCGATGCTGTCCGGCGGCGCGGTGGCGCAGCCGGTGAGCGCGGCCAGCAGCGCCAGGCCACTGGTACGGATGAAGAAATGCATGCAAGCCTCTCGGGGCGGTGCGAAGACACGCCCGCCGCGTCGGACTGGCGGCGGGTACTGCGGCAACGGTGAGGCTCAGCCTCTGGGGGGCGGGTCAGGCAGCGGCGGGACGACGCCGGCCCAGCGCTCGGCCGGCGCCGCGGTCACGCGGGCAGCCGGTGAGGCCGGCGCGGTGTCCACGGCCAGCATAGGCGGCGGCGCGGCGGTCAGGCAGCAGGGCGCACAGAGCTTGCAGGGCTTGGCGGCATGGTCATGCGCGTCGCCTTGGGCGGCGTGGAGGTCATGCCCAGCATGCTGCTCTTGCATCCTCGGCAGCGGCTCGCAGCCCAGCTGGCCGGCCGCCAGCAGGCTTCGCAGCGGCAGGAGCACGAGCAGCAGGCACAGGACGAGGCGATGCATGCGCATCACTTTACTCCCGGCCTGCCTGCAGCCGTCCTGCAGTTCAGCAGGAGGTCAGGCGGCGATGACGCGGACCACGCGCAAGCCAATCATCGCGGCGCGCGCACTCTCGGTTGCGCGCGTTCGTGCGCTCGACCGCAGCAGCAAGGCGCCATCACTCCAGCCGCCGCCGCGCACCACGCGCAGCGAGCCATGCCCTTCCAGCGCCGGTGACCCGTCCAGCGGCGAGAAGTCATGACTGTCGTGCCAGAGGTCGGCCGTCCATTCGCGCACATTGCCGCGCATGTCGAACAGGCCGAACGCGTTGGCCGGAAACCGGCCCGCTTCAAGAGGGCCGGCCTCGGCGCCGAAGCAAGCCTGGTCGGGTGTGATCTCGTCGCCCTGGTCGTAGCGCGCACTGCGGCCGGCGCGGCAGGCGTATTCCCACTCGGATTCGGATGGCAGGCGATAGGTTTCGCCGGTCTGCTTCGACAGCCGCTGCAGGAAGTCCTCGGCGTCCTTGAACGACACGTGCGTGACCGGCTTGCGCGGATGGGACTGGGGGTCCATGCCGGCAGGCAGGGCACCGACCACGCGCGAATACTCGCCGGCGAGAACTGGAAAGACGCCAATGCCCAGCGGCCGCGGAATCTCCACCCGCTGTTGCGGCCGCTCAAACGAAGACGCGTCCGGGTCGCCGGAAGGTGCACCGCGCAGATAGGCGCCCGCTGCGATGAGGCGCAGCACGGGCAGGCCCTCGGCGTCGCGAAACGCGGTGCCCGCGGGCGTTGACGCGTTGACGAATGCGCCGTCCACGACAGGCTCGCCGGAGGGCAGCTCGGCAACGACCTCCCGGTACGGGTTGTTCTTGGCGACTGGCAAGGCGCGCGGCAGCAGACCGCTGTTGGATGCAGAGCCGGCCAGATCCGAGATCCAGCTCAGGAACTTGCGCCAGTCGCGCGCCTGCGCATCACCCTGCCAGGTCGTCAGGTTCACCGTCTGGCGCAGCGAGAAGGCCAGGGGAATGGCGCAGTTGCGCAGCAGCACCGGCACCAGCTTGCCACGCTCGACGGCGAAATGCGCTTCGGTGCGCACCCAGTCGGACTTCACCGACAGGTCCGTCCACAGCACCACCACCGCGCCGGCTGCGGTGATCTCCCGCTCCAGCTCGGCGTCCCAGGCATCGCGTGGCGTGAGCTGGTCGTCCCACCAGACGCTGAGGCCATCGCGCTGCAAGGCCTCGGCCACACGCTGCGCGTCGCGAAAGTCTTCCTTCTTGTAGCTGATGAAAACGTCCGCCATGGCCTAAATTCCTCTCGCATGGATTGGGCAGCGGAACATACTCCGCTTCCTCACAGCGGAGGCGGGTTATGGCGCTCAACACTCAGCATATTGATGACGAGCTGTTCTTCGCCATCGCTTATCCGAACCAGAAGCGGCGCTTCTATCTCGCGCTGGTGTTCTCGGTGCTGCTCTTCCCGCTGATCGCGTTCGCGATGGTGGCGGGGACCATCTTCCTCATCGTGCCGTTCATCGCGCTGCTGATCTGGCTGGGCGCACGCAGCTTCTTCGCTTATCTGGTCGGCAATTCCGTGCTGGTTTCCAGCGTGAACTACCCGCGTGTGGCCGAGATGACCGAGCAGCTCAAGCAGGCCATCGGCTACGACAAGCGTGTCTATGTCTTCGTCAACGAGAGTTCGAGCTTCAATGCCTTCCTGTCGTTCATGTTCTTCCGCCGCGCCATCTTCCTGAATTCGGAGCTGCTGCAGAAGGGCATGAGCGATGAAGAGATCGCTTGGCTGATCGGTCGCTTCATCGGCTACCTGCGCGCGCGCCGACAAGACGGCGTGCTCGGTATGTTGATCCGCGCCGCGAGTTATCTGGTGGTCTTCAACTTCTTCCTGCTGCCCTATGAGCGCGCCATGGTCTACACCGGCGACAGGCTGGCCACAACGGCCATCAAGGGCAATGTCTCGTGTGCGGTCTCGGCCATGCAAAAGCTCTTCGTGGGGCGTGAACTCGGTTACTCCATCAACCCGGAGGGCATCATCGAGCAGCAGCGGCTGATTCGCGGCACCTTCTTCGGATTCGTCTCGCGCATGGCCACACCGTTTCCGCACATGACCTCGCGCTACGTCGACGTGATGGTGTTCGCCAAGGCGCACTTTCCTGAGCAGTTCGCGCGCTTCGACGCGGAGAACCCGGGCCTGCCAGTGGACCTGGGTGAACTGGGCGGCACACGGCAACCCTTGCCCGCGAAGGATGGCAAAGGCGGCGTGGGGCGGCCGTACGGCTGGGCCGTGGCAGGCGCCACCTTCGCCTCGCTGGCGGCACTCGTCGGCTTCATCGTGAAATCCCCCGGAGCGGGTGGATCTCTGCTGGAGGCGGCCGCGCTGCAGACGCCACTGCTGTCGTCGAGCGCCG
>CAUJSJ030000049.1:0-6291 GCA_963422775.4 uncultured Roseateles sp.
GACAAGCAGCAGGGCCAGCGCGGCAACAAGCTTCATGCCGCGGCGGTTCAGCCAGCTGCCGATTGCTCGGCCGAGCCAGATAGAACCATTCCGTGCCGGGCTGCGACTTCACGTTCGGGAACACGATGCGCCCCTCGCTGGGCGCCAGCACCGCCTCGCCGCTGGCGCGGGTGCCTATGCGCTGACCCTGCTCGACGGTGTCGAAGCTGGCCCATTCGCGTTCGAAGCTGTCACCCATGTCCTCGCGGTCGATGACGTCGTAGAGCTGCAGCAGCTCGGGCGCCTGCGTGGGGCGGTGCGCTTCGACGGCGCTCTCGTCCAGCATGCCGAGGAAGACCAGCGTGCGCAGGATGGCCAGGCGGGCCACCGCGGGGCCGTTGGGGTCCAGGTGCTGGCCGCATTCCAGCGTGATGGCCCAGCCGCCGGTGGAGCGCATGTATTCGGTGGTGCCGACGCCGTAGTGCGGGTCGGAGATCAGCGAGGAGCGGCGCGAGCCGTCGTGCTCGCGCTGCTGGCGGCGCTGCAGCCCCAGGGCGTAGGTGGACAGCCAGCCCTCGACGATGCGGCCCACGCCCAGGCGCGCGGCGAGTGCCGATTCGGTCGCTTCCTGCGAGAAGGGTTCCAGCTCGTCGCTGTTGTTGCGCGGGCCGATCATCGCGAAGGCCGGGCCGTTGCCCTGGAAGCTGTGCAGATCGAGGATGCCGTCGTTCTGGGCGATCAGCGCGCAGAGCTGGCGCGCGATGCGGTCCTCGAAGTCATGGGCGATGACGGGCGGGCGCAGGTTGCGGTTCAGGTTGCGGTCGCCCTCGCGGCGGTTCAGCTGGTGGGCCAGCGGGTTGACGATGGGAACCAGCGTCAGCGTGCCGCGCTTGAGCGTCAGCTCGCCCGCATCCAGCTGGCGAATGATCTCGGCCATGGCCTGTGTGCCGTGGATTTCGTTGCCATGGACCGCACCGGTGACGAGCAAACGGGGGCCGGTCTGCAGGCCGGCGAATTGGTGGACGCGGATGTGGGTCGGTTGAGTCATGACTTGAGCAGATGGGAATTCAGGGCCTGGTCGGCGGGGAAGACGCGGCGCGGCAGGTCGGCCACGGCCTGACCGGCGCGATAGGTGACAAGGCGGTAAAGGGTGGCGAAGGCGAAGTCGGGCACTTCCTCGCCGGCACCCAGCACCAGCTCGCCACCGCGGCGCACGGCGTCGGCCAGGAAGGCCGGCAGGCGCAGGTGGTAGGGGTTGCGCTCGATCTCGCCGGTATGGCGCTCCAGCGCGGCGATGAGGCGGGCGGTGTCGGCGACATTGGTCTGCACCAGGGCATTAGGCTCGCTCTGCGTGGACCAGAACTCGGTCAGCGCCAGCACCGTGTCCAGCCGCGCCGCAGCGATGGCTTCCACGACGACGCGGTGCACGCCGCGATGGCTGGGGTTGTCGTCCAGCGCATGCGGTGCCAGCACCAGGGCAGGGCGGTGCTGGGTCAGGATGGCGGCAAGGGCTTGCACATGCTCGTCGTTGACCGTGTCGGTACGCACATCGGACAAGCCGTCGGCGCCCACGCGGATGCAGTCGAAGCCCAGCACGCCGCAGGCATCCACCAGCTCGGCCCAGCGCGACTCGCGGCGCTCGGGATTGCTGCCCAGCGTGACGGCGACGTTGCTGACGCGCCAGCCCGCCTCCTGCTGCAGGCGCAGCGGCAGCGCGCCGACGATGCATTCATCGTCGGGGTGAGGCGCAAAGACCAGGCAGTGGCCGGGCTGGGCCTCTGGCGTGGGTGCGGCGTGGCCATCGGGCGGATTGCCCAGCAGGGCGGCGAAACGGTTCAGGTGCTCGCGCCAGCGGGCGAGGTCGGCTTCCAGGGACATCCCGGCATGCTAACGAACACTGGATTTCCCGGGCCATGTCGCCAGCAGCACACCCAATAAGGCCAGGCCATAGGCGAGGGCCTGCAAGGCGGAAATGGATTCGCCCAACGCCAGCCCGATCAGCGCCGTGCTGATGGGCAGGAAGACCATGAAGACGCCCGCCTTGGCTGCCGGCAGGCCCTTCAGGCCGGCCATCCACAGCCAGACGGTGATGACGCTGGCGGTGGCGGCGTAATAGGCCAGCAGCGTCCAGTCCAGCACGCGCGGTGCGCCGAAGTCGAAACTCAGCGCCTGCCAGACGGCCAGCGGCGTCACCAGCACCAGGCCCCACAGGTTGATCAGCGCGCTGATGCGCTTCGGCCCCAGGCCGGCGGTCAGCTTCTTGCCGATGACGACGTAGCAGCCCTCGCAGAACACGGCCGCGAGCAGCAGCAGGGCGCCCGCGAGGGTCGTGTCCGCGCCGCCTTGCTTGCCGCTGGCCACCAGCGCGATGCCGCCGACCGCGCAGGCGATGCCGGCCAGCACACGGCCGCTGAGCCGCTCGCGCAGAAAGGCCCAGCTCAACAGTGCGACCGCCGCCGGGATGCCGGCCAGGATGACGCCGGCGACAACGGCCGAACTCTGCCGCAGGCCGAACAGCATGCAGATGGAGAACAGGAAGTTGCCGAGGAAGGACTCGAGGAAGAGCAACCAGCGCGAATGCACGTCCAGCGGCGCCTCGTGGGCCGGCTTCTTCAGCCAGGGCAGCATCAGCAGCGCGGCGAAACCGAAGCGCAGGCCGGCCAGCAGGAAGACCGGAAAGGCCGCCACCAGCAGCTTGGACAGGCCGATATAGCTGCCGACCAGGCTGGTGCTGGCCGCCAGCAGCGCGTAGGCGCGCCAGGGAACGGGATGCATCAGTTCAAGTTGCCGTCGAGGATGAAGGCGATGAACTGCGTGAATTGGGCCGGGTTGAAGTTGTTGTCGGACACCAGGATCAACGTGCGCTTGCCCTCATGCATCGGGCCAAAGGTGATGCCTTCGATGTTGTCCAGGGCCAGCACGCTGCCGTCGTCGTTCTTCAGCGAGGACAGGTCCAGCAGCATGGCGCGCTTGACGGGCACGACCTCGCGGCCCTTGATGCTGGCCCAGCCCGAAACGTCGGTGGCGCCACGGGTGTCGATCAGGTAGAGCTTGATGGTGTTGCTGGTGGGCTGCTTGGTCAGGGCGGCAACGCCAGGCGTCTGGGCGCCGACGGCGAAGGCGCGCTCGATGACGATGAACTCGTGGGCCGACAGGGCCAGCATGTCGGGCACGCCGTTGGTGGCGAAGTCGCCCTGGCGCGCCGGAGGGAAGGGCACGGGGCCGACGTCGTAGATGTATTCGGCACCCGCCTTGCCGCTGTCGAGGTCAAAGGACAGCATGCGGGCGCGGCTGCCGCGGCCCACGGCCGTGGGCAGGCTGTCCTGGGCCAGGCCGTTCTCGCTCATGGTCCACAGCGTCTTGCCGTCGGGCGTGATGGCGATGCTCTCGAAGGCCAGGTTGTTGTAGACGCCGACGTCGCCGGCCGCGATGCCGCTGGCGCTGCCGGCGGGATTGAAATAACCCGGCACCGGGAACTCGCCGGCCGGCTTGCCGTCAACGTGCATGCGCCGGATGGTGGGGTTCTGCAGGGCGCCCGACACGCGCTGGCCCTCGTTGGCCCAGTAGATGAGGTTGCGCTTGGTGTCCAGGCGCAGGCTTTCCGGGTCGACCTGGTTGCGGCCGAAGGGCTGGCCGTCGAGGTCGAGGATGGTCGTCATGTTGACCCAGGCCACGCCGGCGTCGCCGGGGCTGGCGCTGCGGCGGAACTTGCCCAGGTCCAGGCTCAGCTCGTAGTAGCGCGCCGGGGCACGGTCGCTGCGGTCATCGCAGATGGCGAGGTAGCGGCCCGTGGCCTGCACGTAGTCGATGCTGGACAGGCCGCCGACCGGCGCGCCTTTGAAGGTCGGGCTGCCCTGCACGATCTGCTGGCCGAGATAGGTCAGCGTCTGGGCAACGGCGGGCAGTGACAGCAGCAGGGAGGCCGCGACGGCGGCGAAACGGGCGAACAACTTCATCAACTCAATCCTCGGGGCGGCTTCGGCCGCGGCGACGGCGCGCAGTCTAGTCGGACTGCTCAGGCGGCCCGCCGCAGCGCGCCGCGCAGCGTGTCGATGATGCGTTCGATGTGGCCGCTCTCGATGATCAGCGGCGGCGACAGCGCGACGGTGTCGCCCGTCGTGCGGACCAGCAGCCCCTTGTCCCAGCAATCCAGGAAGACATTGAAGGCGCGCTTGGCCGGCTGACCGTCCAGGGGCTTCAGCTCCACGCCGCCGACCAGGCCGATGTTGCGCACGTCGATGACGTTGGGTTCGTCGCGCAGCGAGTGCAGGGCCTTGGCGAACTCGTCTTGCATGCGCGCGGCGCGGGTCAGCAGGTCGTCGTCAGCATAGGTGTCCAGCGTCGCGATGCCGGCCGCGCAGGCCAGCGGGTGGGCCGAGTAGGTGTAGCCGTGGAAGAACTCGATGAGGTGCTCGGGCCCGGTCATGAAGGCGTCGTGGATCTTCTGCTGGGCGAAGACCGCACCCATGGGCACGCAGCCATTGGTGATGCCCTTGGCCACCGTCATCAGGTCGGGCGTCACGCCGAAGGTCTGGGCGGCGAAGGGCTTGCCGGTGCGGCCGAAGCCGGTGATGACCTCGTCGAAGATCAGCAGGATGCCGTGCTTGTCGCAGATGTCGCGCAGGCGCTGCAGATAGCCCTGGGGCGGGATCAGCACGCCGGTGGAGCCGGCCACGGGCTCGACGATGACGGCGGCGATCGTCGATGCATCGTGCAGCGCCACCAGACGCTCCAGGTCGTCGGCGAAATCGGCGCCATGCGGCGGGATGCCGACCGAGAACGCGTTGCGTGCCGGGTCGTGGGTGTGTCGGATGTGGTCGACGCCGGCCAGCAGGCTGCCGAACATCTTGCGGTTGGCCACCATGCCGCCCACCGAGATGCCGCCGAAGTTGACGCCGTGGTAGCCACGCTCGCGGCCGATCAGGCGGGTGCGGGCGCCTTCGCCGCGCACGCGGTGGTAGGCGATGGCCATCTTCAGCGCGGTGTCGACCGACTCGGAGCCCGAGTTGGTGAAGAAGACGCGGTTCATGCCCGTGGGTGCGATCTGCGCCAGGCGCTCGGCGAGCTCGAAGGCCTTGGGATGGCCCATCTGGAAGGGCGGCGCGAAGTCCAGCTCGGCGGCTTGCTCCTGGATGGCCTTGACGATCCTGGGGCGGTTGTGGCCGGCGTTGACGCACCACAGGCCCGCGATGCCGTCGAGGATTTCGCGACCCTTGTCATCGCGGAAATACATGCCGTCGGCCTGGGTCAGCAGGCGGGGGGACTGCTTGAACTGGCGGTTGGCCGTGAACGGCATCCAGTAGGCGTCAAGCTTGGAAACGTCAGCGCTCATGCGGGGCTCCTCGGCAGGGGACCCCAAAGTCTAGAGTCAATTTGACGGAGTGGTCAGAATTTGGCGTCGCCTCAGGGTTCCCACCAGAGGCAGCAGCTGCACGAGCAGGATGCAGGCGAGCATCAGGCCGCAGCCGATCAGGCCGGCGGTGTTGAGGCGCTCGCCCAGCAGCAGATAGCCGCAGGCGGCGGCGAACAGCGTCTCCGACGACAGGATGATGGCCGCGTCCGCCGCATGCGCGTAGCGCTGGGCCACAACCTGGGCCGTGAAGGCCACGCCAATGGACAGCACGCCGGTGTAGACAATGGGCCATGCCGCCGCCTCGAGGCCCGCCCAACGCACCGGCTCCATGACGAAGGCGGCGATCAGCGACAGCAGGCCGCACACGGCGAACTGGCCGCAGGCGACGAGGAAGGGCGCGTCCATGCGGTCTGCCCAGCGGCCCACCATCAGCACGTGCAAGCCCCAAGGGACAGCGGAGGCGATGACCCAGAGGTCGCCCAGGCCGATGACCAGTTCGCGCGCGCCCGACAGCAGGAATGCGCCTGCCAGACAGCCCAAGGCTGCCGGCCATGCCGACCAGTGCGCCACCTGCCGCAGCAGCAGCCACGCCAGCACGGGCACGAGCGGCACGTACAGCGCGGTGAGGAAGCCGGCGTTCGTCACGCTGGTGGTCTGGATGCCGATCTGCTGCATGACGGCGCCCAGCGTCATCAGCAGGCCCAGGCCGCCGATGTGCAGGCCGTCAAGCCGGTTCAGCGGACGGCCTTCGCGGCCCAGGCGACGCCATTCCATGACGGCCAGGGGCAGCACCACGAGGGCGCCGATCAAGAAGCGCACGCCGGTGAAGAGCAGGGGGCCGACGTGGGCCATGGCCTGGTTCTGGAAGACAAAGGCCGAGCCCCAGATCAGGGCAACCAAGGTGAGCAGCAGATTGGCTTGGAAACGAGACATCGGGGCATTGTCCCGCGGGTGCGCGC
>CAUJSJ030000050.1:0-76804 GCA_963422775.4 uncultured Roseateles sp.
CGCGTTGCTGGCCGAAGGTGACGCGACGAGCCTCATGGCCGCCGAGCGCAGCTTCGTGCGCCAGGCCATCGCGGCGGCGGGCCTGGCGGCGCTGCTGCAGTCCGTCGAGCATGCCTGCGTGGCGCATGTCCTCACGCTGCCGCCCGACGGCGACGCCTCCAACGACGACAGCCAGGACCCGTGGCAGCGCAGCCAGGCCTGGTGGTACCGGCTCTGAGGGCACCCCATGTACGCACCTGCCATGCCTGCCACGCCTGCCCGGCCCGGCGGCCCGCGCCTGAACCACGACGAACTCGTCGCCGTGACGGTACAGGGCCAGATCGCCCACCCCGTGGCGCAAGCCTCGCCCTACCGCATCGGCTACGACGGCGTGCCGCGCGTGCTGCCGGGCACGGGGGGCATCGTGCTGAACCGGCGCATCGGCGACCTGTGCGTGGGGCTGGCGGGCGACCACATCGAGCCCGGCGTCTCGCTGCACAACAACGGCCGCGAGGTGGTTGGCCCGCGCGACGGGCCCAACAACGCGCTGATCACCTATGCCTGCGTCGGTAACCGCGCCACGGTGCTGAGCGGCGCAGCGCGCGGCCAACGCGGCTGGGTGACGGGCAAGCACGGCGGCGTGAACCACGTGATGGTGGACTTTGCGCCCGAGGTGCTGCGCCGCCTGGCGATCGGCGACCGCATTGGCATCACCTCCATCGGCCAGGGCCTGCGGCTGCCGGAGCATCCGCGCATCGAGCTGATGAACTGCGCGCCGGGGCTGCTCGGCCGCTGGGGCATCGAGGTACGCGACGGCCGCGTGGTCGTGCCGGTAACTCACCTCGTGCCCGCCCGGCTGATGGGCTCGGGCCTGGGCAAGAACACCGCCTGGCGCGGCGACTACGACATCCAGCTGGCCGACCGTCCCACCCGCGAACGCTACCGGCTGGGCAGCCTGCGCTTCGGCGATTTCGTCGCCATCACCGATGCCGACACCCGGCGCGGCCCGATCTGGCGCGGTGGCCGCGTGACCATCGGCGTCATCGTGCATGGCGACAGCACGGTCAGCGGCCACGGGCCCGGCGTGACGCCGCTGCTGACCGGCCCCGCCGAGCTGCTGTGCCCCCGGCGTGATGCCGACGCCAACCTTGCCGCGGCCTTGGGCGTGCGCCAGCCGGTGCCGGCTCGCGAGCGGCTGACGCTCGCCGAGCGCGACCGGCGCGTGCGCTGCAAGGTGCGCGAGGCCGGGCCGCAGCTGGCGTTCAGGACGACAGCTGAGTCTTGAGGTTGGTGAGCATGTCGTCGACCATCGCATCCAGGTCGTACTGCAGCTGCCAGCCCCAGTCGGCCTGGGCGGCGTGGTCGTCGATGCGCTGCGGCCAGCTCGCGGCGATGGCCTGGCGGAAGTCCGGCACGCAATCCATCGTGAACTCGGGCAGGCGGCGGCGGATGGAGGCGGCGATGCCTTCGGGCGTGAAGCTCACGCCCGCGAGGTTGTAGCTGCCGCGCTGCTTGACCTGGTCGGCCGGCGCGTTCATCAGCTCGATGGTGGCGCGCAGCGCATCGGGCATGTACATCATCGGCAGCGCCTGCTGGGCTTCGAGGAAGCAGGTGTAGCGGCCGTCCTTGAGGGCCGAGTGGAAGATCTCCACGGCGTAGTCCGTCGTGCCGCCGCCGGGCGGTGTCTTCCAGCTGATGAGGCCGGGGTAGCGCAGGCTGCGCACGTCCACGCCGTGCTTGGCGTGGTACCAGGCGCACCAGCGCTCGCCGGCGAGCTTGCTGATGCCGTAGACCGTGGTCGGGTCCATCACGGTCGTCTGCGGTGTGTCCACGGCCGGCGTGTTGGGGCCGAAGGCGGCGATCGAGCTGGGCCAGAAGATCTTGTCCAGCTTCTCGTGCCGGGCCAGCTCCAGCACGTTGAGCAGACCCTTCATGTTCAGGTCCCAGGCCCACATCGGATGCTTCTCGCCGTTGGCCGAGAGGGCGGCGGCGAGGTGGTAGATCTGGGTGATCTTGTGGCGCTTGACGACCGTGGCCAGCGCGCCGGCGTCGGTGACGTCCAGCGCCTCGTGCTGCAGGCTGGGCACGCGGCCTTTGGAGGCCAGGTCGCTGGTGACGACGGCTTCGTTGCCATGCAGGCGGGCCAGCTCGGTGGCGAGCTCGGTGCCGATCTGACCGTTGGCGCCAATGATGAGGATCTTCATTTGACGAGCCCCAACTCACGGCCGGCTTGCGTGAACGCAGCGACAGCCTTTTCCAGATGCTCGCGCTCGTGCACGGCCGAGATCTGCACGCGAATGCGCGCCTGACCCTTGGGCACGACGGGGAAGAAGAAACCGACGGCGTAGAGGCCCAGCTCCAGGATGCGCGCGCTGAGCTTCTGCGCCATCACCGCGTCGTAGACCATGATGGGCACGATGGGGTGGGTGCCGGGCTTGATGTCGAAGCCGGCGGCCTGGATGGCCTCGCGGAAGTACGCCGTGTTGGCTTCGAGCTTGTCGCGCAGTGCCGTGGAGGCTTCCAGCAGGTCCAGCACGGCCAGCGAAGCGCCGGCGATGCTCGGGGCCAGCGTGTTGCTGAACAGATAGGGCCGTGAGCGCTGGCGCAGCAACTCGACGACTTCCTTGCGCGCAGCCGTGAAGCCGCCGCTCGCGCCGCCCAGCGCCTTGCCGAAGGTGCCGGTGATGATGTCGATCTTGCCGAACACGCCCCGATGCTCGGCCGTGCCGCGGCCAGTCTTGCCCATGAAGCCGCTGGCATGGCATTCGTCGACGCCCAGCAGCGCGTCGTACTGGTCGCACAGCGCGCGGATCTTGTCGAGCTGGGCGATGGTGCCGTCCATGGAGAACACGCCGTCGGTGAAGACCAGTGTGTGGCGGGCGCCCTTCTCTTTCGCTTCCTTCAGGCAGCGTTCGAGGTCGTCGAGGTTGTTGTGCTCGTAGCGCCAGCGCTGCGCCTTGCACAGGCGGATGCCGTCGATGATGGAGGCGTGGTTCAACGCGTCGCTGATGATGGCGTCCTGCTCGCCCAGCAGCGGCTCGAACAGGCCGCCGTTGGCGTCGAAGGCCGCGGCGTAGAGGATGGCGTCCTCGCAGCCGACGAAGCGGGCGATGCGGGCTTCCAGCGTCTTGTGCAGGTCCTGCGTGCCGCAGATGAAGCGCACCGAGGACAGGCCGAAGCCATGGGTGCGCAGCGCCTCATGCGCCGCCTCGATGACCTGGGGGTGCGACGACAGCCCGAGGTAGTTGTTGGCGCACAGGTTGATGACCTCCCGGCCATCGGTCGTCTTCACGACGGCGCCCTGGGGCGTCGTGATGATGCGCTCAGCCTTGAAGAGGCCGGCGGCGCGGATGCCGTCCAGCTCGGTCTGCAGATGGGAATAGAAAGCCTGGCTCATCGCGTGCTCCTGATGCACAATCCTGTAAATCGAACGTGTTCGATATATCGAACTTTCGTGCAGTATCTGAAAAACGTCTACCCACGTCAAGCATGAGCATCGACACCGAACCGCCCCGCGTTGGCGCCGCCCTGCAGGCGCTGCGCAGCAGCCGTGGCCTGTCGCTGGATGATCTCTCCAAGCGGGCCGGCGTGAGCAAGTCCATGTTGTCGCAGATCGAGCGCAACCAGGCCAATCCCACAGTGGCCGTTGTCTGGCGGCTGGCGAACGCGCTGGGCGTGGACATGGGCGAGTTGCTGGGTGGCGAGCGCACTCCGACGCCGGCCATCGAGACCGTACCAGCACACGCGACGCCGGGGCTGACCAGCCCGGACGGCCTGTGCAAGCTGCGCATCCTGGGGCCCATCGAACTCGCCGGGCAGTTCGAGTGGTACGAGCTGAGTGTTCAGCCCGGTGGCGTGCTCGATTCGCAGGCGCACGAACCCGGTTCGCGCGAGCACCTGAGCGTGCTGAGCGGCAGCCTGGAGGTGACGGCTCAAGGCGTGACGAGCAAGCTCAAGGCCGGCGAGACCGCTCGTTATGCGGTGGATGGGCCTCATGCCATCCGCAACGCGACGAAGTCCGCGGCGACCGCGCTGCTCGTGGTCCTGCACCCGTAGACTTCCGCGGGTCCAAACAAGGAGCCCGCTGATGCTGCAACGCCGTTCCGCTCTGGCCGCGCTGGCCGCCCTGCCCTTCGCCGCGCACGCACAAGACAAGCCCATCCGTCTTCTCGTCGGCTTCCCAGCCGGCGGCGGCACCGATGCCATCGCGCGGCTGCTGGGCGAGGCACTGCAGGCATCGCTGGGCACCACCGTCCTTGTCGACAACCGGCCTGGCGCCGGGGGCCAGATCGCGGCGCAGGCGCTGAAGACGGCGGCGCCCGATGGCACGACCTTCTTCGTCAGCCACGACCACACCATCTCCATCCTGCCGCTGGTGCTGAAGAACCCCGGCTTCGACCCAGCCCACGATTTCGTGCCGGTGGCCGGTTTCGCGACCTTCGCCAATGCCCTGGCCCTGTCGGGCGGCACGCCGGCCGCGAGCCTCCCCGAGTACCTCGCCTGGGTGAAGAAGCAAGGCGGCCAGGGCAATGTCGGCGTGCCGGCGCCAGCCTCGGTGCCGGAGTTCCTCGTCAAGCTGCTGGGCGAGAAGAACGGGCTGAACCTGCTGGCCGTGCCTTACCGCGGCAGCGCGCCGATGATTGCCGACATGCTGGGCAACCAGGTCAGCGCCGGCGTCGGCTCGGTGCCTGACCTGATCGTCAACCACCAGCAGAAGAAGCTGAAGATCGTGGCCGTCATGGGCCAGCAGCGCCAGGGCGTGCTGCCCGAGGTGCCAACCTTCGCCGAGCTCGGCATTGCCGGCTTCGAGGAACTGCCCTACTACGGCGTGTTCGCACCGGCGGGAACTTCACCCGCCGTGGTGGAGCGCTTCTCGAACGCCCTGGCGGGCGTCGTCAACCAGCCCGGCGTGAAGGCCCGGTTGACCGAACTGGGCCTGTCGGTCGGCGTGATGAGCGCCGCGCAACTGGCGGCGCGCGAGCGCGCCTACTCGGCGGTGTGGGCCCGCCTGATCAAGGCCGGGGGCTTCCAGCCTCAGTGACGAGAAGGCGGTCCAGGCTCAGCCTGGACCACTCGCCCTGCGCCCACAGATTGACCAGCAGGCCCTGCCGCTCGGCCAGGAAGGCAGCGAGCAGGCGTTCGGCCGACGTGCGCTCGGGCGCGCACAGCAGCACCAGGCGCTGGGCGCCCTCTTCCTCCAGCCGGCCGACCCAGTCCATCTCCAGCAACTTGTCGACGATGGGGCTGAGCTGCAGCGGGTCCACCCGCAGCGCGCCGGCCAGGCCCAGGTGCGACAGCCCGCGCTGGCCCGCCTCGCGCACCCGCCACAGCTCGCGCAACACCTCCAGCGCCAGCGCCATGGGCTGGCCCGGTGCGTCGGGGCGCAGATGCAGCCGGCCCGTCAGGCTGGGCGTGTTGGCCGCCAGGATGGCCCCCAGCAGCACGATGACCCAACCCAGGTAGACCCAGATCAGGAAGACGGGCACGGTGGCGAAGGCGCCGTACAGCGTCGAATACGTCGGCACCTGCTTGACGTACCAGGCCAGCAGCGACTTGGCCAGCGAGAAGCCGACGGACACGAAGGCGCCGCCCAGCAGCGCATGGCGCCAGCGCACATGGGTGTTGGGCACGTAGTGGAAGAGGCCGGCCATCGCCAGGCCGAACAGCAGGACATCGGCGCTGCCCAGCGCCGTGGACATGCTGGCCGGCATGGCCGTCAGATAACCCTGGCCGACGCTGATGGCATAGCTCGTCAGCGTCAGGCTGCCGCCCAGCAGCAGCGGGCCCAAGGTGAGCGCAGCCCAGTAGACGAGCACGCGCTGGGCCATGGGCCGCGGCCGCTGCACGCGCCAGATGGCGTTGAGCGTGCGGTCGATGGTGAGCATCAGCGCCAGTGCCGTTAGCCCCAAGGCAACGAGACCCACGACGCCCAGCTTGTTGGCCTTGGCTGCAAACTGCGTCAGCGCGCCCAGCACCGGCTTGGCGATGTTGGGCGGGATCAGGCTCTTCAGGAAGTACTGCTCCAGCGCCGACTGGAAGCTGGAGAACATCGGGAAGGCCGTGAAGATGGCCAGCATCACGGTCAGCAGAGGTACCAGCGAGATCAGCGTCGTGAACGTGAGGCTGCCGGCGGTGAGGCCGAGCTTTTCCTCGCGAAAGCGCTGGCGGAAGGTGTGCAGCGTCTGCAGCCAGGGCCAGGCCAGCAGCTCGGTGATGAAGTTGCTCGCGAAGGTGATGGGGTTGCGGGCAAGCGGCGCGTCCGGGTTGTCGGACGGGGAGGCTTTCAGGGACATGGCTTCTATGATGCCGCAGCTATGTCCCCTGCTCTCGAAAGAACCCAGCCCACGGCTGCCGAACACCTGTCACGCAACATCGCGTTGGCCGCCACCGTCGCCCTGATTGCCCTTTGCCTGGCCTGGGAGTTGTGGATCGCGCCCACGGGCCGCGGCACGCTGGCGGTGAAGGCGCTGCCGCTGCTGGCGGCACCGCTGGGGCTGTGGCGTTACCGCCTCTACACGAACCGTTGGCTGGCGCTGGCCATCTGGCTCTACGTGATGGAAGGCCTGGTGCGCTCCACCAGCGAAGCGGGCCGCGGCCAGTGGCTGGCGCTGGCGGAGGTCGTGCTGGGCGTCGTCATCTTCATCGCCTGCACGGCACAGATCCGCCAGCGGCTGGCGGCGGCCAAGTCGGCATGAACGCCTGTCTCGCTGCGCTGCGCGAACAGCTCGGCGAGGCGGGGCTGCTGGTGGGCGGCGACCTGGCTGCCTACGAAAGCGACTGGCGCAAGCGCTACGTCGGCAAGGCGCTGGCTGTGGCTCGGCCGGCCTCGACCGAGCAGGTGGCGGCGGTGATGCGCCTGTGCCACGAGCACCGCGTGGCGGTCGTGCCGCAAGGTGGCAATACCGGCCTGGTCGGGGGCTCGACGCCGGACGACAGCGGCCGCGAGCTCGTGCTGAGCCTGTCGCGCATGAAGCGTGTGCGCGACATCGACGTCGCCAACGCGAGCCTGACTGCCGAGGCCGGCTGCGTGCTGGTGGAGGTGCAGGCGGCGGCGGCCGCGGTGGGGATGCTTTTCCCGCTCAGCCTCGCGGCCGAGGGCTCCTGCACGCTGGGCGGCAATCTGGCGACGAACGCCGGCGGCACGCAGGTGCTGCGCTACGGCAATGCGCGCGAGCTCTGCCTGGGGCTGGAGGTGGTGACGGCCACGGGCGAGATCTGGCATGGCCTCTCGGGCCTGCGCAAGGACAACACCGGTTATGACCTGCGCGATCTCTTCATCGGCAGCGAGGGGACGCTGGGCGTCATCACGGCCGCGACGATGAAGCTCTACCCGCAGCCGAAGGAGCGCCTGACCGCCCTCGCCGCATGTGCGTCGCTGGATGACGCGGTCGCGCTGCTCGGCCTGGCGAGGGAGCGAGCCGGCGATGCGCTGACGGGCTTCGAAGTCATGAACCGTGCCTCGTTGGCCCTGGTGGCGCGTGAACTGCCACAACTCGCTCAGCCCTTGGGCCCGGCCGATTGGACCGCGCTGCTGGAACTGTCCGATGCCGAGAGCACCGAGCATGCGCGCACCGTCTTCGAAGGCCTGCTCGAGGCCGCGTTTGAGCGTGGCTGCGTGCAGGACGCGGCCGTCGCGCAGAACATCCAGCAGGCTAGAGACCTCTGGCATCTGCGCGAATCCATCCCGCTGGCGCAGGCTCAGGCGGGGCTGAACATCAAGCACGACATCGCTCTGCCGGTGTCGGCCATTGCTGGTTTCGTTGCCGAGATGGACGCGGCACTGACGGCCTACCTGCCGGGTATCGAGGTCATCGACTTCGGCCATCTGGGCGACGGCAACCTGCACTACAACGTGCAGGCACCGGCGGGCGTCGAGCCGGCCGCGTTCCTGTCCACGCACGAGGCAGCAATCAACGAACTCGTCTACGACGCCGTGGGCAAGCGTGGCGGCTCGATCTCGGCCGAGCACGGCATCGGGCGGCTCAAGCGCGAGGAACTGGTTCAGCGCAAGGACCCGACGGCCCTGGCGCTGATGCGGCAGATCAAGCGGGCGCTGGACCCGCTCGACCTCCTCAACCCTGGGCGGCTGGTGTAACCGTCACGCGGCGGCCGGTGGCGAAGCGGCCGAGCTTCACGATCAGGCGGAACACGAAGCGCACCATGACCAGGGCCAGCACGGCTTCGATCAAGGTCAGCACGAAGGCCCCGACCACCGTGAACCGCGGCGTGCGGCGGTGGAACTTGGCCAGGGCATGGTCGCGGGCAAGCTCGATGCTGTCGTAGAAGGTCGGCACGATCAGCAAGGTCAGCAGCGTCGATGTGATGGTGCCGCCGATGATGGCCACGGCCATCGGGCGGTAGAACTCGCCGCCCTCACCGATGCCGATGGCCACCGGCATCATGCCGGCGATCAGCGCCAGCGTCGTCATCAGGATGGGTCTGAAGCGCTTGCGGCCTGCATGCATCAGCGCCTCTTCGCGGTCGATACCGGCCGCCTCCTCCTGGCGCGTCGCGTCCAGCAGCAGGATGGCGTTCTTGGCCACCAGGCCCATCAGCATGATGACGCCAATGAGGCTCATCAGGTTCAGCGTGCCCTTGGTGAGGATCAGCGCCAGCACGACGCCGATCAGGCTCAGCGGCAGCGACAGCATGACGGCCAGCGGCGCCGTGAAGCTGTTGAACTGAATGACGAGCACGAAGTACATCAGCGCGATGCCGGACAGCAGCGCGGTGATCATGGCCGTGAAGACGACCTGCTGATCGCGGGCGGCGCCGGCCAGCTCGATGCCGAAGCCGGGCGGGAAGTCGATCTTCTCGGCCAGCTTCTTGGCTTCGGCCGTGATCTCGCCGGACGAGCGACCTTGCGCGTTGGCGCTGACCGTGATGGTGCGCTTGCCGTCGCCGTGCTGGATCTGGCCCGGGCCCTTGCCCATCGTGACGGTGGCGATCTGGTCCAGCGGCACCATGCGGTTCGTGCCCGTCACGGCGATCGGCAGACGCTCGATGTTGGCCGCGTCGACGCGGTCACTCGGGTGCAGGCGGATGGCCACGTCGCGGGCTTCACCGGTCGGGTCGATCCAGTCGCCGGCCTCGACGCCGGCAAAGGCCACGCGCAGCGCCTGGGCGGCGTCGTTGACCGAGATGCCCATCTGGTTGGCCAGGCTGCGATCGAGTTCGATCTGCAGCTCGTTCTGCGGGTCCTGCTCGGAGTAGCCTATGTCGACCGCGCCCTTGATGCCCTGCATGGTCTTCTGGAAGTCCTGCGTGATCTGCTGCAGGCGGCGCGTGTCGGTGCCGAAGAAGCGGATCTGCACGGGCTTCTGCGCGCCGTTGTTCAGGTCGTCGAGCACGACGTACTCGGCGCCGACCAGGCGGGCCACTTTCTCGCGCAGGTCCTTGGCGACGTCGGCGGCCGAACGCTGGCGCTCGGTGCTCTTGCCGATGTCGACGTAGATGCGACCGCCGCTGGCGTTGGGGTAGGACGTGGTCGCCTTGGTTTCCTTCATCGTCGCGGCCAGGGCCGCAGCGGCATCGAGCTTGAGTTTGGAATAGTCCAGGCTGCTGGAGGCCGGGCTGCGCACCTCAATGGCCAGGAAGCCGGCATCGGCCTGCGGCAGGAAACTGGAGCCGCCGACCGTGGCCTGCAGCGCGATGGCGCCTACGAAGCTCAGCACGGCGAAGGCCGCCATCCAGCGGCGGTGGTGCAGCGCCCAGGCGATGACGTGGCCATAACCGTTGGCGACACCGTCGAACCAGTGGTTGAAGCGCTCCAGCACCTTGCTGAAGCCGGTCTTGGGCTGCTCGTGGTAGCCCGGGGGGTCACCCCAGTAGGCCGACAGCATCGGGTCGAGCGTGAAGCTGATGATCAGTGACACGACGACCGAGGCGACGACGGTCAGCGCGAAGGGCTTGAACCACTGCCCGGGGCCGTTGCCCATGAAGGCGACGGGCACGAACACGGCGACGATGGCAAAGGTGGTGGCCGCGACGGCCAGACCGATTTCGGCCGTGCCCTCGCGCGCCGCGGTCATGCGGTCGCTGCCGCGCTCCATGTGGCGCACGATGTTCTCCCGCACGACGATGGCGTCGTCGATGAGCACGCCGATGGCCAGCGACAGGCCCAGCAGGCTCATGAAGTTCAGCGAGAAGCCCATCAGCCAGACGGCGATGAAGGCCGCCAGCACGGACGTGGGCAGGGACAGTGCGGTGATCAGGGTCGAGCGCCAGCTGTTCAGGAAGGCGTAGACGACGAAGATGGTCAGCGCGGCACCGAACACCAGCGCGTCGGTCACGTTGTGCAGGCTGTTCTCGGCATCCTTGCCGCCGTCCTGCGTGATCTCGAGCGTGGTGCCCTTGGGCAGTTCCTTCTCGATCTCCTTGACGAGCTTGCGCGAGTCGTTGGCGACGCTGACGGTGGACGCATCACGCGAGCGCGTGATGGAGATGCCGACGTTGGGGCGGCCGTTGCGCAGCGAATAGCCCGTCATTTCGGCGAAGCCGTCCTGCCACCTCGGCGACCTGGCCCAGGCGGATGACCATGGCGCCGTTGCGCTTGATGATCATCTGCTCGAACTCGGCCGGTGACTCCAGGCGGCCGAGCAGGCGGATGCTCTGGTCTTCCAGCGCGCCTCGCACCTTGCCGACGGGCGCGGTCGTGTTCTGCGCGCGCACGGAGTTCAGCACTTCGGTGACCGAGACGCCGAACTCGCGCAGCTTCTCGGCGTGCAGCAGGATGGACAGCTCGCGCTTGAGCGAGCCGTTGACGCCGACGGTCGACACGCCCGCGATGCCGCGGAAGCGCTCGGCGAGCTTGTCCTCGGCCAGGCGGCTGAGCTGGGCGTGCGTCAGCGTCGTGCTGGACAGCGACAGCTGCAGGATGGGCTGGGCGCCCGGGTCGGCCCGCGTGATGATGGGCTCGCGGATCTCGGTGGGCAGCTTGTAGCGCACCGACGCGATGGCGTTGCGCACCTCATCGGCGGCCTCGATCATGTTCTTCGAGAAGTCGAACACCAGCACGAGCGTGGCGCTGCCCTCGCGCGACGTGGAGTTGGAGCGGTCCACGCCCGAGATGCTTTGCAGCGCCTTCTCGATGCGGTTGACGACCTCGCGCTCCACCGTCTCGGGTGAAGCCCCCGGATACGGGATGTTGATGACGAGCACCGGCGGCTCGACTTCGGGGAACTGGTTGACCTTGAGCTTGGACAGCGCCAGCAGGCCCACCAGCATCAGCCCGATGACCATGACGACGGTCGCGACGGGCTTTTTGATGCTGAAGTTGGAGAGGAACATCGAAGGCCTCCTGCTTACTTGCTGGCGGTGGGCGTGGGGGCCGCCGCCGCGACGGCCGAGGCTGCGCCGGAACCCGCTGCGACGCGTTGCACGGCAGCGCCGTCCACCAGGTTGCCGGTGGGTGCGCGCAGCACCAGATCACCCAGGGCCAGGCCGGAGGCGATGACGACCTCGCCGCGGCGATCATCACGCTCGCCGAGGATCACGTTGACCTTTTTCAACTGGTTGCCGTCGACCTTCCAGACGAAGGCGGTATCACCCTGGCGCTGCACCGAGCCCTCGACCAGCACCAGCGCCTTGCGCTCGGCGCTCTCGACGCGACCTTCGGCGTAGAGGCCGGAAACCTGGGGCGCCTTGCTGCGGTCGTTGAATTCGGCGATCAGCTCGACCTGACGGGTCGTCGCGTTGGCAGCCGCGTCGATGCGGGCCAGCTTGCCGCGGAACTCCGCATCGCCGAAGCCGTTGATGCGGAAGGCCACCGGCTGGCCGAGCTTGAGCTCGCCCAGGCGGTCGGCCGAGACCTGGCCCTCGAAGCGCATGGACGCCGGGTCGATGACCTTGATGAGTTCGCGGCCGATCTGCACGGTGTCACCGACCGAGATCTTGCGCTCGCTCACCACCCCGTCGAACGGCGCCCTCACCTCGGTGCGCGAAACCTGCTGGCGGGCCGTGACGGCGCGCGCCTTGGCCGCGGCAAGTTCGCTCTGGGCGGAGTTGCGGCGCACTTCGGCGTCCTCCAGACCCTGCATGGAAATCATGCCCTGCTGGTTCAGCGTGCGCTGGCGGGCCAGCACGCGCTCGGTCTGCTCGAAGCTTTGCTGGGCGGCACGCAGCGCCTCCTCGGCCGAGGTCAGACCGTCGCGGATGGATGTCGGGTCCAGGCGAATGATGAGATCACCCGCGCGCACGCGCTCGCCATTGTCCTTGGCCACCTGCAGCACCACGGCGGCCACCTCGGCGCGCAGGTCGGCGCGACGGGCCGGCTGGATGGCGCCGGTGATGACGGGCGCGCCGATCAGGCCGCTCTGGCCGACGGGCCGCAGATCCTCCGGGGCCAGCAGCAGCGGTGCTGCGGTCTTGGCTGCCGTCTTGGCTTCATCGGGCTTGCCGCTCTTGTTGCAGGCGGTCAGCGCCAGGGCCAAGGTTAAAGCGGTCAGGATCAGCGGTGCACGCGTCATGGAGAAAGACCTTCTTCGGAGGACAAGTTGCAGGCGGCTCAAACGCCTGAGCTTAACGGTCTGGCAGTACTTCGCCAGAGGTCATGCACGGAGGGCTCAGCAGCTGTGCTGCCAGTTCAGCGGCCAGGCGCCCTGCTGCCAGCGCTGCAGCCAGAGCAGGCCGATCAGGGTCTTGGCGTCGGTGAGTTCGCCGAGGGCGGCGAGCTGATCCAGCTCCTGCGCCGTGTGCGTGACGAGTTCGAGAAACTCGCCCGCGTCAAGCTTCTGCGTGCCCTTCGTGAGGCCACGCGCGAAGTAGATGTGGATGACTTCGTCCGAGTACGCGATGGCGTTGTGCAGCACGCCAGCATGGGCCCATTCGGCGGCGCTGTAGCCGGTTTCCTCGGTCAACTCGCGCTGACCACAGGCCATGGGATCCTCGCCCACATCGAGCTTGCCGGCCGGGAACTCCAGCATCACGCGGCCCATCGGGTAGCGGTACTGGCGCTCCAGCAGCAGGCGGCCATCGTCCAGCAGCGGCACGACCATGACGGCGCCGGGATGGCGGATGAACTCGCGGCTGGCCGTGCTGCCGTCGGGCAGCGCGACGCGGTCCTTGTGGACGTGCAGGAAATGGCCGATGTAGACCTCGGCGCTGTCGAGCTGGCGTTCGACGAGATGGGCGTCGTCAGTCTTCGCCATGACGCTTGCTGCGGCGCAGATAGCGCCAGACGAAGCCGGGAAAGCCCAGCGTGATGAAGAGACAGGAGGCCGCGGCGTAAAACTCCCAGCCTTGCACATGGCGCTGACCGATGCGCGCCTCGAGCAGCGCCCCGAGGCCGAAGCTCAACGCAGCCATCAGCAGCAGTTCCAGCAACCGCCACCACGCAGCCTTGGGCGCGCGCCGCGGCCCGACCAGCAGCACGCGCTCGCTGAAGTAAGGCAGGTTGGCCGCAACGATGGCGGCGAGGAGAACCAGCCAGACGGCCGTCGACTGGTCCATCAGCAGCAGGCCATCAGGTCGAAAGGGCCTTCACGATGGCGTGTCCGCACAGCGCCATCAGGCCGCCGGGCAACAGACCGAAGACCAGCACCGCAGCACCGTTCAAGGACATGACGAAGCGCACATCGGCCGGCGCGGTGATGGGCGCCATGTCGGTCGGCTCTTCGAAGAACATGACCTTGACGATGCGCAGGTAGTAGAAGGCGCCGATCAGCGACACGACGACCGCGAAGACCGAGAGGTAGAGATAGGCGTCCACGTTGGTCGACACCAGCGCCTGCAGCACCGCCAGCTTGGCGTAGAAACCAACGGTCGGCGGCACACCGGCCAGCGAGAACATGAAGAGGGTCATGACCAGCGCGAACCAGGGGCTGCGCTTGCCCAGGCCGGCCAGATCCTTGATCTCCTCGGCCTCATGGCCCTGGCGCGACAGCAGGATGATCATGCCGAAGGTACCCAGCGTCGTCAGCACGTAGGTGACGGCATAGAACATGGCCGAGCTGTAGGCGTTGTCGCCCCACTTGGTGCTTTCGTTGACGACGCCCGCGGTCATGCCCAGCAGCATGAAACCCATGTTGGCGATGGTCGAGTAGGCCAGCATGCGCTTCAGATTGCTCTGGGCGATGGCCGCCAGGTTGCCGATCAGCAGCGACATGATGGCCAGCACCATCAGCATCTGCTGCCAGTCGGCCGCCAGGCCGATCATGCCTTCGACGAGCAGGCGCATGGTGATGGCAAACGCGGCCAGCTTGGGCGCGCCAGCGATCAACAGCGTGACGGCCGTGGGCGCGCCCTGGTAGACATCGGGCACCCACATGTGGAAGGGTGCGGCGGCCAGCTTGAAGGCCAGGCCCGCGACGACGAAGACGGTGCCGAAGACCAGCACGGCCTTGTTGGGGATGCCCTTGGAAATGACGTCGAAGACTTCGGGGATGCTGAGCGAGCCGGTGGCGCCGTACATCATCGACAGGCCGTACAGCAGGAAGCCGCTGGCCAGCGCACCGAGCACGAAGTACTTCATCGCCGCCTCGGTCGACACCGCATGGTCGCGCCGCAGCGCAACGAGGGCGTAGAGCGACAGGCTCATCAGCTCCAGGCCGAGGTAGACGACCAGGAAGTTGTTGGCCGACAGCATCACGTTGATGCCCAGCAGCGAGAACAGGCTGAGGATGAAAAGTTCGCCTTTGAGCATGTCGCGCGAGGCCGCATAGGGGCGCGCATAGACCAGGGTGATCATCGTTGCCACGCAGGCGAAGCCGGCCAGCAGGTGCCCCATGGGGTCGGCCACGACCATGCCCTGCATGGCATAGGTGGTCAGGCCCGCATCGAAATAGCTGAAGTGCAGGCCGGCGACGACGACCAGGCTGAGCTGGGTCAGCCAGTAGGTCGGGCGGCGTTGCTCGTCGGTGACCCACAGGTCCACCAGGGCCACCACGCAGCCCATCGCCAGCAACAGGATTTCGGGATAGATCGCGAGCCAGTTCATGTCGTTCATTGTTCTTGCCTCTGACTCGAATCAGGCCGGGATCTTGCTCAGCGCGACGTGCTTGAGCAGCTCGACCACCGAGTTGTGCATCACGTCGGTGAAGGGCTTGGGATACAGGCCCATGTAGAGCGTCGCCACAGCCAGCAGGCCCAGCATGAGGAATTCGCGGCTGTTGATGTCGGTGAGCGCGCGGACGTCGTCGTTGGCGATATCGCCGAAGTAGACGCGCTTGATCATCCACAGCGTGTAGGCCGCGCCGAAAACCAGCGCCGTGGCAGCGATGGCGGCCAGCCAGAAGTTGGCCTGGACGGTGCCGAGGATGACCATCCACTCGCCGACGAAGCCGGCCGTGGCAGGCAGGCCGCAATTGGCCATGCCGAAGAAGACGGCAAAGGCCGCGAACTTGGGCATGGTGTTGACGACACCGCCGTAGGCCGCGATCTCCCGTGAATGCACGCGGTCGTAGAGCACGCCGATGCACAGGAACATGGCGCCAGACACGAAGCCGTGCGAGATCATCTGCACGAGGCCGCCTGAGACGCCGAGTTCATTGAAGATGAAGAAGCCCAGCGTCACGAAGCCCATGTGGGCGATGGACGAGTAGGCCACCAGCTTCTTCATGTCCTTCTGCACCAGCGCAACCAGGCCGATGTAGACGACGGCGATCAGCGACATCGCGATGATGAGCCAGGACCACTGGCGTGCCGCATCCGGCGCGATCGGCAGCGAGAAGCGCAGGAAGCCGTAGCAGCCCAGCTTCAGCATGATCGCGGCCAGCACGACGGAGCCACCGGTGGGCGCCTCGACGTGGGCGTCGGGCAGCCAGGTGTGCACCGGCCACATCGGCACCTTCACGGAGAAGGCCGCCAGGAAGGCAAAGAACAGCCAGGTCTGTGCGCCGCCGGCGAGCGGCAGTTTGTGCCAGGTCTGGATGTCGAACGAACCGGCACCGTTGACCAGATTGGCCTGGTAGTACAGGTACAGCAGCGCCACCAGCATCAGCAGCGAGCCGGCCAGCGTGTAGAGGAAGAATTTGAAGGCCGCATAGACGCGGTTGGCACCGCCCCAGACGCCGATGATGATGTACATCGGGATCAGCGTGGCCTCGAAGAACACGTAGAACAGCATGCCGTCCAGCGCGGAGAACACGCCCACCATCAGGCCGGACAGGATCAGGAACGCGCCCATGTACTGGTTGACGCGGGTCTCGATGACCTCCCAGGCGGAGATGACGACGATGACCGTGATGAAGGCGGTCAGCGGCACGAACCACATCGAGATGCCATCCACGCCCAGGTGGTAGCGGATGGCGAAGCGCTCGATCCAGGGTTGGTTCTCGACGAACTGCATCGCGGCGGTCGTCGTGTCGAAGCCCGTGATCAGCGGCAACGTCACGAGGAAACTCAGCACGGCCCCGATCAGGGCCAGCCGGCGCACCACGTGCGCATGCTCGTCACGGCCGATCGCCAGCAGCAAAGCGCCGCAGACGATGGGCAGAAAAATCGCAAGACTCAGCAACATTCTTGTTCTCCGCCGCTTCGCTCAGAACCCGAACAGGGCATTGAACTGGGGCTTGATATAGGGCCAGAGCTGCCAGGTCATCAGCCCCGTGACGCCGAGGATCATGACGAGGGCGTACCAGTACAGGTGACCCGTCTGCACGCGGCGCACCAAGCCGGCGATACCGCCCACCGCGCGGGCCGAGCCGTTGATGATCAGGCCGTCGATCAGGCCGGCATCGCCGCCCTTCCACAGCCCCGTGCCGATGAGGCGCGCAGCGCGAGCCAGCACGTTCTCGTTGAACCAGTCCATGAAGTACTTGTTCTCGAGGATGACGATGACGGGGCGCAGCACCTTGGCCAGCGTGGCCGGGATGCTGGGCGCGACCATGTAGAACACGTAGGCCGTGACGACGCCGGACAGCGCGAGCCAGAACGGCAGTGACGTCAAACCATGCAAGGCCATCGCCGCCGCGCCGTGGAACTCCTCGGCCAGCTCTTCCATCGCCGGGTGGGCGTGCAGGTTGACGAGGATGGCATCCTTGAAGAAGTCGCCGAACAGCATCGGCTGGATGGTCATGAAGCCGATGACGACCGACGGGATGGCCAGCAGCACCAGCGGCGCGGTGACGACCCAGGGCGACTCGTGCGGCACGTGGGCATGCGCATCATGCCCATGGTCGTCGTCGTGATGATCGTGCTCGCCCGGGAAGGGCTTGTGGTGGAAGTTCTCCTTGCCGTGGAAGACGAGGAAGTACATCCGGAAGGAGTAGAAGGCCGTCACGAACACGCCGACGATGACGGCGAAGTAGGCAAAGTGCGCGGCCGGCAGGTGGCTGGCGTGCACGGCCTCGATGATCGAGTCCTTGGAATAGAAGCCCGAGAACAGCGGCGTGCCGATCAGCGCCAGCGAGCCCAGCAGCGATGTGATCCACGTGATGGGCATGTACTTGCGCAGGCCGCCCATGTTGCGGATGTCCTGGTCATGGTGCATGCCCATGATGACGGAACCCGCACCGAGGAACAGCAGGGCCTTGAAGAAGGCGTGCGTCATCAGGTGGAAGACGGCGACCGAGTAGGCTGATGCGCCCAGGGCCACGGTCATGTAGCCGAGCTGCGAAAGCGTCGAGTAGGCGACGACGCGCTTGATGTCGTTCTGGATGATGCCCAGGAACCCCATGAACAGCGCCGTGATCGCACCGATCACCATGACGAAGTTCAGTGCCGTGTCGCTCAGCTCGAACAGCGGCGACATGCGCGCCACCATGAAGATGCCGGCCGTCACCATCGTCGCGGCGTGGATCAGCGCGGAGATGGGCGTCGGGCCTTCCATGGAGTCCGGCAGCCAGACGTGCAGCGGGAACTGCGCGCTCTTGCCCATCGCACCGATGAACAGGCAAATGCAGGCGACCGTCAGCAACGACCACTCGCCGCCCCACAAGGGCAGCGGGAACACCATCTTGGACAGGATGTCCGCCTTGGCGAAGGTCTCCGCGTAGTTCAGCGTGCCGCCGAAGGCCACCAGCAGGCCGATGCCCAGGATGAAGCCGAAGTCACCGACCCGGTTCACCAGGAAGGCCTTCATGTTGGCGAAGATGGCCGTCGGTTTCTTGTACCAGAAGCCGATCAGCAGGTACGACACCAGGCCCACCGCTTCCCAGCCGAAGAACAGCTGCAGCATGTTGTTGCTCATGACAAGCATCAGCATGCTGAAGGTGAACAGCGAGATGTAGGAGAAGAAGCGTTGGTAGCCGTCGTCCTCTTCCATGTAGCCGATGGTGTAGATGTGCACCATCAGCGACACGAAGGTCACGACGACCATCATCATGGCCGTCAGGCCATCGATGAGGAAGCCGACCTCCATCTTCAGCGCGCCGAGGTTCATCCACTCGTAGAGGGTCGCGTTGAAGCGCGCACCATCGACGGCGACGCTGTACAGCGTCATCGCCGACAAGATGAAGGCGATCAGCACGCCGAGGATGGTGACGACGTGCGAGCCGCGGCGGCCCACCGTCTTGCCGAAGAAGCCGGCCACGATGGCACCCACGAGCGGCGCCATGGGCACCGTCAGCAGCAAGTTCTGGGAGAGTTGTGCAGACATCTTTTTCTCAACCCTTCAGCGCGTCGAGTTCCTCGACGTTGATGCTGGCCCGGTTGCGGAACAGCACAACCAGGATGGCCAGGCCGATGGCCGACTCGGCCGCCGCAACGGTCAGGATGAAGAAGACGAAGACCTGCCCGCCCATCTTGTCCGCGCCGACCGGCAGGTAGTGCGAGAAGGCGACGAAGTTCAGGTTGACCGCCAGCAGCATCAGCTCGATGGCCATCAGCAGCACGATCAGGTTCTTGCGGTTCAGGAAGATGCCGATCACCGACAGTGCGAACAGCATCGCGCCCAACGTCAGGAAATGCCCCAACGTGATTCCATTCAGGCCGACGGCGCTGATCATGCCTTGCCTCCTTCGGTGGGTGCGGCAGGTGGGGCCGACGCAGCAACGGTCGGCGCCATCTTGACGATGCGCAGGCGCTGGGGCCTTGGTGACCTTGACCTGTTCGGACGGGTTCATGGCACGCGAATCCTTGCGGCGGCGCAGCGTCAGCGCGATGGCAGCGACGATGGCCACCAGCAGCAGCACCGCAGCGATCTGCAACGGGTAGAGGTAGGCCGTGTAGATCTCGATGCCCAGCAACTTGGTGTTGCCCTGCTGGATCTGGGCCGCGGTGGCGACGGGTGCGTCGGACAGCTGGAAGCCGCCCATCAGCACGATGCCCATTTCGAACGCGATCAGCGCGCCCACGACGGCCGCGAGCGGGAGGTGCTTCCAGAAGCCCTCACGCATGCTGTCCGTGTTCAGGTCCAGCATCATGACGACGAACAGGAACAACACCATCACTGCGCCGATGTAGACCAGCACCAGCGCGATGGCCAGGAACTCGGCCTTCAGCAGCATCCAGAGGCAGGACGCCGTGAAGAACGACAGGATGAGGAACAGCGCTGCATGCACGGTGCTGCGCGCTGTGATGACACGGAACGACGACACCAGCAGGATGCCGGAGAAGACGTAGAAAAGAATGGTCGTGATGTCCATATTTACTCGGGCAAACACTGCTGACTTTGGATCCGGTTCGGCCGCCGGGCCGTCCCAAGGACGAACCGGGCAGATGTGGACGGCGGCGTTTGCCGGCGTTCATCTGCGCCCCCGCGGGGGACCGGCCGGGTACTCCCGGACGAGGGGTCAACGATATTTGGCGTCGGCCTCCTTTTGCGCCGCGATCTCGGCTTCGTACTTGTCGCCGACTGCCAGCAGCATGTCCTTGGTGAAGTACAGGTCGCCGCGCTTCTCGCCGTGGTATTCGAAGATGCTCGTCTCGACGATGGAATCCACCGGGCAGCTCTCTTCGCAGAAGCCGCAGAAGATGCACTTGGTCAGGTCGATGTCGTAGCGCGTCGTGCGGCGGCTGCCGTCGGCGCGCACGTCGCTCTCGATGGTGATGGCCATCGCCGGGCAGACGGCCTCGCAGAGCTTGCACGCGATGCAGCGCTCCTCGCCATTTTCATAGCGGCGCAGCGCGTGCAGGCCGCGAAAGCGCGGCGACAGCGGCGTCTTTTCCTCGGGGAACTGGATGGTGATGTTGCGCGAGAGGAAGTGCCTCCCGGTGAGTTTCATCCCCTTGAGCAGTTCCCAGAGGAAGAAGGTCTTCGCGAAATTCGTGATTGAGGTCATGGGCGCCGCCTCACTTCCAGATGTTGTACGGAGCCGGCAATTGCATCCAGGCACCCACAACGACCAGCCAGATCAGCGTGATGGGAATGAAGATCTTCCAGCCCAGACGCATGATCTGGTCGTAGCGGAAGCGCGGGAACGTGGCGCGCACCCACAGGAACGTCGTGACGACGAAGAAGGTCTTGCCGAACAGCCAGGCCCAGTTCCAGAACGCCATCGTGTGCTGGATGAAGGCCGGCGTCTCCATGCCGAACAGGCTCCAGGAGATCGGCGCGCTCCAGCCGCCCAGGAACATGAGGACGGCCAGCGCCGACACCAGGATCATGTTGGCGTACTCGGCCAGGAAGAACATCGCGAACGACATGCCCGAGTACTCGATCATGTGGCCGGCGACGATCTCGGATTCGCCTTCGACGACGTCGAACGGGTGGCGGTTGGTCTCGGCAAGGCCAGAGATGAAGTAGACGATGAAGATCGGGAACAGCGGCAGCCAGTTCCATGAGAACAAGGGCACGCCGTGCGACGCCGCCCAGCCGCGCTCCTGCACCTGCACGACCTCGGTCATGTTCAGGCTGCCGGTCACCATCAGCACGACGACGAGGGCGAAGCCCATCGAGATCTCGTACGACACCATCTGCGCCGAGGCTCGAAGCGCACCCAGGAAGGCGTACTTCGAGTTCGATGCCCAGCCGGCAATGATGACGCCGTAGACCTCGAGCGACGTGATCGCCATCAGGTACAGCAGGCCAGCATTGACGTTGGCCACCGCAGCGTCCGGGCCGAAGGGCACGACGGCCCAGGCGGCCAGCGCCGGCATGATGGTCATGACCGGGCCGAGGAAGAACAGGCCCTTGCTGGCAGCGGTCGGCTTGATGATCTCCTTGAAGATCAGCTTGACCGCGTCGGCGATCGGCGTCAGCAGGCCGTAGGGGCCCACGCGGTTCGGACCCGGACGGATCTGCGACCAGCCGATGGCCTTGCGCTCCCACAGCGTCAGGTAGGCGACGCAGATCATCAGCGGCGCAACCACCGCAATGATCTTCAGCAGGCTCCAGACCAGGGGCCAGAGGCCGCCCAGCAACGAGGCGCCTTGTTGGAAGAGGGTGTCGATCATCTTGTCAGCTCCCTCAGACCTTGCTGATGCTCAGGTTGCCGAATGCGGCACCCAGGCTGGCGGTTTGCGGCAGGCCGGCGGGCACGCGGGCCACGCCTTCCGGCAGACCGGCCTCGAGGCGAGCAGGCAGTTGGGCGGCGCCGCCGTCCTGCACGACGCGGACCTGGTCACCGTCTTGCAAGCCGAGCTGTTGCCACAGGCTGCTGGGCAGGCCGACCGTGGCGGCTTCGCGGCCGTCGGTGGTCAGCTGCAGTGACGTCGAGTTGCGCACCAGCGCATCGGTCGCGTAGATGGGCAAGTTGCCGAAGCGCTCGACGCCCTCACCCTTGGCCGCGACTTGCGGTGCAGCGGTGGTGGCGTTGCTGAGGCGGCTGGCGAAGTCGCTGCCCAGGGCCTGTTCGCGCACCTGCTCGGAGCTGTCCTGGTCGAAGCCGGGCAGGCCCAGCAAATTGCCCAGCACGCGCAGCACCTTCCAGCCCGGCCGCGTGTCTGCCAGGGGTTTGACGACGCCTACGAAGCTCTGCAGGCGACCCTCGGCGTTGACGAAGCTGCCGGAGGTTTCGGTGAACGGTGCGACGGGCAGCAGCACATCGGCGTATTCGAGACCCGATTTGAAGGGGCTGAGCACGACGACCATCTCGGCCGCGTCCAGCGCCTTGGCTGCTGCAGCGGCGTTGGCGGAGTCCAGCACCGGGTCGGTGTTCAACAGCAGTGCAGCCTTCAGCGGCGTGCCGTTCAGCATCTGGCCGGCGTTCAGGCCGTCGATCTGCGGCTGGGCCCTCGCGAGCTGCGCACCAACTGAGTTGGCAGCGGCGCTCAGGTAGCCGACGCTCGCGCCCGTCTGTTGACCAATCCACTGCGCCAGCGCCAGCAGACTGGTGGCTTGCGGATGTTCAGCGGAGGCATTGCCGAGCAGGATGGCCTTGCGTTGACCCGAAACCAGGCTGGCCGCGATGGCCTTGGCTTCATCGCTCGCAGTGCCAGCCAGCGGCGCACCATCGCCTATCGCAGCAGCCACATCAGCGAGGGCTTGCACCCAGCCAGAAGGCGCGACGGATTGGGAGGCGGCGAGCGGGATCAGCCAGTCGTCGTTGTTGATGCCGATGCGGTGGACCGCAGCACCGCGGCGCGCGGCGTGGCGCAGGCGGGCGGCGAACAGCGGGTGATCCTTGCGCAGGTTGGAGCCGACGACGAGCGCACGGTCCAGTTCGGACAGGCTCGCAATCGACGTACCCAGCCAGCGAGCTTGGCCAGCGGCCGTGGCATTGCCGAAGTCGCTGTGGCGCAGGCGGTGGTCGATGTTGTCGCTGCCCAGGCCGCGCACAAGTTGCGCCAGCAAGTGCAGCTCTTCCACCGTGCTGTGGGCCGAGCCCAGGGCGCCGATGGACGCCGCACCGTGGTCACCCTTGATGGACTTCAGGCCGTTGGCGACGTATTCCAGCGCCGTCGTCCAGTCGACCTGCTTCCAGGCGCCGCCCTGCTTGATCATGGGTGCGGTCAGGCGGGCGTCGCTGTTCAGGGCCTCGTAGCTGAAGCGGTCGCGGTCGGCGATCCAGCACTCGTTGACGTCTTCGTTTTCGAGCGGAACCACGCGCAGGACCTGGTGGTTCTTGACCTGAACGATCAGGTTGGCACCCGTCGAATCGTGCGGGCTGACGCTCTTTCGACGCGACAGCTCCCAGGTGCGGGCGCTGTAGCGGAAGGGCTTGCTCGTCAACGCACCGACCGGGCAGATGTCGATCATGTTGCCCGACAGTTCGGAGTCCACCGTGCGGCCGACGAAGGTCTGGATCTCGCTGTGCTCGCCGCGGTGGGCCATGCCCAGCTCCATGACGCCGGCGATCTCTTGGCCGAAGCGCACGCAGCGGGTGCAGTGGATGCAGCGGCTCATCTCTTCCATCGAGACCAGCGGGCCGACGTTCTTGTGGAAGACGACGCGCTTCTCTTCCGTGTAGCGGCTTTTTCCCGCGCCGTAGCCCACGGCCAGGTCCTGCAGCTGGCACTCGCCGCCCTGGTCGCAGATGGGGCAGTCCAGCGGGTGATTGATCAGCAGGAATTCCATGACGCCCTGCTGGGCCTTGAGCGCCTTGTCGCTCCTGGTGCGCACGATCATGCCCTGCGTGACCGGCGTGGCGCAGGCGGGCATGGGCTTGGGCGCCTTTTCCACGTCCACCAGGCACATGCGGCAGTTGGCCGCGATGCTGAGCTTCTTGTGATAACAGAAGTGCGGGATGTAGGTGCCGGCCTTCTCGGCGGCATGCATGACCATGCTGCCTTCCTGGACCGAGACCTTCTGACCGTCGAGTTCGATTTCAACCATGGTGGTATTTCTCTAGGCGCTCAGGTCGGAGCCACCAGGGGCTTCTTGTGTTCAATCAGGTGCACGAACTCGTGCTTGAAGTGCTTGATCATGGCGCGCACGGGCATCGCGGCAGCGTCGCCCAGCGCGCAGATCGTGCGGCCCTGGATGTTGTCGGCCACCGAGTTCAGCAGGTCGATATCTTCCGCCCTGCCCTCGCCGTGATAGATGCGCTCCAGCACGCGGTGCATCCAGCCCGTGCCTTCTCGGCACGGGGTGCACTGACCGCAGGACTCATGGGCGTAGAAGTAAGACAGGCGCAGCAGGCTCTGCACCATGCAGCGCGAGTCGTCGATGACGATGACGGCGCCCGAGCCCAGCATGGAGCCGGCCTTGGCGATGGAGTCATAGTCCATCGTGCATTGCATCATCACATCGGCTGGCAGTACCGGGGCGGACGAGCCGCCGGGGATGACAGCCTTGAGCTGGCGGCCCTTGCGCACGCCGCCAGCCATTTCAAGCAGCACCGAGAACGGCGTGCCCAGCGGGACCTCGAAGTTGCCTGGCTTCTCGACGTCGCCCGACACCGAGAACAGCTTGGTGCCGCCGTTGTTGGGCTTGCCGATCTCCAGATAGGCCTGGCCGCCGTTGCGGATGATCCAGGGCACCGCCGCGAAGGTCTCGGTGTTGTTGATGGTGGTGGGCTTGCCGTACAGGCCGAAGCTGGCCGGAAACGGCGGCTTGAAGCGCGGCTGGCCCTTCTTGCCTTCCAGCGATTCCAGCAGCGCGGTTTCCTCGCCGCAGATGTAGGCGCCGAAGCCATGGTGGCCGTGCAGCTGGAAGCTGAAGCCTGAGCCCATGATCTGGTCGCCGAGGTAACCAGCGGCGCGCGCTTCTTCCAGGGCCGCTTCGAAGCGCTCGTAGACCTCGAAGATCTCGCCGTGGATGTAGTTGTAGCCGACCTTGATGCCCATCGCGTAGGCGGCGATGGCCATCCCCTCGATGACCTGATGCGGGTTGAACATCAGGATGTCGCGGTCCTTGCAGGTGCCAGGCTCGCCTTCGTCGGAATTGCAAACCAGGTATTTCTGGCCCGGGAACTGGCGAGGCATGAAGCTCCACTTCAGTCCGGTCGGGAAGCCGGCGCCGCCGCGGCCGCGCAGGGCCGAGGTCTTGACCTCGGCGATGACCTGGTCGGGCGTCAGGCCTTCACCGCCGTCCTTGCCCAGAATCTTGCGCAGGGCGACATAGCCGCCGCGGGCCTCATAGTCCTTGATCGACCAGTTCTTGCCGTCCAGGTCAGCGTAGATCTGCGGCGTGATGTGACGACCGTGGAAGCAGGTCTCGGTGCCGGTGGCTTGGAATTTGGTGAGGTCCAGCATCTTGTCCTCAGGCCTTCGCAGCTTCGGCACGCAGCACATCGATCAGCTCGTCCAGGCGATCGGTCGTCATGAAGCTGCACATCTGGCGGTCGTTGACCAGCATGACGGGCGAGTCGGCGCAGGCACCCAGGCACTCGGTCTTCTGCACGGTGAACAGGCCGTCGGCCGTCGTGCCGCCCTGCTCGATGCCGAGCTTGCTGCACAGGTGGTCCAGCGCCTTCTGGCCGTCGCGCAGCTGGCAAGGCAGGTTGGCGCAGACGCCCAGCTTGAACTTGCCAACCGGCTTCTGGTTGTACATGTTGTAGAAGGTCGTCACCTCGTACACGGCGATGGGCGCCATGCCGAGGTGAGCGGCGATCACGTCTTCCGCCGCGCGGGGCACATAGCCCTCTTCCTGCTGCACGATGGCCAGGCAGGCCATGACGGCAGACTGGCGCAGTTCGTAGGGGTACTTGGCAACCTCGCGGTCGAAACGCGCGCGGGTGGCGTCAGAGAGTTGGTAGCTCATCGATCAATCTCGCCGAACACGATGTCCATGGTGCCGATGATGGCGACGGCGTCCGCAATCATGTGGCCGCGACCCATCTCGTCCAGCGCCGCCAAATGGGCAAAGCCCGGCGCGCGGATCTTCAGGCGGTAAGGCTTGTTGGCGCCGTCGCTGACCATGTAGATGCCGAACTCGCCCTTGGGGTGCTCGACAGCCGCATAGGCCTCGCCCTCGGGCACGTGGAAGCCTTCGGTGAAGAGCTTGAAGTGGTGGATCAGCTCTTCCATGTTGGACTTCATGTCCACACGCGAAGGCGGCGCCACCTTGTGGTTGTCGGTGATGACCGGGCCCGGGTTGGCACGCAGCCAGGCCGAGCACTGCTGGATGATGCGGTTGGACTGGCGCATCTCTTCCACGCGCACGACATAGCGGTCGTAGGTGTCGCCATTGGTGCCGATGGGAATGTCGAAGTCCAGGCGGTCGTAGACGTCGTAGGGCTGCTTCTTGCGCAAGTCCCAGGCGATGCCGGAGCCGCGCAACATGGGGCCGGTGAAGCCCAGATTCAGCGCGCGCTCGGGCGACACGACGCCGATGCCGACCGTGCGCTGTTTCCAGATTCGGTTGTCGGTCAGCAGCGTTTCGTAGTCGTCGACGTTCTTCGGGAAGCGCGCGCAGAAGTCGTCGATGAAATCCAGCAGCGAGCCCTGGCGGTTCTCGTTGAGGCGGTCGATGGCCTTGGCATTGCGGATCTTGCTCGCCTTGTGCTTGGGCATCGTGTCCGGCAGGTCACGGTAGACGCCGCCCGGCCGGAAGTAGGCCGCATGCATGCGTGCGCCAGATACCGCCTCGTACATGTCGAACAGGTCTTCACGCTCGCGAAAGCAGTAGATGAGCACATTCATCGCACCGCAGTCCAGGCCGTGCGCGCCCAGCCACATCAGGTGGTTCAGCAGCCGCGTGAGCTCCGCGAACATCACGCGGATGTACTGTGCACGGATCGGCACCTCGATGCCCAGCATCCGCTCGATGGCCAGGCAGTAGGCCTGCTCGTTGGCCATCATCGACACGTAGTCGAGGCGGTCCATGTAGGGCAACGACTGGATGTAGGTCTTGCTCTCGGCGAGCTTCTCGGTCGCGCGGTGCAGCAGGCCGATGTGGGGGTCGGCACGCTGGATGACTTCGCCGTCCAGTTCCAGCACCAGGCGCAGCACGCCGTGGGCGGCCGGATGCTGGGGACCGAAGTTCAGCGTGTAGTTCTTGATTTCTGCCATGGTTCAGGCCTCGCGCCGGGCCGCCCCAAGGCAGGCCTGCGCCCCCTCGGGGGGCAGCGAACGAATGTGAGCGTGGGGGCTGTTCATCACAACCCGCCGTACTTGTCTTCACGAATGATGCGCGGCGTGATCTCGCGCGGCTCGATGGTCACCGGCTGGTAGATGACTCGCTTCTGTTCGGCGTCGTAGCGCATCTCGACATGCCCCGACACCGGGAAATCCTTGCGCATCGGGTGGCCGATGAAGCCGTAGTCCGTCAGGATGCGGCGCAGGTCGCTGTGGCCGTCGAAGATGACGCCGTACATGTCGAAGGCTTCGCGCTCGAACCAGTTCGCCGAACTCCACACGCCGGTGACCGAGGCCACGCAGGGGAAATCGTCGTCGCTGGCGAATACCTTCAGGCGCAGGCGCCAGTTCTTGCTGATCGACAGCAGGTGGCTGACGACGGCGTAGCGGGCGCCTTCGTAGGCACCATCGCCGAAACTGCTGTAGTCGACGCCGCAGAGGTCGATCAGTTGCTCGAACTTGAGTTCGGGGTGGTCGCGCAGCGTCGTGGCCACTTCGAAGTAGTCGGCCGGGCGCACTGTCAGCGTCAGTTCGCCCAGGGCGTTCTTCAGCGCCACGACGCGCTCTCCGAGGACGGCACCAATTTGCTGGGCCAGGGTTTCGAGATTCAGGCTCATACCGTGGGGCTCAGCGGCTGTCATCGGGCGATGGTGTTTTCGCGGCGGATCTTGGCCTGCAACTGCAGGATGCCGTACAGCAGCGCCTCGGCCGTCGGCGGACAGCCAGGCACGTAGACGTCCACCGGCACGATGCGGTCACAGCCGCGCACGACAGAATAGCTGTAGTGGTAGTAGCCACCACCATTGGCGCAGGAGCCCATCGAGAGCACCCAGCGCGGCTCGGCCATCTGGTCGTAGACCTTGCGCAGCGCCGGCGCCATCTTGTTGCACAGCGTGCCGGCCACGATCATCAGATCGGATTGGCGCGGGCTCGGACGGAACAGCATGCCGAAGCGGTCGATGTCGTAGCGCGCGGCACCCGCGTGCATCATCTCGACGGCACAGCAGGCCAGGCCAAACGTCATCGGCCAAAGCGAGCCGGTCTTGGACCAGTTGATGAGCTTGTCGACCGACGTGGTGACAAAGCCCTCTTTCAGGACGCCTTCAATACCCATATCGAATTCCCAGCGTGTTTGGCCTAGCGCTTATTCCCAGTCCAGGGCGCCTTTTTTCCATTCGTAGGCGAAGCCGACGACCAGAATGCCGAGGAAGATCATCATGGCCCAGAAGCCCGTCGCACCGATCTCCCTGAGCGCCACGGCCCAGGGGAACAGGAAGGCAATTTCCAGGTCGAAAAGAATGAACAGAATGGCGACGAGGTAGTAGCGCACATCGAATTTCATGCGCGCGTCTTCAAAGGCCTCAAAGCCGCATTCGTAGGGGGAGTTCTTGGCCGCGTCGGGCCGATTGGGGCCCAGCAGAGCGCCGAGCACCTGGGGTGCAATCCCGACCACTGCGCCGACCAAAATGAAGAGGATGACGGGCAGGTATTGATCGAGATTCATCTGGGCTTTCTCGGGTCGACTTCAACGTCTTCGTCAACATGGCCCACACGGGGCAGGCCACAAAAGCAAACAGGCGCGCCACCAGCGAATCGGAAGATCTCGCTCGCGGATCGCGCCCGCCTTGAACCTAGCTTCAGTCAACCCAGCTTCAGGCTGGGCGAACTTGGCGACAGGCCGCTCTGGCTTGTGACTCCCGCTTCAGGACCAGCAGGAATCCTAGCCGATGTTCTGGTGCCGTCGGCGAGACTCGAACTCGCACAGCTTTCGCCACTACCCCCTCAAGATAGCGTGTCTACCAATTTCACCACGACGGCAGGTACTCAAATATGCCTGGCAACTCAGGAGGGTTTTGCCTGCCAGACAGCCTCGCATTCTATACCGAAAAGTATGCGCTTCCTGGAGAAGAGGCGAGGCTTTTAGTCGGGCATCAGTTCGATGCGGCCGACGCGGCAACCGGTGCCGCAGGCGCCACCACGGCACCAGGAATGGCAGCGGCGCCCGAGGCCGCCGGGGCGACGACAGCAGCGCGGTCAAGCACGCTGTCAGTGCCCGATGCAGCGGTACGGCCATTGGAGAGGAAGGCCAGGCCCAGCGTGCAACCGAAGAAGAGCGTCGCGGCGACGGCCGTGCTGCGCGACAGGAAGTTGGCGCTGCCGGTGGCGCCGAACAGGCTGCCCGATGCGCCGCTGCCGAAGGACGCACCCATGTCGGCACCCTTGCCGTGCTGCACCAGGACCAGACCGATGATCGTCAGGGCCGACAGCAATTGAACGATCAGCACCAGATTCGCGAAGAACTGCATTCCAAACACTCCATCAAAACTTGTTGACGCGCCGCAACGGCGGCGCGCCGGGAAAATCAAACGCCGGCAGCGCGGCAGATCACGGAAAAGTCGGCCGCCTTCAACGACGCGCCGCCAATGAGGCCGCCGTCAATGTCGGGCTGCGAGAACAGCTCGGCCGCGTTGTCGGCCTTGACGCTGCCGCCATAGAGGACGCGCATCGTGGTCGAACGGTCGGTCGCGGCGTGCAGTTGCGCCCGCAAGACGGCATGCACGGCCTGCGCTTCGGCGGGGGACGCCGTCAGCCCCGTGCCGATGGCCCAGACGGGCTCGTAGGCGACCACTATCTCGCCGCAGCAGTGACCCAGCGTGTGGATGACGGCGGCAAGTTGGCGCTTGACGACGGTTTCGGTCTGGCCCGCCTCGCGCTCGGCGCGCGTTTCACCGACGCAAACGATAGGCGTCACGCCGTGCGCCAGTGCAGCCTTGGCCTTGTCGGCGACAAGCTGATCGCTCTCCGCGTGATAGGCGCGGCGCTCCGAATGGCCCACGATGGTGTAGCGGCAGCCGATGTCCGCCAGCATGGCCGAGGAAATCTCGCCGGTGTAGGCGCCCTGCTCGTGCGACGAGCAGTCCTGCGCGCCATAGACGATGGCTGTGCCAGTCAGCGCAAGCGCCGTCTCGGCGATGTAGACGAAAGGGACGCAGACGGCGACGTCGGCGTTCCAGGGACCGGCTTCCTTGAGGCCGGCGAGCAACTGGGCGTTGGCAGCGCGGCTGCCATGCATCTTCCAGTTGCCCACGACGAGTTTTCTTCTCATCTCAGCTCCATCACCAGTTCAGCACGATCTTGCCGATGTGCTGGTTCGATTCCATCAGCGCGTGCGCGTCTGCCGCTTGAGCGGCAGGCAGCTCGCGATAAATAACCGGCTTGATCTGGCCGGCTTCGATCAGCGGCCAGACCTTGTCTCGCAGCGAACGCGCAAGGCCCGCCTTGAACGCCGCCGAGCGGGGGCGCAGTGTCGAGCCGGTGATCGTCACGCGCTTGCGCAGCACGAGGCCCGCATCGATCTCCGACTTCACGCCACCCTGCACTGCGATCAGCGCCAGGCGACCGTTTTCGGCCAACGCCTGCACACCGCGTCCGATGTAGTCGCCGGCCACCATGTCAAGAATCACGTCGACACCGCGGCCACCGGTGGCGGCCTTGGCTTCCGCGACGAAGTCCTGTTCGCGGTAGTTCATCGCGACATCGGCGCCCAGCGCGAGGCAGGCTGTCGCTTTGTCAGCGCTGCCCACCGTCACCAGCACGCGAGCGCCGAACGCCTTGGCCATCTGGATGGCCGTCACGCCGATGCCGCTGCTGCCACCGTGGATCAACAGCGTCTCACCGGCTTGCAGGCCCACGCGGTCGAACACGTTTGCCCAGACCGTGAAGCAGGTTTCGGGCAGGCTTGCGGCTTGCGCCATCGTCCAGCCCACGGGGATCGGCAGGCATTGACCGACCGGCGCCGTACACAGTTCGGCATAGCCACCGCCGTTGACCAGCGCGCAAACCTTGTCGCCAATCGCGAAACCGGCTTCAACTAGCGCCGCCGCATCGCCGGAGACGATCTCACCCGCCACTTCCAGGCCAGGCAGGTCGCTGGCTCCGGGCGGCGGCGGATAGGCGCCCTTGCGTTGCAGCACGTCCGGCCGGTTGATGCCGGACGCGGCCACGCGGATCAGGCACTCGCCGGGCCCGGCCACCGGGTCCGGTCGCGAGACCAGCTCCAGCACTTCGGGCCCGCCGGGGCGGGTGATCGCAATGGCCTTCATCGCGGTTTCCTTGCGGCTTTGGCTTACTCGGCCGGCGCGTCGGGAGCGGCGGTCGGTGCGGCAACCGGTGCCGGTGCGGGCTGCTGATCACGATCGATCAGTGCCTTCATCGACAGCTTGATGCGGCCCTTCTCGTCCGTCTCCAGCACCTTGACCTTGACGATCTGGCCTTCGCTCAGGAAGTCGGTGACCTTCTCGACGCGCTGGTGGGCGATCTGGCTGATGTGCAGCAGGCCGTCCTTGCCGGGCAGCAGGTTCACGAGGGCGCCGAAGTCCAGGATCTTGACGATCGGACCTTCGTAGACCTTGCCGATTTCGACTTCGGCAGTGATCTCGGCGATGCGCTTCTTGGCCAGTTCGGCCTTGGCGCCGTCGGTCGAGGCGATGGTGATGGTGCCGTCTTCGCCGATGTCGATCGTGGTGCCGGTCTCTTCGGTCAGCGCACGGATGGTGGCACCGCCCTTGCCGATGACGTCACGGATCTTCTCCGGGTTGATCTTCATCGTGTACAGGCGCGGCGCGAAGTCGCTGACTTCGGTGTTCGCCGTGGCCATCGCGCCGACCATCACGCCCAGGATGTGCAGGCGGGCTTCCTTGGCTTGCGCCAGTGCGACCTGCATGATTTCCTTGGTGATGCCCTGGATCTTGATGTCCATCTGCAGCGCCGTGATGCCGGTCGTCGTGCCGGCCACCTTGAAGTCCATGTCGCCCAGGTGATCTTCGTCACCCAGGATGTCGGTCAGCACGGCGAAGCGGTTGCCGTCCTTGATCAGGCCCATGGCGATGCCGGCCACGTGGGCCTTCATCGGCACGCCGGCGTCCATCAGTGCCAGGCAGCCGCCGCAGACCGAAGCCATCGACGAGGAGCCGTTGGACTCGGTGATCTCCGAGACCAGACGCACCGAGTAGGGGAAGTCTTCCTTGCTCGGCAGTGCGGCAATCAGCGCGCGCTTGGCGAGGCGGCCGTGGCCGATTTCGCGGCGCTTGGGGCTGCCGACACGACCCGTCTCGCCGGTGGCGAAGGGGGGCATGTTGTAGTGCATCATGAAGCTGTCGGTGAACTCACCGGCCAGCGCGTCGATGCGCTGAGCGTCGCGGTCCGTGCCCAGCGTCGCGATGACCAGGGCCTGCGTCTCGCCACGCGTGAACAGTGCCGAGCCGTGGGTGCGCGGCAGCACGCCGTTGCGGATCTCGATGGGGCGCACGGTGCGGGTGTCGCGACCGTCGATGCGCGGCTCGCCGGCCAGGATCTGGCCACGCACGATGCCGGCTTCGATCTCGAACAGCAGACCCTCGACCTCCACCTTGTCGAACTCGACGCCTTCGCTCTTCAGCGCGGCAAACACGTTGGACGTGACCGTGCGGCAGGCTTGCGTGCGGGCTTGCTTGGAGCGGATCTGGTAGGCGGCCTTCAGGCCTTCTTCAGCCAGGGCCTTGACCTTGGCGATGAAGGGCTCGTTCTTGGCCGGTGCTTGCCAGTCCCAGGCCGGCTTGGCGGCATCACGCACCAGGTCGTTGATCGCAGCGATGGCCACATTGCCCTGCTCGTGGCCGTAGACCACGGCGCCCAGCATGATTTCTTCCGACAGGCCCGACGCTTCGGACTCGACCATCAGCACGGCGGCTTGCGTGCCAGCGACGATCAGGTCCATCTGGCTGTTGGCCAGCTCGGTCTTGCCCGGATTCAGGATGTACTCGCCGTTGACGTAGCCCACGCGCGCAGCGCCGATGGGGCCGTTGAACGGGATGCCGGAGATGGCCAGCGCGGCGGAGGTGCCGATCATGGCGGCGATGTCGGCCTGCACTTCAGGGTTCAGGCTCAGCACGTGGATGACGACCTGGACTTCGTTGAAGAAGCCTTCCGGGAACAGCGGGCGGATCGGGCGGTCGATCAGGCGGCTGGTCAGCGTCTCCAGCTCGCTCGGGCGGCCTTCACGCTTGAAGAAGCTGCCGGGGATCTTGCCGGCGGCGTAGGTCTTCTCGAGGTAGTCGACGGTCAGCGGGAAGAAGTCCTGGCCGGCCTTGGCTTCGGTCTTGGCGACCACGGTGGCCAGCACCACGGTGCCTTCGATGCTCACGACCACGGCGCCCGTGGACTGACGTGCGATTTCGCCGGTCTCGAGCGTGACCTGGTGGTTGCCCCACTGGAAGCTCTTGGTGACCTTGTTGAACAAACTCATGCTCTTCTCCTGGTTGTTGGACGCCGCCGTCACGCGACGGGGGCGTCAGGGGAAACCGGGGAACGATGCTGGGTTTGGCTGCGATGCCATTCCAACGAGACTCGGTCGAGTCGCCTTGGAATGACACATCGATGCCACTTCAGCCTGGCTCCGCGGTAGATGGACAAAGAGCCTGTACTGGGCTTGAGGACCAGACAGGCTCCGTGTCGGATTGGGCGAATTACTTGCGCAGGCCGAGCTTGCCGATCAGCGCGACGTAGCGGCTGGAATCGATGCGCTTCAGGTAGGCCAGCAGGCTCTTGCGCGTGTTGACCATCTTCAGCAGACCGCGGCGACCGTGGTGGTCCTTGGCGTGGGTCTTGAAGTGGGGGGTCAGATCGTTGATGCGGGCAGTCAGCAGGGCAACCTGGACTTCGGGCGAGCCGGTGTCATTGGCGCTGCGGGCATTGGCCTTGACGATCTCGGCCTTCTTTTCGGCGATGGACATTTGTTTTCCAAAAGGTTTCGGAAGTCCGGCCGGGCGAGACGCAACTAGGGGCGCTGCCGCAGACGGTTTCCGGGGTTGACTTGCGGACACGGGGGAAACCGCCCCGAGCCGTGCTATCGCTCTACTTGCGTTGAGCCTGCTCTGCACACCCTGCGGCGCGCAAAACCTGCGGATTCTAGCGCAAAGCTTGAACCCGGCCAAAGCAGGACAGGCCAAGCGTGCGGACATGTGGCCGGCTGCTGCGGGTTTCAAGAGCCCCGACCGCCCTGCCCCACAAATGCGTGACTTCTCTGCGCTGGCGCGCAACCCGCTCTTGAAGCGCCCACGCATCGCCACATCTTTCGGTCATCGGGTGCTGCTCCCGACTGGTTCAGCAGCGCAAGCCAACGGAGTCTCACCATGTTCTATCTGACCCATCCCCGCCACGTCGCCCGCGTCCTGCGCCAGTTCGACGCTGAAGCCGAAGCCACCCGTACCCCGGCCCTGGACGTCAGTGAGGACGACAAGGGCTACCGCGTCACTGTCGACATGCCCGGCGTGGCCAAGGAAGCCGTCAAGGTCCGCGTCGAAGGCCGCCGCGTGCAGGTCGAAACCGTGACCGAAGAGGCCGCGGCACCGACCGATGGCTCCCGCGTGCTCTACCGGGAGCGCCGCGCTGCCCGCTATGCCCGCAGCTTCTCGCTGCCCGCCGAGATCGATCAGGGCCAATCGCAAGCCCGCTTCGAGAACGGTGTGCTGACGCTGGACCTGGTGAAGCGCGTCGCCGACAACGGCGGCGAGCTGACTATCAACTAAGCAGCGACGAGATCCCAGCGCGGGCGGACTTCAAAACCGCCGTCGCGCCTGGGCATCGCTGAGCCGCGCTGCACACGCAGCGCGGCCGCCATCGCGATCATGGCGCCGTTGTCGGTGCACAGCGACAACTCAGGGTAGTGCACGCGCACGCCCCGCTTGGCGCAGGCATCGTTCAGTTGCTCGCGCAGCCTGGCGTTCGCGCCCACACCGCCGGCGACGACGAGGCGCTTCAAGCCGGTCATCTTCAAGGCCAGCAGCGACTTCTTCAGCAGCACTTCGACGATGGCTTGCTGAGTCGACGCAGCAAGGTCGGCTTTGGTTTGCTCGCATGGTGAGTCGCCGATCTTCTTCACTTGCGTCAGCACCGCCGTCTTCAGGCCGGCGAAGCTGAAGTCCGGCTTGCCGCTGTGCAGCAGCGGCCGCGGCAGCGCGAAGGCATCCGGGTTGCCGAACTCGGCCATGCGCGCGAGGTGCGGGCCGCCAGGGTAAGGCAGGCCGAGTAGCTTGGCGCTCTTGTCGAAGGCCTCGCCGGCTGCGTCGTCGATGGTCTCGCCCAGCATTTCGTAGCTGCCAACGTCGTCCACGCGCATCAGCTGCGTGTGGCCGCCGCTGACCAACAGCGCGACGAAGGGGAACTCCGGCGGGTCGACCGACAGAAAGGGCGACAGCAGGTGCCCTTCGAGGTGATGGACGGGCAGCGCCGGCACGTCGAGCGCTGCAGCCAGCGAGACGGCCACACCGGCGCCGACGAGCAGCGCACCCGCGAGGCCGGGGCCCTGCGTGTAGGCGATCAGGTCGATGTCCTGCAGCGCGAGGCCGGCCTGCGACAACACTTCGCGCGTCAGCGGCAGCACGCGGCGCACGTGGTCGCGTGACGCCAACTCGGGCACGACGCCGCCGTAGGCCTGGTGCATCACGATCTGGCTGTGCAGCGCCTGCGCCAGCAGCTTCGGCGGCGCGTCACCCATCACCTCGACAAGCGCAACCCCGGTTTCGTCGCAGGACGATTCGAAACCCAGGATGCGCTGGACTGAACTCACTTGCCTTCCTTGGCGTGGTTGATCGAGTACTTGGGGATCTCGACCGTGACGTCCTGCTGACGCAGCAACGCCTGGCAGGACAAGCGCGAATCGGGCTCCAGTCCCCAGGCGCGGTCGAGCATGTCCTCTTCATCCTCTTCCATCTCGCTCAGCGACCGGCCGCCCTCACGCACGATGACGTGGCAGGTCGTGCAGGCGCAGACCTGGTCGCAGGCGTGCTCGATGTGGATGTCGTTGGCCAGCAGCGCTTCGCAGATCGACGTGCCGGGCGCCGCCGTGATGCTGGCGCCGTCGGGGCAGTACTCGGCGTGCGGGAGGATCTTGATGACGGGCATGGCATTTCTCAAATCTGGTTGACGGCACGGCCGGTCAGCGCACGGGCGATGGAGCGGTTCATGCGCTCGGCGGCAAAGCCTTCGGTGGCTTCGGCCAGCGCCTTGACGGCGACGTCGATGGCATCGGCATCGCCGTCCATCCGCGCCAGGGCTGAAAGCCGCGCTTCCAATGCCTCGCGCTCGGCCTCGGGCAGCAAGTCGCCGTCAGCGGCCAAGGCGCTGCGCGTCGCCAGGATCATGCGCTCGGCCTCGACCTTGGTTTCACGCAGCTTGCGCGCGGCCATGTCGCCCTCGGCACTGTTGAAGCCATCCTTGAGCATGTTGGCAATCTCGTCGTCGCCAAGACCGTAGCTCGGCTTCACGGTGATCGCGGCCTGCACGCCAGAGGTCAGCTCCTCGGCGGAGACGTTCAGCAGCCCGTCTGCATCCACCTGGAAGCTGACACGGATGCGCGCCGCGCCAGCCACCATTGGCGGGATGCCACGCAGCTCGAAGCGTGCCAGCGAGCGGCACTCGCTGACCAGCTCGCGCTCACCCTGCACGACGTGGATGGCCAGCGCGGTCTGGCCGTCCTTGAAGGTCGTGAAGTCCTGGGCCTTGGCGACGGGGATGGTTGAGTTGCGCTCGATGACGCGCTCGGTCAGGCCGCCCATCGTTTCAAGGCCGAGGGACAGCGGGATCACATCGAGCAGCAGAATTTCGCCATCGGCCGCGTTGCCGGCGAGCTGGTTGGCCTGGATGGCGGCACCCAGCGCGACGACCTCGTCGGGATTCAGATTCGTCAGCACCTCTTGGCCGAACAGCTCGCTCACCGCGCGGCGCACGACAGGCATTCGCGTCGAACCGCCGACCATGACGGCACCCGCGACGTCGACCGCCTTGACCTTGGCATCGCGCAACACACGCTTCACGGCGGATAGCGTCTTGGCGATCAGCGGCTGGGTCAGTTCCTCGAACTGTTCGCGCGTGACAGTCACGCGCAACTCGCCGGAGTCCAGCGCAGCGCTCAGTTCGGTCGACTCGGCGTCGGAAAGCGCTTCCTTCGCAGCGCGTGCGACGACCAGCACGGCGCGCTTGTCGTGGGCCGATTCGACGGCACGCCCGGCCAATGCCCAGTCGGCCAGCGCGCGGTCGAAATCATCGCCGCCGAGGGCCGCATCGCCGCCAGTCGCGACCACCTCGAACACGCCGCGTGTCAGGCGCAGCAGCGAGATGTCGAAGGTGCCACCACCGAGGTCGTAGACGGCGTAGAGACCTTCACTGGCGTTGTCCAGGCCGTAGGCAATGGCCGCGGCGGTGGGCTCGTTGATGAGGCGCAGTACCTTGAGGCCGGCCAACTCGGCGGCGTCCTTGGTGGCCTGGCGCTGGGCGTCGTCGAAATAGGCCGGCACTGTGATGACGGCGCCGAACAGGTCCTCGGCAAAACTGTCCTCGGCACGGAAGCGCAGCGTCGCCAGTATCTCGGCAGACACCTCGACGGGGCTCTTCACGCCATCGCGTGTGGAGATGCCCAGCATGCCCGGACGGTCTTCGAACTGGTACGGCAGATGGTGGCGGTTGGCCACGTCAGCAAGGCCGCGACCCATGAAGCGCTTGACCGAGACGATGGTGTTCTCCGGGTCTTCGGCCTGGGCAGCAAGCGCATCGGCGCCAATCTGGCGGCGGCCTTCGGGCAGGTAGCGCACGGCGGACGGCAGGATCACGCGACCTTGTTGGTCGGGCAGGCATTCGGACACGCCGTGGCGCACGGCAGCGACCAAAGAGTGTGTTGTGCCCAGGTCGATGCCGACGGCGATGCGGCGCTGGTGCGGGTCGGGCGATGCGCCGGGTTCGGAGATTTGCAGGAGAGCCATGGGTCAGGAATCAATGGCGGCGAGGCGCTGGTCAATGTCGGCACGGAAGCGCTGGATGAACATCAGCGCGCGGACCTGGGACGCGGCGGCCTTGGCATCGCCGGCTTCGTCGAGCAACCTTTGCACGACGGCAAGTGCGGTGGTTTCGGCCTGCGCCGCGGCGTCGTCCAACGACTGCAGCGCGACTTCGCCATCGGCGTCGTCGAGGGCCTCGCGCCATTCCATCTGCTGCATCAGGAAGGCGGCGGGCATCTGCGTGTTGTTCTCGGCCTGAACGGGGGCGCCACGCAGCTCACACAGGTAAGCCGCGCGCCTGAGCGGCTCGCGCAGGCGCTGGTAAGCCTCGTTGACACGCATGGCCCATTGCATGGCCACGCGCTGGGCGGCAGCACCCTCGGCGGCGAAGCGGTCGGGATGGACTTCGGCCTGCAGCGACTTCCAGCGCGCGTCGATGTCGGCGCGCACCTGGGCCTGCTGTTCAGGCAGGCCGAAGAGCTGGAAGTCGTTGTCGGTCAGGCGCATGGCGAGGTGAAAAAGCAAAAGGCGCGGTTCACACCGCGCCTGTCGTCAGGTCAGCGAGTTTCAGACACGGAAGGACTCGCCACAGCCGCACTTGTCTTTCTCGCGCGGGTTGCGGAACTTGAAGCCTTCGTTCAGGCCTTCGCGGACGAAGTCCAGTTCGGTGCCGTCGAGGTAGGGCAGGCTCTTGGGATCGATGAGGATCTTGACCTCGTGGCCTTCGAAGATCACGTCTTCAGGCGCCACGTCATCGGCGTATTCCAGCTTGTAGGCCAGGCCCGAGCAGCCCGTCGTCTTCACGCCCAGGCGAACGCCCACGCCCTTGCCGCGCTTGGCGATGTAGCGCTTGACGTGGCGGGCGGCGGCTTCAGTGAGCGTGACGGACATGTCAGTTGGCGTGCTTGGCGCGGTAGTCGTCCACGGCCGCCTTGATGGCGTCTTCGGCCAGGATGGAGCAGTGGATCTTGACCGGCGGCAGCGCCAGCTCTTCGGCGATCTGCGTGTTCTTGATCGTCAGCGCTTCGTCCAGACTCTTGCCCTTGACCCATTCGGTCACCAGGGAGCTGGAAGCGATGGCCGAGCCACAGCCGTAGGTCTTGAACTTGGCGTCCTCGATGAGACCGGTCGCCGGGTTGACCTTGATCTGCAGCTTCATCACGTCGCCGCAGGCCGGCGCACCGACCATGCCGGTGCCGACGTCCTCGTCGCCGTTGTCGAACTTGCCGACGTTGCGGGGGTTTTCGTAGTGGTCAACGACCTTTTCGCTGTATGCCATGGTGTTCTCCTGAATCGACGATCAATGGGCGATCAGTGGGCAGCCCACTGGATGGTCGAGATGTCGATGCCGTCCTTGTACATGTCCCAAAGCGGGGACAGTTCGCGCAGCTTGGCCACGCGGTCGGTCAGCACGCTGATCGCGTAGTCGATTTCTTCTTCGGTCGTGAAGCGGCCGATGGTCATGCGCAGCGAGCTGTGAGCCAGCTCGTCACTGCGGCCGAGCGCGCGCAGCACATAGCTGGGTTCCAGGCTGGCCGACGTGCAGGCCGAGCCCGACGACACCGCCAGACCCTTGACGCCCATGATCAGCGACTCACCCTCGACGTAGTTGAACGAGATGTTCAGGTTGTGCGGCACACGGTGCTCGAGGTCACCATTGATGAAGGTCTGCTCGACGCCGGACAGGCCTTGGATGAGGCGGTTGTGCAGCGCGCGGATGCGTTCCTGCTCGATGCCCATCTCCTCGCGGGCAATGCGGAAGGCCTCGCCCATGCCGACGATCTGGTGCGTGGGCAGCGTGCCGGAGCGCATGCCGCGCTCGTGGCCGCCACCGTGCATCTGGGCCTCCAGCCGCACGCGGGGCTTGCGGCGCACGTACAGCGCGCCCATGCCCTTGGGGCCGTAGGTCTTGTGCGCGGACATGCTCATCAGATCGATAGGCAACTTGGCCAGGTCGATGGCGACCTTGCCGGTGGCCTGGGCGGCATCGACGTGAAAGATGATGCCGCGCTCGCGGCAGATGTTGCCCAGTGCAACCACGTCCTGGATGACGCCGATCTCGTTGTTCACGAACATGACCGACACGAGGATGGTGTCAGGGCGCAGCGCCGCCTTGAAGGCATCCAGGTCGAGCAGGCCGTTGGCCTGGACGTCGAGGTAGGTCACCTCGAAGCCCTGGCGCTCCAGCTCGCGCATGCTGTCCAGCGTGGCCTTGTGCTCGGTCTTGACCGTGACCAGATGCTTGCCGCGGGTCTTGTAGAACTGCGCGGCGCCCTTGAGCGCGAGATTGATGGACTCGGTGGCGCCGGAGGTCCAGACGATCTCGCGCGGGTCGGCGCCGATCAGCTCGGCGACCTGCACGCGCGCCTTCTCGACCGCTTCTTCCGCTTCCCAGCCCCAGGCGTGACTGCGCGATGCCGGGTTGCCGAAGTGTTCGCGCAACCAGGGAACCATGGCGTCCACCACGCGGGGATCGCACGGCGTCGTGGCGCCGTAGTCGAGGTAGATCGGGAAGTGCGGTGTCATATCCATGGGAAAGGCTTGTGGTTTTACTTGCTGAACGCGCTGCCGAGGGCGAAGACCGAGTTGGGGGCCGTCACGCGAATCGGCTTGAGCACCGGCTGCGACGAAATCGCGCGCTTGACCGGCGCCGCCTCAACCTCGAAGCCCTTGGCCAGTTGCTCATCGGCGAGCTTGCGCAGGGAGACGGAGTCGAGGTACTCGATCATCTTGGCGTTCAGGTTGGTCCAGAGTTCATGGGTGATGCAGCGGCCGCTGTCTTCACCCATGCAGTTTTCCTTGCCGCCGCAGCCGGTGGCGTCCAGCGCCTCGTCCACGGCGACGATGATGTCGGCGACCGTGATGTTCTCGGCCTTGCGGCCCAGCGAGTAGCCGCCGCCCGGGCCACGGGTGCTTTCCACCAGTTCATGCCGGCGCAGCTTGCCAAACAGCTGCTCCAGGTAAGACAGCGAAATCTGTTGTCGTTGGCTGATCGCCGCCAGGGCCACGGGGCCCGTATTCTCGCGCAGCGCCAAGTCCAGCATCGCGGTGACTGCAAACCGGCCTTTGGTAGTGAGACGCATAAAAACTCCTTTGCGAGATGCCACGACCAGGATTTGTCCTGGACAAATGATTCGGGGTTAACCCGGGACGTCCGGACAATAGCCGAGCGAACCATTTCCGATGATTTTACTCGACTACTCGACCACTTCCTATGACCGCCAGGTATCCCTAGGTTGCGGCGGGGTTTTGCTGCGGCGCGGCAGCTTCAGCGGGACGAGCTCATCTTTCGAGCGCTGTCCAGGGGCACGATGTTGTCGTGTACGCGGGCGCCGAAGGCTTGCTCGCGCAATTGCGCCAACTGGTCGCGCAAGCGCGCTGCTTGTTCGAACTCCAGGTTGCGGGCGTGTTCCAGCATCTGTTTTTCGAGCAGCGCGATCCGTTTGGCCAGATCCTTCTCCGACAAGTCCTCGACTTTGGCCGCCGCCAGCAGCTTGGCATCGTCACGCCCGGATTCGGCGGAGTAGACGCCATCGATCAGGTCCTTGATGCGCTTCTGGACGCTGCGCGGCGTGATGCCGTTTTCCTCGTTGAAGGCCATCTGCTTGGTGCGGCGGCGCTCGGTCTCTCCGATGGCCTTCTTCATCGACTCGGTGATGCGGTCACCGTAGAGAATGGCCTTGCCGTTGATGTTTCGCGCAGCGCGGCCGATGGTCTGGATCAGGCTGCGCTCGGCACGCAGGAAGCCCTCCTTGTCGGCGTCGAGGATCGCGACGAACGACACCTCGGGGATGTCCAGGCCTTCACGCAACAGATTGATGCCCACCAGCACGTCGAAGGCGCCCAGGCGCAGGTCGCGCAGGATCTCGACGCGCTCGACCGTGTCGACGTCCGAGTGCAGGTAGCGCACCTTGACGCCGTTGTCGCTGAGGTAGTCGGTCAGCTGCTCGGCCATGCGCTTGGTCAGCGTCGTGATCAGCACGCGCTCGTGGACCTCGACGCGCAGACGGATTTCCTGCAACACATCGTCCACCTGGTGTGTGGCCGGCCGCACTTCGACGATCGGGTCGACCAAGCCCGTCGGCCGCACGACCTGCTCGACCACCTGGCCGGAGTTGTCCTTCTCGTACTGGGCCGGCGTGGCCGACACGAAGATCGCCTGGCGCATCTTGCGTTCGAACTCGGCGAACTTCAGCGGCCGGTTGTCCAGCGCCGACGGGAGGCGAAAGCCATACTCAACCAGCGTCGTCTTGCGCGCCCGGTCGCCATTGTACATGCCGCCGAACTGCCCGATCAGCACGTGGCTCTCGTCCAGGAACATGATCGCGTCCTTGGGCAGGTAGTCCACCAGCGTCGGCGGCGGGTCACCCGGCTGGGCGCCGGACAGGTGCCGCGTGTAGTTCTCGATGCCCTTGCAGTGGCCGACCTCCTGCAACATCTCCAGATCGAAACGCGTGCGCTGCTCGATGCGCTGCGCCTCGACGAGCTTGCCCTCCTTGATGAAGAAGGCCACGCGCTCGCGCAGCTCCTCCTTGATCGCGTCGGTACAGGCCAGCACGCGCTCACGCGGCGTCACGTAATGGCTGCTCGGGTAGACCGTGAAGCGCGGGATCTTCTGGCGGATCTGGCCTGTCAGCGGGTCGAACAGCGCCAGGCCTTCGATCTCGTCGTCGAACAGCTCGATGCGGATGGCCAGCTCCGAGTGCTCCGCCGGGAAGACGTCGATGGTGTCGCCGCGCACGCGGAAGTGGCCGCGGGTGAACTCCATCTCGTTGCGGGTGTACTGCATGCGGATGAGCTGGGCGATGACGTCGCGCTGGCCCATCTTGTCGCCCACGCGCAGCGTCATCACCATCTGGTGGTAGTCGCTCGGGTTGCCGATGCCGTAGATGGCCGACACCGAGGCCACGATGACCACGTCGCGCCGTTCCAGCAGGCTTTTGGTGCAGGACAGGCGCAGTTGCTCGATGTGTTCGTTGATCGCGCTGTCCTTTTCGATGAACAGGTCGCGCTGCGGCACGTAGGCCTCGGGCTGGTAATAGTCGTAATAGCTGACGAAGTACTCGACCGCGTTGTTCGGAAAGAAGTCCCGGAACTCGCTGTATAGCTGCGCCGCCAGCGTCTTGTTGGGGGCGAAGACGATGGCCGGGCGGCCCAGGCGGGCGATGACATTGGCCATCGTGAAGGTCTTGCCTGAGCCCGTCACGCCCAGCAGCGTCTGGTAGCTGAGGCCGTCGTTGATGCCTTCGATCAGCTGATTGATCGCGGCCGGTTGATCCCCCGCCGGCGGGAAAGGCTGGAACAGTTCGAATGGCGAGCCTTCGAAGCTGACGAATTCGCCCTTGCATTCCTCCGAGTCACTTTCGGGACCGGGTATGACGTTCAAGGCTTCTTGCATGGGGAATTCCCTGGGTTCACGGGCAAAATTGCTGCGCTGCGAAACCAGGCAGGTTAGCGCAGACCCTGATTCTTCAAGCCTCCCCTCCTGCCAACGTCCTTTCAGGAATCCCCCGCCATGTCTCTCTTCGCCGATGTCACCCTTGCCCCCCGCGACCCCATCCTCGGCCTGAACGAGCAGTTCAATGCCGACACCCGCCCCGGCAAGGTCAATCTCGGCGTTGGCGTCTACTACGACGAGGCCGGCAAGCTGCCGCTGCTGAAGTGCGTCCGCGAAGCGGAAGCCGCCATGGCCGCCGCGCCCAAGCCACGCGGCTACCTGCCCATCGACGGCATCGCCGCCTATGACAAAGCGGTGCAGAAGCTCGTCTTCGGCAGCGAGCTGAAGAGTGTCGCCACGGTGCAGGCCCTGGGCGGCACGGGCGCGCTGAAGATCGGCGCGGACTTCCTCAAGCAGCTGAACCCCGCCTCCAAGGTGCTGATCTCCGACCCGAGCTGGGAAAACCACCGCGCGCTGTTCACGCAAGCCGGCTTCGCGGTCGAGACCTACCCCTACTACGACGCCGCCAAGAAGGGCATCAACTTCGACGGCATGCTGGCCGCGCTGAATGCTGCCCCGGCCGGCACCGTCGTCGTGCTGCACGCCTGCTGCCACAACCCGACCGGCTACGACATCACGGCCGCGCAATGGACCCAGGTCGTCGCCGCCGTCAAGGCCAAGGGCCTGACGCCTTTCCTGGACATGGCCTACCAGGGCTTCGGCTTCGGCCTGAAGGAAGACGGCGAAGCCGTGCGCCAGTTCCTGGCCGCAGGCGTCGGCTTCTTCGTGTCCACCAGCTTCTCAAAGAGCTTCTCGCTGTACGGCGAGCGCGTCGGCGCGCTCAGCGTGGTCTGCACCAGCGACGAGGAAGCTGTGCGCGTGCTGTCGCAGCTGAAGATCATGATCCGCACCAACTACTCCAACCCGCCGACGCACGGCGCCCAGGTCGTCGCCCAGGTGCTGGCCGACGACACCCTGCGCGCGCTTTGGGAGGAAGAGCTGGCCGGCATGCGGGTGCGCATCAAGGCGATGCGCAGTGCGCTGGTGGCCGCATTGAAGGCCGCCGGCGTGACGCAGGACCTCGGCTTCGTCACCGAGCAGCTCGGCATGTTCAGCTACTCCGGCCTGAACGCCGCGCAGATGCAGCGCCTGCGCAACGAGTTCGGTGTCTACGGCGTGGATTCGGGCCGCATCTGCGTGGCCGCACTGAACGAGGGCAATCTGCCGGTCGTCGCTGGTGCAATGGCCGCCGTGATGCGGTCTTGATGGGGCGCCAGGCACCAGTCAAGTGCGAACGATTGGCGGTTTGACCGCCACTCCCATGTTGCAGCGCACAACCGCGAAAGCGTTTTCTGGCACCATCGCGGCATTCCCGGCCCTAGTTCAAGGTTTTGCCATGCTGTATCAGCTCTTCGAAACCCAGCGCGCACTGCTGAGTCCCTTCTCGGAATTCGCCGCGGCATCGGCCAAGCTCTACAGCCACCCGCTGTCGCCATTCGCGCACGGCCCCATGGCCCAGCGCGTCTCCGCCGGCCTGGACCTGATGCATCGCCTGGCCAAGGACTACGAAAAGCCCGAGTTCGACATCAAGTCGGTCGAGGTCGATGGCGTCGATGTCGCCGTGCAGGAGTTGGTGGCGCTGGAAAAGCCCTTCTGCCGCCTGCTGCGCTTCAAGCGCTACACGGATGACCTCAAGGTGCTGGGCCAGATGAAGGACCAGCCGACCGTTTTGGTCGTTGCGCCCTTGTCGGGCCACCACAGCACGCTGCTGCGCGAAACCGTCAAGCAACTGCTGAAGACGCACAAGGTCTACATCACCGACTGGACCGACGCCCGCATGGTGCCGCTCGAAGTCGGCCCCTTCCACCTGGACGACTACATCAAGTACGTGCAGGAGTTCATTCGCCACGTCGGCGGCGCTGACAGCCACGTCATCTCCGTCTGCCAGCCCACGGTGCCCGTGCTGGCCGCCATCTCGCTGATGGCCAGCGCCGGCGAGGCCACGCCGCGCAGCATGACCATGATGGGCGGCCCCATCGACGCTCGCAAGAGCCCGACCGCCGTCAACAACCTGGCCATGAACCGCAGCTACAGCTGGTTCGAGAACAACGTCATCTACCGCGTGCCGACCAATTTTCCCGGTGCCGGCCGCGCGGTCTATCCAGGCTTCCTGCAGCACACCGGCTTCGTCGCGATGAACCCGGACCGCCACCTGTCCTCGCATTACGACTACTTCCTGGACCTGGTGCGCGGCGACGATGACAGCGCTGAATTCCACCGCAAGTTCTACGACGAGTACAACGCCGTGCTCGACATGCCGGCCGAGTACTACCTCGACACCATCAAGACGGTCTTCCAGGACTTTGGCCTCGTCAACGGCACCTGGGAAGTCGACGGCCAGTTGGTGCGCCCGCAGGACATCACGACGACCGCCCTGCTGACCGTCGAAGGCGAACTGGACGACATCTCCGGCGCCGGCCAGACGCGGGCCGCCCACGACATTTGCTCGGGCGTGCCAAAGCAGCATCAGTACCACTACGACGCCATTGGCGCCGGCCACTACGGCATCTTCTCGGGCCGCCGCTGGCGCGACAACGTCTACCCCGAGGTGTGCAACTTCATCGCCAAGTACGAAGCCGCGCCGCTGAAAAAGACCACCAAGGCGACGCAGGCCAAGGCTGCTGCACCCGCGCCACGCTCACGCCGAAAGGCTTGAACGTCAGCGTGACCCTCGCCGAGCTGATTGACGCCGCACTGCCGCAGACCCAGTGCACCCGCTGCGGCTACCCGGATTGCCGCAGCTACGCCGAGGCCATCGCCGCCGGTGAGGCCAATATCAACCAGTGCCCGCCGGGCGGTGCCGAGGGCGTCGGCAGGCTCGCAGCGATCACCGGCCGCGCCGCTCGGCCACTGAACCCGCTCAACGGCGTCGAGGCCACCCGCGGCGTCGCCGTCATCGACGAGGCCTGGTGCATCGGCTGCACGCTGTGCATCAAGGCCTGCCCGGCGGACTGCATCGTCGGGGCTCCGAAGGCCATGCACGTCGTCGTCGCGGCCCAATGCACCGGCTGCGAACTCTGCGTGCCGGCCTGCCCGGTGGACTGCATCTCCATGCCCGAGGTGACGACCACCACGGGCTGGGCCGCCTGGAGCCAGCCCCAGGCCGACGAGGCGCGCGAGCGCTATGCCTTCCGCCAGTTCCGCCGCCACCGCGAGGCCGAGGAGAACGAGGCAAGGCTGATCGCCAAGGCCGAGGTCAAGCTGGCCGACCTGCCCGCGGCGTCCGCCATCACGGACCCGGTGCAACTCGATCGCAAACGCGCCGCGATCGAAGCGGCACTCGCTCGCGCCCGCGCCAAGCGCGCACCCGGCGGCTGACCCTCAGCGCGAGCGCCGGCGGGCCACGAAGCCGGCGAAACCCAGCCCCGCCAGCAGCAGCGCGGCACTCGACGGTTCGGGCACCGGCGCGGCCAGCACCTCGATGTCCACCCGCGCAAACGCGCCCTGGTTGCTGAAATCCAGGGCACCCCACTGGTAGCCCGCCGGCACGAAGTTCTGGCTGGCGAAGCTCAGGTACGGGTTGCCGGTGACGAGGTGGACGACGCCATGCTCGTCCGTGCCCTGGTTGGGCCCTGTCTGGCCACCCCCGATGCCGAAGGCGGCGTTGGCCAACGAGTAGCGGAAGTCGTTGACCTCGGTACCGGCGTCCCAGACCTGGCCGGCGCCGCCCACCAGCAGCGAGATCTTGCCGCCGTTGGCCAGGCTGGACAGGTCGAACTGGGTCGCGTTGTCATTGCCGATGAAGAAGTCGTTGCTGACCACGACCATGGCCGCGTAGCTGAAGTAGCGGTTGACGCCAGACAGGTCCACGCCGGTCAGCGTCAGCGAGCGCACCGCGCCCGGGAAGGCCGGCGGCCCCGGCAAGGTGCCCTGGACGCCGCCCGAGGCCGTCGCCCCGAAGATGGTGCTCAACTGCGCCGCACTGCCGTCCTCGGCCGCGCGCTCGATGCCCAGCGACGCCGCGTAGCCCGCGTCGAACGAATCGAAGCTGCCGTTGTGAAACCCCACCCAAAGCGGCGCTATGCCCACGCCGCCGACCGGGGCCAGTTGGGTCAGCGTCACCTTCACATCCGCGGCCTGAGCGGCCTGCGTGACGGCACCCAGCGTCAGCGTGGCGGCGGCCAGCGCAATCGAAGCAGTCTTCATCGGTATCTCCAGGGTTGGCGTGGGACATCCACAACCGCCATCGTCGAACCCGATCCGCCACAAGTCCTCACCGGCTGGTCCCGGCGCCGTGAGGACTGAGTCGGCCGGGTTGGCTGCAATGCGTAAGCCTGCGCGTGTTGCGCCGACTGATCCCCATGCCACAGACCCTCCTGCTCGTCGAAGACGACGACGCCATCGCCGAGCTGCTGCAGCAGCAACTGCAGCTCGCCGGCTATGCCGTGCGCCGCGAGGCCGACGGCCGCGAAGCCATGCTGGCGCTGGACACCGAGGCCTTCGACCTGGTGCTGCTGGACCTGATGCTGCCGGGCGCCGACGGCTTCGACGTCTGCCGCCACCTGCAGGCCCGCCACCGCCAGACGCCCGTCATCATCATCAGCGCACGCTCGGCCGAGGCCCACCGCGTGCTGGGACTGGAGCTGGGCGCCGACGACTACCTCGTCAAGCCCTTCTCGATGCTGGAGCTGATCGCCCGCGTGCGCGCGCTGCTGCGCCGTGTCGAGCTGCTGCGCCATGCGCCGGCAGAGGCCGTGGTGCGCTTCGGGCCGCGCCACCGGCTGGACACCCACAGCCGCGAACTGCGCGTCGGCGACGACAGCATCCCGCTGACGCTGCGCGAGTTCGACCTGCTGCATTTCCTCGCCCGCCACCCGGGCCAGGTGTTCAGCCGCGGCGAGCTGCTGGACCGCGTCTGGGGCCAGGGCTTCGATGGGTACGAGCACACGGTCAACAGCCACATCAACCGGCTGCGCCAGAAGATCGAGGCCGATCCGCAGCAGCCCCTGCTCATCGAGACGATCTGGGGTGTCGGCTACCGGTTCAGCCCGCCGGCCGGGGCTACCGCATGAGGCTCAGCTTCACGGCCCGGCTGAGCCTGGCGCTGGCGGCGCTGCTGTGCGGCTTCGGCGCGCTGGTTGCCGTCGTCGGCGCCCGCGTGCTGGCCAAGCAGCAGCAGGAGACGCTGCAGCGCCTGTCGCAGGGCCTGGCCGTGCACATCGTCGAGCACTGGCCCGCGCTGAGCCAGCCGGCTGAAGCCGCCACACCCGGCCGGTTGAACGCTGTGCTGGACATGCTGATGGTCGTCAACCCGGCCATCGAGGTCTATGTGCTGGACGCCGACGGCGGCATCCGCGCCTACCTGGGCGACCCGGCCGCCGTGCGGCAGACCCACGTCGACCTCGCGCCCGTGCAGGCCTTCCTGTCTGGTGCGGCCCTGCCGGTGCTGGGCACAGACCCGCGAGCCGCCCAGGCAAGGCCGCGCGGTGTGTTCAGCGCCGCCCGCCTCGCCCCGGTGGCCGGCGGCGGCAAGCCGGGCTATCTCTACGTCGTGCTGCAAGGCCAGGCCAGCACCCAGATCGCCGGCCGCATCGGTCGCGAGCAGCTCTGGCAGGGTGCGGCGCTGATGCTGGGCGTCGCGCTGCTGGCGACGCTGGCCCTGGGCCTGCTGACGCTGACGCAGCTCACGCGCCCGCTGCGCGAGCTCGCCGCGCGCATGCGCAGCTACCGCGCCGGCGACGCCGCCCCGCCGGCCCGGCCGCTGGCCGACGAGGTGGGCGCGATGGACGCCGCCTTCGGCCAGCTGACCGCGCGCGTCGAGCGCCAGATCGAGCAGCAGGCGCAGACGCAGGCGGCCCACCGCGAGGTGGTCGTCAACGTCGCCCACGACCTGCGCACGCCGCTGACCGCGCTGCACGGCCACCTGGAAGCGCTGGAACGCGAGCTGACCTACGCGCACGTCGAGCCGCTGTCGGCTCACCGGCATCTGCGCGTGGCGCTGGCGCAGAGCGACAAGGTGAGGCGGCTGTCGCAGCAGCTGTTCGAACTCGCCAGCCTGCAGGCCAGCCAGCAGATCACGCACGTCGAACGCTTTCGCCTGGACGAACTGGTCAGCGATGCGGTGCAGAAGTTCGCCTTCGCGCCCGGCGCGCCGCCCGTGGCCCTGGCTGGCCCGCCGCCCGGGCCGCTGGAGCTGGAAGGCGACCTGCAGCTCGTCGAACGCGCGCTGACCAACCTCATCGACAACGCACTGCGCCACGCACCCGATGCCGGCACGGTGCAGGTGCACCTGCAGCGCGATGCCCACGCGGTCAGCATCGTCGTCGAGGACCGCGGGCCGGGCCTGCCGCTTGCGCTGCGCCAGCGCCTGGACGCCGGCCAGAGCCTGCGCGAGCCACCCCTGCAGCGCCCTGGCGGCGGCTTTGGCGGCCTCGGCCTGGCCATCGCGCAACGCATCGCCCAGCTGCACGGTGGCTCCTTGAGCACGCGGCCGGCCGGCCATGGCGGCACGCTGATGTGCCTGGCCCTGCCGCTGCCGGCCTGAACTGGGTCTCGCCCACAATGGCGGGCATGAACGGTGCCCAATTCGAACGCTTTTTCGCCACCCTCAAGGCCGCCAATCCGGCGCCGCAGACCGAACTGGAGTTCGCCAGCGTTTTCGAATTGCTGACGGCCGTGCTGCTGTCCGCCCAGGCCACCGACGTGGGCGTCAACAAGGCCACCCGGCGCCTCTTCGCCGTCGCCAACACGCCGGCGCAGATCCTGACGCTGGGCACCGAAGGGCTGGAGAGCCACATCAAGACCATCGGCCTGTTCCACAGCAAGGCCAAGCACCTGCTGCAGACCTGCCAGATCCTCATCGAGCAGCACGGCGGCGAGGTGCCGCGCTCCCGCGAGGCGCTCGAAGCCCTGCCCGGCGTGGGCCGCAAGACGGCCAACGTCGTCCTCAACGTCGCCTTCGGCGAGCCGACCATGGCCGTCGACACGCACATCTTTCGCGTCGGCAACCGCACCGGCCTGGCACCGGGGAAGACGCCGCTGGCCGTGGAACTCGGCCTGCTGGACCGCGTGCCGACGCAATACCTTGTCGACGCCCACCACTGGCTGATCCTGCACGGCCGCTACGTCTGCCAGGCGCGCAAGCCCTTGTGCAATGTTTGTGCAGTCATCCAGGAGTGCGACACCGGACGCCTCTTAAAATCGGCCCCCGCCTGATCCCGAGCCCATCCATGGCCAGCCTGACCGACCTGACCGACCGCGTGGAGCGCCTGCTCGTGCGACACGACGAAATCCTGCGCACCAACCTGCTGCTGCAGGTGCAGCTCACCGCCATCACCCAGGAGCGCGACAGCCTGCGCTCGCGCCTGAACGCGGCGCGCGCCCGTGTCGACGCCCTGCTGGAGCGCCTGCCGGCCGAGACGCCCAAGGAGGAACGGCCATGAAGCAGATGGAAGTGACCATCATGGGCCAGAGCTACCTGCTCGGCTGCCCCGAAGGCGGCGAGGCCGCACTGACAGCCGCCGTGGCCCAGGTGGACCGCGAGATGAGCGCCATCCGCGATGCCGGCAAGGTCAAGGCGCGCGAGCGCATCGCCGTGTTGGCCGCGCTGAACCTGGCCTACCAGCTCGCCGAGGCACCGCAAAACAAGCCACGTGAAGCGCCGCTGTCAACGCCTGAGCTGGATGCCCTCGTCAAGCGCCTGGACGAAGCGCTGGAACACGACGGGCAGTTGCTCTGAAGACTTAGAATCCTCCTCGTCCATCGCTTTCCCCGGGGCTTTATTTCCTTCATCCGATGCTCTATGAGCAAGGGCTTGGAACATGCCGGACGGGCGTGATCGTCTCGCGTCAGATGAACCCGAAGTCCGGCTGACCTCGCCCACCTGATTACCCCTGGGTGTTCAGGATCTCGGCCCCCAGGATTGCGGTGGACACCCTCTCCCTTAGCATCAGCCCATGAACTACTGGCTGATGAAGTCCGAGCCCGACGAGGCCTCCATCCTCGATCTGCAGCGCGCCGGCACCTTGCCCTGGACCGGCGTGCGCAACTACCAGGCGCGCAACTTCATGCGCGACGACATGCAGCTCGGCGATGGCGTGCTGTTCTATCACTCGTCCTGCCCCGAGCCCGGCATCGCCGGCCTTGCCGAGGTCAGCAGCGCGGCCTACCCGGACGCGACGCAGTTCGACGCGGCCAGCCACTACTTCGACCCCAAGTCCAAGCCCGAGGCGCCGCGCTGGGTGCACGTCGACGTGCGCTGGCGCGAGACGACGCGATTGCTCAGCCTGAAGGAGCTGCGCGAGGCGCCTGAGCTGGCGTCCATGCGGGTGCTGGAGCGCGGCAGCCGGCTGTCGATCACACCGGTCACGCCGGCCGAGTGGCAGGCGGTGCTGAAGCGCCTGCACGCGGCATGACGGCCGGCCTTGTCATCGAGCTGCTGGCGCTCGGGCTGGCAGCGGGCTTCCTCGCCGGCTTGCTCGGCATCGGCGGCGGCATGCTGATGGTGCCCATCCTGACCTTCATCCTCAGCCAGCGCGGCGTCGAGGCGGGTCTGGCGGTCAAGATGGCCATCGCCACCTCGATGGCGACCATCATGTTCACGTCGCTGTCCAGCGTGCGCGCCCACCACCAGCGCGGCGCGGTGCGCTGGGATCTCGTCAAGGGGCTGGCCCCGGGCATCCTGATCGGCGGTCTGCTGGCGGGCGCCGGGCTGTTCGGCCTGCTCAAGGGCGCCTGGCTGGCGCTGGTGTTCGCGGCCTTCGTCAGTTTCTCGGGCTGGCAGATGCTGCGCAACAAGCGCCCCGCGCCCAGCCGCCAGATGCCCGGCACGGTCGGCCAGCTCGGCGCCGGCGCGGGCATCGGCCTGCTGTCGGGCCTGGTGGGCGCCGGCGGCGGCTTCGTCAGCGTGCCCTTCATGGTCTGGTGCAACGTGCCGGTTCATCTGGCCGTGGCGACAAGCGCCGCCCTGGGCTTCCCGATCGCTGTCGCCAACACGCTGGGTTATGTCATCGGAGGCTGGGGCATGGCGCCGGCTCTGCCGGGCACGGTGGGCTATCTCTACCTGCCGGCGCTGGCGGTGATTGCTGCTGCCAGCGTGACGATGGCACCGCTCGGCGCCCGCGCGGCCCACGCGATGGATGTGGGGCAGTTGAAGAAGGTCTTCGCGACGCTGCTTTTCGCGCTGGCGGCGTACATGCTGTGGAAGGGTTTGGCGGAGTTTTAGCCCGCTGGCCGCCGTTAAGCTCCGCGCCCATGAAACATTCTGCCCTCACGCTGATCCTCGCCGGCCTGCTGTCGGCCGCCGCCGTCGCGGCGCCCAAGAAGCCGTCCAAGGCTCCGGCCGCGAAGAAGACGGCCCAGGAGATCCTTGCCACCTCGCCGGCCGGCGACTGGCGTGCGCTGGACCCCGACAACACGCTGCTCATGGAACTCCCCTCGGGCCAGGTCGTCATCGAACTGGCACCGCGCTTCGCGCCGGCCCACGCGGCCAACATCCGTGCGCTGGCGCATGGCGGCTACTGGGACGGCCTGGCCATCCTGCGCGTGCAGGACAACTTCGTCACCCAATGGGGCGACCCCGACGGCGAGGACGCCACCAAGGCCAAGCCGCTGCCGGCCGGCGTCTCGCCCAAGCTGCCGGCCGAGTTCTCCGTGCAGCTGGACCGCGTTGGCAAGGCGGCAGGCTTCGCCAAGCTGGCCGATATGGATGGCTGGGCGCCGCGCACCGGTTTTGCCGAAGGCATGCCCGTGGCTGCCGACCCGAAGACGGGCAAGGCCTGGCTGGCCCACTGCTACGGCATGGTCGGCGCCGGCCGCAGCGACGCGGTGGACTCCAGCAATGGCACCGAGCTCTATGTCGTCATCGGCCAGGCGCCGCGCGGGCTGGACCTGAACATCACCCTCGTCGGCCGCGTGCTCAAGGGCATGGAATTCCTGTCCGCCCTGCCCCGCGGCACCGCGGCCATGGGCTTTTACGACAAGCCCGAGCAGCGCACCGGCATCCAGCGCATCCGCCTGCTGGCCGACGTGCCGGCGGACGAGCGGCCGGCGCTGCAGGTGCTCAGGACCGAGTCGGCCACCTGGACCCAGCTGCTGGACGCACGCCGCTACCGGGGCGGCTGGTTCGTGCACAGCCCGGGCCACATCGACGTCTGCAGCGCGTCGGTGCCGACGCGCCCTCAGCCGCCGAAGTAGATCGCCGTCCGGTAGGTGATGAACGAGGCCAGATAGGCCAGGCCGAACAGATAGGCCGCCATGATCAGCGGCAGCTTGTAGCCGCCGGTCTCGCGCTTCACGGCTGCCAGCGTCGCCAGGCATTGCGGCGCGAACACATACCAGGCCAGCAACGACAGCGCCGTTGCCAGGCTCCAGCTCTGCGCGATCAGCGGCGCCAGCGCCTGGGCGGCGTCGTCACCGGTGGCCGACAGTGCGTAGACCGTGCCCAGCGCACTGATGGCGACTTCGCGCGCGGCCAGGCCCGGCACCAGGGCCAGGCTGATCTGCCAGTTGAAGCCGATGGGCGCGAAGATCTTGGCCAGGCCCGCGCCCAGCCAGCCGGCGACGCTGTACTGGATGGGCGCCCCCGTCGCGCCTTCCGGCGGGCCAGGGAAGCTGGACAGCAGCCACAGCGCGATGGTCAGCACGAGGATGATGCCGCCGACGCGCTTGATGAAGATCATCGCGCGCTGCCACAGGCCGATGAGGATCGAGCGCGGGTGCGGCCAGTGGTAGCTGGGCAGCTCCATCATCAGCGGCCGCACGAGGCGGCCGGTGTTTGTGAAGCGCTTGAGCACCCAGGCCACGGCCAGCGCACCGAGGATGCCGGCGAGGTACAGGCCGAACAGCACCAGCCCCTGCAGCTCCATGCCCGCCACCTCGCGGTGCGGGATGAAGGCGCCGATCAGCAGCGCGTACACCGGCAGCCGCGCCGAGCAGGTCATCAGCGGCGCGATCATGATCGTGACGAGGCGGTCGCGCGGGTTGGAGATGGAGCGCGTGGCCATGATGCCGGGGATGGCACAGGCAAAGCTCGACAGCAGCGGGATGAAGCTGCGCCCCGACAGGCCGACGCTGCCCATCAGCCGATCCAGCAGCAGCGCCGCGCGCGGCAGATAGCCCGACTCCTCCAGCAGCAGGATGAAGAAGAACAGGATCAGGATCTGCGGCAGGAAGGCCAGCACGCCGCCGGCACCGGCGATGACGCCATCGACGATGAGGCTGTGCAGCCAGCCCTCGGGCAGCGCCTTGCCGACCTGCGCGCCGATCCAGGCCATGCCGGCCTCGATGGCGTCCTTGGGCGGCTCCGCCCAGGAGAACACGGCCTGGAAGAGCAGGAAGAGCAGCACGGCCAAGATGATGGAGCCGGCCACCGGGTGCAGCAGCACGCGGTCGACTCGGTCGCTGGGCAGCGTAGGCAGGTCCTGGTCCAGGTGCAGCGCGCGAAGCATGGTCTTGACGGTGACGTGGTCGTCCACCTGTTGCTCGCCCGCGCTGGCGATGGGGGCGCCCTCCCAGACTTCGGGCTTGTCGAGCAGCGCACGCAACTCGTCCAGGCCTTCCTTGTGGATCGCGACGGTGCGCACGACGGGCAGACCCAGCTGGGCGCTCAGCGCGGCGGGGTCGATCTTCAGCCCCCGGCGCGCGGCCAGGTCGGCCATGTTCAGCGCGACGACCACCGGCAGACCCATCCGGCGCACGGCCAGCAGCAGTCGCAGGTTGCGGCGCAGGTTGGTCGCATCCAGCACGCAGACGACCAGGTCCGGCCGCTTCTCGCCCTTGGCGCGGCCGGCCAGCACGTCGCAGGTGACGCGCTCGTCCGGCGAGCGCGGGTGCAGGCTGTAGGTGCCGGGCAGGTCCAGCAGGCGCAGTGCCTTGCCGGCGGCGGAGACCAGCCGGCCTTCCTTGCGCTCGACGGTGACGCCCGCGTAATTGGCCACCTTCTGGTGGCTGCCGGTCAGGCCATTGAAGAGGGCCGTCTTGCCGCAGTTTGGATTGCCGACCAGCGCAACCAGCTTGCCGCCACGATGGACGTGGACGACCGCACTGCCTGGCGCCTGCGGTTTAGCCATGACGCGGCGTCACGGCGATGCATTCGGCCTCGGCGTGGCGCAGCGCAAACGTCGACTGCCCGACGCGCACCACCAGGTTGCCCGTGCGCTGGGCACCGCGGCGCAGCACGCGCACGGCCTCGCCCGGCAGAAAGCCCAGGTCGGCCAGCCACCCAGCCCATTCCGGCGAATGCTGGGGCGCGCTGACCTGCTCGACGGTCAGCGCCTGCCCGGCTGGGGCGGCGGCGAGGCTGGAAGGCAGCAGCTCGGTCATGGGCAGGTCGACAGGGCGGTCGGTTTGATGAGAATGATTCTCATTGTACTCAATGCCGGCACCATCTGCCTGCGGGAACGGGCTTTGCCCGCCAGAGTTCTCACGCTCGGCGAACTGTTCGACGCCTCAGCACGGATTGAGACGATACAGCAATTGGTCGCAAGCCTTCAGCGCCCTGGTGAAATCCAGCCGTGCGACGGCGCTCAACAGCTGGGCCAGCTCCGGGCCGAGCGCATCGGCGTGCGCAGCGCCGAGTTGCTCGCTGGCGGCCACCGAGCGCATGTTTCGCTCCACCAGCAGCAGGCGCAATGCGCGCAGGGCTTCCAGCGGATCACCACCCGAGGCGTCGGGCGGGACGGGCGCAGCAGGCGCCGGCGCCACCACCTCCGCCAGTGCAGCCAGACTCTCGTCGAGCAGGGCCTGCACGGCCGCCAGATCGGCAACCTCCATCTCGCCGCCGTCGCGCAGTGCCTGCTCCTGCCGGCCCGTTGCCGCGGCCAGGGCGCTGGCGCCCACGGCGCCGGCCAGGCCGCGCAGCGTGTGCAGCACGCGCAAGGCGTCGGCCTGGCTGCGCTGCTCCAGATGGCGAGCCAGCGCCTCCATCTCCGAAGGCACGTCCTGCGCAAAGGACTTCACGAGGCGCTCGTACAAGGCCTGGCGCCCGCCCAGGCGCTGCAGCGCGGCCTGCATTTCCAGCAGCGGCGGCTCGGCGGGCTCGGGCGCCGGCGCCGCAGGCAGCGGGGCGACGGGCCCGACCAGGCGGCGCAGGCAGGCGATGAGCTGCTCCAGGTCCACGGGCTTGGCCACGTGGTCGCGCATGCCCGCGGCCAGGCAGGCCTGGCGGTCGGCCTCCATCGCATTGGCCGTCATCGCGATGATGAGGCTGCCGGGCCGGCGCGCGAGGATGCGCTGCGTGGCCTCGAAGCCGTCGATGTCCGGCATCTGCAGGTCCATCAGGATGGCGTCGTAGCCGGGCTCGGCGACCAGGGCCAGGTGGGCGCCTTCCACGCCACCGCCAGCCAGAGTGACGACGGCGCCCTCGCCTTCCAGCAGCTCCTGGGCCACCTGCTGGTTGAAGCCGTTGTCCTCGACGACGAGCAGGCGCCTGCCCGCCAGGCGCTGCTCGGCCGGGCCGGGTCGCGGCAGCGGGGTGGACTGGCCGCGCGTGGCCTCGGCGACGGCGTCGTGCAGCATCGAGGCCGTCACCGGCTTGACGAGATAGCCGCCCAGGCTCTGGATGTCCTGCTCGCTGCGTTCGGCCAGCAGCTCCCGGCCGTGAGCCGTGACCATGATGATGACGGGCGCGTCGGACTCGTGGCTGTCGCGGATGCGGCGGGAGGTCTCCCAGCCGTCCAGCCCCGGCATGCGCCAGTCCATCAGGATGAGGTCGTAGTGCGGTTCGCCGCGCTCGGCGGCTTCGTGCACCAGGTCCAGCGCCTGCTCGCCGCTGGCCGCCAGGTCGCAGTCCCAGCCCAGGCTGGCGCCGATGCCCTGCAGCACCTCGCGGGCCATCGGGTTGTCGTCGACGATGAGGACCTTGAGGCCGCGCTGGGCGGCATCCGCCGCGCCGCTGCTCGCGGGCGCGGCCTCCATCACCAGATCGAAATGGAATCGGCTGCCCGCCCCGACGCGGCTGTCCACGCGCAGCTCGCCGCCCATCAGCGCGACGAGGCGGCGGCTGATGGCCAGGCCCAGGCCGGTGCCGCCATAGCGCCGCGACGTGCTCTGCTCGGCCTGGCTGAAGCCGGCAAAGATGTGGTCGAGCTTGTCCGCCGCGATGCCGATGCCGGTGTCGCTGACCTCGAAGCGCAGCCGCGCCTTCCCCCCTGCTTCAGCATCCTCCTCGCCCAGCAGCGTCAGGCCCAGGACCACCTCGCCGCGCTCGGTGAACTTGAGCGCGTTGCCGGCCAGGTTGAGCAGCACCTGGCGCAGCCGCGTTGCGTCGCCGACGAGGGCGGCGGGCAGGCGGGGGTCCAGGCGGAACAGCACCTCGACGTCCTTGGTGCCGACATTGGCCGACAGGATGACGGCCAGCTCGCGCATGAAGTCGCTGAGCTCGAAGCGGTGCGGGTCCAGCTCCATCTTGCCGGCCTCGACCTTGGAGAAGTCCAGCACGTCGTTGATGACCGCCAGCAGCGCTTGCGCGGCCGTGCGGGCCTTGCTGGCGTAGTCGAGCTGGCGCGGCGACAGCTCGGTGCGCAGCAGCAGGTTGAGCATGCCCAGAGCACCGTTCATCGGCGTGCGGATCTCGTGGCTCATGTTGGCCAGGAAGTCGCTCTTGGCCTGGCTGGCCGCCTCGGCGGCAACGCGGGCCCGCACCAGCTCCACCTCGGCGCGGTGGCGCTCGGTCACGTCGATCAGCATCTGCACGACGTTGACGAGGCGGCCGCGCCGGTCGCGGATGGCGCTGGCGCTACCGTCCGCGAACAGCTCGCCGCCGCCGGGCAGCGCAAAGCCGCGCTCGAAGCGGACATGGTCCAGCCGCGCACCGGCCAGCCGCGCCAATTCGACGCCGAGCACGCGGCCGGGGCGGAAGTCCGGCAGGTCGGCGAGCTTGGCGCCGCGGAGCTCGCCGGCCTCGCGGCACAGCATGGCCGTCAGGGCCTGGTTCAGGTCGAGGATGGTGCCCTGGGCGTCGCACAGCGCGATGCCGACCTGGGCGCGCTCGAAGACACCACGGAAGCGCTGCTCGCTGTCGTTCAGCGCCCGCGTGCGCTGCTCCACGCGGGCCTCCAGCAACTGCTTCTCGACGACGAGCTGCTCGGTCATGCGGTTGAAGCCGCGCGCCAGTTCGCGGAACTCCGCAAAACCGCAGACGGGCGCGCGCTCGTCCAGCTTGCCCCCGGCGATGCGGGCGACGGCACCACTGAGCATCTGCACCGGTTCGACGATGCGCCGCCCCAGCAGCAGGCTCAGGCCCGGCGCCAGCACCAGGGCCAGCCCGAGGGCGACGAGCAGACGGTCGCGCAGCGCGCGGGCCGGCGCAAAGGCCTCGGCCGCGTCGAGGTTGACGGCGATGCCCCAGTCCAGCGCCGGCAGATGGCGCCAGGATGCGACGACATCCACGCCCGAGTAGTCGCGCATCAGGCCGCTGCCGCTCTCGCCGAGCAGGCCGCGCAGCGCGGGCGACGCGTCGGGCGAGGCCAGATCCATGACGCCGGTCAAGGTCTGGCGGGGCGCGCGCCTGAGCTCGTTGATGAAGGCCGCCTTGTCGCCCTCGCGCCGCACCAGCACGGTCTCGCCGCCCAGCGCCAGGCCCGAGCGCTCGGTCGCGACCCGCAGCAGCCGCTCCAGGTCCAGCTGCAGCACGACGCTGCCGAGCACGCGGTCGCCGACGACGACCGGGTGGACGAGAAAGAGCGTGGCCGCTTCCTCGCCGCGCAGGCGCCGCACCGAAGTCAGTTGCGCGTCGAGCTGGCCCGTGGCACGGCGATGGGCGGCGAACAGCTCGCTGCCCTCGAAGGCGCCGCCGTCCAGACGCGCGAGCTCCGGCGTGGAGCCGGCCGGCGTCTTCATCGCGAAGCTGATGCGCCCGTCCGGCTGCACCAGCAGCAGGTTGAGGTATTTGCCGGTGTCGTACAGACGCTCGAAGAAGGCCCGGCTGGCCGCCGGTACCCGGGTCGCGACGGCATCGCCGCCCTGCGCCAGCAGGGCGCCGGTATCGCTGGCCTGGGCGACCACGCGGCCGTCGACCGCGACTTCGTTGAGGTACGCGTTGATCTCGTACACCTTCTTGCGCGAGACGACGACCAGGCCCTCGGTCACGGTCTCGCGCAGGCGCTGCTCGAAGCTGGCGAGCTGCCACAGCCCCACCAGCCCCAGCGGCAGCATGGACAGCAGCATCAGGCCCAGCAGCAGCGCCGGCCCGACGCGCCAGGCCGGCCTCGTCGATTCCATGGCGACAGGGGCCGCGGCGTTCAATGGCCCACCTCGGCGCGCGACATCAATGCCGTCCAGTGCTCGGTCGAGCGGAAGGTCGGCCAGGGTTCGGGCCGGATGTAGCGCGGCTGCGCGAACACCTCGCCGAGCTGGCCGCCGGGCTTGACCTGGGCGATGCGCAACTGCCGCCACAGATGGCGGCTCTGGCTGTCGACGGCCGCAAAGCCCTGGGGCGCGGGCACCGTCTGGTGCACCACGTTGGCGTTGACCGCGTCGGTCCGCGGGCTGCCGACCTCGCGCACGGCGGCGGCCCACAGCAGCACGCCGACATAGGCCGACACGGCCGGGTCACCAGCCTGGGCGGCCTGGCTGCGGCGCAGCCGCTCGAGGAAGGCCTCGTTGGCAGGCCCGGGCAGGGACTGCAGGTAGCTCCAGGCCGCGAAGTGGCGGTCAAGCCGCCCGCCGTCGAAGGCCTTCAGCTCCGGCTCGGTGGCGCTGAAGGACAGCAGCGGCAGGTCGGTCAGCCCAGCCGCCACCAGGGCATCGAAGAAGGCCTGGTTGCTGTCGCCGCTGATCGTGCTGAGCACGACGTCGGGCTGCAGCCTTTGCAGGTCGGCCATGACGGCGCCCATGTCGCCGCCCGGCGGCACGTAGCGTTCACCCAGCACCCGGCCGCCGCCCAGCATGATGAAGTCGCGCAGCACGCCGCCCAGGCGGCGCGGATAGAGGCTGTCAGTGCCGACCAGGTAGATGCGCCTGCCAAAGCCGTGCATGGCCCAGTCCGTCGCCGGCAGCGCCTGCTGGTTGGGCGTCGGGCCCGTGTAGACGATGTGGGCCGACTGTTCCATGCCCTCGTGGGCCATCGGATAGAAGAAAAGGTGCCGGTGGGTCTCGACGACCGGCTTGACGGCCTGGCGGCAGCTGGACGACCCGCAGCCGAACAGCACCACCGCATGCTCCACGCTGATGAGGCGCTCCGCCGCCGCAGACGCGAGGCGCGCGTCCGCGCGTGAATCCTCGATCTTCAGCTCCACGCGCCGGCCCAGCAGCCCGCCGCCGGCATTGATCTCTTCCACCGCCAGCTTGACGGCCGCCACCAGCGGCGCCTCGCTCTTGGCCGTCGGGCCGCTGAGGGCCTGCAGCAGGCCGATGACGATGGGGCTGCGCGCGGCCTCGGCCTGGGGCCTGTGCAGGTAGTAACTCGCCAGCGCCAACGCCAGGATCACGAGCAGTGACAGGCCGCCCAGCAGCGCCAATCGTGCCCGCGCCGCCAGCATGGTCCTACCCCGCCGAGCGCCGTGCCTCGGGCGAGATCATCGGCAGCGTCAGCCTGACCGTCGTGCCCACGCCCGGCGTGGACTCGACCTGGATCTGGCCGCCGAGAGCGAACGTGACGAGGTTGCGCACGATGTACAGCCCCGGCTCGCTGCGGTTCAGGCCGAAGCGTGTCGAGAAGAAGGGATCGAAGACGCGGCCCAGCATGCCCGGCGGGATGCCGACGCCGTGGTCCTGCACGGTGATGACGAGCTGATCGGTGCCCAGCGAGCGCACGCGCAGGTGCACTTCACCGCCGGCCTCGCGGTAGGCATGCTTGACGGCGTTCTGGATCAGCGTCGTCAGCACCTTGGCCAGCGCGCCACGGAAGCTCAACAGGTGCTGGTCGTCGCCGGCATCGAGCTCGCAGCGCACCTGGTGGGTCTGCAGCGCCGGTGCCAGGCCGGCGATGACCTCGCGCAACAGCTCCAGCAGCGAGAAGCTGCGGCGCTGGTCGCCGAAGTTGTCGGCCGTGGACTGCAGGAAGGAGTCGACGATGGACAGCGTGCGCTGCAGGTTGGACAGCACCAGGCCGACGCTTTCCTCGCTGACGCGCAGGTGCTTGTCCAGGTCGCTGCGCTTGATGCTGCCGGTGTTGGCGAGGCCGCGCAGCTGGGTCAGGTCATCCTGCAGCGTGCAGGCCGAGATCAGCGCGTTGCCCAGCGGCGAGCTCAGCTCCTGGGCGATGCCGGAGATGGTGCGGCCGACCGAGGCCAGCTTGTCGCGCTGGAACAGCTCGATCTGCGAGCGCGCGAAGCTCTCCGACGCCAGCTTGAGGGCCAGCTGGGTCCGCACCCGCGCCTTCACGACGACGTCGACGAAGGGCTTGGGGATGTAGTCGACCGCGCCGTGGGCAAAGCCCTTGGCCTCGTCGTCGGCGCTGCCCTGCACGGTGACGAAGATGACCGGGATGCCGCGCGTGCGCGGGTCGGCCTTGAGCCGGTCGCAGACCTCATAGCCGCTCATCTCGGGCATCAGCACGTCCAGCAGGATCAGGTCGGGCAACTGCTGGGCGCAATAGGCCAGCGCCTCGGCGCCGCTGGTGGCCATGGACACCTCGCATTCGTCCACCAGCAGTTGGTAGAGCGCGTGGATATTGCTCGGCTGATCGTCGACGACGAGGATGAGAGGCATGGCGACTCAGGATAACCGCAGCCCCCGCCCTCACGCCACGGGCGCGCCCTGGGCTTTCCCCAGGGCCCGGGTGGGAAATCCATCGCACATTTGGCGCCTCGCCCACTCCCATAATCGTCCGGGCCAACAGGCCCCAGTTCCACGCGACCGCCCCATGCCCCAGCGCCCGCTCATGCTCGGTCTTCTCTGGCTTGCCATGGCGGCGCTGCTGCTGCTGCTCGCGCTGCTCTGGAGCCTGCGCGGCGCCGGTGGCGCGGTCGCTGACGCTGCCTTGGTGATTAATGCCCTGCTGCTGCCGCTGCCGCCCCTGTGCCTGTTCGCATTGCGGCGCGGCGTCGATGCCGCTCAAGTCCGCGGGGCCGCCAAGGAGGCGCAGGCCCGCTTTCTCGCCCAGCTCAGCCATGAGATCCGCACCCCGATGAATGCCGTCATGGGCATGACCCAGCTCGCTCTGCAGACCCAGCTCACCAACGAGCAACGCGACCTGCTGACCCGGGCCGACGGCGCCTCGCGCGTGCTGCTGGGCCTCGTCAACGACGTGCTCGATGTCGCCAAGATCGAGGCCGGCCAGCTGCAGGTCGAATGCCTGCCGCTGCGACTGGAGGATGTCGTCGCGCAGGCCATCGAGCTGGTGCGGCCGGTGCACGGCAACCCGGCCGTGGCCCTGGTCTGCGACTGGGCCGACGCCAGCCTGCTCGGTGCGCGCGGCCAGTTGCTTGGCGACGCGCTGCGCCTGCAGCAGGTGCTGGTCAACCTGCTGTCCAACGCGCTCAAGTTCACGCCTGCGGGACAGGTGCTGCTGCGCCTGGCGGCCCATCCCAGCGACGCCCAGGGTCGCGTGCCGCTGAGCCTCACCGTGCAGGACAGCGGCATCGGCATGAGCGCCGAGCAGCTCGACAGCCTGTTCGGCGAGTTCGGCCTGGGCGATGCTGCCGCCACGCGCCGCTCCGGCGGCACGGGCCTGAGCCTGGCCATCACGCGCCGCCTCGTCGAGCTGATGGGCGGCACGCTCGACGTACAGAGCCAGCCCGGGCAGGGCAGCAGCTTCGAGATCCGCCTCGTGCTGCCGACGGACTCTCAGGGCCGGCCACCGCCGCCCCTGCCACCGCAGCGGCTGCTGCTAGCCAAGGCCCGCGTGGACAGCCGCGAGGCGACGCTGGCCCTGCTGCGCCATCTCGGCCTCGGCCCCGGGGTGGCCGCCAGCAGCGACGCCGCCGGCACGCTGGCCGCGCTGACCGAGGCCCGTCAGGCCGGTCGCCCGTTCGACTGGCTGCTGCTGGACTGGCTGCTGCCCGGTCCGGGCGCCAGCGGTGCCGAGCTGCTGGCCCAGCTGCGCCGCGAACACCCGGCGCTGCGCATCGCCGTGCTGAGCCCGCACGGCACCGACGGCGAGCCGGCCCAGGTGCGCGGCCTGGGCGCGAGGGCCATTTGCCCCAAGCCGCTGCTGGCCGGGGAGCTGCGTCGCCTGCTCGGCACCCCATCAGGTGAACGCACCGTCGATCGCAGCGCCAGCGGCGACGCGCAATCCCTGGCCGGGCTGCGGGTGCTGCTCGTCGAGGACCATCCGGTCAACCAGGAGATTGCGTTGCGCCTGCTCAGCAGCCGCGGCGCCCACGTCGACGTCGCCGGCAATGGCCAGGAAGGCCTAGACCGGCTGCAGGCCCGCGGCCCCCAGGCCTACGACCTCGTGCTGATGGACCTGCAGATGCCCGTGCTCGACGGCCTGAGCGCCACACGCCGCCTGCGCGAGCTGACCGCCTTCGACGGCCTGCCCGTGCTGGCGATGACGGCCCATGCACTGGCCGAGGAGAAGGCCCAGTGCCTGGCCGCCGGCATGCAGGGCCACATCGCCAAGCCGCTGGACGTGGCCCGCCTCGTGCGCGAACTGCAGCGCTACCGGCCGCTCGCCAAGCCACCGGAGCCGCCGGCACCGACCACGCCGCCCGCGCGCCCGGCGCTGGACCTGCAGCTCGGCCTGCGCCAGTTCGACGGCCAGGCCGCCCTGTACCGCCGCACGCTGCAGGGCTTTGCCGACCAGCACGCCGACGAACTGGCCGCGTGGCCCGGCTGGCTGCAGGGGAGTGAATGGAGCGAGCTGCGCCGTGCCGCCCACACGCTGCAGGGCCTGGCGGCGACGCTGGGCGCCCAGCCCCTGCACCAGCTCGCCCTCGCGCTGGAGCGCAGCGCGGCGGCTGGCGATGCCGCCAGTGCGGCGCCGCAGCTGGCGCGCGTCAAGGCCGGACTGATGCTCTTGCAAGCCGAGATCCAGACGGCGCTGGCCCGCCCCTGGGACAGCGCCGCGCCGCGCGCCACCGGGCCGGGCGATGTCGAGGAGCTGCGCCGCCTGCTCGCGCAGAGCGACAGCCGGGCGCTGGACTGGTGGCAGGCCCACGGCGCCCACAGCGGCCTGGCGGCCGAGCTGCAGCAGCGCATGGAACAGGCGTTGGCGGCGCTGGATTTCGACGCTGCCGCGCTGGCGCTGCAGCCGCCGCAAAAGGGCAGCACGTGAGGCGGCCCGTCATCGTCGTCCTCGGCTCGGTCGGCACGCGCTGGCTGTTCGCCGTCATCGTCGCGTCGGCCCTGTTCGCCTGGGGCAGCGAGACGGTCATGGGCGTCATCGAGCCCAGCGACCGCATCGCCTACCCGCTGATCGCCACCACGTTCACGGCGCTGGCCCTGCTCGTCTGGCGGCTGCCGCAAAGGCTGACACTGTGGCAGCGCAGCGGCGTCACGCTGCTGGCGCTGTACTTCAGCCTGACCATGCTGGTCTTCACGCTGCGCCCGGACCCCGGGCCCGGCCTGTACACACTGGGCAGCTTCGCGCCGTGGGCGATGGGCGGCAGCCTGCTGCTGTTCACGACCTGGCGCGCCCGCGATGCACTGACCATTTCGCTGAGCCTGCTCGTCGTCATGCTGGCGCCGCCGACGCTGCTGCGCTTTTACGGCACGCCGCCGCAGTGGCTCGTCGAGGGCTGGCCGCTGGTCGCCAACCTGGCGCTGTGCCAGACCATGTTCTGCGTCGCGCTGTGGGGCCTGTCACGCCAGCTTGCGCGACTGACCCAGCTGGCACCGGCCGCTGGCGGCCTGGCCACCGCGGACGACCTCGTCGCCGCCCGCCTGGCCGAGCTGGAGCGCTCGCGCGCCGCGGCCGAAGCGGCGTCGCGCGCCAAGTCCGACTTCCTGGCCAACATCGGCCACGAGATCCGCACGCCGATGAACACCGTGCTCGGCCTCACCAGGCTGCTGCTGCAGGGCCGCCTTCACGCCGAGCAGCGCGGGCGGCTGCAGGAGGTGGCCAAGGCCGGCGAATCCCTCGTCAAGCTCATCGACGGCTTGCTGGACTACGCCGACCTCGACGCCGGGCGCATGCAGCTGGCCACTGACCCGCTGCACCTCGAACAGCTGCTGGCCCATGCCTTCGACGCGGTGCGCCCGGCCGCCCAGGCCAAGCACCTGGAGCTGATCTGCGACATCGCGTCGCCCGAACTGCTGGGCGCGGCCGGCGCGCGGCGCGGCGATGCGGTGCGCCTGACCCAGCTCATCACAGAGTTGCTCGTCAACGCCGCCAAGTTCACGCCGGCGGGCCAGGTCAAGCTCAGCGCCGGCCTGGATGCCGCCGGCGGCTGGGTGCTGCGCGTGCGCGACAGCGGCGTGGGGCTGGCGCCGGAGCAGCTGGCCCGCCTGTTCACGCCCTTCGCCCAGGCGGAAGCCGGCGCGACACGGCGCTTCGGCGGGACCGGCCTGGGCCTGGCCATCTGCCAGGCGCTGGCCGAGCGCATGGGCGGCACGCTGTCGGCGCGCAGCGCCCTCGGCCGCGGCAGCGAGTTCGAGCTGACGCTGCCGCCGTCGCCCTGCCCCGAATTCACGCTGCCCCCGGCGCCGCAGGTGCGCCGCGTGCTGCTCGTTCAGGCGGCGCACAGCGGCGGCCACGAGACGCTGCTGGCGCTGCTGCAGGCGCTCGCGCCCGCCACCCGCGTCGATCTGCTCACCCAGGGGCGCCAGGCGCTGGCACGGCTGGTGGCCACGCCGGCCAGCCAGCCCTACGACCTGCTCGTGATCGACTGGGTGCTGCCCGACATGGAGGGCGGTGAACTGCTGACCCACCTGGCCCAGAGCGGCCCGCCGCGCGCCCGCCGCACCGTGCTGCTGAGCGCCTTCGACACCCCGGTGCTGCGCGAACGCGCCCAGCGCCAGGGCGCCGAGACGCTCGTGGCCAAGCCGCTGCTGCCGCACATGCTGCGCCGCCTGCTGGACATGGACCGCCCGCTGCCGGTCGACCTGCCTCTGGCCGAAGCAGGCGCCCCGGCAGCCGCCGACACCGATGCCGCCACGCTGATCAGCGAACTCGACACCCTGCTCGGCGAGGCGGACAGCAATGCGCTGACGCTGTGGGAGCAGCATGAATCCGCCTTCATCGAGGCGCTGCCCGTGGCCCAGGCCAAGGCGCTGGCCGGCGCGATGCAACGCTTCGATTTCGACGAGGCCCAGGCCGCCCTGCGCGGCACCAAGGACGCTGATGCAGCCTGACATCGCCGCAACACCCCAGCCCACGGCCCAGGCCACTGTGCTCGTCGTCGACGACACGCCGGCCAACCTGACGCTGCTGGCCCAGGTGCTCAAGCCCGACTACCGCGTGCAGCTCGCTGTCAGCGGCGCCAAGGCGCTGGAGATCTGCCGCCGCCAGCCGCCCGATCTCGTCGTGCTCGACGTGATGATGCCGGAGATGGACGGCTACGAGGTCTGCCGCCGGCTCAAGGCAGACCCGGCCACGCGCCGCGTGCCGGTGATCTTCCTGACGGCGCTGACGCGCCCCGAGGACGAGAGCGCCGGCTTCGAGGCCGGGGGCGCCGACTTCATCCACAAGCCCTTCAACCCGGCCACCGTGCTGGCGCGGGTGCGCACCCATCTTCAGCTCAAGCTGGCCGAGGACCATCTGCTGCGCCACAACGCCCAGTTGAGCGACGAGCTGGGCGCGCGCCGGCGCGAGGTGGAGCGCCTGCGCGACACGACGCTGTTCGTCATGGTGGGCCTGGCCGAGTTCCGCGACGCCGACACCGGCAACCACATCCAGCGCACGCAGGAATACGTGCGCACGCTGGCGACCTGGATCGCCGCCCAGCCGGATGGGCCGGCCGACCTGACCGAATTCGCCATCGACGAGCTGGCCAAGGCCGCGCCGCTGCACGACATCGGCAAGGTGGCCATTCCCGACGGCATCCTGCTCAAGCCCGGCAAGCTGTCAGCCGACGAATGGCGGGTCATGAAGACCCATGCCGAGCATGGTGCCGACCTGCTGCAGCGCGCGGTGGACCGCCTGGGCGACGACGCCGGCCTGATGCTGACCTACGGCCGGCAGATCGCCCGCCACCACCACGAGAAATGGGACGGCAGCGGCTACCCCGACGGCCTGGCGGGCGACGCCATCCCGCTGGCGGCGCGGCTGATGGCCGTGGCCGACGTCTACGACGCGCTGATCAGCGTGCGCCCCTACAAGCAGGCCATGACGCACGACGAGGCGCTGGCCTTCATCCGCGACGGCGCCGGCAGCCACTTCGACCCGCGGGTCGTCGAGGCACTGAATGCCTGCCTGGACGAGGTCCGCGGCATCGCGTCGCGCTGGGCGGATTGAGACCGCCGCGATAATCCGGCGCCTCATGCAGTCCGGCCCCATCCTCAACATCTCCTGCTACCTCTTCGTCTCGCTGACGGACGCGCCAGCGCTGCGTGATCGTCTGCACGCGCGGGCCGAGGCGCTGAACCTCAAGGGCACGGTGCTGCTCGCCGAGGAAGGCATCAACCTCTTCGTGGCCGGCCCGGCCGACGCGGTGCGTGCCTGGGTGGACGAGCTGCGCGCCGACGCGCGCTTTGCCACGCTGACGCCCAAGGAGAGCTGGAGCGAGGCCCAGCCCTTCCAGCGCCTGAAGGTCAAGGTCAAGGCCGAGATCATCCGCATGAACCGACCCACCGTTCGCCCCGACCAGGCGCCTCGCGCTCCCGCGTTGGCGCCGGCCGTGCTCGCGCGCTGGCTGGATCAGGGCCACGACGACACCGGCCGCGAGGTCGTCATGCTGGACACGCGCAACGGCTTCGAAGTCGACCACGGCGCCTTCGACGGCGCCATCGACTGGCGGCTGCACAAGTTCAGCGACTTCCCCGAGGCGCTGGCCGCGCACCGCGATGAGCTGGCCGGCAAGACGGTGGTGAGCTACTGCACCGGCGGCATCCGCTGCGAGAAGGCGGCGATGGTGCTGCAAGAGCAGGGCTTGACGGCCTGGCAGCTGGACGGCGGCATCCTGAAATATTTCGAGGACACCGGCGGCCAGCACTACCACGGCAGCTGCTTCGTCTTCGACGAGCGCAGGGGCGTCAACGCCGACTTGAGCCCGACGGAATGAGCAGCCGATTCGGTGATTGGGCGCTGAAAGCCGTCGGCATCCTGCTGATGCTGGCAGCGCTGGGTTTTGCCGTCAGCAAGGCACCCGACCGCTCCCTGGAAAGCCTGGTGCCCCGCTGGGCGCCGCCACCGTCGGACTTCGTCGAGCTGGACGGCCTGCTCGTCCACTACCGCGACGAGGGCCCCAGCAGCGACCCGCTGCCCATCGTCCTCATCCACGGCACGGGCGCCAGCCTGCACACCTGGGAGGGCTGGGTTGCCGAACTGAAGTCCACCCGACGTGTCATCAGCTTCGACCTGCCCGGCTTTGGCCTGACTGGGCCGAATGCCGACAACGACTACAGCGATGCGCGCTACGTGGCCTTCGTGCGCAATCTGCTGGCCCGCCTGGGCGTGGGTCGGGTGATCCTCGGTGGCAACTCCCTGGGCGGCGAGATCGCCTGGCAAGTGGCCCTGGCCGACCCGGCGCATGTCGCCGGCCTCGTGCTCGTCGACGCGGCCGGCTTCGATTTCGTGCCTGAGTCGATGCCGCTGGGCTTTCGCATTGCCCGCATCCCGGTGCTGCGTGAGCCCATGCGCTGGCTGCTGCCGCGCCGCGCCATCGAGGAGAGCGTGCTCGACGTGTACGGTGATCCCAGCCGCGTCAGCGCCGCGCTGGTCGACCGCTACTACGAGCTGACGTTGCGCGAAGGCAACCGTGTCGCCCTGATGCGGCGCATGGACCAGCTCGCGCCCGGCCCCGTCGCCCGCCTGGCGGAGATCAAGGTGCCGACCCTGATCCTCTGGGGCGAACGCGACCGGTTGATCCCGCTGCGCTGGGGCCACGAGTTCGAAAAGGGCATTCCGGGCAGCCGGCTGGTGGTTTTCCCGAAGCTGGGCCATGTGCCGCAGGAGGAAGACCCGGCTGCTACCCTTGCGGCCTTGCGCGACTGGCTCCCTCAAGTCGCCCGCTGAATGAGCCCCTCGTCCAACGAGTACGTTGGCCGGTCCCCCAAGGGGACGGCCACACTTGCGGCATTGAGCCGCAAGCACGTCACCAAGGCGGGCCGGCTTGGGAGCGGCCCGGCGCTCGGCCCGCAAGGCCGTGCTGGAATGAGAACTGAACGACCGAAAAGGTTAGACATGAAGAAAACCGTTCTGTTTGCCCTGACCCTGGCCGCGTCGCTCGCCCAGGCCCAGGCCCCCGAGTGGAAGAAGCTGCGCATCGGCGTCGAAGGTGCCTATCCGCCCTTCTCCGAGATCGGCCCGGACGGCAAGTTGAAGGGCTTCGAGATCGAGCTCGTGCAGGCCTACTGCGCGGAGATGAAGGCCCAGTGCACGCTGGTGCAGCAGGACTTCGATGGGCTAATCCCGGCGCTGCAGTCGCGCAAGGTCGACGCCATCTTCGCCAGCGTCTCCATCACCGAGGAGCGTCAGAAGGTCATCGGCTTCTCCAAGCCCTACTACAACACCCCCGCCCGCCTCATCGCCAAGGCCGGCGTGAAGCTGGAGCCGACGGCCGCCGGCCTGAAGGGTAAGAAGATCGGCGTGCAACGCGGCACGACGCATGAGACCTATGCCGCCGCCACCTTCAAGCAGAGCGAGATCGTGCGCTACGGCAGCCAGGACCAGGTCTTCCTGGACCTGAAGAGCGGCCGCATCGACGCGACGCTGATGGATTCGCCCGCCGGCGACTTCGGCTTCCTGAAGAAGCCCGAGGGCAAGGGCTTCGGCTTCTCCGGCCCGGCCATCCTGGACGACAAGGTCTTCGGCGTCGGCACCGGCGTGGGCATGCGCAAGGCCGACGAAGCGACGCTGGGCAAGAAGTTCAACGCCGCCATCGACGCGGTGCAGGCCAATGGCACGTTCAAGAAGCTGGCCGACAAATACTTCGACTACGACATCGCGCCGCGCACCAAGTAGTGATGCGACGACGTTCCGCCCTCGCTGCGGGCCTGGCCCTGGCTGGCACGGCCTGGGCTCAGGCCCCGCAGCGCCTGCGCATCGGCTTCGCGGTGGGCTATGCGCCGTTCAGCGAGATCGGCACCGACGGCCAGCTCAAGGGCTTCGAGGTCGACATCGCCCAGGCCCTGTGCGCCAAGCTGGCCCTGCCCTGCGTGCCGGTCATCCTGGAGTTCGACGGCCTGATCCCGGCGCTGCAGTCGCGCAAGATCGACGCCATCATGGCCTCGATGTCCATCACGCCCGAGCGCCAGCAGGTCATCGCCTTTTCCTCGCCCTACTACTTCTCGCCGGCACGACTGGTCATGCGCAGCGACACGAAGCTGGACGTCACGCCCGCCGGCCTGAATGGCAAGCGCATCGGGGTGGAGCGCGGCACCATCCACGAACGCTTCCTGGCCGAGCAGTTCAAGGACAGCCAGGTGCTGCGCTATGCCACGCAGGACCAGGTCTTCCTGGACCTGAAGTCCGGGCGCCTGGACGGCACGCTGGTGGACGCCGTCATCGCGCAGTTCGGCTTCCTCAACCATGCCGATGGCCGCGGTTTCGGCTTTGTCGGGCCCGACTTCGGCAAGAACGAGCGCTACTACGGCAAGGGCATCGGCATCGGCCTGCGCAAGGCTGAGGCAGCCACGCTGGGCCAGCGCCTGGACGCTGCGCTCGCCGCGCTGCGCGGCTCGGGCGCCCTCAAGACGCTGAACGACCGCTACTTCAGCTTCGACCTCGTCAACCCCCAGCGCTGATTTCATCCCGTCATGCTGTTGCACGGATTCCTTCCCAGCCTGCTCGAGGGCGCCGCCGTCACTCTGGGCGTGGCGCTGTCGTCGCTGGCCATCGCCGCGGTGCTGGGCCTGAGCGGCGCGCTGGCCAAGCTGTCACGTTCGCGCGTCGCGCGGGTCATCGCCGGCACCTACACGACCCTGATCCGCGGCGTGCCCGACCTCGTGCTGATGCTGCTCGTCTTCTACGGCGGCCAGCTGGCCATCAACACCGTCGCGCCGATGCTCGGCCATGAGGACTACATCGACATCGACCCCTTCGTGGCCGGCGTGATGACCATCGGCTTCATCTTCGGCGCCTACCTGACCGAGGCCTTCCGCGGCGCCTTCCTGGCCGTGCCGCCAGGCCAGCGCGAGGCGGGCCTGGCCTTCGGCATGAGCCCGCGCCTGGTGCTGTGGCGCATCACGCTGCCGCAGATGCTGCGCCATGCGCTGCCGGGCATCTCGAACAACTGGCTGGTGCTGCTCAAGAGCACGGCCATCGTGTCGGTCATCGGCCTGTCCGACCTGATGACGCGCGGCCAGCAGGCCGCCGGCAACACGCGCGAACCCTTCAGCTTCTACCTGGCCGTGGCGCTGATCTACCTCGTCTTCACGAGCCTGTCCGAGCTCGGCTTCAGCTGGGCGCAACGGCATCTGGCCATCGGCGTGAAGGAAGGCAGGCTGTGAACTTCGAAGCCATCGGCGAGAACTTCCCGCTTTACCTCTCCGGCCTGCTCGTCACGCTGAAGCTGCTGGCGCTGTCGCTCACCTGCGGCCTGCTGCTTGCGGTGCCGCTGGCTCTGGTGAGAACCGTCGCCAAGGGCTGGCCCTCGCGGCTGGTCTGGGCCTACACCTACGTCTTCCGCGGCACGCCGATGCTGGTGCAGCTCTTCCTCTGCTACTACGGCCTGGCGCAGTTCGACGCCGTGCGCGAGAGCTGGGCCTGGCCGTGGCTGTCGTCGGCCAGCTTCTGCGCCTGGCTGACGTTCTCGCTGAACACGGCGGCCTACACCACCGAGATCATTGCCGGAAGCATCCGCGCGCTGCCGGCCGGCGAGATCGAGGCGGCGAAGGCCCTTGGACTGAGCCGCGGCCTGATGCTGCGCCGCATCGTGCTGCCCGCTGCGCTGCGCCGGGCCCTGCCGGCCTATGGCAACGAGGTCATCTTCATGCTGCATGGCACGTCGCTGGCCAGCGTCGTCACCTTGCTCGACGTGACGGGCGCGGCCCGCGCGATCAACGCCAAGTACTACCTTCCCTTCGAGGCCTTCATCACGGCCGGTGCCTTCTACTTCGTGCTCACGCTGGGCCTCGTCGGCCTGTTCCGCTGGGCCGAGGCGCGCTGGCTCAAACCCATGATGAGCCGCTAGCCGCTTATGCAAGTCGTTCGACACTCCCTGCTCTCACCCGCCCCTGGAACCCAGCGCGAGCTGGTCTCGCTGCACTACGGCCAGCCTGGCGGCCAGAAGGCCTACATCCAGGCCTCGCTGCATGCCGACGAGCTGCCCGGCATGCTGGTCGCCCACCATCTGCGTCGCCTCCTGGACGCGCTGGACGCCGCCGGCCAGGTCAGCGGCGAGATCATCCTCGTGCCCATGGCCAACCCGATCGGGCTGAGCCAGTTCGTCATGCATGGCCATCAGGGCCGCTTCGAGCTGACGACCGGCGAGAACTTCAACCGCCACTACCCCGACCAGATCGCCAACGTCGCCCAGGCGGTCGAGTCGGAGCTGGGCGCCGACGCGGCCGCCAACGTCGCGCTGCTGCGCCGCGCACTCAAGTCGGCCGTGCTGTCCTCGCCGGTCGAGACCGAGCTGCAGTCGCAGCGCCGCACGCTGCTGGGGCTGTCCTGCGACGCCGACATCGTGCTGGACCTGCACTGCGACGCCCAGGCGCTGATGCACCTGTACACGGAGACGCCCTGCTGGCCCGACTGCGAGCCGCTGGCGCGCTTCCTGCGCTCGCGCGTGACGCTGCTGGCGCAGGACTCCGGCGACAACCCCTTCGACGAAGCCTGCTCCCAGGTCTGGTGGAAGTGGGACAAGCACTTCAACGGCCAGGGCAGCCGCTTCCCGATTCCTCAGGCCTGCCTGTCAGTCACCGTCGAGCTGCGCGGCGCCGTCGACGTGACCCATGAGCTGGCTGCGGCCGATGCGCAGAACATCGTCGACTTCCTGCGCTGGCGCGGCCTCATTGCCGGCGACAAGCCGGCGCTGCCCGATGCGGTCGGCGATGCCCGCCCGCTGGCCGGCAGCATGCCCATCAAGTCGCACACGGCCGGCGTGCTGACCTTCCTGAAGGAAGTCGGCGCCGAGGTGCAGGCCGGCGACGTGCTGGCCGAGGTGATCGACCCCGTCACGGCCGAAGTCACGCTGCTGAAGAGCCCGGTGGACGGCCTGTTCTTCGCGCGCGATTTCGTGCGCTTCGCGAGCGCCGGCATGCGCATCGCCAAGGTGGCGGGGCGCGAAGCCGTGCGCACTGGCAAGCTGCTGGGGGCTTGAACAAGATGAGCGATATCCAACTGCAGGCGACCAACATCCACAAGCGCTTCGGCGAGCGCGAGGTGCTCAAGGGCATCAGCTTCTCCGCCAGGGCTGGCGACGTCGTCACGCTGATCGGCTCCAGCGGCTCGGGCAAGAGCACGCTGCTGCGCTGCCTGAACCTGCTGGAGCAGCCGCACGAGGGCGAGCTGAGCCTGTGCGGCGAAGCGTTGAAGCTGACGCGCGACCGCGACGGCAGCCTGAAGGCCACGGACGCCAAGCAGCTGCAGCGCTGGCGCGCCAAGCTGGCCATGGTGTTCCAGAACTTCAACCTCTGGGCGCACATGACGGTGCTGGAGAACGTCATCGAGGCGCCCATCCACGTGCTGGGCAAGCCCAGGGCCGAGGCTATCGAGCGCGCCCAGGCGCTGCTGGCGCGCGTGGGCGTGTCGCACCGCGCCGGCGTCTATCCGGCGCAGCTGTCGGGCGGCGAGCAGCAGCGCGTGGCCATCGCCCGCGCGCTCGCCGTCGACCCCGAGGTCATGCTGTTCGACGAGCCCACCTCGGCGCTGGACCCGGAGCTTGTCGGCGAGGTGCTCAAGGTCATGCGAGACCTCGCGGCGGAAGGCCGCACGATGATCGTCGTGACCCACGAGATGGGCTTTGCCCGCGAGGTGTCCAACCACTGCCTGTTCCTGCACCAGGGCAAGGTCGAGGAGCAAGGCAACCCCAAGGAGATGCTGCTGCACCCCCACTGCGAGCGGCTCCAGCAGTTCCTCAGCGGCGGGCTGAAATAGGGCCGCCATGCACCAGGCTTTCGCCCGGATGCTGTGGCGGGCACTGGCGCTGCTGAGCGTCGCGCTGGGCCTGCTTGGCGTGGTGCTGCCCGTGCTGCCTACCGTGCCCTTCCTGCTGCTGGCCGCCTGGGCCGCCGGCAAGGGCTGGCCGGCGCTGGAGGCCTGGCTGCTCAACCATGCCCACTTCGGCCCCCACATCCGCCGCTGGCGCGAGCATGGCGCCGTGCCGAGGCGCGCCAAGTGGATGGCCAGCCTCATGATGGCTGCCAGTGCCGTGCTGCTGGCGCTGACCTCGCTGCCGCTTATCGTCAAGATCGCCGTGCCGGCGATGATGACGGCCGTGGCGATCTGGCTCTGGCTTCGGCCTGAAGACTAGGCCGGCAGCAAGCCGCGATCCTTGAGCATGGGCTCGACGACCGGGTCGCGCCCGCGGAAGGCGCGGAACGCCTCGCCGGGCTCGCGGCTGTTGCCGGCCGAGTAGATGCACTCGCGCAGCCGGGCCGCCACGGCCGCGTCGAACACGCTGCCGGCCTCGACGAAAGCGTCGAAGGCGTCGCAGTCCAGCACCTCGGCCCACAGGTAGACGTAGTAGCCCGCCGCGTAGCCGGCGCTGCTGAACAGATGCTGGAAGTGGGTCAGCCGGTGGTTGAGCCCGACCTCGGCCGGAAGGCCCCACTTCTCCAGCGTGGCGCGCTCGAAGGCGACGACGTCGTCGGGTGCCGCCGGCAAGGCGTGCGCGGCCATGTCGACGAGGGCGCTGGCGGTGTAGCGCAGCGTCTCGTAACCCTGCCCGAACTGGCGCGCGGCCTGCAGCTTGGCCAGCAGCGCGTCGGGCAGCGGCTCGTCGGTCTGCCAGTGGCGGGCGAATTGCTTCAGCACCTCGGGCTCCGCCATCCAGTGCTCGAAGAGCTGTGACGGCAGTTCGACGAAGTCGCGCAGCACCTGGGTGCCGGCCAGGCGTTCGTGTTCCACGCTGCTCAGCAGCCCGTGCAGGCCGTGGCCGAATTCGTGGAACAGCGTGCGGACATCGTCGAAGCTCAAGAGCGTCGGCTCGCCCTTTCCAGAACCACCGCCGCGGGCGAAGTTGTTGTTGTTCAGGATGATGGGGGTGGCATCGAGCGCACGGCTCTGGTTGCGCATGGCGTTCATCCAGGCACCGCTGCGCTTGGTGGGCCGCGCGAAGTTGTCCTGCAGGAACAGGCCGCGCAGGGAACCGTCGGCGTTGAAGACCTCGTAGGCGCGCACGTCGGCGTGATAGCCGGCGATGTCGGGCCTGGCCTTGAATTGCAGGCCGAACAGGCGGCTGGCGCAGTCGAACATCGCCGCCACCATGCGGTCCAGCGAGAAGTAGGGCTTGACCTCGGCCTCGTCGAGCTCGAAGCGGGCGCGCCGGGCCTGCTCGGCGTAGAAGCGCCAGTCCCAGGCTTCGAGTTCGTGCGTGGCGCCGGCAGCCGCCATCGCGCCGCGCACGGCTTCGCGCTCGCGCGACTGCGCGGCCATTGCCGGATGCCAGACACGTTCCAGCAGGCCCATGACGGCGCCCTGGCTGCGTGCCATCGTGTCCTCCAGCGCGTAGTCGGCGTAGCAGGCATGGCCGTGCAGCCGGGCCTGCTCGGCGCGCAGCGCCAGGATCTCGCGGCAGATCTCGCGGTTGTCCCCTGAAGCGCCGTCTTGGCCGGTGTCATCGCCGCGGCCGACCCAGGCACGCCAGGCCTGCTCGCGCAGGTCGCGCCGCGCGCTGAAGCTCAGGAAGGGCACGATCAGCGAGCGCGACAGCGTGATGACGTGCACGCCATCTTCCAGTCCGCGGTCGATGGCCGCCTGGTGCGCGGCCGCACGCACGAAGCTTGGCAGGCCGGCGAGGTCGGCGTCAGTGGTGAGGCGCAGCTGGTAGCCGTTCTCCGCCGCCAGCACGTTCTGCGCGAATCGGGTGTTGAGTTCGGCCAGACGCGCCATGACGGCGGCGTAGCGCGCCCGGGCCTCGGGCGCGAGCCGGGCACCGGCGCGCAGGAAGTCCAGGTGCACGCGCTCCAGCAGCCGGCGCTGCTCGGGCGACAGGCCCAGGCGCTCGCGCTGCTCGAACAACGCGTCAATGCGCGCGAACAGGCCCTGGTGCATGTAGACGGCGCTGCCGTGCTCGGCCAGCGGCGCGGCCAGCGCGCGCTGCACGGCCTGCAGCTCCGGCGACGTGGCAGAGGCAGCCAGGCTGTAGAACAGGTGTTCGAGGCGGGTCAGCCGGCGGCCGCTGGCGTCGAAGGCGGCCAGCGTGTTGGCAAAGTCTGGCGCGCCCGGCTGGCTGGCGATGGCCTCGATCTCGGCACGGTGCTCGGCGAGTGCGGCGTCGAAGGCAGGCTGGAAATGCCGGGGCTCGATGTCGGCAAACGGCGGCAGGCCATGGGCTCCCGCCCAAGCCTGCATCAGGGGATTCGTCATGCGGGGATCTCCCGGAAATGAAAAAAGGCCGCTCCCTGCTGGGGGCGGCCCGGTTCGGTCGTCAGTGGCCGGCGCGGATCACTTGCCCGCGGCCGCCTTTTCCTTGCGGATGGCCTTCTCGTCGTTCTCGTCGTAGGCCTTGTTCTGGCACTCGGCCTTCCACTTGTCGTTGGCATCGAAATGCTTCTCGGTGCGGTCCTCGATGGCCTTGAACTGGGCGTCCAGCGCGTCGACCTTGTCGGAGAAGGCCTTGCGCTTGACGGCCTGCTCGGCGTCGGCCACCTTCACGGCGTCGACCATCGGGCCGAAAGCCGTCGCGCGCGCCTGGTAGGCCTCATTGCGGGCCTT